>CAMHTW010000050.1 GCA_946188165.1 uncultured Prevotella sp.
TGAGCATGGTACTTCTTTGTCTTCTGGACAAACTTACCATAAATCGGGTGCTTCTCCTTGAACTTAGCTGCAATAACAATGGTTTTATCCATTTTGTTGCTGATAACGACACCCTGTCTTGTCTTTCTTAAATTTCTTGTTTCCATCTGGACCATTATTATTTGTTAAGTTCTCTCTGACGGAGTTCTGTCTTCATACGTGCGATGTCACGACGTGCGGCCTTAATCTGTGATGGATTCTCCATGGGAGTCACTGCGTGGTTCAACTTCATCTGATTGTAGTTGGCAACCTCAGTCTCCAGCTTCTCGGCCAATTCCTTGGTCTCGAGACCTTTAATTTCATTCATCTTCATAGCTTAAGCGTTTTTATCGTAATCACGGCGAATAACAAACTTAGTCTTCACGGGCAACTTCTGGGCACCGAGGCGCAGAGCCTCTTTGGCAACCTCAAAAGGAACACCCTCGACCTCAAAGAGGATACGACCCGGAGTAACGGGAGCCACCCATCCTGCGGGGTCACCCTTACCTTTACCCATACGTACATCAGCAGGCTTGCGAGTGATGGGTTTGTCCGGGAAGATGCGAATCCATACCTGACCTTCACGGTTCATATAACGGTTGATAGCAACACGAGCTGCCTCAATCTGACGACTGTCAATCCACTTGGCATCCAGTGTCTTAATACCGAATGAGCCGAAAGCCAGCGTCGTTCCACGGTGGGCGTTGCCTTTATTGCCACGTCCGTCCTGTGGTCTTCTATATCTTACTCTTTTGGGCTGTAACATGATAGCTTCTCTTTTACAAAATTAATTACTTTTTCTTGTTGCGGAATCTTCTGCCACCATTGTCACGACCACCGTTAGAGCGGGCAGCGCCCTTCTCCTGTGTGAAGTTAGGAGCCAAGTCAACCTTTCCATAAACCTCACCACGGCAAATCCAGACCTTCAGACCCAGCAGGCCAACCTTCGTCAGAGCCTCTGCCTGGCAGTAATCAATGTCAGCACGGAAGGTGTGCAGCGGTGTGCGGCCTTCCTTGATCATCTCGCTACGTGCGATTTCAGCACCGTTCAGACGACCTGAGATCTGCACTTTGATACCCTCTGCTCCAGCGCGCATGGTGTTAGCCACAGCCATCTTGATAGCACGGCGGTAAGCAATCTTACCCTCTATCTGGCGAGCGATGTTGTTGGCTACGATGTTTGCATCGAGCTCAGGCTTCTTAACTTCGAAAATATTAATCTGAATCTCCTTGTCGTAGAGTTTCTTCAGCTCTTCCTTGAGCTTGTCGACATCCTGACCACCCTTACCAATGACCAGACCCGGACGGGCTGTGCAGATGGTGATGGTAACCAGCTTCAGTGTACGCTCGATGACAATCTTCGAGATGCTGGCCTTAGCCAGACGCTCGTTCAGATACTTACGGATTTTCTGATCCTCAACCAGGTTGTCTCCGAAGTTCTTGCCTCCGAACCAGTTTGAATCCCAACCCTTGACGATACCAAGACGGTTGCTAATAGGATTTACTTTCTGTCCCATACCTTTTACTTAATCATTAGTTTTAGCGTCAACAAACAGAGTTACGTGGTTCGAACGCTTGCGGATACGATAGCCACGGCCCTGAGGTGCCGGTCTCATACGTTTCATTGTCACACCCTCGTCGACAAATACACGGCTAACATACAGTTCACCGTCCTCTGCCTTGCGGTCATTCTTGGCCTCCCAGTTGGCGATAGCCGAGCGGAGAAGCTTCTCTACATTCTCTGAGGCAGCCTTCTTCGAGAAGCGCAACACACCAAGTGCGCGATTCACCTCCATACCGCGAATCATGTCAACGACATAACGCATCTTGCGGGGTGAAGAGGGACAGCCTTTCAGCTTTGCAAAGTACTGTGTCTTATTGGCTGCTTTTCTTTTCTCAGCCGCTAATCTTTTTCTTGCTCCCATATTTAATTTTTCATTTTTAATGTTTAATCTCCCTGGAGCTTACTTCTTGTTACCGGCATGGCCACCGAAACGACGCGTGGGAGAGAACTCGCCCAGCTTGTGTCCTACCATGTTCTCGGTAATGTAGACAGGGATAAATTTGTTTCCGTTATGAACTGCAACTGTATGTCCCACGAAATCGGGGGAAATCATTGAAGCTCTGGCCCATGTCTTTACGACATTCTTCTTACCGCTCTCATTCATAGCGAGAATCTTCTTCTCGAGCGATACGTTGATGTACGGGCCTTTTTTTAATGAACGACTCATAATTTACTCTTTCTTAACTTCGTGATTACTTCTTGTTAGCTCTTTCGATGATGTACTTGTTCGACTGCTTCTTAGGAGCGCGAGTCTTGAGACCCTTAGCGTACAAGCCCTTGCGTGAACGTGGGTGTCCACCAGACTGACGGCCTTCACCACCACCCATTGGGTGATCGTGCGGGTTCATAACAACACCACGGTTGTGAGGACGACGTCCCAACCAGCGTGAGCGACCAGCCTTACCAGACTGTTCCAGAGCGTGGTCAGAGTTTCCTACACTACCAATAGTAGCCTTACAAGCTGAGAGCACCTGACGGGTCTCACCTGAAGGAAGCTTAATCACACAGTAGCTACCCTCACGAGAAGTCAACTGAGCAAAGTTACCAGCCGAACGAACCAGCAGGGCACCCTGTCCGGGACGCAACTCAATGTTGTGAATTACGGTACCCACGGGGATGTTAGCCAGGGGGAGCGCATTACCTACCTCAGGCACTGCCTCTGCACCCGACATCAAGGTTGCACCAACCTCCAGTCCGTTAGGAGCAATGATATAACGTTTTTCACCATCAGCATAGTAGAGCAGAGCAATGCGAGCTGAACGGTTAGGATCATACTCGATTGTCTTTACTACAGCTGGAACACCATCTTTCTCTCGCTTGAAGTCGATCAGACGATACTTCTTCTTGTGGCCGCCGCCCATGTAGCGGACGGTCATCTTACCGGTGTTGTTTCGACCACCAGTAGAACGCTTACCGTAAACGAGAGACTTCTCTGGCACGGATGCAGTAATATCCTCGAACGTGCCAATAATCTTGTGTCTTTGACCCGGAGTAACGGGCTTTAATTTACGTACTGCCATTTCTTATTATTGAATATTGCTATAAAAATCAATGCTGTCGCCCTCCTTAAGAGTAACGATTGCCTTCTTGAACGCGTTCTTCTGACCTCTCACGAGACCTGCCTTGGTATAGCGGCTTGAGCGCTTACCGGCATAACGAGCCGTGTTCACATCGATAACTGTCACATTGTACAGAGACTCTACCTCCTTGGCGATCTCAATCTTGTTAGCCTCGGGCTTCACGATGAAACCATACTTGGGCTGAGCCTTCTTGGTCACCTCTTCACCACGATGAGCACCAGTCTTGGGCTTATAAGTGCGGTCCATTGACGTCTTCTCCGTGATGTTTGTCATCTTCTCTGTAATCAGAGGCTTAATAATAAATGCCATATCTTTAGTCTCCTCTATTTTACTTGTTTAATACACCGTTGATAACCTCCAGCGACTTCTCAGTCACTACCATCACGTCAGCGTTCAGCACCTTGTAGGTGTTCACGTTAGCAGCGAGGATGCACTCAGACTTCTGCAGGTTACGAGCTGACAAATATACGTTCTTGTTTGACTCGGGCAGAACTACCAACAGCTTCTTGCCGTCAACCTTCAGGTTCTTGGCAACAGCCAGGAACTCCTTGGTCTTAGGAGCCTCGAATTCGAAGTCCTCGACAACGATGATGGCGTTCTCCTGTGCCTTGTATGACAAAGCTGACTTACGAGCCAGTGCCTTCACCTTCTTGTTCAGCTTGAAACCATAGTCGCGAGGTGTAGGACCGAATACGCGGCCACCACCCTTCAACAGAGGTGAATTGATATCACCATGACGAGCACCGCCGCCGCCCTTCTGGCGACCCAGCTTGCGGGTAGAACCTGCATGCTCTGAACGCTCCTTAGCCTTAGCCGTACCCTGACGCTGGTTAGCGAGATACTGCTTTACATCCAGATAGATAACGTGGTCGTTAGGTTCAATGCCGAAGATAGCATCGTTCAACGTAACCTTACGTCCGGTCTCCTGACCTTTGATATTCAATACGTTAATTTCCATAGCTTACTTCTCAATTAAAACAGTTGAACCATTACAACCAGCGCAGCTACCCTTCACCAACAGAAGGTTGTGCTCTGGAATTACCTTTAACACTTTCAGGTTCTGCGTGGTCACGCGGTCGCCACCCATCTGGCCACCCATGCGCATACCCTTGAACACCTTGGCGGGATAAGAACAAGCACCGATAGAACCGGGCTTACGCAGACGGTCGTCCTGACCGTGAGTGCTCTGACCCACACCACCAAAACCGTGGCGCTTAACAACACCCTGGAAACCCTTACCCTTAGAGGTGCCCACAACGTCGACGAACTCAGCGTCGCTGAACATCTCTACAGTGATAACGTCTCCGAGGTTGTGTTCCTCGTCAAACTTGAACTCGGCCAAGTGAGCCTTTGGTGTTGTACCTGCCTTCTTGAAGATACCCATCATTGCTTTGGTGGTGTTCTTCTCCTTCTTGTCGCCGTAAGCGAGCTGAAGAGCTGCATAGCCGTCCTTCTCGACGGTCTTCACCTGAGTAACAACACAAGGACCACATTCGATAACAGTGCACGGTACATTCTTACCGTCGGCACTGAAAACGGAAGTCATTCCGATTTTTCTTCCAATTAATCCTGGCATTTCAGTTTAAAATTTAATAATAATGTTATTTATAAAATGTTTATTTTCTCGTTTTGCATCAGTGTCATTTTGCCAACCTTAACTTTTAGAGCACACACATAAAGAAACGAACTACATCTTCCTTTTCGAAGACTAAGTCGCTCTTTTTCAGTGCTTTGATAGCTATTCAGCCAGCGCAATGGGCACTTTTGCGGGTGCAAAGGTACATATTTTAAATGGAATACCCAATATTAGAAAGCTATTTTATAACATTATTTAACGTTTTTTTTAGCTTTCAAGATGACATAAAGTTTATAAACTACAAACACTACAGCCATCAAAAGAAGGTACCACCGCAGGTCGTACCACGCTGCGATAGCACCTTCCTTAATCCCTGAAAACAGGGTTTTAAAGAATAACGCCATACCTATTATCTTCTGGGGGCATTACTATTGGCTGGTCTGGGACCAGGGAAGCCGCCAAAACCACCAAAGCCCTGCTGAGGCGCAATCTCAGGCTCACCAAAGAATGAAGCCTCGGCATCCTTGTCGTTCAATTTGAACACCATGAACTTAGGTGTCTTCGCCGTGCAGGGTTTCCATGCACCACCCTTCGGACCGTTGGGATCACTGTATTTGGCGAAGTTGGTCCATGCCGTCAGCATCTTCTCTGAGAGGTCCCAGTCGCCCTTGGTCCAAGGACGCCAGCAATGCTTCAGACTCTTGAACACAAACCACAAGTCGCTGGAGTGGAAGGCACCACGCAAACGCTGTGTCACCTCGGGGTGACTGCCGTCGTCAGGTAACGGACGGGCAAACTCGTAAGCCCAAGCCTTACCGCCCTTTTCAGCACGAACCTTACAGAACTCAGCAATGTTTGGCGACATGTTGCCCATATCGTTCAGAGTGAAACCAATCATATAAGGAACATCAGCCAGTGTGCCTTGGCGAGTGGCATCATCGAAGCTCTTCACGCTGACATAACCGTCAATCATCGGCATAAAGCCCATACCCATACGCATCATACCCATCATGCCACCACCTTGTGGAGCGGGGTTGTTCACCTGCTGATAGAGTGTAGGCAGAGCGAATACAGTCTCGGTCGAGGCTTGGCGCATCTTCTGCAGATCAGTCATGCCGGCCCAGTCAAACATCTTCTTGGCATTGTTGGCAGCATCCTCGATAGAGCCACCGCTATAGCGACCACCCATCATGCCACCACCATTGGGATTGGGGATGCTCAAGCCCTGGGCACTCATGATGACTGCCTTGTGGAACAGTCCACGGGCCAAGGGGCTCTCACACAGCGTACGTACGCTACCACCACCAGCGCTCTGTCCGAAGATAGTCACGTTATTGGGGTCGCCACCAAACTGTTCAATATTCTTCTTAATCCACTTCAAAGCCTCTATCTGGTCCAATATACCGTAGTTACCCGACACATGGTTGGGACTCTCTTCGGCCAATGCAGGATGGCAAAGGAATCCGAAGATGCCCAGACGGTAGTTGATGGTAACCAGCACCACGTCCTTGGCACCCCACTCCTGTCCATCGAACTCTGGCTCAGAACCGAAGCCCTCACGATAGCCACCACCATGAATCCACAGCGCTACGGGCAGTTTCTTGCCAACCTTGCCAGGAGCTTTCGTCCATACGTTCAGATACAGGCAATCCTCACTGAAGGCGGCCTCCTTACCATAGCCCCACTCCGTATAATAGCCACCAGTATACTGAATGGCCTGATAGCTCGGACGACCAAAAGTGTCGCAAATCTTCACACCTTTCCAGGGCACGACGGGCTGTGGAGCCTTCCAACGGTTCTCACGAATGGGAGGTGCAGCATAGGGAATGCCACGATAGACATACACGTCAGGATGGTCGTCAGCCAAGACGCCTTTCACCTGACCACCTTCAATAGTTAACACTGGATTTTCGGCTGCATGAGCAGACACTGCTACCAAGAGCAGAAGAGGCAAAAATAGTTTTTTCATAAGTTGTTTTAAAACAATTGTACAGTTGTTTAAGTTCTATAGCATTTGCTTTGACTAAAAAAAAGACAAAAGGTTTAATCTATTTATAAAAAAAATAGTACCTTTGCAGGACACAAACAAGAAAGATATGACAACAGGAAATCCATACGTCAAGCAGTTTCCAGACCTCATGGCCGGTAAGACGTTGCTCTATTGCCACGGTTTCGGCTCCAGTGGACAGTCAGGTACCGTCACACGCCTGCGCACCGTCATGCCACAGGCTAAGGTAATAGCCCCCGACCTGCCCATTGACCCGCACGAGGCCATCGCCCTACTCCACCGCATCTGTAACGAAGAACATCCCGACCTCATCATCGGCACATCCATGGGTGGGATGTATGCCGAGCAGTTACGTGGCTTCGACCGCATCTGCATCAATCCTGCACTGGAGATTGCCGAGACCATGAAGGCCCACGGCATGACGGGCACGCAGCAGTTTCAGAATCCGCGTCTGGATGGCATACAGGAGTTCTATGTCGACAAGGCATTGGTAAAAGCCTACCGTGACGTGTCCGAACAGCGTTTCGTAGGACTGACCGACGAGGACCGCCAGCACGTGTGGGGACTCTTTGGCGACCGCGACGACCTGGTGGACACTTTCGACATGTTTTGCCAGCACTATTCGCAGGCCACCCACTTCCACGGTGAACACCGTATGGACGACCAGAGTTATATGCACAGCGTGATGCCCGTCATACAATGGATTGACGACCAGCAGCGTCATCGTCAGCGCCCTATAATATATATAGGTATAGAGACCATGTCTAATTCACACCATCAGCCTGCCTCATCAGTACAGAAGGCCGTACGCCTGTTGATAGAGCACTACGACATGTATTTCGTGGCCGATGCCCCACAGCCGGAGACAGAAGCATGGCTCGAGGAATACATCAACGTACCTGCCTGGCGACATACCGTCTACACCTATCGGCGCGACCTGCTCTATGGCGACTACCTGATCAGTCAGAAAAAGGAGGGCGACACCATGGCCACTCTCCTTGAATACGGTTCAGATACGTTTAAGACTTGGGACGACATCATCGACTACTTCTCGCATCTGGGCGGACAGTAATCATTCTGAATGCTATCTCTTTTTCATTTTGATATTCATATCAGTCAGTTCATTGCCCTTGGGCTGTATTTTTTGAGATACAGTTTTATAGCCTTTTTTCTCTAATCGGACCTCATACACCTTATTGGCCGACAGATGCTCCACAATGTAGGGAGTCTGGCCTACTAAACGATTGTTGATAAAGATCTGGGCACCAACGACATTGCTGTGAATATTGATGAGGGCCTCGCTGGTCTGCGGTACAGCAAGCTGTTGCTCCAGCGGCAGCTCGCTGTCAATCCAGAGGTCGGATGTCGCTGACTCGACGCTGTCCTGACGCGTATTAAGCTGGTGGTAACCCTTGGTAAGTTGTCCGCTCCACTCTCCCTTACCCACAAGGACACGGTCGATGAGAATCTCGGTGTCGGAAGTGGCGGCCTTGAGGGTGACGGAGGCTGCAGGTTCCTGGATGGCCTGAGCAGTCTGTACAGTGTCAGCGGTGGCTTGTGGTTGAATGACGGTCACCTTGGGCATCCAACGAGGATCGAAATCGCTCTGCGTCAGCGTCATGACCCGCTTTTCGGCACGTCCTATCTGGATGGATGACTCGTAGTAGCTGAGTCCGCCCTTGCGTACCGAGAGATAGTGAGTGCCTGCCATGAGACGGCTACTAGTGGACGTTACAGGGTCAAGCAGCTGTCCGTCAACATAGATGTCGGCACCCGTCCAAGGCGTGACCACCTTCAGATAGGAGTAAGCCGGCTGCAGTGTGATGTTAAGCACGGTCTTGGCTGTATCGCTAAGACAGAACGAATCAGTGACCTCTTCATAGAACGGTGACTCGACCTGATAGTGGTGAGTGCCAAGGGGCAGCTGGAGTGCCAGATTACCGTCACGCAACAGATGAACGGTAGAGTCCATGTGGACAATGACATTGGCTGGCTGAACCTGCATGACCACCCACTGTTGGCTGAGCTTATACGCCTTGGTAGGATCAGAGGTCAGCAAGGTGGCACGATAGTGCTTCTTACGCTTCAAATATTTGACGGGTACACGCCATGTCAGCTGACCAAAGGTAGGATGAGCGATGTTCAGAAAGCGTGTCTTGTGAGGTACCTTAACAGTAATGATGCCATCGCCCTCAGCAATTTCTGCCTCCTCTGTGCCATTGGCTTTGAAGGAGAATCCCTTTTCAGTTGTCGTCAGGTCGAGCAATGCCTTTTGTTTATCGACAACAACCTTCGAGCGCTTCCATAACGGACGTTTCATACGGGTGAAGTCCTTCATCTCCATCGTCTGGGCATTGACTGTGAAAAGTGAAAAATGAAAAGTGAGAAGTAGCAACAGTATCGCCACTACACACCTCTCAGTTATGTTTGAATTCCTTTTCACCGTTTATCTCTCACCTCTTACTTCGCATCCGTTTGTGGCGAAATAGCACCAGGCATGGTGACGGAAATCTGTCCGCCCCAATTGCACATACATTTGCAGTTATCAAGCAGCGCAGGAAAGTTGGAAATCTTTGCCTGACCACCTGGCGTCCAAGGGGCCGCTATCATTGGCGCACAGGGCATCGGGGTGAGTACCCCCATTGCTGCCGCAGTAGCAGAAGCCACTGTGGGATTGGCCATCGACTGGCACATACCAAACGGTGCAATGTTGACCATCGGCTTATTGTCCATAATGTTACCTATGGCCATATTCATGCATTTTGGACGCGTGGGATCGATGACCGAAAAGGTCGACGGAGCCATTCCAAACGTGCACTGAAGGAGTGCACCTTGACATACAAATTTTCCCATATCTCTGCGTATTACTGTTTAAGATAAAAAAATAAGGGGTGAGACATACTGGCATACTCACCCCTTAGATGTTGATATGGATTTACTTCCAGGGGTTAGAGAAAGCTACGGGACCGTTCTCGAGTTTCTGGCATACGATCTCTATCTCCTCGTAGTGCTCCTGGCCGTCCTCCCAGTTCTCCTTGTAGTTCACGCAGTAGCAACCTGTGCCCTTCAGTTCCTTCATCGTCGAACCATCGACCGTGTTCTGGAACGTGACGGTGAAGTCGCGTGGGTCGTTGGGAGCGAGCATCCACTGCAGCAGTTGACTGTTGCCGTCGTTCATGGCCTTGACACGAACCTTAAGGCGACCACCACGGGGGATACCCGCAATCTGTCCCTCACGATCTGTGGCCTGATTGAACTTGTAGTCGACCATCAATACTTCACGATTCTCGAAATCCTTAACCTTCAGGATTACCGGTGTTACATTCTCTGCCATATCTTATTTCCTTTCTTATCTTTATTTTTAATTATCAATCATCAACTAGCGTAGCATCATGCCCACTCGTTCTCGAACTTGACGGAGCCAATCTCGATTTGCTTACAGGTAATCTGAATCTCCTCGTAGTGACCCACCTTGTCTTCCCACTTCTCTTCGAAGTCGACGCAATAGCCGTTGGTAAATTTGATGGACTTCATAGCCTTGCCAGTTTTGGTCTCCAAGAACTCGATACTTCCGTTCTTTGGCAGGTTGCGTTCTACCATCCATGCCATCAGGTCGGGTGTTCCGTCGTTCAGTGCCTTGACGCGAACTTGAATCTTACCACCACGGGGGATACCGGCCATCTGTCCCTCAACGTCTGTTGCCTGATCAAACTCGTAGGTTACTTTCAATACTTCACGATCTTTGTAACCGTCAATTTTCATTGATACTGGAGTCTTTGCCATAATAATTTCCTTTCTATTTTTTTAATTGTTTACTACATTAACATGATATTGTGCGCCATTAGCCGTTAGCCAATGCAGCCTCCTTGTCCTTCTTGTCTGCAGCAACCTTGATGATAAAGTTCTTGGCAGCATAGAACGGAGTCAGCGTAACATCACAGGTAATCTGCTTAGTAACGGGGTCCTGACGTGGTTCACCAATCTCGTAGTTCTGGAACAGGTTGCCATAACCCTTATACTGGTTGAGGAATTCCTGAATCTTGGCCTTCAAGTTCTTGGGGCTGTTGTATGGATCCCAGTTCTCGAGAGCAACCTCGTGTACGAAGTTCATCAGCACCTTCTTAACCCAGTCGAATACGCGAACGATAGGATACTCTTTCATAGCATCAAGGTCACCATTGTAAAGTGTAGTGTTGTTGAAAGCCATCACACGACCCTCACTGTAAACCATAGGAATTACCTGATTGTCCATCAGAGCGGCAATCTCAGACTTCAACAGATCGCTCTTTACGCCCTTCACACCATCCAACGTACCATACTTCTTACCACCAGCACCCTGTGCCATGTTAGCGGTCTCATTATAGAGCTTACCGCAGAGTGCAGCAGAAGGAGCAATGTAGAAGGCTGCAGTGTCCTCTTCGTCAGCAGACATCTTCTCTGACTCACGACCAACGAGCCAGTTGGCACACATCACTACGTTCATCAGTTCCTGATCGCTATCACGATAGCCCTCAGTATTGGCCTGCAGGTCGTCGAACGAATACTCGTCAGCATGGTCAGTCAACAGCATGACCTTATACTTGAAGGCCATCTTTGCCCACTGCAGCAGGTCAACCTTGTCGTTTAAGACACCGCCAGGAACACAAATCAAGCTGTAAGCATCCTTCAGGCTCAGACGGTCGAAACCATTGCGAAGAATATCCTCAACCTCATGAGCGAAACCAGAGTCTGCATCTGCAATATCCTCTTTCAGGACGTTGATGATACGAAGGTTCTTCACCTTGTCTGTACCACAGTTTTTGAAGAATGAATCGAGTTCACGGTAAGAGCGCTCCAGGTCCTTAGTAGCATAGAGGGCATCGGTGATACCCTGCTTCAGAACGCCTGTCTGCTTCTCTTCCTCCTGCTTACAAGCATCAGCATAGCCTGTAGCGCTGTCAATGTCTGCCTGATCAAGCAGTTCGAGCCAACGGCTAATCTCTCTTGCCAGTCCTTCACGTTTCTCCTTGAAACGCTTGTCTTTCAAGAATACATCCTTAGCGGCCTTACGGGCTGGATTCATATTATCTGCATCAGGCATGAAGCCACGGACGGCATTGAAGCCTCCGAATGCTGACAACAGTTTGCTGACGTCTTTACCTTTTTCTTGAAGCTCGGCACCGGCTTGTGCAGCACCCTGGGCTTGTTTCATTTCTGTATCTGCCATAATTGTTTTTGATTTTCTGATTGCAAAATTAATTGTTTCTTTTTATTGTTTCCCAATATTTTCGGGTTTTTCTTTGATAGTTGTAGCGACAACCAGCAATTTAAGCGACAAAACATACTTATCGCGGTTTTTGCTGTCGCGCTTACTTATTCTTCTCCAACATCATTCGAAATTCTACAGGACTCATACCCACAGCTTCCTGCATGTGACGCTGGAATGTTCGTACCGACTTGAAACCTGCATCCTCACTAACACCCACAATACCATACTCAGGATGTTCACGAAGCAACTGCATAGCACGTACCAGACGTACAAAGTCAAGGTAGTCGTCGGCCGACTTATAGGTGGTATTGCGGAACAACTTAGTCAGACGAGCTTGTGACACACCAATCAGTGTTGCAAGCTGAGAACCAGAAAATTCGCCCTTTAAAAGGGACGTATCCTGTTCCAGACGTGTTTCGATAACTGCCAGCAGTTCGGCATCGTCCGTAAGATCGGCTATCATCAGATTTCTGCGGTCTATCTCCATCTCTTCTTTCAACCAGCTGACACGCTGTCGCATCTCATACCACATGCAGAGTTGTTCGCTGAGCTGCATATTGCGACTCAGCAGCTGATCATTCTCTGCCTTCAGCTGTTCAACGGTCTCTTGAAGCTGCCTGATTTGTTCTTCCGCTTTCATACCTTATTTTGCGCTTTCCAACTCGTCGAGCATAGACTTCAACATCTCTTTCAACTCTTCACGACTACCAGCATCTTTCAGGATGTCGCGCAGCTTACGGTTCTGCTCAATGCTCTTACGAATCTTTGTATTTGTCTCAATCTTCATTTTCACGCCAGAGAGGAAGGGGCTATTCTCAACCAGACGGCCCTTGCCACCATTGGCCTCAAAGTCACGCAGTTCACCAAACTTCAACGTCTCTTCCACTGCACCGCCTTCTTCGTCGGTAAAGGTAACGTCTACTTTCGGCTTGAAGTGATCGAAGGCATCGTTGATATTCTGAATATCCTCCACGAACTCAGGATTACCTGCCTCGACATCACTGGTGTATTGATCAATCATCAGCGTCTTGTTCTGATCAATCAAACTGACTTTTGCACTAGACTCCTCATCTGGAGCCATAGAAATGAAATTCTCTTTCATTGCCATAATTGTAATGTTTTAAAATTAATAAATAGTATTTAAGTTTCCGATATTATGATAATTGAACAGCACATCAGTTTTTGACGTCGAATAAAACATTGCCGTCTTTGTCCACCTGCACCTCAATATGGTCGCCTGACTTGATTTTACCAGCAATCATCATCTTTGATATGGGGTGACGCAGTTCCTTACGGATAACACCCAGCACTGGACGTGCACCATATTGTTGGTTGTAACCACGCAGTGCGATGGTCTGTCGTGCCTCGGGCGTCAGGGTCAGCGTGATATCCTGTTCTGCCAACAGCTTCAGCAATCCCTTCATATGAATATCGAAGATCTGAGCCACCGTCTTGTCGGTAATGGGCGAGAACGGTACAATCTCCGTTAGACGGGCCAGGAATTCCGGACGGAAATAGCCTTGCATGATATCCATCAGCTCATTATTCTCAGGGATAATGCCATTATTGAAGCGTTCGACGATAGTTTGTGCACCGATATTCGATGTAAACAGAATGAGGGCATTCGAGAAGTCGCCTACACGGCCCAGACGGTCGTGCAACTTTCCTTCGTCCAGAATCTGCAGGAACAAATCGAACACACTCTTGTGTGCCTTCTCGATTTCGTCGAAAAGGACTACGCTATATGGGTTCTGGCGAATCTTGTTGACCAGCAAGCCACCCTCTTCATAGCCGACATATCCCGGAGGTGCACCATAGAGCAATGCTACCGAGTGTTCCTCCTTGAACTCTGACATATCGAAACGCAACAAGGCACTCTCGTCACCAAACAAGAATTCTGCCAATGCCTTCGACAACTCTGTCTTACCAGTACCTGTCGGACCAAGGAAGAAGAACGAACCCATAGGCTGCCCCTTCTTACTCAGTCCTGAGCGTGCCTCATAAACGGCATCCAGTACTTTCCTGACGGCATGATCTTGACCTACGACGCGCTTCTTCAGCGTCTCTTCACCACCCATCAGTCGGTCACGCTCCTGTGTTTGTACCTTACCAAGAGGTATACCCGTCTGACGAGCTACGGCAGCACTGAGGTCTTCACAAGTCAGTATCATCTCAGGCGCAGCCTCCTCAGGCTTGACGTTTTCCTTTTCTATTTTCACATGCGACATGGTACGGTCCAACAGGTCGATGGCCGATGCTGGCAAGCACTTCTCTGTCAGATAGCGCTTGGCCAGGCGGATTGACTCGTTAAGGACTTCCTCGTCGACGGTCAGGCGGTGATAATCTTCGTAAGCAGGTATCACACCCTTCAAAATCTCCAGCGTATGGATTGCGTCGGGCTCATCAACAGAGATCTTCTCAATATTCGAGGTCATCTCCTTATCGGTCTCAATATTCTTGGTGAAACCATCAATACTCGAAGTGCACAGTAACTGCAAACGACCTTTACTCAACTCGTTTTTAAGCAATGTAGAGCATCCAAAGAGAGCACCCTGCTTGTCGAATATCTTGTCAATCTTCTCAATAATCAGTACAGCATTCTGCAAACCTTCAATCTCGTTGATGACGCTCTTGAAACGGTCTTCAACTTCTCCTTTATATTGTGCATCACCGCCCAAAGCGGCAAGGTCGAGTTCGTAGGCTACGGCATCATTCAAGAAACTGGGGGCATGACCGTCAACCACTTCATGGACAAAACCGTTAATAAGTGAAGTCTTACCGACACCTGCCTCACCAGTTATCAGCAGATTGGCCTTGGTCTTTCTGCCAAGGATCTCGTAGATAATGGCTATCTCATCCTCAAAACCGATGACATGGTCCAAGTTGCCGGCACGGGCAATAGCTGTCTTGTCTATGCAATATTTGGCGATATGTCCCTTCCCACCTGCAGCAGGCGTATGCTTGGTCAGTTCAGCACCTTCCATATAGGGAGCCTCAACATTAGCACCACCGCCCATCTTTGCACTAATCTCCGACGGGGTGAGAGGCAGGGTCTTCAATTGGTCAAAGCTAAAACCTACACCTGGCGTCACCAGTGAGGCTAAGATACATATCGGGGTTGTCTCGTCAAGATCGAATTTTACTTTGTAGTTATCAGCTTCCTCTAAAACTGCTACCGACTCATCCGAATAGTCCAAATCCCGCATGGGTTTGACAGCACGTGGAGCCATCTGCATCTGCACGTCTGCCCAATCTTGCAGGTAATAATAGTCTTTATCCATTTCAGTTTCCAAAAAACGGACAAGACCCATTTCTTTATGGAGCACGGCTTTGAATAGATGGGCTGGATAAATAGCATCACTTTGATGCTCTTCTGCGAACGAATTCGCTATTGTTCTTATATCCATATAGCAAAATTTATAGAGTTTTCTTTAAGTATATGGATGCAAAGATACAAAGAAATGATGAAATTCCCAATATTTAAGTGGCAAAATATGAAACTTGAAACTAAAAAATTAGTATTTTTTAATAAGTTGTAGAACTATGGTCGACTATTCGAAGAGTTTGTGGCTTCCATCATATCCTTTTTCATCTCCTGCCAAAAAGGTATCATTCCCTTTGATCCTTCGTTGGTTTCCAGATCAAGTTCAGGGAGTTCTATATCATCTTCGACCATGAAAGGCACAATGATATCGTTGTGCTTTTGGACGAATACCGTCGCAACGCCTTGTGACACAATGCCCAGTTCCTTGGCAGCACGCCAGGAAAGGTCAATGATACGTCCGCGAACATATGGACCACGGTCTGTCACTTTTACAACCACACTACGTCCGTTAGCAGGGTTATAGACTTTCAGTTTAGTCCCAAAGGGATAGGTACGATGGGCACATGTCAGACTATCCATATGCAGGCGTTCACCACTAGCCGTCTTGCGTCCATGGAACTTTCGGGCATAAAACGACGCTTTACCCTTTTGGGCTTGAGAAAATGAGAAAATGAGAAAATGAGAAATGAAGACTGCCAACAATAATAGTCGCAGGCAAATCCACTTTGGAGTTCTTAGACAATTTCTCATTTTCTCAATTCCTCATTTATTGATTTTTTATACGATGCCTTGGGCGAGCATCGCTTTGGCAACTTTCATGAAACCAGCGACATTAGCACCCTTCACGTAGTTGACGTAGCCATTAGGTTCCTTACCGTATTTTACGCATTGCTCGTGAATACCAGACATTATCTGATGCAGACGCTGGTCAACCTCTTCAGCCGTCCACGACATACGCATCGAATTCTGCGTCATCTCGAGACCAGAAGTGGCTACACCGCCAGCATTAACAGCCTTGCCTGGTGCAAACAGCTGACCAGCAGCAATGAACTTATTGACAGCCTCAGCTGTACATCCCATATTCGACACTTCAGCAACACACAATGGTTTCTGAGCCAATATCATATCGGCATCGTCGCCATTCAACTCATTCTGGGTGGCACAAGGCAAATAGATGTCGGCTTTCTGCCCCCATGGTTTCTTTCCCTCAAAGAACTGTGCACCGTCGAACTCCTCAGCATAAGGTGCGCAAATATCATTGCCCGAAGCACGCAGTTCCAACAGATAGTCAATCTTCTCGTCATCAAGTCCTGCTGGGTCGTAGATATAGCCGTCAGGACCACTGATGGTAATGACCTTGGCACCCAACTCGGTAGCCTTCTTGGCAGCGCCCCAAGCCACATTGCCGAAGCCAGAAAGGGCAATGGTCTTGCCCTTGATATCCAGACCATGGGTATCCATCATGTGATGTACGAAATACAAGGCACCATAGCCAGTAGCCT
The DNA here is from genome assembly GCA_946188165.1 of uncultured Prevotella sp. Classification (GTDB taxonomy): domain Bacteria; phylum Bacteroidota; class Bacteroidia; order Bacteroidales; family Bacteroidaceae; genus Prevotella. Next base: position 16,822 of record CAMHTW010000050.1, read on the forward strand.
CAGGACGCAAAATACTGCCGCCCCACTCCATGCCTTTACCCGTCAGGGTGGCGCCATGGAACTGGCTGGTAAGGCGTTTATACTGCCCGAAGAGATAACCAATCTCGCGCGCACCCACACCGATATCGCCGGCAGGCACGTCCATATCGGGACCAATGACCTTGTAAAGCTCAGTCATAAACGACTGGCAGAACTTCATGACCTCGTTGTCGCTCTTACCACGGATAGAAAAGTCGGAACCTCCCTTACCACCACCCATAGGCAGTGTGGTCAAGGCATTCTTAAAGGTCTGCTCGAAACCGAGGAACTTCAAAATACTCAAATTCACTGATGCATGGAAACGCAGTCCACCCTTATACGGTCCGATGGCACTATTGAACTGTACACGGTAACCGATATTGACCTGTACCTCACCTTTGTCGTCAACCCAAGGCACCCGGAAAGTAATGATACGCTCCGGTTCTACGATGCGCTCAATAATCTTTGCTTTCTCAAATTCGGGATGCTGGTTATACACGTCCTTAATGCTTTCCAACACCTCGCGAACAGCCTGCAAGAACTCTACTTCGCCTGGATGCTTACGCTCCAGATTTTGCATAATTTTCTCAACTTCCATAGTAAAAGTATTTAAGTTTTAAAGTTAGTAAGTATCACCGCCTATACGATGACACATCATTCACTTTGTCAGTTTGACAACGCAAAAATAGGGAATTTCCTTCAAACGACAAAGGAAATTCCCTATTATTTTTGCCAAAAAGTTACATTTTGTTAAATATCCTTTGTTTTTAGATGAGATTGAGCGTTCCCATGAGGTAAACCAGACCAAATCCGAGTACCATTGAGATGACTCCCATGATAATACCAATCTTCGACATTTCACTCTGCTTCACATAGCCTGTAGCGAAAGCCAAGGCATTTGGCGGAGTTGAAATGGGCAGGATCATAGCACTCGATGCTGCAATAGCCACGCCAATGAGTACGGTACCTGTGCCACCGATAGGTGCAAGTTTGTCGCCCATGGCACCGCAGACCACAGCCAGGATAGGCATTAGCAGGGCTGCTGTTGCCGAGTTCGAGATGAAGTTCGACAGCATATAGCAGATAGCACCGCCAAGCAGCAGGATGAGCAATGGCGAGAACTCACCGAAGGGGATACTTTCAACTGCATTGGCTGCCAGGCCAGAAGCGTTAAGGCCGTAACCCAATGCGAAACCACCTGCTACCATCCAGATGACTGACCAGTTAATCTGCTCAAGGTCGCGCTTATTGATTACACCCGTCAGGGCGAAGATACAGAATGGAACCATAGCAACGGTGTTGGCATTGATACCCGTAAAACGGTCTGAAAGCCAAAGCACTACGGTAAGGATGAATGTAAAGATGACAATCTTAGAATGGAAGCCTTTTTGCATGCCACCGTCAATCTTCAGCTCGACAGTTTTCTGACTGAAAGGGAAGAACTTTATCAGCAGGCGCCAGCTGATGAACAGCAGGACAACTACCAGTGGGAACATGAACATCATCCACTGTCCGAAACCGAGACCCATGTTCAGCCCCTCAGGATCGTTCAGGTACTTCAGGGCAATGTTGTTTGGAGGCGTACCAATAGGCGTACCCATACCACCAAGGTTGGCTGCTACAGGGATAGACATGGCCAACGCTGTACGGCCCTTGCCCTCGGGGGGTAACTGGCGGAACACTGGTGTCAGGAACGTCAGCATCATAGCTGCAGTAGCCGTGTTCGACACGAACATCGAGAACAGACCTGTTACAAGCAGGAAACCCAGCAACACCATCTCACTCTTGGTACCAAAGGGTTTCAGCAATACCTTGGCCAATTGAGCATCCAAACCTGTCTTCGTAGCCGCAATAGCCAGCACGAAACCACCGATAAACAGCATGATAACCGGGTCAGCAAAACAGGCCATCACGCCTTTGTAAGAAAGCAGTTTACCGACCTCTTCCTCGTTTACCATCGGGGCTATACCACTGTCCGTACAGAACAGCAACATCATGACAATAATGGCAATAGACGTTGCCCATGAGCTGACTATCTCGAGAATCCACATCAGTGTGGCAAAGGCAAAGATAGCAATAACACGCTGTTGTACAATAGTAAGATTCTCAATGCCGAACCACTCGGTTGGCATATTCCAAAGTAACAATGTAACGAAAGCTACCAAAGCAATCTTGATAACTCGTTTGGTACCATCCTCTGGATGATACTTACGCTGATGGCGCATCTTATGGTACGTCTCAACGAGATTAAATCCTTCGTAAATGTGAAACATATATCAGTTCTAATGATTTTTGGTTTCTTTTCGAGGCGCAAAATTACGAAAAAGTTCTGAGTTTAGGGATACGTATATAAAGGAAAAAGTGCATAAAAATGTAAATCCATAACTTTTCTGCCTCACTTTTCTTCATGCCTCCAATGCTTTGCAACATGGAGTTTGCAAAACTACACATCAGAGACTGCTCCTATAATAAGCTTGACAAATCATCTCGCGTACATTATTTTATAGAGAAAAGAAATTTTTCTTGGATTTTACTTGCAAATATCAAATATTATTCCTAACTTTGCGTCCAAATGAGTTAATTCTTTAATCACACTTAAACACAAACATTATGAAAAAGTATTTAGCAGAAATGGTGGGCACTATGGTGCTCGTACTAATGGGTTGCGGTGTTGCCGTAAGCCTGGGTTGTGATCCTGTCAACAACATTCCCGCTGTGGTGGGTACCGCTTTGGCCTTCGGACTGGCTGTAGTCGCTATGGCCTACACAATTGGCGGCATCTCTGGTTGCCACATTAATCCAGCCATTACCTTGGGTTGCTTCATTGCCGGACGCATGAATGCCAAGGACTGTGGCATGTATATGCTGTTCCAGTGCATCGGTGCCTTCATCGGTTCGTTGCTACTTTACATCCTGACTGCTAATGTACCAGGTTTAGAGGGTACTGGCGCTAACGACTTGCAGGCCAACGTTTCAGTATTGGGCGGACTACTGGCCGAGATTATCTTCACTTGCGTATTTGTACTCGTTGTTCTGGGTGCTACAGCTAAGACCAATGGTGCTACCAACAACTTCGCAGGCTTGGCTATCGGTTTGAGCCTCGTACTGGTTCATCTGGTATGTATTCGCTATACCGGCACCTCTGTGAACCCCGCCCGTTCGCTGGCTCCCGCCTTCTTCCAGGGAGGTACGGCTCTGGCTAACCTCTGGATCTTCATTGTAGGTCCGTTCGTTGGTGGTGCTTTGGCAGCATGTATCTGGAAACTGATTGAACCAGCAGAGAAGTAAGCTGATGAGATATCTATTATCAACCGTTGTGCTGATGCTGACCGCTATGCCAGTGTCAGCACAATTTGCTATTCCTCGTGATGCCAAGTTAGAGGCAAAGGTAGAGAAGACGCTCGGCAAGATGACCCTTGACGAGAAAATTGGGCAGATGCTGCAGCTGAACCTCGACATTATGGGTAAGTACGATGCCAGCAGGGTCTGGCAACTGAACGAAACCATGCTCGACACTTGCATCTCGAAGTGGAAAGTGGGCTCGATACTCAATGCCCCAGGTACGCGTGCTGCTACGGTGGCGCAATGGCAGGAGTGGATAGAGCTGATTCAGAAGAAGTCGATGAAGTATCTGGGTATTCCTGATATCTATGGCCTCGACCACAACCACGGCGTGACCTATACGCAGGGCGGCACGTTGTTCCCCCAGCCTATCAACATCGGCGCATCGTTCAACACAGAGTTGGCCCGCATCGGTGCAGAGATTACGGCCTATGAGAGCCGTGCAGCAAACTGTCCGTGGGTATTTAATCCCGTCGTTGACCTGAGTCGTGACCCCCGCTGGCCACGTGTATGGGAAAGTTTCGGAGAGGATGCTGTCGTCAACTCGAAAATGGTGGTAGCCGAGATTAAGGGCTACCAAGGCGATGACCCCAACCATATCGACCAGTATCACGTAGGTACCAGCACCAAGCATTACTTTGCTTACGGTGCCCCTTGGACGGGTAAGGACCGTACCCCAGCCTACCTGTCGCCACAGATGATACGTGAGAAGTATTTCGAACCATTCAAACAGGCTGCACTGGCTGGTACACTGACCATGATGGTCAATTCGGGTTCTATCAACGGCGTGCCCGTTCATGCCAGCTACGAGTATCTGACCAAATGGCTCAAGGAAGACTTGCAATGGGACGGATTCTTAGTAACCGACTGGGCTGACATCAACAACCTCTTCAGTCGTGAACATGTGGCCAAAGACAAGAAAGATGCCATCCGTATCGCCATTAATGCAGGTATCGATATGTCTATGGACCCCTATAGCGTAGATTTTTGCGTATTGCTGAAGGAATTGGTGAACGAGGGTAAAGTGAAGATGTCGCGTATCGACGATGCCGTGCGTCGCATTCTGCGTGCCAAGTATCGTCTGGGGCTCTTCGACAAGCCAAACACAGGTGGCAAGGGCTACGAAAAGTTCGGTTCCGACGAGCATGCACAAAAGGCTTTGCAGGCTGCCGAGGAGAGTGAGGTACTGCTGAAGAATGAAGGTAACATCCTGCCGTTGGATAAAGGTAAGAAGATTCTGCTGACTGGCCCTAATGCCAATCAGATGCGCTGTCTGCATGGTGGATGGAGCTATACTTGGCAGGGATCGAATGCAGAAGATTTGGCTGAAAAGTACAACACCATCTATGAGGCATTGTGCAACAAATATGGTAAGGATCATATTATATTAGAACAAGGTGTCACCTACAAAGAGAGAGGACGCTACCACGAGGAGAACGAGCCTCAGATTCAGAAAGCCGTCAATGCTGCCGCTCAGGCAGACGTCATCATCGCCTGTATTGGTGAAAACTCTTATACCGAGACGCCTGGCAACCTGTCTGACCTCTGGTTGTCGAAGAACCAGCGCGACCTCGTGAAGGCTCTGGCCAAGACGGGTAAGCCCATCATCCTGGTACTGAACGAAGGTCGTCCCCGCCTCATTGCCGACATCGAACCGTTGGCCAAAGCAGTGGTGGACATCCTGATTCCCGGCAACTATGGTGGCGACGCATTGGCTAACCTGTTGGCTGGCGATACCAACTTCTCAGGCAAGATGCCATACACCTATCCTCGCGAAATCAACTCGCTGAACACCTACGACTACAAGGTCTCCGAGGCGGTGGGCACGATGGCTGGTGCTTACAACTACGATGCGAAGGTATCGCTCCAGTGGCCTTTCGGCTACGGCATCAGCTATACCACCTACGAGTACTCCAACCTGCGTGTAGACAAGACTTCGTTCACTGCTAACGACATCCTTACCGTTACTGTCGACGTAAAGAATACGGGTAGTCGTGCCGGCAAAGAGGCCGTATTGCTATACTCCAGCGACCTCGTGGCAAGTATCGTGCCCGACAACCGTCGCCTGCGCGACTTCACGAAGATTGCCTTAGAGCCTGGCGAGACGAAGACCGTCACATTCCAACTGCCCGCCAAAAACCTCGCTTTTGTTGGTGCCGATGGACGCTGGACACTCGAAGAGGGTGATTTCCTGCTCCGTGTAGGTCGCCTGACGGTACCAACCGTATGTCGAGAAACCAAAATATGGGACACGCCCAACATCTAAGTGATCCCGTTGTGTAAACAAAGAATCTCGCCATAAGTTTTGTGCTTATAGCGAGATCCTTTTCATTTCTAAATAAAACATATGGTTGCCTTTCGATCTAGAACCGAAAATCACTTGACTTCAGCGGTTTTAACATTTCAGAGAGGTTGACTCTCTTGAAACCCCTAT
>CAMHTW010000051.1 GCA_946188165.1 uncultured Prevotella sp.
TCGAAAATATCAGCAGCTATCTGTCACGCCTGGAGGACTACTATGGACTGATTAGTAAGTACCAGCCCATCTTTGCCAAAGAGAACAGCAAGAAGGTGCGCTATCAGTTGGATGACTGCTTCCTGATATTCTGGTTTCGTTTTTTCTTCAAGTATCAGGCATTGGTGGAAAATAAGGCACTGAAAGCGCTTGGTGACATCATCAAGCGCGACTATGATGGTCTGTCAGGACTGATGATGGAGCGTTACTTTGTCCGTAAGTTCCAGGAGGAAGGACGGTACATCGTCGGCAAATGGTGGGACAGAAAAGGCTTCAATGAGATAGACCTTGTGGTGGTTGACCCCATAGGGAAAGAAGCATGGGTATATGAATTGAAGAAAGACGTGAGCCGTTACGACGAGGCCTCCTTCAAGGAGAAAGTTGACACGATGGTAGCCCAGACCCCAGAACTACGCAAGATGACCATTCACATCGGCTTACTCACTATAGAGGATATGTAAAAATGATACAACTAAAAACCCACAAAAGAGTTCTTTAGAGGTTCGCGTGAAAGATGATCCTAATCTATTTGAAGAATTCCTCGACAAGATTCTGGGCGTCCGCGTAAAAGTTCGCGTATAGGCTCCGCTCATAACAGTGACTCTCTCTTTGATTATTTTTTTTGCTTTTTCTCGAAATTATCTATCATCTTCAGATAGTGGCGACGGAAGTCGCGCCAGTGGTAGTAGGGGGCGCAATCGGTGTGGATGGGCAGGCGGGCTTCCTGTTCGTTGAGCAGCACTTTGAAGAGGATGTCCTTGTCCTTGGGACTGCTGCGGTAGAAGACGAACTGCAGGCTGGAGGCCATGGGGAAGATGTCGGAACACCACCATCCCTTGCTTTCAATCTCGTCGAGATTGTCGGAACGCAGGTCGTAGCCGTTGATGCCTAACAGGCACACCAAAGGCAGCAGGACGGTGTCGTGGCCGAAGCGCAGCTGGGCTCCGTGACGCTCCAGATGGATGCAGGAGTCGGCTTCGTTGATGATTTTGCGCAGCAGGTGGCGTTGGGTGTACGGATACTGTCCGCCGTAGTTGGGCGTGAAATTGGCATACTGTGCAAACCACAGGGCATTGTCAACCTGCCACATGCGGTAAAGCTCTTCGGGCTTGAAGATGTCGATGAGGAACGTGTTTTGATACAGGTGGGTGTTCAACTGGAAGAGACCCATCTTCATCAAGTAGTAGTTGAAGTCGTCCTCATCGACCATTTCCTTGACGATGTCGGGGTTCTTGAATATCAGCTCCATCAGGCGGCTGTTGCCCATGCGTGTGGACATGTATTTGTTGTAAGCCTTTTGGGCGTCGGGCGACAGTTTGCCTCGCTTCATGATGGGGTCTTGGTGGTTCATGTACCACATGTCGCGCTTCGAAGCTTCCTGGCTGATTTCCAACTGAGGGTTGCGTTGTGCAAACTCGTTCAGTTCGGTACCCATTGATATGATGCAGCGGGGCACGGTGGTGCTTTTAGCCTCAATCCAGGCGTTGCCCTCGAAGACTTCGGGGAATTGCGTCATCATGTGCTGAGCAATCCATTTGTGCTGCCGCCGTCCGTATTCTGCCAACTCGCCCCAGCGCTCTTCCGAGTCGCTGATAATGGTCTTCATCTCTGCCAGTACTTTCTTGCCGGTAGGGGTCAGTTCGTCCACGCTCTCGGCTTGCAGCATCATGGCATGGGGAATGTTGTAGCCTTTGGGATTATTGATATAGCGCGACCCGTGGCGTCCGTAGTGCGAGATGTAGAAGGGGCGCTTGCCTTTGGGCGCTGGTGTCAGCTTATAGAGCGTATTGGGATAAGTATTGTAGTTGCAGGTGGCGTATGCCGGGTTCTTCCTGATGATGTCGAGTACGGGCTGGGCATGAAGAGGTATGATGAAGGATGTAAGAAGTAAGATGAGAATGAGTCTTGTTTTCATAATGGGTGTTCTTTTTATTCGTCCTTACTCTTATTATAGTCGAATCTGATTTTCTCGTGGGCATAGAGCTTACGCAGGTAGTAGCGTTTGACGTCGTCCCAGTGGTAATAGGGGGCACAGTCTGTCGCAATGGGCAGACGGGCTTCCTGTCCGTTCAGCAGTACCTTGACGAGGATGTTGTCGTCGGTCTTGTCCTTACGATAGTAAACTACCTGTACGCTGGAACCGAAGGGGGCTATACGATAGTTGGCCCATCCCTTCTTTTCCAACTGGTTGAGGTCGGACGTCTTAAGACCGTAGTCGTTGAGCTCCATGAGGCAGATGAGTTCCAGCACCATGCCTCGGCTGCTGTAGCGCAGATGCACGACGGGATAATCCAGTTGCTTGATGCTGTCGGCCTGATGCAGCAGGTTCCATAGCGGTGCACGCTGGGCGAAAGACTGATTGCCGCCGTTGAGTTCGAAACTGCCATAGCTGATATAGTTCTTGGCATTGATTAGTCGCCAGTGCTCCAAGATTTCCTGAGGCGTATAGATGTCGTAGAGTGTGATGACGCCATCCAAGGGCGTGTTCTGAATGCCGCCTGCCAACGTGAAAAGCTGCTCGTTGAACTGGACGGTGTCGATATGTGCTTTGACGTAGTCGGCACTGACGAAGAGCGATTCCCACAACCGATGATTGTTGCTATTGGCCTTGATATATGCCTGATAACAGGTTTCGGTCTCAGCGTTGAAACGATCGGCCTCCAGCTCCTTATCCCGCACAAACATCCATTGGTCGTTGCTGTGCGATGACTTGATGCGGAGATCCATGTTGGCCCTGTGCCTTGCTATCTGGGTCATGAACTCTTGCATGGACATGATAGAGTGGTTTCGCACAATGCTGCTGGCGTCGATGAGGCTGCCGTCCGCAAAGATATCGGGGAAGCGGTCCACCATTTCCTGTGCCAGCTGTCGCATTTGCCTGGCGCCATTGACCGTCATTTCGCCAGTCCTGTGTAAGGCGTCCTGCCGAATGAGCCTGAGTCTGCGCAGCACGTCTTTGCCCAAGGGCGTCAGCATTTTCACGCTGTCTGCCTTGACAAGGGTGTTGATGGGCATGTCATATTCTTTAAGGCTTTCCAGATAATAGGCAGCCGAACTTCCAAAGTGCGAGATGTAGAAGGGTTTCTTGCCGTCGGGGGCAGGGGTGTCAACTTGTTGCTTGCCGGTGGGCAAGGAGTAGTTGATACCTGCAGAACATTGCGGTTTGGCCTTGATCTCTTCAACCACTGTCTGGGCGGTTAGATGTGTGCAAATCATCAGCAACAAGGGGGTTACCCATTGTCGTGTATTTTTAATGTGTGGCATAATATTGTAATTTCGCCGGCAAAGGTACGAATTTGTATCGATATACCCAAATATATTTATCGTTAAAAGAAAAAAACGTCTTTTTTCTTTGTATTTCACTTGATTTACACTACCTTTGCAGCAAATATTTAAGACACGAATATGCAGAAACTTATAGAACTATATAAGCAGTGGAGTGGGGAAGAACCCCGGAATGTGCAGCAACTGACGGCAGGTGGCAGCAACCGCGAATACTACCGTATGACCTCTTCGGAAGGTAAGAATGTGGTAGGGTGTGTCGGTACCAGTCGCGACGAAAACCACGCCTTCATCTATCTGGCCAAGCACTTTGCGGAGTGTAAGTTGCCTGTACCGGAGATTCTGGCTGTCAGCAACGACGAGTTGCGCTACATTCAGACCGATTTAGGTTCTATGTCGCTGTTCGATGCCATTCGTGGCGGTCGTGAGGCTGGTGGCCGTTATACGTTGAAGGAGCAGGAACTGCTGCGTCGTACCATCCGTGAGTTGCCTAAGATTCAGATTGTAGGAGCCGATGGGCTGGATTTCGACAACTGTTATCCCCAGCCGGCTTTCGACAGCGACTCTGTACTCTTCGACCTCAACTATTTTAAATACTGTTTCCTGAAGGCTACCGAGATTGACTTCCACGAGTTGAAGCTTGAGGCAGACTTCCGACTGTTGGCCAAGGACCTGACGAATGCTGATGACCCGCAGGGATTCCTCTATCGCGACTTTCAGGCACGCAATGTGATGCTGAATAGCGAGGGCCGTCCGTATTTCATCGACTTTCAGGGCGGTCGCAAGGGACCGTACTACTACGACCTGGCTTCGTTCCTGTGGCAGGCATCCGCCAAGTATCCTTATAAGGTCCGTCGTGAACTGGTCTATGAGTACTACAATGCCATGAAGCAGTTTGCCGAGGTACCGTCGCCCCATCACTTCGTTGACCGTCTGTCGCTCTTCGTGCTGTTCCGTCAGTTGCAGGTGCTGGGAGCCTACGGATTCAGAGGCTATTTCGAGCGCAAGCTTCACTTCATCGAGTCCATTCCGCCCGCTATGCAGAATATCCGTGAGTTGTTGGACGAGCGCAACTTCCCCTATCCGTATCTGACCGATATCTTGCACCAGTTGACGGAAATGCCTCGTTTCCAGCAGCTTCAGACGGCTGTCAGTCGTGCCGACGGTTATAAGACAACCGATAAGAACCCGTACAAGCAGCATCCACAAGATGGTCCTGCGACGTTTTCGAAATACGATGCGCAGGGTCCGTTGGTGGTGCGGGTGTTCAGTTTCTCCTATACCAAGGGTATTCCCGAGGACGAAAGCGGCAATGGTGGCGGCTATGTGTTCGACTGCCGTTCGACTCATAACCCGGGCCGTTACGAGCCGTATAAGCAACTGACAGGTCTCGACGAGCCCGTCATCCGATTCTTGGAGGACGATGGTGAGATTCTGACGTTCCTCGATAGCGTCTATAAGTTGGCCGACGCCCATGTACGCCGTTACATCCAGCGTGGCTTCACGTCACTGATGTTCTGCTTTGGCTGCACGGGTGGTCAGCACCGTTCCGTGTATAGTGCCCAGCACTTGGCTGAGCATATCCATGAGAAGTTCGGTATCGAGGTACGCATCTGCCATCGTGAACAAAAGATTACCCAGACGCTGAGCGCTGGGTAATCCTTCAATCGTTTAATGTTTCTGACGCTTATCGCCAGCTAATCTTCTTACCGTTCTGAATGTAGATTCTGCCTGCCTTCGGAGTCTTTACCTTGTTGCCCATCAGGTCGTAGATGGGTGACGGCTGACGGCTGACGGCTGACGGCTGAACGGTCTGGATGCCTGTTGACATGCCGAGAACAGGCTCAATGGTCAGTGCGCTCGATGTCATGCTGAGAGTCAGCTGACTGCCGCTAACTTCGCCAGTCTTTCCACCGCTGAGCTTCCAACCCTTGACTTCCTGACCTTCAGGAGCAGTACCGGTGATGACGAGTTCGCGGTTGGCAAAGAACTTGCCGTCGAAGGTCTTGTTCGATACGTTGATGCCGTTGATGGTGAGGGCAACGTCCTGTGCTGTCTTGTTGACGGTCAGAGCTACGGGAGAGCCCAGCTTCCACTGGTCGCCAATGAACTTGTAGAAGTTCTTGGGACGGCCTTCAGCCCAACTCTTGGCACTATTGAACTTGTTGGTAATGTCAGCACGGTTGTCGGTTTGCCAAGGTCCCCAACCGGCATTGTACTTGTTGCGGTGTGCTACGAATTCTTCCATAGCTTCGGCCATGATGAGGTCGATGACTTCGGCTGTTCCCTTACCGTTCAGGAAGTCGCCCATGAAGACGCTGCACTTGTCAATGAACATCTTCAGAATGTCGGGATCCTCCAGCATGTTCTTCAGCAGGCGGGTGGCAGGCTCGGTGAAGGCCCACGCATTACCGCTGTCATAGCTTGGATTGTAAAGTAGCTTGATGGTGTTGTAGTCGTTCTGCCGGCCGTAGAGTCCAAGTCCGAAGTCGGTATCCTTGACAATCACGCGGAACCTCTTGGGCAGACCAGAATCCTTGTCGTCGTCGTTAGGACGCCAGAAGACGATGTTGTTGCCGGGGAAGTCGATGTTGCCGTAGAAGAAGTTCATGGCAATGACGTTCAGATATTCGCTGACGTCCAGCCAGTTCTCATATTCAGCCAGCGTATGGCCCTTCTCGCTATAGAAAGTCTTGAAGGCCTCGTAGAAGTCGGCTGTACCTTCCTTGAACTCCTCTTCGAACATATCTTTATTATTAATCTTCTCGTGCGAGATTTCAACGATGTCGATGTCCTCAAGACCGTTGTAGTTGCTGTAGATATTGTCCTCGTTGGAACGCTCACGGATGTTCAGCATGCCCATATACTCGCCGTTGATGTAGAGCACGGCTGTGTGTCCTGCCTGCCAGTCAAGGTCTGCGTGACCAGCCATAGTGCGCTGGATGATGAGGTCGCGGAAATACAGGTCGGAGAAATCGTTGCCGCCGTCGCGCAGCGAGAACGACTTGAACTCAGTGACGCCGGGCTTCTGGTCGGGGAAGAACTCGTAGGAATACCGCTTCTTGTCGGGGTCGAAACGCTTGTTGGCATAGAATACCATCGACTTCAGGGCATTCGAACGCGACTGTCCGCCCTGAATGCGTGTCTCGCCCAGTTGGTTGAAAGCACTCTCGGCATTCTCGGTGGGGAAGAACTCGATGTTCATCGGGCGACGCCAGTCACACGTCTTCTTGTCCTCCTTGCTGTTGTTATACTTGAAGAGACCCAGTGAGTCACCGCCGTTCAGATATCTGTCGTCAATCTGGACAGAGAAGATTGGCACCGTCATCGTCCTTGGATGGAAGATGTACGACTGGGCTGTGCTGACGGGTGACAGGTAGCCGTCGCAGAACACCTTGGCGCGAATGACTGTTGTCTTGCTGATGTTGATGGCATTCGAATATTTCTTGCTGTTAGCCTTGGGCTCACTGCCGTCAGTGGTGTAGGCAATGTAGGCACCGTCAGGAGCGCCTTCGGGTAGCGTCAGCGTGAGGTTCAGGGCGGTATTGCTGACACGACCCTTCTCGCTGAAGACAGGAGCGCCTAAGATGTTCTTGGTGGTCTTGCCACAGTTGGCCTTTCCTGGGGTAGGAGTGAGCTGGTAACCCCACTTGTCGGCACCGTCAGTCTCGCGACCGTAGGCGATATCAGGGGCAGGCATCTTTTTCATGTCAGCGGGCAGACTGTCAACCGGCTCACTCTTCTTGTCTTTGAACAGGTAAACGGTACAACCCTTACCAGACTCCAGACGGAAGTCGGCGTGGAGACGCTTGTCCTCTATGCCTTCCTTGTCGCAATAGATGATGACATAGCCTTTGGCAGCAACGGTCTTGTCGGGCAACTGCCAGGCCTTTTTGACTTTGTTCTTGTTACTAATCTGGTAGTCTTTGAGGTTGACGGCCTGATCGCTGGGGTTGTACAATTCAACCCAAGAGTCAGGGAATTCATGAATGTCGTCCATCATGGTCTCGACATTCGACTGCATGATTTCGTTGATTTTCAATGTTTGTGCTGAGGCACTGCCACAAAAAAGTGTGGCCACGAATAGTGTAATAAATTTCATGTCGGTTATGATTTTTTTGAAATGTCCGTGCAAAGATATAAAATATTTCGTAATTCGTAATTCATAATTCGTAATTATTTTGTACCTTTGCAACCTGAAATAAAGAATATGAAACAAACGATGATATTGGCAGCGGGGCTTGGTACCCGTTTGAAACCCCTGACGGACACGATGCCAAAAGCGTTGGTGCCTGTAGGAGGTACGCCTTTGCTTGATATCAACATCCGTAAATTGCAATCGCAGGGCTACGACCGTTTTGTGGTCAATATCCATCATTTTGCGCAGCAGATTCGTGACCATGTGGCCCAACAGGACTATGCATCGCTGGTGCATTTCAGCGACGAGACTGCTGCGCTGTTGGAGACGGGCGGAGGACTGAAAAAGGCACAGCAACTGTTTCGTGACGACGAACCTATCCTGATTCATAATGTCGATATCCTGGATAATGTCGATTACGATTGGTTTGCCCGTCAGCATCAGGCCGACGAGGATGCCGTGCTGCTGGTCAGCAAGCGTCAGACCAAGCGCTATCTCCTCTTTGACAATGCCATGCATCTGATGGGTTGGAAGAACATTGAGACGGGCGAGATTAAGAGCCCTTATGAGTATGTTCGCCGTACAGGTCTTTCGCAACATGGGGAAGCCCTGAATATGTTTGCCTTCTCAGGCATTCACAGTTTCTCGCCCCGTCTGTTCCCGCTCATGGACCGCTTCCCTGATAAGTTCAGTATCATCGACTTCTACCTCTCCGTGTGTCATCGTTCGCGCATCGTCGGCTTAGTCAAGGACGACCTCCGACTGATGGATGTTGGCAAGCTCGACACACTGGACCAAGCAGAAAAATTCATTAAATCACTATAATTACAATGCAAAAGATTATTATTCTCGATTTCGGTTCGCAGACTACGCAGCTCATTGGACGTCGTGTGCGCGAACTCGACACCTTTTGCGAGATTATGCCCTACAACAAATTCCCCAAGGACGACCCCGAGGTCATCGGTGTTATCCTGAGTGGATCGCCTTACTCAGTACACGACCCAGAGGCGTTCAAGGTGGACCTGAGCCAGTTTGTTGGTCGTCTGCCAGTATTGGGTATCTGCTATGGCGCACAGTTCATCTCGCACGCCCTGGGTGGTAAGGTGGAAAAGGCCGACTCGCGCGAGTATGGTCGTGCCAACCTTCAGACGGTAGATACTACGAATCCTCTCTTCAAGGGCTTCGAGCAGAACTCGCAGGTATGGATGTCGCATGGCGACACCATTACGGCCATTCCCGACGGTTTTGAGGTCATCGGCTCTACCGCCGACGTTGTGAACGCAGCCTTCGCCAGCACTAAGCAGCCTGTATGGGCTGTTCAGTTCCATCCTGAGGTATATCACACCCTTCAAGGTAAGACCTTGCTGAAGAATTTCGTGGTCGATATCTGTGGCAGTAAGCAGGAGTGGAGTGCTGCTTCGTTTGTCGATAGCACCGTTGCTGAGCTGAAAGAACAGCTGGGTCAGGACCGCGTCATCCTGGGTCTCTCGGGTGGTGTTGACAGTTCTGTTGCTGCCGTACTGTTGAATCGTGCTATCGGTCAGAACCTGACGTGTATCTTCGTCGATCACGGTATGTTGCGCAAGAACGAGTTCCAGCAGGTCATGGACGACTACCGTTGTCTGGGGCTGAACGTGATTGGCGTTGATGCCAGCGAGAAGTTCTTTGGCGACTTGGCAGGTGTTACCGACCCTGAGCAGAAGCGCAAGATTATCGGTCGCGATTTTGTCGAGGTGTTCAATGCTGAGGCTAAGAAGATTACGGATGCCAAGTGGTTGGCACAGGGCACTATCTATCCGGACCGAATCGAGTCGCTGAACATTACGGGTAAGGTCATCAAGAGCCACCATAACGTAGGCGGTCTGCCCAAGGAGATGCACCTGCAACTCTGCGAACCGCTGAAGTGGCTGTTCAAGGACGAGGTGCGTCGCGTTGGTCGCCAGTTAGGTATGCCCGAACACCTGATAACCCGTCATCCTTTCCCCGGTCCTGGCCTGGCCGTTCGTATCTTAGGCGACATCACGCCTGAGAAGGTACGCATCTTGCAGGATGCCGACGATATCTACATCCGTGGTCTCCGCGAGTATGTCGATACCGATGGCGAGACATTATATAATAAGGTATGGCAGGCTGGTGCCATCCTGCTCTCTACCGTCCGCAGCGTTGGCGTTATGGGCGACGAGCGTACCTATGAGCACCCCGTTGCTCTGCGTGCCGTTACTTCGACGGACGCTATGACGGCTGACTGGGCTCATCTGCCCTACGACTTCATGGCCAAGGTGTCAAACGAGATTATCAATAAGGTGCGGGGTGTCAACCGCGTCTGCTACGACATCTCGTCAAAACCACCAGCAACAATCGAATGGGAATAAAGAATTATATTGGGATATCGGCCTTGGCGATAGCGGTGCTGTCGTGCAAAGGGAGGGCGAGTGATGCGCCGCAGTCTGATGCGCAGTCGGAGCATGTGGATACCGTCGTGACCGCTCAGGAACAAGTGCCTGTGACGGAAACGAACGTGGACACTGTAGCGGAAAAGACGGCGTCGGATGACGGTTTTCCATCGACCTACGAGCCGCCTAAGGGTCAGGTGCTGGAGGTGCTGAAAGACTACAATGCCCACATGTCCGACTATAACACTGCAAGTGTGGAAGCATTGGGCATGGGGTCCCAAGGGAAGTGCATACTGCTGAACTTCAGCGTTCCTGACATTGGTTTCAACCTGGACGACAAGGAGAAGTTGAAGAAGCAGGCTCGCGAACTGATAGAGTCAATGCCGATAGACCGACAAACTGCATGGCGCTGTATACCAAACGAAGGTTACAACTTAATGGTAACCTTCGTTGGCAGACAGTCCAATAAAATCGTCTCGGTGGTGTTCACCAAGGAAGAATTAAAGGAAATGTTGTAATAGCGTGAGCAACGCTTAATTCTTAATCACAATCTTACGTGAGATGACGGCACCGTCTTCAGCACGGCTGACGGCGATGTAGGGACCTTGTGCTTGCTGGGCTGGCAGGCGCATGCCGCTGAGCGAATAGAAGTCAGTGGTAGCAGCCTGGCGTGCGGCGTGAAGTGTTTCGACAGCTGTCGTTCTGCCACCCATGCCCGACGGAGCCTCAGGGTTGACGGTGATGCAGAGCTTGTCCATGCAGGCTCCGTCCTCACGTCCGCCAATCACCAGTTTGTGCTGGCCTGCCTGAAGACTGGCGTGGCATATCTCCTTCCATTCCCACGATGCCGTCTGTAAGCCGTTTGCAAAGTCACCGCCCAAGGGTTTGTCAATGCTGAAGAAGTAACTGTCATCGTCCCATGTGGGGCACAACACGCGCGCATAAATATAATAGGTGGCATTGGCCTTTACCGTAAAGTTGGCAGCCAGCATGTAGATGCTGTCGGTCGGTGCAGGAACGGTCTGCGTCACCGTTTTCAGGTATTTCCCGTTCGATGCCTGTGCGTCTTCTACCACTTGAAAGGCCTTTCCCACGCTGTTGGTGCGCAGGTCTTCTGCCTCTATCCACAGAGCATTGTCATCGTAGGGCTCTTCGGGGTCTTCAGCGTCAGATACGGGATCCGTCTTAGTAAACAGGTTCAGGTCTATGCAACCACCCATCGTCTCGTAGCCCTTGGCATTCAGGTGCAGCCAGTCGTTCTCGAAGAGGAACTGCGACTGCATGGCAGCAGTGTCCTGCGGATTACGTACGGCTTTGTCGAAATCTACAACGCCGTCCAGCATCTTTGTGGTGCGAATCCATTGGTTGATGGTGGCTCGTCCTTTCTCGTGGTCATCCGATCCATAGCTGCTGTTCTTGAACGGAGTGACGGTGCCGCCGAAGACGTAGATGCCCTTCTGGTGAGCCTCGCGGATAATCTGCTTATAGACCTCAATAATCTGCTTGGCTGTCTGCACACCGTTGCCTGTATAGCCCAGGTCGTTGACGGCTTCGAACAGGATAATCCAACGTACGCCCTCCTGACCTAACAGGTCGCGCTGATAGCGTTGCACAGCAGCAGGACCTAAGCCACCGCCCAGTACGCAATTGCCACCAATACCCATATTGAGCACGCCTACCTTACTGGTCGGTTCGTTGGCCAACAGACGGCGTGAGAGCACGTCAGCCCAACGGTTCTGTTCGTTGGTGGTTGAGCCGCGTCCGTCAGTAATCGAGTTGCCTAAAATGGCCACAGCACCAGCAGTCTCGGGTGCTTCGACCTCTAATGCCAGAATGTTGTACCAATGGTCGGTCTTCGTAGCGTTGCTGAAGTCGGTGGTGTTGCCAGACTTCAGATACGATGTGGTGCGCGAACCGGGATGGCCGCTGACACTTGTTGACGATGCAGAACCATAGTGAATGGTAATGGCCACGTTCTGACGACCATTCAGTTTGAAGTTGACGGGATCCGATACGGCCTTGCCTTTAGCTTGCATAGTGACACCAGCCTTACCGTTGAAGGTCAGACTGACGGTCGATGACTCGTCAATCTCGCTACTGCTGCCTGCTGTCTTGGCGTAAGCCAGTTCGACGGCTTTAATCTCCGTGCTGCCCGTGCTGAACTCGTTGGTCAGCTTCAGGCGTACCTTCTCGCCACCGATAGATACCTGCACAATCTGGCGCAGCGAGTTGTTACCTAATCCCGGCGATGGAGGATTGTTGTTGTTCTCTACCAATTGTGGAGCTGTGCCCCAGGTGCCTACCCAGTGATTGTCACTGAAAGCAATGGTTGCCGTCAGCAGGCAAACCATCATTACTACTGTTTTCTTCATCGTTCTTATGATTTTAAGTTCTATTAATGGTATTTGTCTTTATGCTACGATTTCGCGGGCACGAGCCAGTGCAAGGTCTATATGATTGCAGATGTTCTCCTCGCCCAGCAATATCTGGAAGTTGTTGCGCTTCAATACGGCTTCAACCCTTGGATTGACGCCTGAGAGGACGACGGTGATGCCCTCCTTCTGACTCATGCGGCACATGTTCTCAAGGTTGTGCAGTCCCGTAGAGTCGATAAATGGTACCTTACGCATACGAATGATGCGCACCTTGGGATGACTGCCGTAACGGGCCATAATGTCCTCGAAACGCGTACCCGCACCGAAGAAGTAGGGACCGTTGATTTCGTAGACCTCTACACCTTCGGGGATGGTCAGGTGCTCCAAGTTGCCTCGCTCCATGTCGGCATCCTCGTTGAGGTCTATCTCGTTCAGCACGGCATGAACCTCAGTGATCTCAGCCATACGGCGCATAAAGAGCAGACAGGCGCAAACCAGTCCGAACTCAATGGCGACGGTCAGGTCGAAGATGATGGTCAGGAAGAATGTCAGCAGCAGTACGGTGACGTCGCTCTTCGGATTGCGACGCGCCATAGCCAGGAACGAACGCCAACCGCTCATGCCGTAAGCTACGACAACCAGTACACCAGCCAGACAGGCCATCGGAATATACTGAGCCAAAGGCATGAGGAACAGGAAGATGAGCAGCAGAACCACGGCATGGATGATGCCTGCAACAGGTGTGCGTCCGCCGTTATTGATGTTGGTCATGGTGCGGGCAATGGCACCAGTGGCGGGAATACCGCCGAAGATAGGCGACACGATGTTGGCAATACCCTGTCCGATGAGCTCAGTATTGGAGTTGTGATGGTCGCCAATGACACCATCGGCCACAGTAGCCGAGAGCAGCGACTCGATGGCACCCAGCACGGCAATGGTGACAGCAGGACCAACCAAGCCCTTGATAGTCTCCCATGTCAGTTCGGGCACAACGGCACCCGGTAACTGCGACGAGATGCTGAAACGGTCGCCGATGGTCTCTATACTGGTAATGCCGGCATACTGCTTCAGCAGCAAGGCGGCTATGGTCATAACGACGATGGCCACCAGCGAGCCTGGCAGAGCCTTGAACGGTGACAGGTGGAAGAAACGTGCCAGCATCGGCCACGAAGCAATGATGGCTACGCTGCCAATGCCTACGATGGCGCTCCACAAGTCTATATTACCTATATTATATAAGTAGGCCCCCCATTTCTCGATGAAGTCGGTAGGCACGTTGCTCATCTCCATACCCAGCAGGTCTTTGACCTGGGTGGTAAAGATGGTAACGGCAATACCAGAGGTGAATCCCACTACTATTGGGTAGGGGATGTACTTGATAATCGTACCCAGACGTAGCACACCCAACAAAATGAGAAATACGCCTGCCATGAGCGTCGCTATGGTCAGACCCGTGATGCCGTACTGGCCAATGATGCCGGCTACGATGACGATGAAGGCGCCGGTAGGTCCGCCAATCTGTACCTTTGAACCACCGAACAGCGAGATGGCCAGTCCGGCTACAATAGCGGTGATGATACCCTTCTCGGGCGACACACCACTGGCAATACCAAAGGCAATAGCCAATGGCAGGGCTACGATGCCCACAATGACGCCAGCCATCAGGTCGGCTGTAAACGTCTTCTTGTCGTAATGTTTGATGGCCGATAAGAATTTCGGCTTGAAATCTAATGTCTTTTCCATCTATTATCCTAAAATTCGATTTTCGTTTGCAAAGTTATACAAAAAATATAAGGTGGCAAAACAAATTGCCACCTGAATACATATTAGCTGTAATTTTCTTGATTTACTTCGTTTTCAGCAAGTCGCGAATCTCAGCCAGCAGTTCTTCCTGCGTGGGACCCTTTGGAGCCTCAGGAGCGGGTTCTTCCTTTTTCTTCATCTTGTTCATGGCCTTAATCATCAGGAAGATACAGAAGGCGATGATGATGAAGTCGATGATGTTCTGAATGAACGTACCGTAGGCAAATACCGATGCGCCAGCCTCCTGAGCCTCGGCCAATGTCTTGTACTTCACGTCGTCCGACAGGTTGACGAAGAGGTTGGTGAAATCGATACCACCAGTACAAAGACTGATAATAGGCATCAGCATGTCATTTACCAAACTAGTCACAATCTTACCGAAGGCACCGCCGATGATGACACCGACTGCCATGTCCATTACGTTGCCTTTCATGGCAAACTCCTTGAACTCTTTAATAAATCCCATAACTTTTAATTTTTAAATAGTATAATATGAATGTTTAATGTTTAATCTTTCATTTTTATGTTCTGCAAATTGCTATCTGCGTTTTGCAATCTCAGCCTCTGATTCTTGATTTAGCTCATTTTTCACTTTCTGTGTTTCACTTTTCACTTAAATTAAGACTGATTTCGGATGCAAATTTAGAAAATAATTTGTAACTTTGTGCCCGAAAACAGAAAAAAGTAGTTTTATAACATGATTTTTTGACTTTTCAATAGGAATTTTAATAACCCTTTAAATAAAAAATTAGGTAAAATGACAAAAGTTGCAATTAACGGTTTTGGCCGTATCGGTCGCCTCGCTTTCCGTCAGATGTTCGAGGCTGAAGGTTATGAAGTAGTAGCAATCAACGACTTGACAAGCCCCAAGATGCTTGCTCACCTGCTGAAGTACGACACCGCTCAGGGTGGTTTCGCTGGCAAGTTCGGTGAGGGTAAGCACACTGTAGAGGCTACCGACAACTCTATTATCGTTGACGGTAAGGAGATCACAATCTATGCTATGCCTAACGCTGCTGAGCTGCCTTGGGGCAAGCTGGGTGTTGACGTAGTTCTGGAGTGCACAGGTTTCTACACATCTAAGGAGAAGGCTTCTGCCCACATCCAGGCTGGTGCCAAGAAGGTTGTTATCTCTGCTCCTGCTGGTAACGATCTGCCCACTATCGTTTACAATGTAAACCACAAGACTCTGACTCCTGCTGACACCGTTATCTCAGCTGCTTCTTGCACCACCAACTGCTTGGCTCCTATGACCAAGGCTCTGAACGATTTCGCTCCTATCCAGAGCGGTATCATGACAACTGTACACGCTTACACTGGCGACCAGATGATTCTCGACGGTCCTCAGCGCAAGGGTGACCTCCGTCGTAGCCGTGCAGGTGCTCAGAACATCGTTCCTAACTCAACTGGTGCTGCCAAGGCTATCGGTCTGGTTATCCCCGAGCTGAACGGTAAGCTGATCGGTTCTGCACAGCGCGTTCCAACTCCCACCGGTTCTACCACTATCCTGGTTGCCGTTGTTAAGGGTAAGGACATCACTAAGGAAGGTATCAACGCTGCTATGAAGGCTGCTGGTACTGAGAGCTTCGGTTACACTGAGGATCAGATCGTTTCTTCTGACATCATCGGTATGAAGTTCGGTTCACTGTTCGATGCTACTCAGACTATGGTTAGCAAGATCGACGACGATACCTATCAGGTTCAGGTTGTTTCTTGGTACGACAATGAGAACTCTTACACTTCTCAGATGGTTCGCACCATTAAGTACCTCGCTGAGCTGAAATAAGACATTAATATCGAATTTTAGCTAAATTTATATCATGAGGGTGTGCAAAATGCACACCTTCATTTTTTACATATACCCTACGAGGTCTTTCGAGAAGTACCTACAATAACACTTTGATGATACCCGCTAAAAGAAAAAGATGCAGGCGCTGAGTCCTGCATCTTTCCTGATAAACGGTTTAAATGATGCTTATTTGAATATTAGTTGTGCAAACTGGTAGAGGCTGCGGCGCCAGGTGTGCCACTCGTGGGCTGTGCCAGGAGATTCGTAGCCGACGGCATTCATGCCGAGCTGTTCCTTGATATTCTTGGCTGCTTCAACACATCCCATGTTCTCCTTGCCGCCACCGCTCATGAAGAGCAGCTTAACCTTCTTGGCGAAACCATCGGAATTCTTAACCTGGTCAACATTCCATGCACCGCTGCTGAATGAACCGACGTATGCAAACTTGTCGGGATTGGCCAGCGTAATCTCACGGGCCTGCATTCCACCCATCGACAGACCGGCGTATGCACGGTGCTTGGCATCGGCAATCACGCGGTAGTTCTTCTCGACCATTGGGATGATATCATTGAACAGCACATTCTTGAAACCTTCAGAGAAACCACCGAAGCCACCACGACGGGGTCCGCCCTGAGGACGCTGACCCTGAGGCATACCCTGCGGACGCTGGCCACCCTGCGGACGGCGACCTCCGAAGCCACCAAAACCACCCTGCTCACCAGGACGTTGTGTGTTCAAGCCGTTATCCATCACAATGATGCAAGGCACAGCTTTGCCCTCGGCTATCAGGTTATCCATAATCTGAGCGGTGTGACCCTGCTCGGCCCATCCGTACTCGTTCTCACCCATACCGTGCTGCAGATACAGAACGGGAAATTTCTTGGTGGGGTTGGTAAAGTACTCGGCAGGCAGGTAGACGTGGCAACGGCGCATCTTCTCGGTGTAGGTTGACCAATAGAAGACTTCGCCCATAGAACCCTGCGGCACGTTCTTCACCTGCCAGAAATCTTGGTCGGCAGAAGGAATCTCGATACCACTGCCCCAACGGCTGGCACCATAATAATAAAGGCTACCTGGATCAGGCACAGAAGCACCGTCGATGTTCAGCTGATAGTAGTGGAAACCTTCGTCCTGAGGCTCCGAAGTACCCGTCCACACACCATTCTCGTCCTTGGTCATCTGGTAAATCTTACCGGCGATGTCAAGGCCTACAGCCGTAGCGTTAGGAGCTGAAATCTGGGCACGCACCATGCGCTGTGAGTTGACCATCGGGTACTGCTTGTTGTCCTGATTAGAGGAGGCAGGCTTGAAGTCTTCTACCACGTTTTCAGTGACTGAGGGAACTGTCGGATTCTGTCTGGGAGCACCGAACTGGGCTGACACTGTCAAACTTGAGAGTGCCAACAATGAAAGAATCATTTTTTTCATAAATAGTTATAATAAATCATGTATTGGTTAAACGTTTCCTGACTTTTGACGCTGCCAGAGCGGAAAAGTAAAACAAAGGACCGTCATTGTTAGGGAACATTAACATTTGAAATTATTGATTACCTCGCAACTCAATAATTTGGTATTTCGCCGATTTATTCGGGGATCAGGTGACGGTTCTGTGATCATTTTTTGAGTAGATTATTTTGAAGTTTAAGAAAATGTTACTAAATTTGCACTGTCAAACAAGAAAGCATCAGCACATGCCTCGACAGGAAAGGACAAAGAGCGGTACTGGCATCTATCATGTCATGCTTCGAGGAATCAACCGTCAGGACATCTTCGAGGACGATGAGGATTATCTTCAGATGACAGACTATGGTGCGGGGATACGCCAACTCTCTCGATTGACAGGTGTCTCTTACGGAGTTATACAAAAATTATGAACAAGGCAGAATTGAACAAGGCAGAAATGATCACAGTCCCCTGATCAGACCGAGCAGGAAGACTCCGGATTATTACTGGTGAGGGGCATATGTGGTTTATGCCAAATCACCATAAACCTCCTCTTTTTTTAATAAAATAATATGTTTATATAAAAATATTTATTATCTTTGCACTATGAAAGAAATTATATATTATTCAGAAAGTGATTTTACAGAATATTCAGAGAATGGGATTACAGCATTTGTCCCAATCGTGAGGTCAAAGCCAGAGCTATTAGATGCCTTGGCGAAAGGATTGGATTTTCCAAATTATTTTGGGCGTAATTGGGATGCTCTCATTGATATGTTTAGGACATTGGATTGGATAGATGAAAATAAGATATATGTTATTCATAAAAGGATTTCTGACTTACCTGAAAAGGATTTATCTAATTATATGTTTATAGTTTATGTGATTGCAACATTTTGGCGACTATATCCCTCTGAACATCAGGTGTATTTTATGTTTGACATAGCCGAAAAGGAGAAAATTGAACCAATCTTCTGGAAAGAAGCTGAAAATGTAGAACAAGAATGGAGAAAAAGTTCTGATCACGGAGAAAATGATGGTGCTTTTCTCAGTGAGTTCGCAGATCAGCGGGTAGATTAGTAGATCAGTTACTATGTTTGCAGACGCAAAGCCGTGATGGCATTAGCATATAACGCTCTTGGTGATCACGGGGACGGTGAGCACTTTTTGAAGTGAAAATTTGGGGATCAGGTGACGGTTCTGTGATCATTTTTTGAGTAGATTATTTTGAAGTTTAAGAATATGTTATTAAAATAAAAATATTATTTTTGCAGAAAAATGAAAGCAATAATTGAATTTCCAGATTTTGTCCCTGGTTATGGTATACAATATCATTGGGTAGGGAATAGTCAAATTTCTATATCTTTTGATGAATATACAGTTGTAATAAAAGCTAATAAAGATGGATTGTTATCTTTAGCAAATCATTTATTAAATCTGTCTCAAGATGCTGTTCCAAAGAATTATCACATACATTTTGATGATCTCAATGGTGGAGTCGAAAGGGGCTCATTTGGAGTTGTTATTGAAAAGATATAATTCAAAAGGGAATCACAGTTGCAAACATAGTAACTGTGAGTCATAATTCCTATAAAATAATGATCACTCAGACCTTGACAAGCAGATTGAAGTGTATCTGAAGGAGTTGGGAATTGTAGAATAGAGAATCACATGGCAAAGAAGACAATAAAGACTGCGAATAAACAACCAGTCGCAAATTGCGACCAGTCCTCGAATTTTGAAGTCGCAAATTGCGACCTCAAAACTATGAGGATAGAATCACTTATAAGGTTCATAAGGGAGAAACAGGTGATACTTGATACAGACTTAGCAATGCTGTATGGCGTTGAAACCAAGCGCCTTAAAGAGCAGGTTAAAAGAAATATAGACCGTTTCCCCGATGATTTCATGTTTGAGTTGACCCGTGAAGAGCTTAATGGTTTGAGGTCGCAAATTGCGACCTCAAACGGAAGAGGAGGAACGAGATACTTGCCTTATGCTTTTACTGAAGGAGGCATTGCCATGTTGAGTAGCGTGCTAAAATCAGGCATTGCTGTTGAGGTAAATATCCGTATAATGCGAGCATTCGTTGCCATGCGCCAGTTCCTTGCGACTAATGCACAGGTATTCCAGCGACTTACCAATATCGAGTATCACCAGATAGAGACAGACAAACGAATTGATGAGGTGTTCAAGCGATTGGATGCTAATGTACAGCCACAACAGGGAATCTTCTATGAGGGTCAGGTGTTTGATGCCTATCAATTTGTCAGCGACTTAGTACGTAAGGCTAAAAACTCCATTGTACTGATAGACAACTATGTTGATGATACAGTGCTTACGTTGCTTGATAAACGGGCTGACAATGTGACTGCCACTATCTACACGCAGCATATCAGCCAACAATTCCAACTTGACATCAATCGCCACAACACTCAGTACCCTGCAATAAATGTGGAGCACTTCAATAGGGCGCACGACCGTTTCCTTCTTATTGATGATGAAGTTTATCATATTGGGGCATCCATCAAAGACCTGGGCAAAAAGTGGTTCGCTTTTACTTTGATGCAGGACATTACCACAACGGAACTCATTAACAAGATTACGGCAGAATGACTATGGCAGCAGATAAACAAGATATGAAGTGAACCCAGAAAGTTGGATAAAACTTCTTGGGTTCACTTCACTCCCGTTCCCACAATTTCATGTTACTTAACGACAAAGTCGAAAGACTGAAGGTCTTCATCCCTGATCACTAACGTGCATTTAAATAAAATGAAAAAGATAATACGAATAATGCTGTTAATTGTCTTGGTTCAAGTCCTACTCATCTCTTGTTTACCTGTATTTGATTCAATGGAATAGATGAGAATTGTTAATCGAACTATTGACACTATACTTATCGGGAGTGCCAAGTATAATAATATTGACAGTGTAAAATGGCTCTTAGAATGTTGGGGGGTAAAGTACGATTCGACATGGACCCGAACAGACATTATGGGAATGTTTGAGGTTGGTAACAATAACCTCATTCCTCATGACTCAATGGGATGTTATGGAGAAACAACTCTTTTTGGTCAAAACAAAGATCATAAAGGTTACTTCTTTATAATAAAACAGGAAAATGCGAAGAATTATTCTTGGAAAGAAATCTGTAGGTACAAATTATATGACACATTAGTTGTTACTCGTGAAATGTTAGAACCTGAAAATATAGTAGAGTATAGAGGAAATCAAAATAGATAATACAACAACTAGTAGATCAGAGTCCCCTGATCATCCGGTCTGCCTTCTTCAGTACGTTTGCTGCCAGCGCATGTGCTGCTGACAGCGAGTCTAAAACATACTTTTTGTTCATCATTTTAAAATAATTATAATTGTTAAAATAAATATATTACGTCCGCAGTGCGGACAGAAATTCTTCAACCTTGATAATTCTCAGTACTTTTACAGCCTTAAATCAACTGTACATGTATAATAACGTTCAAATGTTGGAAATATTATGACTGACAATGGTTTTAATTTAGTGAGAAGCAGTCTTGCCCGAAAAGAGAGCTCTGTCACCTCTGTAGGACAGTCGGAACCATCAAAAGAAGAAATCAAGGTTCGGCAACGGAGTGCTGCCCTTTTAATTATTAATTATTAATTAATTTAAAGCCCCTTTAGGGGCTTAATATAATTTTAATTTTAAATTTAAATTAAATTATTTCACACGCGAGCCGATGAAATGGAATGAAGTATTTTGCCATACCTTCCAGAATGTAGTACCTTTGCAATGTCAAAAGGAGAGCAAGGCCGTATCGCTCATAGCAACTCATTGAAACGCTAACAGCAACTCATTGAAACGCTCATAGCAACACATTGAAACGCTCATAGCAGAAGGCCGACACTCAACTGGAGACACGAGAGAATCATAAACCTTAACCATTAACCCTTAAAAAAATTATCATTATGGGAACAATTCAGATCAAGAAAGTCGAACGCACGGTGACTATTACTCACTTTTTCGTAACTTTGACTTTGTCGAAGTTACTTTCGCTCGAAAATACAAAGAAAAACAACATTTTCCTTTGTTTTTTGCTCACTTATTCGTAACTTTGCAGCGAAAATTAACATTATTAACCCTAAAATCCGCAACTATCATCCAATACACGATTAAGGGTAGATTTATGAGT
>CAMHTW010000052.1 GCA_946188165.1 uncultured Prevotella sp.
ATCTGCGTAATCTGCGGTAAATAAACACGTCTTTGTGTCTCTGTGTACAAATTGAAAAAAGAAGGAATTATGAGAAAGGAAACATGGAAGGCGGTGATTCAGGTCATCATCACGATCCTGACCGCCATTAGTTCAACAGTATTGGTACAGAGCTGTGGGCTATGCAATTGAGAAATTGAGAAAATGAGAAAATGAGAAATTATGAGAACGATTACACTGATTGTTATTCATTGCAGTGCGGTGCGCCCCGACCAGACATCATCGGCAGCCCAGATAGACACGTGGCATCGCCAGCGAGGCTTCAAGCTCGGCATCGGCTACCACTACGTCATCCGTCGTGACGGAACCATAGAGCCGGGACGTCCGGAATGGATGATAGGCGCCCACTGCCACGTAGCAGGCCAGAACCACAACAAGTACTCGATAGGCGTATGCTACGAGGGTGGTCTGGACATCCGCGGTCAACCCGCCGACACGCGCACTGAGGCGCAGAAAGCATCACTCCGCAAGCTACTCGAACAGTTGCACGAGCGCTACCCCCGCGCCGTCATTGTCGGACATCACGACCTGCCCCCCCACAAGGCGTGTCCGTGCATCATCAATGTGGCTCACGAGTATGCTGACTTGCAGCCGAAGTGATAGGAATTAATGAGGGGGTGTCAAAATTACTTGGCGCGCTTCTTAGCTGCCTTCTGCCAAGCCTTCACTTCGGCAGGGGTAGCTAAGCCCTTCTTGATGCGGAACTCCTGACGGGCCAGGCGCATCTGTTCGAGGAAGCGCTCACTGGTGTGCAGACGGGCGTAGGCAGCCGATGCAGCCAGACGACCGGCATCGACGTCGCTCTGCCAGTGGGCACCGACAATGACACGACTCTCACCATACATATAGCCACGGGCCAAGATGGTGTCGGCACGGTCAGGGTTAATCTCCGACAACAGCAGGGCTGAACTCCAGCCAAGGATGGTATGACCCGAAGGATAGGAACCGTTCTTGCTCAGAGCGGGTTCGTCTTTAGGATAGAGTGTCTGCTCGTGCATGCGCATAAAAGGACGGCGACGCATGTAATACCTCTTGGGCAGCGTACAGATGCTGTCGCAAGTGGCCGTACCGTCGCGCAGCACCTTGTAAATCTCTGGGGTTTCTTCTTTCGAAATCTGCAGGCCAAAAGGCTCGCTGAACTCACGGATAATGCAATCCAATCCGTACTCGGCATCGCGGATGGCAATGGCAGCACGCTGCTTGTCCTGGCGCATCTGCTTACCCCACATATACTGCATGATGTCGTAAGCGAAGTGGGCCCCAACAGTATCGGGAGGAGCCGGACACCACTTCAGCATATCGGGCATCTCCTTAGTCGTGAAATACGCTTCTACGTCACTCTGTGCCTGAGCACATACGGTGGCCATTGTCATGACGGCCAAAGTCATTAACTTTTTCATATCTTCATATCACTCAATACAATTCATAAGGAAATCGACAGCACCATTGACACCGAACTTACGCACATCGAGCGAGATGTCGTAGTTGGTGGCATCCGTCCAGTCGCGACCAGTAAAGGTCTTGGTGTAGAGCTCACGACTATAGTCATTATCGACTATCATGGCAGCAGCATCATGCTCGCTGATGTCGTACTTAACAGCAATGCGACGCTTACGGCAATCGAGACTGGAATGGACAAAAATCTTCAAGGCATTGGGGTGTTCGGCAAAGATGTCGAAACCACAACGGCCCACAATGACGCATGACTCTTCTGAAGCAATGCGACGGATGGCTTCGGCCTGTGCACGGAACAAGGCATGACTGGTCTGGTCCTGTTCTTGTCCGTTATACTCGGCACTGGCCATATAGTTACGATAGAAGTTGGTGAAGTCGTCGCGCCACAGCGGGTTGCGTGCCTCAATCTTCTCCACGGCCTCCTCAACGGCATCGATGCGTGCAGCCACCTCGTTCAGAATCTGCTTGTCGAGCAGTTTCACACCAAGTCTGCGTGCCAACTCGGCACCAATCTCATGTCCGCCTGTTCCAAACTGGCGACTGATAGTAATCACAAATGTCTCCTCTTTGTTCATAGTCGTTGGTATTTTAAGGGTTAGTATTGTTAAATAAATGAGTTATCAATGCGAGGTTATAGCAGTAGCGACGAGTTCGGCCAGACGACGGGCACCCCTTCCGTCAGGATGGATGCCATCGTCAAGCATTCCAGCACCATTACCCGTAAAGAGGGTGTGGAGATCGACAATCTGCAGGCCGTACTTCCGGGCCACCTCCTGCTGAATGGGAATAATCTCGTTGGCAATCACGCTTTCATTGATACCCCACGAAGACTTCAGAGCAGGAATTGGCGTACACAGCAGAATACGCGGCTTCTGTGGAGCAGCAGCCTGAGCCTTCTTGGCTTTCTTGCCTTTCTTGGAAGACTTTGCAGGCTGAGCCAAATCGGGACGAAGCGTAAGAATCATCTGTTCCAAATCCTGACGGAACTCAGTTTTATACTGCCAGTTCTGAGGCTTAGAGTCGTTGGTTCCCAACTTGATAACTACTACGTCGGGCTTAAAGGCCTGAGCATCGGCCCAAGCCAACTCGGTCATGTATGGCTGGTCACCCTTATTGAGCATGGTACGTCCGCTGACACCGAAGTTCTTGACCCAATAGTCTTTGCCCAGCATACGCTGAAGCTGTGCAGGATAGCCCTGACTGGGAGCCATATCGATACCATGTCCATCAGTGATGCTGTTGCCGATGCAGGCCACGCGGATAGCATCTGTCTTAGGTGTCTGGCGTGCCTTAAGCCACTTGCCTAACGTGGAGAGCATCTCGTCACGATAAGGGAACCATGAACCGAAACCATAGCCATGACCACCAGTAGGATAGACATACAAGGCACACTCATTGCCAGCATTCCTCATGGCTGTATAATAAGTCAGGCCATTGGTAACCGGTGGAACCAGGTTGTCATCACTTGACATGACGATAAAGGCCGGCGGGGTCAGGTGACGACGCACGGCGTTGTTGGTGGAGTACTGTCTCACCAGCTTCGGGTCCTTGTGTCCCTCTTGGCCAAGGAAATTAATGCACGACCACTTGTGCGATACACGTTCGTCCATCGAAATGACAGGATAGAACAGGATAGAAAAATCTGGACGGGTGTCAAAGTCGGAGAGCGTTGACACGACAGAAGCCAGATGACCACCTGCCGAGAAGCCCATGATACCGACATCATGAGGATTGATGCCCCAGATGCTGGCTGAGTCGCGGACGATACGAATACCCTTCTGAACATCACCCATCGGGATGGTGCGGTCGCCATGAGGCATACGATAGTTCACGACGAAATAGGCAATGCCCTGCTTGTTCATCCAATCGGAAGCCATGGTGCCCTCATGGGTGTTCGACAAGACGGAGTAGCCACCGCCTGGCACGCCCACGACGGCTTTGCCTGAAGGCGTCTGTGGCAGGAAGCACACCATCTGTGCCTTACCGTCGTCGGTCAGGTTAAGAGTGAATTGACGTGCTGTCTGTGCATGAACATTTACTACAAATACGAGCAATGACAGCGTCACAAGAGAACGAATAGAGACAGATAAATCTGTTAGTTTCATTGTACACCTTATTTAATTAATATATTACTGAGTGCAAATATACGAATTAATGCTGAAAAAAGAAAATATTTTTTGAATAAATTATGGATTAAATGAACAATACATTTAAGAAATCATAAAAAAAGCGGACAGCTGATGGCAATATCCATTTTTTTTACTATATTTGCCCAACAATTTTTTCACTTAACTACTAAAGCAATACACATTATGAAAGACCTTAAAATGTACATTAACGGTCAGTTCTGTGAAGCATCAGACGGCCAGTGGATCAATGTTTTAAACCCTTCAACGGAAGAAGTCATCTCCCGACAGCCTAACGGCACCATCGAGGATGTGAACCGTGCACTGGATGCTGCCAAGGCAGCCCAGAAGGCTTGGGGCAAGACACCCGCCATTGAGCGTGCTGCATGGTTGAAGAAGCTGGCCAACGGTATTCGCGAACGCCGCGAGGAGTTTATCGACATCATCATGCGCGAGCAGGGTAAGACCATCACATGGGCTACCATTGAGGTGGACGTGACAGCCGAGTACTTCGACTACATGGCTTCGTTTGCACGCCACATTGAGGGTGAGATTATTCCCAGCGACCGCCCCAATGAGACGATTTTCCTGACCAAGAAGCCTATCGGTGTGGTAGCAGGCATCCTGCCTTGGAACTTCCCATTCTTCCTGATTGCCCGTAAGGCTGGTGCTGCCCTGATTGCAGGTTGTACCATCGTTATCAAGCCCTCACAACTGACGCCTGAGAACTGTACCGTATTCGGCGAGGTTGTCGACAAGGTTGGACTGCCCAAGGGTGTCATCAACATCGTGACTGGTAAGGGCAGCGTCATCGGCAACGAGATGGCTGGTTCACCAAAGATTGACATTGTAAGCGTGACAGGTTCTGTCGGTGCTGGCGAAAGCATCATGGCTGCTGCCTCGAAGAATATCACCAAGGTCAGCCTTGAGTTAGGCGGTAAGGCTCCTGCCATCGTCTGCAAGGATGCTGACTTAGAGAAGGCTGCCCAATGGATTGTCGATAGTCGTATCGGTAACAATGGTCAGATCTGTAACAATGCCGAGCGCGTTTACGTTGACAAGGCTGTCAAGAAGGCCTTTACCGACATCCTCGTCAAGAAGATGGAGGCTGTGAAGGTGGGCGACGTTTGCAAGGATCATACCGTTGACATGGGTCCATTGGTAGAACAGCGTGCTTTGGAAAGCGTAACAGAAAAGGTAGAGCGTGCCATCAAGCAGGGTGCCAAACTGCTGTGCGGCGGTCATCGCGTTGGTGATAAGGGCTACTTCTATGCTGCCACTGTACTCGATAATTGCACACAGGATATGGACATCATCCACGAAGAGACATTCGGTCCCGTGATTCCTCTGGTTGAGTTCGACGGCATCGACCAAGCTATCCAGTGGGCTAACGACTGCGAATACGGTCTGGCTTCGTCAGTATTTACCAAAGACATCGACACTGCGACACGTGTGGCTCGTGAACTGGAGTTTGGCGAGACCTACATCAACCGCGAGCACTTCGAGGCTATGCAGGGCTTCCACGCTGGTGTGAAGAAGAGTGGTATCGGTGGTGCCGATGGCAAGCACGGCATCGAGGAATACCTCGTCACTCACGTCACCTATCTTGATACATATTACGAGTAAAGCATCGTAAATAGACAAAAAAAGGGGAAATCCTGAATCTTTTAGGGTTTTCCCTTTTGTTTTTCTGTAAAAAGCGTTACCTTTGCACCATGAAACCAAACAAAATGATACAGATATGAAAAAATTAATTACCTTAATGATGGCTATCGCCATCGCCATGCCTACATTCGCACAGTTTGACGGCAGTCGCAATACAAAGAATCGTTTTAATCATAGCAATGTTGAACAATACTATGGTTTACGTTTGGGTTACAACCTGGCTACCATCAATAGCAGCGATGCTACTGTCGACATGAACAGCTACGGCGGTTTCGCCTTCGGTGCGGTCTATGGTCTTCAGTTGGCTAACAGCATGCCACTATGGTTGGAGGCTGGCCTGTTCTACTCCGAAAAGGGTGGAAAGACCTACGATTTCCCGTCAGTGATTACCACTAATGGTAATACCAAAGAATATTTTCAGAAAAAGACCACTCGCCTTATGTATCTGCAGGCACCCATCGTGGTCAAGTATGCCTTTGACGTGGCAGACGACTTCTACGTACAGCCTTTCCTTGGCGGCTATCTGGCCGTTGGCATTGGCGGTAAGACCAAACTTTACGACGACAAGCACTCGTACGATTCGTTTGATGACTATAATCGGTTAGACGGCGGTATTCGCATCGGCTGTGGTGCTGAATATCAGATGATATATGCTGAGGCTGGTTTCGACTTCGGTATAGCCAATATTAACGATAATGACTTCGTCAGTGCCCGAAATCAGTGTTTCTTTTTCAATGTCGGCGTAAATTTCTGACATTTATTTGCATGTTTTAATATTTTTTGTTAACTTTGCCCGCAAAATAACAAAACAGAAGAAACAATGATAAAGAAAAGATTCATTACCTGTATGCTTGCATTGATAAGCATCAGTTGTATGGCACAATTTGATAACTCGAACTCTGTTGTCCGTAAGACGCTCTTAGAGTACGAGTTGGATAGCGACGGTTTCTACCACAAAAAGGAAGGAGCCTTGATTGACAAGGTTGACGATGTGGTGTCAATGTATGCCTTCGACAAGAAGTCATCGAATCTCTACGTTCAGACTGAGACAGGTAACTATGTTGTGGTTCTTAACAAGGAGCACGCCAAGATTTACAAGCAGAGTAAATTGGCTCCAATCATTGACGAGAAGATGATTGATGCCGAGGTGGCTCGTGTTAACAGTATGCTTGAAGAACGCTTCGAGTCGCTCAACCAAGCACGCACCAAGCATCTGCGCGACTCAGCCGAAAAGGTTCGTCTTGCAGAACTGGAGAAGATTCGCCAAGACTCTATCCAGAAAGCATTCCAGAAGGCTGTAGACCTGAAATATATCCAAAGCCACAACTGGCACGACCTACCCATGAACAAACTCGGTCTGGAGTGTATTCTCTGTGGACACCACGTCTATGAGGACATCGTCTATTGTGAAGGTATCGTCAACGACACTATTTACTATGTAGAAGATGCTACCGGTATCATGGGAACAACCTATAAGAAGCTGCACGTCAGCAACTACAATCCACGACTGAAGAACGAGGTCAAGTACAACTATCATGTGAAGCTCTTCAACGATAGTCTGCACAGCCGTCCCTACCTCTCACCCGAATACGTGAAGGCAGAGAACGAAAAGACTTATGCTGCCTATGCAGAATCCATCAGTACCAAGGCGCCTTACGGTTATGTGGATAATACTGGTTTCGACTTCCAGGAAGATCACCTCATCTTTGACTTCGCATATACAAACTCTACGCCTAAGGCCATCAAGAGTATCGACATCTACTGCAACATTCTTGCTCCTGACGAGACTACCAAGAAAGTTATCAAACTGAAGGCTAATGGTCCTCTCGAGATGCTTGAGACTAAATCATGGACATGGGACGACGATACAAATAAAGTGCCTGACTTGGTAACAGGTCTGCGCATCGGCAAGTTAGTCATCTACTTCAAGGATGGTCGCCAAAAGGTTTTAATGCCTAAGGATATAGTTTACAAGGAATCAGAATAAGATTATAATAAAAGGAGACTCGCTTGAGTCTCCTTTTATTATATTTCGAAAAAGCATTATATCGAGTTTACTGCATGTCGTAAACGACCTGCATCAGTTTCTTGCCAAGTTCGTCAGCAGCTTCCATCGTTGCCGCCTCGCTATAAACACGGATAATAGGCTCCGTATTCGACTTACGCAGGTGCACCCAACGGTCAGGGAAGTCAATCTTCACACCGTCAATATCATTAACTTGAGCCTCGGAATCCTTGGCAAACATCTCCTTAACTTTTACCAGAATGGCATCAACGTCCGTCTCAGGTGTAAGATCAATACGGTTTTTGGCAATCTGGTAGTCGGGGAACTGGCTGCGAAGCTCACTAACCTTACAACCCTTCTTAGCCAGCGATGTCAGGAAGAGAGCAATACCCACCAAGGCATCACGACCATAATGACTCTCAGGATAGATGACACCACCATTGCCTTCACCGCCAATGACAGCATTCACCTCCTTCATCTTGGTGGTCACATTAACCTCGCCAACGGCTGCGGCAGTGTACTTACCGCCACGTTTCTCGGTGACATCACGCAAAGCGCGTGTCGAACTGAGATTGCTAACGGTATTACCTGGAGTCTGCGACAAGACATAGTCAGCAACTGAGACTAACGTATATTCCTCGCCAAACATCTTACCGTCCTCACAGATAAAGGCCAAGCGATCAACATCAGGATCGACCACGATACCAAGACTATACTTGCCGGTGCTCATCTCCTTCATGATGCCCTGTAGATTCTTCTCCAAAGGCTCTGGATTATGGGCAAAGTCACCAGTTACATCGCGATTGAGGAAAGTGTAGCCTACACCCAGACGTTCCAACAGCTTAGGCAGGATTATGCCGCCTACACTGTTGATACTGTCAACACAGACCATAAAGCGAGCCTGACGGATAGCCTCAACATCTACGAGACGCAAATCAATGACAGACTGGACATGACGGTCATCAAAACTGTTATCAACCGTAACATGGCCCAGCTTGTCAACCTCAGCATAATTAAAATCCTCCTTCTCGGCAATCTCAAGCACGCGCTGTCCATCAGCAGCCGTCAGGAATTCGCCCTCGCTGTTGAGTAGTTTCAGTGCATTCCACTGACGAGGATTATGAGATGCCGTAATGATAATACCACCATCGGCACCACTCATGCGGACAGCCAATTCTGTGGTAGGTGTACTGGCATAACCAATATCAAGCACATCAAAGCCCATGCCCACCAATGTGCCACAAACCACATCGCGTACCATATGACCAGAGATACGACCATCGCGACCAACAACAATCTTACCCGTCTTGGGAGGGATAAAGGTGGCGTAAGCCGTCGTAAACTTTACAATATCCAAAGGATTAAGGGTATCACCCGTTGCACCGCCGATAGTTCCGCGGATACCTGAAATAGATTTAATCAGTGTCATTTCTTTTATTTGGAATTTAGAGCTTTGCGTTTAGACAACTACTTCACTCTTTCGTAAGTAATCTCGTAATAGCAAGGGAATACGGTTGAAGAGGCATCCGCAGTACCTTGCGAATGAGGCACGATCAAGCGCACCTTGGCAATCTGGTCATCCTCTTTCTCAGGACGACCGACATTGATATAATTCAGAGGTACCAACCATCCGCCAGGCACAGATGTTGAACTGTGATAGGCTTGCATCATACCCGACTCAAACATAGCAGTAATAGTGGTGCCATTACGTGTCACGTACATTTTATCTACATATTGAGAAACATCAACGAACTTGCCAACATTTCTAAGATAAAAACTACTTTTCTGGTCATTGCGTATCAAGATAGAGTCGGTCAAGAGGTTTTTCTCCATAAAACGGCAGAGAATACTAACACTCTTCTTGTCCTCCAACGGACTACCACAGCCCTTACGCACTATCTGCATGTAAACACCAGTACGGGACATATAAACAAACTGATTTCTTGTGGTATCCGTCGTCTCACCCTGATTCTTAAAAGTTAGTTCATCTATAACCTGAATACCTTCGCGAGAAATGAAGTTGCTGATGGCACTCTGTTCTTTCTCCTTCAAGTCTGCATAGGTCTCATAGTCATTACAACTGGCAAGACCCATCATAGCAAACACAAAGAGTAACGTATAAATGATTTTATTCATTTCAGCATAATACAATTTAATTCGGGCACAAAATTACAAAATAAATATGAATTATGAATTACGAATGCCG
Organism: uncultured Prevotella sp.; assembly: GCA_946188165.1. Taxonomy (GTDB): domain Bacteria; phylum Bacteroidota; class Bacteroidia; order Bacteroidales; family Bacteroidaceae; genus Prevotella. Next base: position 9,497 of record CAMHTW010000052.1, read on the forward strand.
ATTATCGATGATTTATTAGGCTACTTTAACTTGTTTTCAAACGCCAGCAGGGCTTGTTCCACAATTTTAACGGCTTCCGACATACTACAATTCAATCGCCCGCCCGAAGCATTCAGGTGTCCGCCACCATTAAAGAACTGTGCTGCCACCTCGTTGCAGGGGAAGTCGTCCACCGAACGCAGACTGATCCAAATAGTCTGATCGCGGTCTGTGTCCTCACGTAGCGATATACTTAGTTTGAGCCCCTTGATCTGCAAGGGCATATTGACTAGTCCCTCAGCGTCACCCTTAATGAAATGAAACTGCTTCTGGTCTGCACGGGTCAATGTATAATAGGCTGCATGGCGTTTTTCGTCGACCACCAACCGATTGCAAAGCACATGACCTACCATGCGAAGGCGATGCTCCGAATAATTATGATACACGTTACGGTATATCTTGTCCTTATTGATATGCTTGGTGAGTAGCTGACTGATAATATAGAATATCTCCGGATTATTCGAGTTAAACGTAAAGCCACCCGTATCCGTCATCATACCGCAATAGACAGGAACGGCAAAATGCTTGCCTAACTCTTCGAACAAGCCAAGCTGCCATACAAGCCGAAACACCAGTTCACACGTGCTTGACATCTCGGGATGCGAGATGCAAAGCGTCGTCTCCACATCGGGTTCGGGATGATGGTCTATCAGCACCTTCTTGGCTGGTGATGCACAAAGTGATGCAGCCATTTCGTCAGTACGCTGTGCAGAATTAAAGTCAAGACAAAATACAAGATCGGCAATCTTCAGTACCGTATCCACATAGTCACGACGCTTGTCATAGCGCACTATCTTCTCTGTATTCGGTAACCATAGCAGATAGTCTGGATACTGGTCGGGCACAACCATCAACGGTTCCTTACCCATCTGGCGCAAGACCTCACCCCACCCCAGCATAGCACCTAAGGCGTCGCCATCAGCATTCTGATGACAACACAGCACAATGCTATCTGCACGGGCTATAAGGGAGCGCAGCAAGCTGCACTCCCCTTCAGTCATAATGTTTGTCAGCATTTAAAACAGTTTATTAGGATAGACACCTTCGTCAACCAGTTTCTGAATACGTGCCACAGTGTCGTCGCGATCTGCAGCATAAGTCACGCCAAACCATTTCGACGTAGTATCCAGCACCTCGCAGGTGGCTGTACCTTCGGTAATCAGCTTGTTTACCATCAAGGGGATAAAGAACTCAGCCTTCAGATTCTCCATATTCTTCGGATCGCTCAGGAACTCCTTGAAATAAGCCTCAGAGTACTCGAAATAGTCGGGTGTAAAGCCCCATACATTCATTGATACGGGTGCATTCTCATCCAATGCCTGCCATTCGCCCTGTTCATCCTTATACTTGATAACACCATCCATGCGCAGAATCTCGGTACGCTCAACGACGTCCGTCAGGTGACGTTTGTCGTCGTATGTGCATACGCCACGAGCCACACTACCGTTCTCGCTCAACGTGTTGCATACGCGGAATCCTACCATAGCATACTGGTTCTTGGCACCCTCGGGCAAATTACTCAAATATTTGCCTATCTGCATGAAGCAGTCGCGACCATAGAAGTCATCACAGTTAATGACGCAAAACGGTTCTTTGATGATATCCTTACCCATCAGCACTGCATGGTTCGTACCCCAAGGCTTCTGACGGCCCTCGGGAACAGTAAAGCCCTCAGGCAGTGCATCCAATGCCTGGAAGCAGAGTTCACACTGCACCTTACCCTCGTATTTTGACAGAATCTGCGTACGGAACTGGTCCTCAAAGTCTTTGCGGATAACCCATACGATCTTGCCGAATCCTGCCTGAATGGCATCGTAGATACTATAGTCCATAATGGTCTCGCTGTTAGGGCCCAGACCGTCAAGCTGCTTCAGGCCACCATAACGGCTACCCATGCCAGCTGCTAAAAGAAACAATGTTGGTTTCATAACGCTATATTTAAATTTTAATCACTTTCAGACTGCAAAGGTACAAAAAAAGAGGGAAATTTCCAAATATATTTCCCCATTTTATCATGGAACCATTAGAATGGATAACCGATAGCAAAGTGAAGGGTATGGCTATTCTTGAAGCGCTCAATATTATAGAAGCCCGACTTGCTCGTTTCGAAAGGATAGTGAAGGGCAACACCCCAGTCAAGTCGAATAACAAGGAAATCCATATCGTAACGGATACCTATGCCTGTACCAACAGCCATCTGCTTGAAAAGATTCTTAAACTCGAACTTGGTATTGTATATAGCCATAGGGTTATCAGACGAACTATCCCAACTTTCAACAAGGTTCCAAACATTACCTGCATCGAGGAAGATTGCACCATAAAGGCTGCCAAACAGTTGTCGGCGATATTCTAAGTTACATACAAATTTCATATCGCCATTCTGTAACATGTAAGACAGCGACTTCTGGGATACTCCGGGGAAGTTACCAGGACCTATACCACGTACAGAGAAGGCACGAATACTATTGGCGCCACCTACAAAGAACAACTCAGAATTGGGAACCCAGTCGCTATTGCCGTATGAGTAGATAACACCGGCATTGATATGTCCGACCAATTTAGAGACAGCATCAAACGTCCACGTCTTAGTAAAGTCGGTCTCGAGTTTCAAGAACTGCGAATAGGGATTCTTGAACATCGTCTTGTCCTTGTCGTTCCAACTTTTGCCGGTCAGCACATCATAGAGCGCCACACCATTACCCGACTCGGCCAAAGTGGTCTCCCAACGAATGGGGTGCAGATAGCTTGACGGACTGGTATAGGTGTATGTATAGCGCATCTCAGGAATAAAGTAGTCCTGCATGGTAACGGCCAGATAGGGATTTATCTTTACCAAATCCTCGAATTCGCTGGTATGACTGTTCATAAACTGATACTTCACCGTCAGAGGCGAGAACTCATGCCGGCTCTGGGCAGACGTCTGCCAGCGATAGGTCCATTCGCCCGACACCACATGCATCTTGTAGTAGCCAGGACGATAGATGATATCGGTAGAAGCCTTGGCAAGGGTTGTCGGCGTTGAGTAGAAAAGACTGCTACGCACCACCCTACCCACACTATCGCGTTGAACACGGTTACCACCAAAGAAGGGGGCGATAATACGCGGGAACTCCACCGAAGCATCGGCACCATACTCGTAGTTATTCATGTTCGACGAACTGTTACTGGTAGCCCACTCGTAGGAGCCATGAACGTTAACGTCAATTTTCTCAGCACCACGGAATGCGTTGCGGCGCGTGACACCCATACGTAACTCAGGTCCCATTCGTCCTATGGTACGGGCATTGAAATTGGTCTCGACATAGAAGTCCCATGGTTTGTCGAAGGTACAGGTCATCGCCAAATCGAGTGTATCGCAAAGGGCCGTCGTGTCTCTCGGCGTAAAGGTCATGTTTACAGATGAGAACAATCCCATAGCATTCAGTTTGCTCATAGACTGCAAATAGTTATCGTGCCTATACAACTGACGGGGACGCAACTTGATGTCACCCATCAAAACACGTGCACGAATGGGAGGCTTCTTGCCATTAAAATGAATGGTGATACGTCTCTTGATAGAGTCTGTCAGCACTTCCCTATTCGTCTTACGCATACTGACATCAATATTTCCGATATACCACTTGTGCTTGGCGGCATAAGGTATATCGTTTGCCAGTTTCAACTGCAACTGCACCTTACCGTCAACAACAAAGGTATCGGCCAAATACGAGGCATAACCTGGCTGATAATAGTAATAGCCATTATTGCGCAGCATAGTACTGATACGCTGACGTTCGGCATCGAGATTGCTGACAACAAAGGCATCGCCTTTCTTGACATAGGTCCCATCAATGGTAGCCTGTATAAGGCTGTCAGCCTCGGCAGGGAAGCCGACTATACTGACGGAATCGAGCGTATACAGATGACCAGGCTTTACTTGATAGGAAAGTTTGGCCGTCTTGGGATTCTTCATAGCGATAGGCTTGTAATCGACACGACCATTGAAATAGCCGTGATTCCGTAATACCGACTGAGCCACCGTAGCACGTAGTTCAGGATTGACCCACGACATCAAGACGGGCTGCTTACCAAAGCTCTTTGTCATCCACCGGGCAAACGGTGTATTCTTTTCTGAATAATGATTCCATACAGAGACACCAAACGAGAAAGGCACACGATAGTAGCTGCTGCCGAAGAGTGAGCCATTAGGTGCTGTGGCTAAGGCTGCCTCAACCTCCTCCTGCGTTTTCACGAAATTGTCATTTTGCTCATAGTCTTCGTAGGTGATAGCCTTCAAACCCGTAAAGAGCTGGTCGTCTTCAGGAATATTCTTTGTCATCGAACAGGATGACAGGAAAAGCAAAAAGGCAAAAAAGCAAAAAGGTAAAAAAGCGTGAACCTTTCTACGCATGTATTTATATGTCATTATAGGAAATATCTTCATTGCTTTACTTTTTTACTTTACCTTTACGCTGTCTATTCTTACACTGTCACGAGGTGTTGCGGGCCTGGTGGTAGTATTCATCGGCAACAATGTTGTAGTATCCTTGAACTTAAAGACGTCGAGGATATGATCTATTGAGCGACGCCATATAAAGCCACCGCCATACTTCTGTGTATAACCGTCAAGCCAGTCGTAGGAATTATTTTGGAAATATAGTGAGATATACTTGTTAGAGGTATCATCTAATCGGTATTCCAACGAGACATTATCAAAGAACGAGTTGTTGCGTTCCTGTATCTCTGCGCCAGTGGACACCTTACCACCCACAGCTATCTTCAGACGATTGTTCATAAAGCGCTTGGCGAACTTGAACGAGTAGTCGGTACGGGTCTGACCTGTGGCATCGGTGGAATTGTCCATACCGAACTGGAGATCCAAGGTACGCAGTGCATTGCCTGAAATCTGACTGATTTGTGAGTTGAGGAACGACGAGAGTGCCGAGTTCATAGAGAAACCACCCGTATTACCATCAGACAGATACATACCTGTAGTCAACATAGTGACAGCCAACTTGGCCCGCTGTTCTGACGACATGGCTTGCAACTCACTGTGCAACTGCATATCCTCTGGTGCATCGAGCGTAAACTCAAGTCCCATATTGCTCAACGTCTTGGTAATGACGACGCCACAGTCGAAATCGACGCTACGCACCGCCTCACCCTCATTGCCGACATTGGCCTTGGTACGTTCGGTTGCGGTAATGTTCAGCGTAGGATTCATCATCTCGCCAGTGAATTCGACATACGAACCATCACGAATAGTAAAAGTCTTCAGCGGGATAACAGGCATTGAATACTTCATCTCACCATTCGACAGAGTATAACGACCCGTCAGTCGAAGATTGTCTTCAGGTGTATAAATCATACGCAACGTACCACCGCCCATGAGGTCAACATAGTTAGAATGGTCTGTATTCAGATAGGCCATAATGTGAGCGCCATTTGCCACATTAAGCGTCATATCCATCTTAAAGCCAGTCAGTTGCGGACGTTCGACAACGGTTTGCGTGCTGTCGCTAAAGTCAGTAAACTTAACCAGTTCGTCCAATTGGTTATCCGTAGTCAACGGGCTGTCACGAAGCACGTAACTCATATCGGTAGAACCCAACACATCGAAACGGCCACGCATATTCATATTATCCAACGTACCACTGATACGTGCAAAGAAGTTGACGAAAGCCTTACCATAGGCAATACTCTGCTTATTCTCCTTGGCATCGATAATCTGATAGTTTTGGGCACGCAGACGAATATTCGTCATGATATGGTCAAAATCGGCAAAGTCAACACTGCCATGCACATTCAACTCATCATTCTTAGACGAGTATAGATTGAAATCGTTGATAGTCAGCTTGGAATTCTCTATCACCAATGGGTCTTTAGCGAAACGCATCCTGACGCCATAGGGCACACTCACCAGATAGGCAGAGTCGAGTACCACGGTACCATCCACCTTTAGCTTGTCAAGCGGACCACGGATATCCAACAAGCCCTCGCCATAACCCTGCAAACCGAACAACTGATCAGGAATGAAGCCATTGGCCATGTCCAAGGGAAAGTGATCCATAATAAACCTAAGATCCACCTTACCATCACCAACATCATAATAGGTACCCGTCATCGAACCAATCTCTATGTCATCCTTCATCAGACGAGCATCTATGACATGAGCCGAATCGCCATTCTGGAGGTAAACAAGTTCTGAGCTTATATTACCTATCGGACTCTTTTCGTAGGCCAGTTGGCGAATAGACATATCGCCCACAATAGAGAAGCGACTGGTCCTGTCTTGGATAACATGGTAGTCACCATCAAGCAAACCCGACACGCGAGGCATGTATGGGAAGATGGAGGTTATCTCGTCAAGATTGATACGATTCACACTGACGGTAATATCCTGCAACGCTGTTGAGTCGGACGATTCAGAATAAACCTTCAAACCTGTGCCATCGTCAGCTACCAGGTGGATATTGGCCTCAACTTTCTTATTGGGTCTGAACAATAGGAAATTGTCTTTATTCAGATTAAATTTCTTGTAACCCAGGGTCGGTTGTTCAGGCATGAGATGCAAACGCAAACCGCTATCAACCACCTCGGCCTGAGCACCCAAACGAGCACCCAGCACATTGGCTGCATCGTAATAACGCACGCCAACGGTAGCACCACGTTCCTGCAAGACACCATCAAAAAGGGCATTAAACACAAACTGCGGATTCTTCTTGTTATTACGTATCTGACCACCGAAGGAGAGGCGTTCCCGACGTTGTGCCAGTCGGAAATTGATGGTATCCAGACGCACACCGCTCACAATGAGTGAATGAAGATAGCCATTACCATTAAGACCTGTCTCAGGCGACGAGTCCATATCGAACCATAGTTCCTTGAAGTCGATGCCATTACCACTCTTCAATAGATTAGCCAAAGGATTGTCGCGCTTACTCTCTATATGCATCTTCAGGGTGGGCAACAGTTTTCTCAATGCCGGTTGGTCAATAGTCTTCCTGTCGAGCTGTGACATCACAGAATCGCCGAGGACACTGAACGTCTCTGCCATCTGCTCGTAGTTGCCACTGGCATCAATCTTCACGATAAAGTCACCACTCTGTGCACGGACTATCGTGGTGTCCGTATTGGTCTTCAAAAGCAGACCAATCCACTCCGTACGATAGGTCTTGGCAGTATCGGTAACCACAATATCACTAACCAGTCCAGTAATGTTGTGCTGCATCTTCATGTCGGAATTGATATCTGCCGAGCCACACATCTCAATGGTCAGTGGACTCTCCAGCAGGCCCAGCGCATAAAGGTCCGCATGGTTGACGTCGGCAGACACCGTACCAATAAACTTCTCAGTGTTCAAGAGGGCATCAATATTGAACTCACCGCTAAGCAGTTTGTTACGACTCTCAAGGTCAATCTGCGCACGTCCTTTTCGAATAACAGTAATAGCCGTCAGGTCGCTCATGTTCCACAGACTGGTTTTCAACTGATTGATGTAAATCGTGGACATGATATCGGTCTCTGGTGCAAATACGTCGACACCATGACCATTGACCATGATACCTGCATCTACATTATACAGGAAGCCATTGGGCATGAAGTGATGGAAATTGATATTCTCAAGACTGATGCTGGCACTATAGTTCATCTGATTAGCATCAAAATCGCCAATCAATTGCATGTGTCCCCCACCCTCATGGGCTTTGACATCTGCTGAATAGTGTGCGCCATCGACTTTCACACGACCTTCAGTCGACATAGGTGGTATGCGGTAGTCACGTTGTACGTCGCGAGGTAACATGGCCATTAAAAAGCCTATATTCTGAGTACGAGCCTTAAACTGTACATCGGCACGCAGACGCTTGGGGTCAGAGATGTTAGCAACAAAACCGTCAGCATTACCATAAAAGGCGGTAGGCAATTCAATGTCAAGGTCTTTGAACTCGACGAAATCCATATTGCCCTTAACAGATCCCTTCACTGTCAACGGATAGTATGGCCAACGGTCTCGAACACCCTGCGGTAAATCACCCATAAAGTGCATGAGGTCTTGTCGACCCAACTGGGCATCCACACGCAGGCGAAGTTTACCTGGGTCTATAGAGTCCATTAGTGATAGGGGCATATCCATATCGACCAAGATATCACTCTCAGGGGTCTTCAGATGGAACTTAGGCAAACGAATGCTACCATTCTCCATCACAATCGGGCCACTGAGGTCAGTTACCTGTAGACCACTTTTCTCTTTCAGTGCGATATGGCGCATATTCAAACGAAGTGTCGGATCATGATAGTAGATAGAGTCGATACCGACATTCAGATGGGTAAGATCGATATGATTGAAGTCAAGACCCTCTATGCGAGGCTGATAATTCTGATCATAGGCCAAGGCACCATTCAGCCAGTCAACGCTACCCACAGTATAGGTCTCAGTACCGAGGTCGATAAGGGCTTCTCTAGCTATTAAAGTGCCGAAACGGGTATTAATACTCATCGTATCTCCCGGCATGTGTAATGCCAAATCAGAGCGGCTGATGACTACGCTGTCCACATGGATTTTCCAAAGATTGACTGTGGTTGTCGTATCTTCAGGTACAGAGTCGTTTAACTGTACATCCAATTGGGCATCCTCCAAACGGGCACCATTCACCTCCACCGTCTGGCGGTCAAGGTCGATACCCTTACTAGACACAAACAGTCTTTTGAAACTGCCTTTCACTTGAGCTGCCTCTACAAAGCCATTGGTATTCAGTTTAGTATTATTGACCTCCAACTCATTGATAACCACTTGACTCTTGAAGAGTGGCAACAGCTGGACGTCGACGGTCAACTGTTCCACATCGGCTATCGTATCTGGCAGGTGAATCATCTTGAAGTCCTCAATCGATAAATCCAAGGGGAATGCAAGTTTCACGTAGCCTACGCTGATGTCCATGCCAGTCTTTTCCGAGGCAATGGCAGCTACCTTATCAACTGCCCAATTTTGTACAGGCGGCAGATAAAGCAAAACTGTCAATATCAAGAACAGCAGAATAGGGCTTAGCAATATGCCCAAAATCCACCAAAAGGCTTTTTTCATATCTTTACTTGCAAAGTATGCTGCAAAAATACATGAAAAAAAGGAAATATGAAACTATTTTACCATTTTTTTTAATGTTTCCCACAGATTATCGTCTGGCAAGGGCGATTCTAAGCTTATTTTTTCCTTAGAAACGGGGTGAACGAAGTCTATTCGGTGTGCATTCAGCGAGATGCTGCCATCAGGATTACTGCGAGGGGCGCCATACTTCAAGTCACCCCTAATAGGACATCCCATCGTAGAGAGTTGACAGCGAATCTGATGATGACGACCTGTCATCAACTGCACCTCTACCAAATCATAGCGTTCGCCACGTGCAATCAATCTATATTTTAACCTGGCCAACTTACTATTAGGCACCTCACGGTCGTAAGCATAGCTCTTGTTTTGCTTCTCGTTCTTTACAATCCAGTTTTCCAATGTATGCCATTCACCGTCATCTGCAATTTTCCTTCTTCCACCAACCGACTTACAAACTATCGCCCAATAGGTCTTATGCACTTCATTCTCGGCAAACATCTTATTCAATCGGGGCAGTGCTTTCGATGTGCGGGCAAAAACCACCAACCCCGAAACGGGCCTGTCCAGACGGTGTACCACACCAAGAAAAACAGCACCCGGTTTCTGGTACTTCTCCTTGATATAGTCCTTGACGATATCAGAAAGGGGGCGATCGCCAGTCTTATCGCCCTGAACGATCTCCCCACTCTGTTTATTGACTATGATAATATGGTTGTCCTCGTAAACGACCTCCATCATCATTCATTTTTCACTTTTCACTTTTCACTAGCGCAGCGCCTTACATATTCATGCCGCCATCGACCTGAATGACCTGTCCACTCACATAGCTCGACATGTCAGAAGCCAGAAAAGTAGCAACGTTAGCAATATCCTCGACCTGACCACCACGGCGCAGAGGAATCTTATTGCACCATTCCTTACGAACTTCCTCAGGCAGAGCTGCAGTCATCGCTGTTTCGATAAATCCTGGAGCGATAGCATTGGCACGTATACCCTTCGGACCCATCTCCTGAGCGATACTCTTAGCCAAGGCTATTAGTCCAGCCTTTGAAGCTGCGTAGTTTGCCTGACCTGCATTACCGTGAACACCTACTACAGATGCCATATTGATGATAGAGCCACCGCGCTGACGCATCATAACAGGTACACAAGCGTGGATGAAGTTGAATGCCGACTTCAGATTCACGGCAATCACGGCATCCCACTGCTGCTCAGTCATACGGAGCATCAGGCCATCCTTTGTAATACCGGCGTTGTTAACCAGAATATCAATTGAACCGAACTCTTCCTTTACAGCCTTCACCACTTCTTCAGTCTGAGCAAAATCAGCGGCATTCGAAGCGTAGCTCTTAGCCTTTACGCCCAAAGCAGAAATTTCCTTTTCGGTCTCCAAATTTACTTCCAGATCGGTGAATGCGATGTTAGCGCCCTCTGAGGCATACTTCAGTGCGATAGCTTTTCCGATACCGCGTGCAGCACCAGTAATCAGCGCTGTCTTACCTTCTAATAATCCCATAATTTGTTAAAAATATTAATATATAAATTCCTATTCTTCAATCTCTTTCAAGTTCTCTGAAACTTACCCAAAGCGCCATACACAACTTTAGCAACCTGCGGTTTAGTATCTTCCTCACGCATGCCATGTGCGATACGTCCATAAATATAAGGTACCTCAAGACCTTTGATACAATAGTGTGTAATGTCAGCTACAAGATCAATATTATCAATATCAAATTCGCCACCCTCCTTACCTTCGGTATATACTTTGCGAAACAGTTCAATTTCAGCATCATCAAAGTGCTTCCTAACCTTCTCCACCATCCAAATATTACGGAAGAACTCGGCACGTAAATTACCATTTCTAACCACTGTCTCACGAATCATACTCAGATGGGTATATATCAGCTCAATGATTTTGTCCTGCGGACGAATCTTACGTGCAGCAACCTCGTCCAACTTGTCGCTCAAACGCTCCAACTCGCCCTCAATCACAGCATAGTAGATTTCTTCCTTAGATTTAAAATAAGTATAGAGAGTACGACGTCCCTTACCGGAAGCCGTGGCGATATCGTTCATTGTAGTACTTTCAAGCCCGTTCTTCGCAAACAACTGGCGGGCTACATCCACTAACTTTTGGCGCGTTTTTGATACTGACATATCTCTAAATCTCCATCACATAATAATTGCACAATGGTCTTATAGTGTGCAAAAGTAAGAAAAAATGAGCAACTAACCAAATATTTCGACTCAAAAACAATAAAAACTCCAATTATTTTCAATTTTTATGCAAATTATTTGGCTAATTCAAAAAAAAGCTGTATCTTTGCAGCCGCTTAAGAAAAAAAACATCGCGGAGTGGAGCAGTTGGTAGCTCGCCAGGCTCATAACCTGGAG
>CAMHTW010000053.1 GCA_946188165.1 uncultured Prevotella sp.
GGTAAGGGATATGGATATTTGCCTAACTCGAAATACAAATCATCTGAAATGATATACTTTCCGCTGTCGGCATTCTGAAAGAATTGGAATATAAAGGGCTGTGCCTTATCAGCTCCGTCTTTCCTGATTTTGAATACACCTGGCTCATCTGTCGCGATATAATTCTTGCGCTCAGATTCATCCCAGAATAATTCAGCATCGGCTTTTCTACCTAACGGACTTGTATGACCATTCAGATAGAACGAGCCAATATCCTTGTTGCCGTATATCTTACCACCATATACAATTTTGCGCTTCAAAAAGAAGAATACATCCGTCCCTTCTCGACTACAAGCATAGTCTGCGAGGATAGCATAATAGCGACTTTGTGCGCTAGGCTTTGGATTCATAACAGGCTTCATCAAGAAACCGTACAAGCCCTTATCAAGATACAGTTTCAAAGAACCCTCATCGTACAAAGCAATGAAGAGACCACCATTGATTTTCGATGAATCCTCCTCTTCAATCGTAACCTTTGGTTCTTCAGATGTGAAGTCAAATTTAAACTGTGTCATACCTTATATCTTTATTATATGGTGCTTCATCTTCTGCTGCATACAATGGTTGCAATTTTATTGGTTCATTGTCTGCATATGGACAAGCTTTTGTCGCTAAATAGTTATGCACCAAAATCTCAGTCAACTTACCTCGCTTACTCGGATTTGAGTTAATGTTGCGCGATGCCCAAACTCTTTCTATATTATATGCCCCATAGAGCACATCAAAGAAGTTGTCCTCTTCATTTTTACCCTTGCAATCAGAGTTGCTGAGCATAAAGCGGAAGCCTGCCTCATTGATACGGTCGCAGTATTTCTTCAGGCGAATCTGCGCATCGTCGTTGAAGGCCTCTTTTGCATAGTCGTTGAAGCTGGATGTATCGCTGAGAGGACGATATGGCGGGTCGAAATAGAAGAGCGTATTGCCCTGAGCATAATCGAAGGTAGCTTCAAAATCTGCTGTCAGAATCTCCACGTGTTGAAGTAGTTCGCTATCCTTGCGGATGGTCGCAGGGTCACAAATCTGCGGATTGGTATATTTGCCAAACGGAACATTGAATAGGCCTTTCTTGTTTACGCGATAAAGACCATTGAAGCAGGTACGATTGAGAAAGAAAAACTTGGTCGTATTCTCCAACGGGTCAAGATTCTTCTCGTTGTAGCGGTCACGAACTGCGAGGAAAAAGTCCTTGCGACCTTCTTCTGTTTCAAGTGCGTTATAGGCACTCTGAATTTCCATCAGGGATGTAATCAACTGCTCTGGCATATCCCTAACCGTGCGATAACAGGTGGTCAAATCAGGGTTCACATCGTTGATAACAGCATGACGGATATTAGGGTATTGCTGCAACATATAGAAGAGCATTGCTCCACCTCCCACAAAGGGCTCAATGTATGTCACATCATCCCAATTCTCAAAATCTGCAGGCAGTTGTGCGTCCAGTTGTTCAATGAGTTGGCCCTTACCTCCAACCCACTTGATAAAAGGCTTTGCCTTTTTTAATACATTCATTGTTATTTTTGATTTAGTCAGCTGGTATTATCCAGTTGTTCGTTAATAACTATTCAGCATATCGTGTTTCATCATCAATTAGCTATATTGAATGCCAAGGACGGTGCAAACCGAGAGCAATGATGCTCGCATCAATTCTCTGACCTAAAGGTACAGAGTGTGGCGTTGCAATGCCGAGGTGCCGCCCGTTCTCGCGGTATTACACCGCAAAAGTAAGCAAAATAATTGAAAAGTCCAAACGAAAATATAAAAATGTTATAAGGATAATACAAATTAATTGAAGTACACTCAGTACAGAGATTCACAAATTAACAAATTAACAAATTAATAATTCACAAACGCAATTAGTAAACCATTGTACTTCCAGATAGAGTGGCGGAACTAACAATAATTTACTCTATTAAATTATATAATATATTTATATATTATAATATATAAATATATTATATAATTATTGTGAATACATTTCGATTCTGTTTTCCGAATATCACTACGTTTTGTGAATTTGTTAATTTGTTAATTTGTGAATTACTTTGTGTGTCTTTGTCCTAAAAACTGGTGTCACGAATAAGAGCCACTCGCTGCTCAGCAGGAAACGCTTATGAGACAGCCGGTGGCTCTTACTGAAAATTCTGTGCCGCGCGCCGCTACGGCTCGCCAAGCTGGCTGTAGATGAGGCGTACCTCGGCAGGGGTGAAGGTGCGGCGGCGCAACTGGCGCAGGTGACAGAGCGCAGGATTGATGGTGATCCACTGGCGGAGCTTGTGCCACGCAGCCTCGGGACAGAGGCTGGGGAAGTACATCTGGGCGAGTTCCGTGCGCCCAAATGCCGTGATTTTCGTTTCTTGTTGTTCGTTCATATTTGTTGTTTTAATTATAGTTATGTGCAAGGTTTGTGCAAGCCGAGTGCAGAAAGCTCGCTTTTTGCCGAGGTGCCGCCAAAGCTCGCATGTGTTATTTAACACATGCAAAGTTACAAAATAAAATTGACAAAAACGAATAAAAACAAGATATAACGTATCATAACAGATATGGCTGAAAATAAATTGATTAATTTTGCAGTATGAAACAAAATAATAACATTATCAATAACTAAAAAAAATTAAACAAGTATGATTGAACTTTATCTTTCGCAAAACAAGAACTCGAAGTCGGCTGCCTATGGCAAGTACTATCCTCGAGTGAGTTACAAACAGACGCCGAACATCCACGACATGGCTGTTCACATGGCGGAGCACAACACCCCGTTCTCGGAAGGTACCATCGAAGGTATCCTGCGCGACTTCGTGAAGTGTACGCGTGAGCAGACACTGATGGGTAACACCGTCAAAGTTGACAACCTGGCCATCTTCAAGGTGAGCTGTATCGGTAACGGCTGTACCAAGCTGTACGACGCCGACACCGACAAGACCATCAGCGCCAGCATCGGCGTGGTGAAGAAGACCGACAAGACGGGTCCCGCCGTCGGCTCGCTGAAGCTGCTGGCTCAGGCTACGGGCGAGTACACCCGCGAGGAGCTGAACAAGGACGGTCGTCTGTCGTGGACCGACAAGGCTGCCGAGCAGATCCTAACAGCCAAGGGTGGCAGCACGAATGCACCAAGTGGAGACAGCACTCCCGACCCCTCTCCTACAGGCAACACGGGCGGCAACACCGGAGGCGACAACGGTGGCGGTGGCGACGACGACAACCCTAACGAGAACTGAACGAAGGCTGAAGGCTGAAGGCTGAAGTTTAATTAACCGCAGATTCCGCAGATTTCACAGATTTATTTCTCAGGACTTTGTGTTGCGCAGCTATAATCTGTATAATCTGCGTAATCTGCGGTAAAAAAACAGAGCGTAATCTGCGGTAAAAAAAAGGAAAGAAGTATGAAACGAGAGACTTGGAAGACGGTGATTCAGATGGTGATATCCATCTTGACGGCGGCTCTGACTGCACTGGGCACAACGAGCTGCATGAGTGCGATGATGTAAGATGTATGATGTAAGATGTAAGAAGTGAGAAAAAAGTCGGGCTACCCAATGGTTAGCCCGGCTCTTTTCTTATTATTATAGCTTGACCTTCTTTTTGGCTATCTTACTTTCGTTCTGCATGCGATCAAGAGCGGTCACGACATACGTAAAACGGCCAGATTGGCCAGCAGGAATCATGTAAAGACAATCGGTGGTTACCTTCACAATCTTTGAAGGGTCGTCGATATTAATCGGCTCACCTTTCTCAAAACGATAGACCACATAGCTCGCTGCTTCGTCCTGCCAACCCTTACCCTTTGGAGGCATCCAGAACAATACATGTTCTCCATCATCCATACGTACCGCCTTCAACTTACGAGGTGCCTTTGGTGCCTTCTTGTCTATATGTGGCATCAGGGGCTGCAAAGCAGGCATACGCCAGTAGTTGTTGCGCAGCAGAGTGCCATAGTTGCCGACATTATCAACGGCTGCCTTGGCATACCATAGTACTGTACCCTGAATACGAGGCAATTCTGCATGCAAGGCCATCTTGGCTGCCAACTGATGTTGGCTCTTGTTTGTCAGGTCCGGATACTTCACGGTACGTTCCACATCCTCTCCGATATACAGTGGCGTACGCGTCAGATGACGATTCCACCAGTGAATCAGCTCGTCATAGTCGGCAGCCTTATTACCAATCTCCCAATACAGCTGGGGCACACAATAATCCATCCAGCCATTGGCATCCCAAAGAAGAACGTCGGCATACAGCTGGTCATAATTCTGCAGACCATTGGTCTTGCTACCGTTGGGATCGCTTTTCTGATTACGATAAATGCCAAAGGGCGAAACGCCGAACTTCACCCAAGGCTTGGTGGCATGGATGGTTTCGTAAACCTGCTGAATAAACATGTTAACATTATAGCGACGCCAATCATCACGATTCTTCATACCATTGGGCGCCGCACGATACTGCGCTTCATCTGGAATTTCGACACCTGCGACAGGATAGGGATAGAAATAGTCATCGATATGCAGGCCATCGACATCGTAGCGTTCTACAATATCCTTGACAACATCGCAGATATAGTCGCGACACTCCTTATAAGCTGGATTAAGTAACGTCAGGCCATCATAATCAAACGTCCACTCAGGATGGCGCACGATGACATGATTGGCTGCGTTCTGATGGGGCGACTTGGTCTTTGCACGATAGGGATTTATCCAGGCGTGCAACTCCATGCCGCGACGATGACACTCGTCAATCATCCACTGCAGAGGGTCCCAATAAGGATTGGGCTTCTCGCCTTGGACGCCCGTCAGATAGTAGCTCCATGGTTCCAAATCACTCTCATACAAAGCATCGCACTCAGGACGCACCTGAAATATGATGGCATTGCAGCCATCCTTTTGCAACTCGTTAAGCTGATAGGTCAGCGTACGCTGCATGGTCTCAGTGCCAATACCCTTAAACTGACCGTTGACACACTGAATCCAAGCGCCACGAAACTCTCGCTTTTGCTGCGCCGATACGACCAGCGCCAACAACATAAAATATAACGTTATCAGTCTTTTCATCTTACAATCCTCTTGCATTCTTCATCACACGATCCATCTCGCGCCGGTCTTCTTTCTCTTTTAACGTCTGACGTTTATCGAACACCTTCTTACCCTTACACAGCGCAATATCCATCTTAGCGCGGCCTTTAGGGTCGATGAACACCAACAGCGGTACGATGGTGTAACCCGTCTGCTTGGTAGCGGACTCCAACTTTTGGATTTCACGCTTCGTCAGCAACAGCTTGCGGTCACGCTTCAGGTCATGATTATTGTACGAGCCGTAGAAGTAAGGCGAAATATTCATGCCTTTCACCCACATCTCGCCATTCATGATGGTACAATAGGTGTCAACCAGACTGGCCTTACCCAGACGGATACTCTTAATCTCGGTACCCGTAAGAACGATACCAGCTGTAAAGGTCTCGATGAAGAAATATTCGAACGAAGCCTTCTTATTACGTATATTGACAGGACTTTTCTTCCTGATTAGTTCTTCTTCCTTATTCAAAACTCAAAACTCTTAAATTTAATGTTTAATGTTCGCAAAGCGTTCAATGTGCTCGTCAACGTAACGGGCAATTTGTTCCGTCCATGCTTCTTCCTGCTCGACAAACTCATCATCAAAGTCGTCGAATTCAGGGAACTGTTCGAACAACGCCATAAACTCGTCCTCGTTACAATCGCGCTCAATAGCCTCATGATGCTTCAAATATAGTGTATGGGCATTATAGATAAGCTTCGACAGGTCGCGAAGCCCCCACAACTTCAGGGCTTTAGCCAGCGGATTCTTAAAGATGAACGGACCGTAGCCATTGTGGATGAGCTGTACGAAACCACCGTCCATAACTTCCTCGTGCAGGGTGTCCCAAGCCAGCAGCGTAATCTGGTCGGCATTGAGTTCCCCCATGTTTTCAGCCGTCAGTTGTCCGCCTATGGCCTCCTTGATGGCAGCAACAAATGCGCCCACAAAGGCATCCATACCTTCGCCGGCGGCCTGGCGCAACACGTCGTCTTTGATGATTACTTCTATCATAATGGGTGCAAAGTTACAAAATAAAGTGAAAAGTGAAGAGTGAAAAGTGAAAAATTTGCTACCGCTTACAAAATTTCTCTAAACTATAAACTATAAACTATAAACTTTTACTATCTTTGCAGCATGAAGATAAAGTTGTTGTTGTTTCTGATGCTGATGGCACTGCCGATGACAGCCGCCAACCGCATCCTGTCGCCAAGATTCAAGACGCTGACCAGCACAGTGAATGGCGACTGGTTCAACCGTCCCGTGATGCAGTTGAACAGTCATGATGTGCTAACCGTCAGTTTCGACGAACTATCACATAACTTCCACCGACTCTGTTATCGCATAGAGCATTGCGAATACGACTGGACGACCTCCGAATCACTCTTCGAGAGCGATTGGCTAGAAGGATTCAATAACAATCCCATCGAGGATTATCAGAACAGCATCAATACTACCCTTCCCTATACGCACTACCAGTTCAACATTCCCAATGACCGCTGCAGACTGAAGATGAGCGGCAACTACCGCATAACCATCATTGACGAAGATGAAAGTGACGAGGAAGTGATGCAGGTTGAGTTCTATGTTGTCGAACAACGCATGGACTTAGGCCTCAACGTGTCGTCGAATACGGACATCGACCACAACGTTAGCCACCAACAGGTGGATATGTTCTTGCGTTACAACTCGCTGCGCATCACTAATATCGACGAAGAGCTGAGAACAGTAGTCATGCAGAACTGGCGCGACGACACGGCCCGCAAAGATTTGCGTCCGACCTCAGTCAGTATGCAGGGATTGGAGTGGACTCACCAGCGCGCGCTGATTTTCGATGCAGGCAACGAGTATCATAAGTTCGAAGTGCTGGACGTCACTCATCCCACCATGGGTATCGACCACATTAATTGGGACGGCCATCAGTATGATGTCTATCCCTTTATGGCGACCACGCGCAAGAACTATCTGACAGATGTGGATGCCGATGGTGCTTTCTGTATCAGAAACAGCGAACGCTCGGAGTCAGACTACACCTGTGAATACGTGTGGGTAAACTTTGCGTTGAAGACATCCTATCAAGGCGACCTATACATTGGCGGACACTGGGCCACAGATCATGACCAAGAGACGTATAAGATGCGATACGACGGAGCAAATGGCGTCTACTACACACGATTACTGCTGAAACAGGGCTATTATTCATACAACTATATGACTCCAAACGGAGGTGTACCCGATTCGGAAGGAAGTTTCTATCAGACAGAAAACCGCTATCAAGCAATGGCTTACTATAAAGGGCCCATGGACCGTACGTGGAGACTGGTAGCCTATAGGGCCGTGGAATTCCGATAGTCGTTAGGTGTCATACGATAGTGATGGAAGAAACTTGCTATCATATAGTTCGTCGATGTAAATCTTAATTGTTCAGCTATCGTTTCTATCGAGGAATCCGTCTCCTTAAGCATATCTGCCACCTTACTCAGTCGCAGATTCAGCAGCAACAGACGCGGACTATCGTTAAGATGCAATGACATCTCCTCAAGGAATTGCGTCAAATCCACACCTGCCACTTCGGCCAATTGATGCATATTGAAATGGACCTCTTGCTCCTTACAATCCTGAACGAAGGGCACCACTTTCATCATAATCTCTGCAAAGGCGGAATCCGTTTGTACTGAGCCATCAGTCTGAAGCGAATAAGGTGTCAGAACCTCGTTCTCCAATAACTTGCAACGTACGGCATAAGTCGTGATACGATGCAGTAGTTCATATTCGTTATTGTTGATATTCATACGAAGTAACTGATTCCTGTTGTAATGATAGAAATTCAGTAAGAACAGCACCGCCCCCACAACGCACAGCAACGCATAAAGTCCCTTGGTGCGCCACCAAGGCTCCTCGACATTGATGGTCCATACATAAGGCTCTTGGGGCCACTCTTCCGGTGTCATCGAAACCTGCATCTCTAAATGATATTTGCCAGGTTCCATGCCGATTAGTGGCAAATGGAGTATTCCGTTTTCATCCACCAGGCCATTACCGTTACGGTCATAGTATGAATACACTTCCCAATCATCAATGTAACCGGGCATACGCAGACGGTAATACGTCTGTGTAGGACGCAGGAAGTTCAGACCAGAGAATGTCAGGACCAATGAGTTTTGGTTATATCCTACAGTCAGTTCCGGTGTACGCGTTATAGCTTTGTCGAGTATCACGCGGCCGTCCAACTTCATATCAGGCTTCATCTCTCGTCCGTTTACCATCAGGCGAATCAGTTTAGGGAGGAGCACCATTCTCGATAACGAGTCTGTATGGAAGTGATTGGGATTAAACGTTACGATATGGTCAAGCGACTGCATAACTATCGTACCATCGTTCAGTTTCATGGCACGCTGGTTGACAAACGACTCGTTAGGCACGTTGTCACGACTATAGTAACTCTCTACGCGCGAAATCTCATTATCTTTGACAAACAAGTGAGTGATACCACAACTGGTGCCAGCCCAGATGTCGTGTGCATCATCTTCTATCACACTATGCACCATCTCGTTCATCAAACCATCCTTAACCGTAAACAAGTAAGGCTTCTTACCAGGGCGTTCCAGCAACATACCAGTATAGAGACCAGTCCACGTCCAGCCACGACTGTCTGTAAATTTACAGTTGACGTGACGGCCTAATGGCTCCGGATTGGCAATCTCTGGTAAACGATCCAGCATTTGTGAGTATTTCAGTGCTTCAGGTTCATCCCAGCCATAGGTCATAAAGGGAGATGTAAAGGGCTTAGCATAAAGCAAGCCACGCTTCTCAGTACCTATCCACATACCACCCTGACGGTCGAAAGCAATCGTGTTGACATCCGTTAGCAGCTTGCGTCCGTTAATCAACTTCAGTATCTCTTGATGCTTCTTCTCACCAGACAGCGGATTATACTCCCAATAGCCATACTCTGATGCCACAAACAGAATGCCATCGTGCATGTCCATATTGTTGAAGTGGTATGGCGTATGCATCAGTTCCTGCCATTCACGTGTACCGGCATCGAAGCGCATCAAGATACCACCTTTATCAAAGTTCCTAATTTGGTAGTAGAATCTTCCGTCACGATATATGACCGACGAGTTAGCAGGTGTCATCCTGTCGTTCCCCGTTGAGGATGCTGCATCATACAGATGTTTGCCTGTCGAAAGGTCATAGGCCGACACCACGCCACTGGCAAAGAATTGCAACAATATATGTTCATCATAGATGTCTATGTCGTGCAGTTCTTCTTTATGAGCCAAAGGTATAACTTTTTCTTTCTCAGGACAATACAGTTTCTCATCCGACATAAACCACACGTTGTTCCCTGTGTCGCCAAACAGATCCTCCACCTTTTCCTTCATACCTATACGCTTGATAACGGAATCCACATTCACAACAAAACGCTCCTTCATCAAATCCACACACGTCACCTTATACTTGTCCTTAACCCAAAGGTGATGCTGACTATCAAAATAGATATGGTAATGGCCCTTGTATTTAGGCAGGGGGAAATCATTCTCTTCTGTTGGGTCGATATGCATGAAACTGGCCCCATCGTAGAAATTCACGTGTCCTATCGTGGTAATCAGCATACGTCCGGTTTTCGTACATTTAATGGTTTGAGCACTATTGTCAGCAAGGCCGTGCGAGGCATCATACGAGAAGAATACACGCTCCATGCGCTCGGCATGTATGGTCATACATACCAACAGCATCATTGCTGTTACCATTCTGCGGAATATGTTGCGATATGACATTGGCCGATTTTGCATATTTTGTTCTAACGCCGCAAAGGTAGTAAAAAAAACGCTAACCACAAAATTTTTTCATTTCTTTTGTCGTTAGCGTATATAGGATGAGGGACATGTTATCAACTAAGCGTACGAATGCATACCTCCCAGAAAATAGTTCACGCCCAGATAAGTCATGAGGATGGTAAAGAAAGCCAGCGCCATGTAGATATGATACTTCATGGTGGAGAGATTCGAGAAAGTGCGATGAGCTGGTGCTGCATATATCATTAGGGTAATAAGCGCCCACGTCTCTTTCGGATCCCACGACCAGTAGGTGCCCCACGACACATTGGCCCAGATGGCGCCGATAAAGATGCCGTAACACAATAGCATGAGGGCCGGGAATAGCAAGAATTGCGAGAAATGATACATCTTCTGACGTTGTTTCGGCATAGCAACGCCCACCAAACTGACGATGAATGTCAACAGCAGCAGCGTGTAAGCCATCATGATTGTTGACACGTGGAGAGGCAACAAGCGGGAGTTAAGCACTGGTAGCGGATGGTTTGCCGCAGAGTATTTTCCCAGGAAGTGATACAACAGCAGGATGAAGCACGACAGCAAGAAACCCGTAAAGATGACGATCGGAAAGCGTTGTTGCCGCAGTATGGACAACTGCTGACGGAACTTGCCTTTTGGGTCAATCAGCATCCAGACAAGCGATACGAAGAGCAGGGCATAACCACAGTAGGTAGCAGGTATTCCCCATGGATCGCTGTTCATGGCGAGGATGCTTCCTTGTAAGTCCATATCATAGTCGCTCTGATAGAGGCGGACGCCCTTCTGACTGACAATCTGATTCATCGAAATGGTGAAAGGCTTCCCGTCTATCGTGACGTGCGACACATAGTCGGAAGGCATATCAGAACCTTCATAGAACTTGATTTCAAAGTTCTCCAGACAAATGGTAAAAGGCAGTTTATGCAGATACATGTCGCGCGTCAAGTATTCGTTGGTTGCAATTCCTTTGCGAAGTGGAACGACACCTCGAACAGCCGTCAGATGGGTTAACAAAGCACCAGCCAGTATGATGACAAACGAGAGATGCAACACGACCACAGAGGCACGGCGCACCTTGCGCTTGATAAAATAAAACGTAGCCACAGCCGTGAGCACTGCCCACATGGCTGAAAACCACCAAGCCCCGAATATATGTTCGCTAACATACTCCGTGCCCAGATATTTTTCCACAATAGTAGTGGCTGCCAACACGGCAACCACTACTATATAAAATACGATAACAATTCTCTTCATGCTTAATAAACGGGAAAACGAGTGCTGTTATTATATGGATTCAATAAATTTAACCACAGCATCACGATCTTCCTTGGGTAATTGGTAGAATTTCTCCGTAGCCTGGTAGCCATCAGACTGCTTCGAATAACCGTGCCACATGATAGCTTCCAGAACTGTTCTTGCCCGACAGTCGTGCAGACGGTCGTCAGCGCCAGTAAGCTGGCGCGACAAACCACGACCCCACAATGGTGTGGTACGACACCAACCCGTACGGATGTCGTTTTTCATAAACAGACGGTGCTGCACCATATCAGTATATGGCCAGATGGTTTGGTTGGGATATTTGGGCAACACCTTGTTGGCATCTTTACCAACACTCTTGGCATACGCCTTGATGCTGGCATCGACCCACATATTGTCTGCCCCCGTCTTCCACGACGGACGATGGCACTGTGCACACCCCATCTTCGAGAACAGTTCCTTGCCACGTTGCACGCGTGCATCGTTCAAATTACGTGCAGCAGGTACAGCCAGTGCACGATGCCATACCATGAACTGATAGTACTGCTTGTCGGTCATTTCCTCCTGACCGTTGTACGGCGCACCGTTAAACAGGTAACGGTCGAAAATTTCCTTCTTGGCAATCGACGAACAGCTCAGAATCTCGTTGACACGGGCCACGATACCTTCGTCTGTTCCGTCAGCATAATAGGGATGCAGGATGCTCGACTCTGACGCACCGTGTTCCTTGATATACTTGATGACCTCGGCATCCTCGCTCTGTGCCTTGGCCCAAGCAGCTGTGGTGTAGAGCCAGTGACGGTCGGAACGCGTCACGTTGGTAATGTTCCAGATGGCATTGGCGCCAGCACCATCCTGCAACGATCCACGAGTCATGGCATAGGTGAAGCGCTTCAACGGTCCACGCGAACCTCTATGCGTACCCGTGTCGTTGTACGGGGCCGAATAGTAGGCAGAAGCCTTGAACGTGCCGGCATCCTTATCCCACATAGCAGGATTCAGTTCTACGTATTTGCTTTCTGCCGCCCACTGTTTCTCAATTTCCTCGTCGTCCAAGGCGTCAAGCAGTCCTGTGCCGTAAACGCCGATGGTCGACTCCAGACGCACCTCGTAGTTCTCGGGTTTGGGATTGGTGTTGAAAGCCGACTGCGGAATACGCACCTCAGGATAAATCAGGCTATACTTCTCGCCATCCTCAAACTGCATGGGCAGTCCGCTCTCCATCTCAGTCACAGTCTTCCATTCGATGGAAATCTGACTCTCATCAATAGGAGCCTTAAAGGGCGACATCGCTTGTGTCTGCGGCATACCCGTCACCTCACTGATATAGGCATTGTTGTCTGGATGGTAGATGACCAGCAGATAGCCGTTGCCAATCTGATTGGCACGATACTCCGTCTGACGCTTGCCGTGACCATACGAGGGATGACAGGCAATACACGAATTGCGCACCCAAGCAGGCCCCAAGCCCTTACGAGGTTCCTGCTCGAAGGTGTAGAGTTTCTCGAAGAAGCCCTCGCCCGTATTGAAGTCTTCCTCCATACCAGCCTGTTCAGCAGCAGGTGTGATAGCCGAATAGCTGGCCTTCTCTGTTGTTCCTAACTCACCGCCAGGATACCATTCCTCTGCGGTAAAATTTCCAGTAGCCTTGCCAAAGACCTCTTCGTCGGGCGTCAGCGGTCCTAAGCCTGACATGCTGTCGCTACTGTCAGAGCATGCTGACAGCACGGAAGCCGCCAGCATACTCATGATAAATAGACATGATTGTTTGTTCATATTTCTCATTTTCTCATTTTCTCAATTTCTCATTTTCTCAATTTCTCAATTTCTCAATCACTCTTCAGTTTCCCAATCCTCATCGTCCTCGAAGTTGATGTTCCAGACGGTACAGCAATACTTCACGAAAGGCGACGGCATGTTGCCAATACCCTCGATGGCAGATGCGTAAGCATTTTCCACTTTCTCGTTGACAGCATTACTCTGAACACTCGCAAAGAAAGAATGGAAACTATACTGGTGGACTGTCTCGTTGGTAGATCCCAACCATACGTTACGGATAGAACGGATATTGTCACAGAAGTCAGTAATAGAGTTGTAGCTATAGGGCGACTCCACGTACGACACGTCACCAGCCGAGAAGGGGTTGGCAATCTTCGCCGTACCTACCTCGTTAGCAATAGCCACGCACGAGCCTTCATCGTCGCTCAGCACCTGGGCAATAGCGGCCTTCAATGTTGAGAACGAGCTACCCGAACCGCTGACACCAGCCTTTGTCAGGTTGTCGGCATACGACAGGCCTTTCTCTGTCTGATAGTCCAAGCCAGCATCCTTGACCACCTGAAGGCGACTGCTGTTCTTGCCGCCGTCCCAAGCACACTGCAACTGGAAGGTACGCTGCTTCAACAGGGTACAGATGGTCTGGGCATAGCGCAGTTCCTTCTCGCCGCTAATACTCTCAAAGTTCTTGTAGGTGTCGTTGCCCTGCAATTCGGCAACCTTGCGTGGCTGTCCGTCGCGGAACAGGATGAACTCCAGTGCGTGGAAACCTAAGATGGTGGCATCCTCCAGCATTTCGTCGTTCATGCCGTTATTGAAGTAGCTCAGCAACAGCGAACGGTTCAGTGGCCATGAGTCAATGGTGGGGTCGACGTCAAAGTCGCTGGCAGCACCCATCAGGAAGGCTTCTGACTGTTCCCAGTATTTACGGGCTTGCTTGAAGTCCTCGCAGGCACTGTTAATCTGTGCTTGCGTAATGGTTTTGACGGTCAGACCGTTCAGGGTTTTCTCCAGTGCCTCTGTCTCATTAGCCAGATTGGTATAGGTAGGCACAATCACATTGTTAACCAGATTCGCCAACACCTGACGCAGATAGTCCTCCTGCGTTTCCGTCAGTTTAGCGGATGCTATGGTAGCATTGGCTGCTTCAAGCTGTGTTACCACACTGCCACATGCGTTAATAGCCGTCATGCCGTAACTACGGTCTTTGTACTTGTCGACGTTGTCGTTGTTGTCACTGTCACTGCTACAGGCAGTGAATGCCATGCCCATCAGAAGGGCCATTGAATAGATAATCTTTTTCATTGTTATATATATATAATTATGTGGTTAATATCTTTAAATCTCTCATTTTCTCAATTTCTCAATTTCTCAATCTCAAAGAAAGAATCCTTCATACGCCACACCGACATTGATGCTGGGCTCATCGTTATAGATGTTCTTTAAGAATCGCTTCGAGTATTCAGCCTTGATGACGATTTGCGGCACGGGATGATAGTTCACGCCTGCTGCCACCCGCTTGACTTCCGTATAACCATAGTCGGTACCCTTGGTCTTGCTGGCGTATGGGTTATACTGCTCGTAGCGTCCAAAGACGTACAATTTCTTGTCGTCCTCACGCATCTTCGGAATCTGCGAGAAGATGTCGTAGCCAGCCTCTATGCCGACGGCATACGCATTCTTCGATACGAAGGCCGAGTGCTTATAGGGCGATTTAGAATTCAGTCGGTTATAGACATACTTCAATTGTTCTGCATCACCCAGATAGCCGTAGTCGGCCTGTCCGCGGACTATCCAGTTGTGGGCCTTGTAGGTGAAGTCAATGGCACCAATGGCTACGACTCCCTTGTATTCTTCATCCACACCGTTGGCATTGCGCGGATAGCTGTTGCCGATGGCGTGACCATAGTAGCCGCTGATTCCGATTCGTAAACCGGGAATCGAGTAGTTGTCGATACGCAGGGCGACAGCATACTTGTTGGCAACGTCAAACTCCATGGGCGACTTATGGCCCTTACGAATCCAGCCCGTGTTGGTAAATTGGTCGGCATTCAGACCAGCCAACAGCTGAGCCTCGTAGCGGAAGTCCTTATAGCGTCCCCAGAACGACACGCCCGTCTGATGCCACGTCGATGGCATGATAGTGTTTTCGCCTTCTGGCCGATAAACGGTAAAGAAGTTCAAAGGTTCGTGATGGGCATTGGTCAGTCCTACTGGCACCACGATATGTCCGGCACGGATGTTGGCCCATTTGCCGAAGGATTTCTGAATCCAAAACTGTTCCAGCTCTACCTCGCCACCCTTCTCGGTTTCCTGTTCCCATTCGCCGCCTTCCTCGTCTTCCTTCTCGTAGGCAATACCATTGCCGCCATGCTCGAACTCTATCTCCGTACCAAGCTTCCAGCCCTTGCCGAAGTCATACCCAAGATAGATGACGGCATGCGGAATGTCAAAGCGTCCGTGACTGGGGTCATCCTTGTGTGCTTCGGGTTGACTGTAGCGACTGACGTGGTCGCTGAAATAGTTACGCGAGAAAACAGCCTCGCCATAGCCTCCGATGCTCAGTCGCTTGTCTTGAGCTATGGCATTCATGGTTGATAGTACAACAAACACTGCACTTGCAGTGATAACATTTACTTTCTTCATCGTTTCGTTTGCATCTAATTTCGTGGTGCAAAGGTACTGCAAACCTACAAATACGACAATACCTAAAAATGATGAAATTGTCTTGACACTATTGCATAATTCACGGGGAATGATTAATTTTGCACCATCAAAATATAATTATAATTAAGGTGTAGAACGATGAAGAATTTGAAGATGTACGAACCCAGCGACAAGATGATTACGCTGATCAAGGATAACTATAGTGTGCTGCAGGCATTAGGCGCGTTTGGCATCAGTCTCGGCTTTGGCGACAAGACCGTCCATGAGACCTGCCAGATGAACGGAGTGGACACCTATACCTTTCTGACGGTCATCAACTTCACTATTAATGGGTATGGCGACTTTGAGAACGACACGCAGATCAGCGTCCCCACCCTGCTCCATTACCTGAAAGCCAGCCACGCCTACTACCTTGACTTCCAACTGCCCTTCATCCGTCGTGAGTTGCAGGAGAGCATCGTGCCGCAGGACCCCTTGGGCCAACTCATCATGCGCTTTTACGACGAGTATGCTCAGGAGATACGCCGCCACATGAAATACGAGGAGAAGACGCTGTTCCCCTACGTCCAGTCACTCTTGGACGGCCGTCCCATGAACGACTACAACATCGACACCTTCTCGAAGCATCACGACAGTACCGACAAGAAGTTGCGCGAACTGAAACTCATGATGATTAAGTATCTGCCGTCCGACACCCACAGCAACAACAAAATGACTGCCACCCTCTACGACATCTATAACAATGAGGAGTGGCTGCGCCAGCATGCCGAGGTCGAAGACCACATCTTCACCCCAGCCATCAAACGTTTGGAGCGGCTTACCAAACAGGAAGACGTGTCGAAGAATATCTCGTCGATGGTCTTCAAGGGCGGTCTGGACAATAGCGAAGCACTCAGCGACCGCGAGCGTGACGTGATTATCGGTGTCGTTCAGGGACTGCAAAACAAGGAGATTGCCGACCAGCTCTGCATCTCAGTGAATACCGTCATCACTCATCGGCGCAACATCGCACGCAAGCTGCAGATTCATTCGCCTGCCGGTCTGACCATCTACGCCATTGTCAACGGACTGGTCGACATTTCAAGCGTCAAACTATAAGTTAATGCTTAATGCTTAACGTTTATTGGTTATTGTTTATTGGTTATTGTTTATTGGTTATTGTTTATTGGTTATTGTTTATTTGTTATTGTTTATTGGTTATTGGTTATTGTTTATTGTTCACAACATCCCCATGATGTCTCGCAGGTTGTCAACAACGAACGTAGGCGTTTGCGCACTTTCACTGACCTCGACATTCCAACGGTTGAACAGCATGGCATCAATACCCGCATTGAGGGCACCCAGAATGTCGGTCTGTAGGTTGTCGCCTATCATCAGCGTTGTTTCGCGAGTGGCGCCAGCCGTCTTCAGGGCATAATCGAAATACAGCGGCGAAGGCTTGTTGACGCCCGCATCCTCACTCAGTATGATGGTGTCGAAGTAGTCGCCCAGCCCACAGGCCGCCAGCTTCTTGTATTGCACCTCGTGGAAACCATTGCTGGTCATGTGCATCCTGTACCCCCTACCCTTCAGATAGTCCATCAGTTCGTGAGCACCGTCTATAACCCCAGGTTTCGATGCGCAGAAATCCAGGAACCTATCACTCATATCAAGTGCGAAATCCTTGAAGGCGTCAGCCGATTGCTCGCACCTCGTCCTCAGCTCATCACTCTCGCAGAGCGGACGCCAAAAACGTTCCACAATCAGATAGTCGCGCGTAATTTCGCCTTTCGAATAGCGTCCCCAAAGGTCTATATTGGCCCACCAATACGCATCGTAGAACACCTGCGGGTCAGAGAAATAACGTTCCAGATGGAACAACTCGAAAGTCTCGCTCAGCGCTATCACCGCATTGCCGTGCGTATCGTAGAGCGTATCGTCGAAGTCAATAAACAGGTCTTTATATTTCATATCTCTTTCCGTCAACATTATGTTTGCAAAGATACGAATAAACGAGCACAAGACAAAATTTTTTCAGCTTTTTCATTGTTATTCCAAAACAAATCGCTATCTTTGTGGCATTATATATTGATACTATCAAAAAATAGAAGCTATGAAGAAACTGATAATAATCATTGTGGCAATTGCATGTGCTGGCATGACGTCTGCGCAGAACAACACTTATAATGTAACTAACAAAGCCGTGTTTACAAAATCAGGCTCAGGAACTATCACCAGTTTTAAGGTTTATATGCCTATCCCTCAGACAAACGAATATCAGACCATCAACAATGTGACCAACAGCGATGGTGAAGAGGTGGTGGATAATAACTATGGAAACAAGTTCCTGTATGTGGAGAGGAATAACCTGCCAAGCAATCCGTGGGAAGTGACTTCGACGTTCGATATAACCCCAAAAACCGTCAATATTGACTTCTCACAGATAACGGAAATTAAGGAATACGACAAAAACAGCACTGCTTATAAGCGCTATTTGGGCAATCGTGGAGAATATATCAACACCTCCAATCCAACCATCATGCAGATTGGCGACCAGTTGTGGAATGAATCCTCCAATGTGCTCGAATACGCCCGAAAATGCTACGAGTATGTCGCTTCCCACTATAACTACATCCGAGGAAGTTGGAGAACGCTCGCTCAGATTATTCAGGCAGGAGGTGGCGAATGTGGTGATTTCTCTACCCTTGTGGTTAATTTGCTGAGATACAAGAACATTCCGTCAAGACACAACATATGCTTAAGGCTGGACACAGACAACAGCTACCATGTATGGGTTGACTTCTATTTGGAGGGCTACGGATGGATTCCACTCGATGCGACTTATAAGCACGATTATCCCAGTGGAGATTATTTCGGACGTTATGCTGGAGATTGTATTGTAGTGGCTCAGGACATGTTCTATGATGTCAATGGTTTTAATCTTGAAATCTGCCAAACATTTTCTTACTATTACTGGTGCAATGGTACTGTAAACATCTCAGATAGTCACAAAGTAAAGAACAATGGGATTACCGGCATTCAGCCAGTACCCTTCTCTGCTACAGACAATGCCCCCCGCTACAATCTACAAGGCCAGAAAGTCGATGCCAACTACAAGGGAGTCGTTATATCAAAAGGAAAGAAACATGTAGTAAGATAAGCAAGAATGTTAATGGAATCGGTGACATGTTAAGTTATCCTGATGCCATTAAAGAGTATTAACACTGCAAAAATCGAGCATAGG
Source organism: uncultured Prevotella sp. (assembly GCA_946188165.1). Classification (GTDB taxonomy): domain Bacteria; phylum Bacteroidota; class Bacteroidia; order Bacteroidales; family Bacteroidaceae; genus Prevotella. Next base: position 18,826 of record CAMHTW010000053.1, read on the forward strand.
CATAAGGGACCCGCATCACTGCGAGCCCCTTATATTTTACAAGTTGGTTGCTAAAGCTCGGTAGATTGAACAAGTTCTCTACGCTCGCAAAAACGCAACCTTACGGCGATTACCTGATGACCTGACTGCAAAGTGGAGCCAATAGGTGCCTCTGGGCGACCGCTCTAACAGTAGTTCGTCAAAGTCCTCACGGCTCTCATCGCTGATATCCAACAGGATCGTTGCGTACCTCAGCGCCTGCTCAATACCCAGGCATCGGATATCCGCTGCGCATCCCGTCAGGTGGTTCGAGCCTTTCGCACCACCAACGGCTTTGTTCACCGCAGGACTCCTGTACCCGCTATTGATGATGATGGGGTCATCACCCTCTCCATACAGTTCGTTCCATCGCTTTCGCAATCGCTCCAGCCAACGGCACAGACGTTTCAAGTTCTCAATATGTACGTGCGAAGGGATGTTCCCATCAGCGGTTTTCGCACTCGTTTTGCACATACCACCATATTAGTCACAAACCGCTGACTTTCAGGGACTTAGGTGTGTATGTATGGTATCTCATCATCGAATTTAAATTCAAGAATGCAAAGTTAGTGAAAATATTTGGAATCACCAAATGTTTCGGCAACATTCTGTCATTGTCATTTAGACAAATGATAGAAAAATGTCATTTTGTCATTTGTCATTTATACCTTCATAGTTGTCAAATTGCTCACTATA
>CAMHTW010000054.1 GCA_946188165.1 uncultured Prevotella sp.
CCTTGTCGGCAGCTTTCATGTACCACTCGAAGGCCTTTACCGCATCCTGCTCCACTCCCTTACCGTGATAGTAGCACTCGCCGACATTGAAACAGCCATAGACATCGCCCAGCTCCGCAGCTTTCATATACCATACGAACGCCAGTTCAAGGCTGACCTTCACGCCAGTGCCACGCTCATAGCAGACCCCAAGGTTGTTCATCGCCTTGGTGTCGCCCTCGTAAGCCTTCTCACGATAGCCGTCTGCCTTGTTCCGTTCCTTGGGCATAGAGTTTATACGCTCTTTCCTAATTCAAAAGCCTCCTGAAGCTTGGGATTACCCTCTATCGCATGAGGATCATTTACACCACCGCAGAAGAGAGCGCCTGCCAGACGTGATTTCGGATAGCAGTCAATCCATCCCGTCAGACCTGCCTCTGCGCGCTTGGGAGTCTGTTCGTCATCATCGGCTGCAGTTGTCAGCAGATAGACATCTCGGAACTGATAATCCAATTCATACATAGCATTCATGCGGTCGATGAGTGTCTTCATCTGGCCACTCATCTCATAATAGTAGATGGGAGTAGCCCAGCAAATGACATCAGCCTTCAAAACTTTTGCCATGATGTCGTTCACATCATCGTTGATGACACATCTGCCCAGTTTCTGACAAGCCAGACAGCCCTTACAGAACTGGATGTTCTTACCTGCAAGTGTAATCTTCTCGACTTCGTTTCCAGCAGCCTTGGCTCCTTCCACAAATTTGTCGGCGAGCATGTCGCTGTTTGAGCCATGACGAAGGCTCGTGGAGATAACTATTACTCTTTTCATATCATTTATTTTTATTGCAATATACTTTGTATGTTTGCCACGCCTCATTGACATCATCTTGACTGAAAGCATCATTGAAGAATGTCGCCTGACAGTCATCCTTGAATGGTGACCAATTGCCGCAGATGGTTCCGTCGTAGGCGATGACGGGCTGGAAGATGCCACTGTTGTTGTGGGCACGGTGCTTGTGTTCAGGAGGGAGTACGATGTCGCGGGACTTGTAGCTGATAAGGTATTCGTCGTATGGAGGAATCAGGAGGAACTTGCCCTTCCTGAAGCCCCGTGTTCGACAGTCATCCGTCAGGTAGAAGTCCCTGCCTCGCCACTTCTCCACATGGATAGTGTCGCCCAGGAGTGCAATACCCTTGCGACAATCGCTGACGTTCAAGCCTGACCACCATACGAAGTCCTCTAACGTAGCAGGTTGACGGCTTTGGAAGTATTTGCGAGTAAAGTATGCCAAGGCTTCGTTCTTCTTCATCTGCACTTTCTGTTTTACCTTATTAGCAGTAAGCGCGTATGTAGCCTTCATCGGTAACAGTTCACCGCTGCATAGTGTCCCTGACATCTCTGCCATGCGGATATGGTACGACAGCCTATGATCATCCAAACTTATGCTTTTCTCTGCCAAGGCGCGTACTAAATCCTCCTTCGTCGCGCCTCCCAAGTCGGCAGCCGTCTGGGCGAGGATGTCGCGGATGCGCATCATTTCCTCGTCAGGAATGCAGATTTTATTGCTGCTCATCCAGCCCTTCGTCACGGCGATAGCCTTGGGTGCAAAGAGATCTATCATTAGCCAATAGTCCTCAGCAGAAACCAGTTGCCACGTGCCTCGCATCAGGTGAATACGAATAATCCTACCTTCGTCAAAAGCCTTCTTGAATGCTTTGTGTGACGGTTTGCTTGTTCGCATTTCCACAGCCCATCGCATCATGCGGTACTCCTGGGCTTGCATGGCACCCATATAATGGACTACCTCCGCAGGATCACTGAACTGAGGAGCAATCAGCTGTTGGTTGAGAAGTCGGATGGCTATCGGATTCATACGCTTCTATTTCGTCCAAGTCATTTTAATGTGAGGAATGCCATCGAGCATGAAAGTGTCGGATGACTGCTTGAATCCTACGCTTTCATAGAATCCTTTGGCATACTCCTGTGCCTCAATGTCTATAAGTGTTGCACCGAAATGTTCTATTGCAGCATCGATGGCATGTAGCATAATCTGCTGGCCGTACCCTTTGCCTCGTTCTGTGGTGATGACTCTCCCAATCGAAATCTCCTTCATGTGAGTACCAGCAGGACATACACGAACCAAGGCAACAATCTTGTCTGCGATAGTCAGCCACAAGTGGATGGATTTCTGGTCATCCCCGTCCAAGTCCTGATAGACGCAGTTCTGCTCAACTACGAAAACCTCGCTACGTACTCTCAGGAGCTCGTACAGTTCATCCGTAGTCAATTTTCGGAACGTTTTTTTATGCAGAATCGGCTTGATGGTCATACGATCTCTTCCAACGCACCAGTTTCTGAATCAATGATAAACCCACGAACCACGATATCCTTCGGCACAAGCGGATGATTCTTGATGGTCTCAACGGTCTTGCGGACTGAGGTTGGCGTGTCCTTGAATCCCTCTAACCACTGGTCAAGGTCAATGCCACACTTGCGGATAGTGTCGAGCGTTTCATCTGTCACACCACGAGCAATCATCTCGTGGTGGAAGTGGTCATAACTCATGTGACAGGCTCCGCAATGAGAATGTGCCACTACCATGATTTCCTGCACGCCAAGTTCATAGATGGCGACTATCAGGCTTCGCATGGCTGAGTCGAAAGCAGAGATTACCAAGCCGCCAGCGTTCTTGATTATCTTCGCATCACCGTTCTTCAGTCCGAGAGCCGCAGGCAGCAGTTCAGTCAGTCTGGTGTCCATACATGACAGTACCGCAAGCTTCTTGTCTGGGTACTTGTCGGTCAGATACTTCTCGTAGCCCTTCTGAGCCAAAAATGTCTTGTTGTATTCAATAATCTGGTCTATCATATCACAAAACATATTAAAACTGCGTGTAAAGGTACGAAAAAAAGGAGAATATTTCGTAACTTTGTGCCCAATTATTACGATACTTTAATGATTTCAGGTGGTTATGGCATACATGAATAGATTCAATCAGTCCGACGAAGGACGGCGTGATGAACTCATCCGCATCATCGAGCATAGTGTGGAAAAATTGACTCTGGCCGAGTTGGAGGCACTATATTACGACATGACCACGAAATCCTATATAAACGATTAATATGGCAAAACGAGAATATATAGAGGCCAACAAGGAATGGTTGGCTGCTAAGGCAAAGGGAAATGGTGTAAATGCTCTGCCTAAAGGCATCTATTACAAGGTGCTGAGTGAAGGCAATCAAGAGAGTGCGAAGCCAACGGTTCGCAGTATCATCACAGCCCACTATACAGGCAGGACTATAGATGGCAAGCAGTTTGATAGTAGTCGCGGTGGTGTACCTTTAGCTTGCCGACTTTGCGACCTCATTGAGGGCTGGATCATCGCCATTCAGCAGATGCACATCGGCGACAAGTGGGAACTTTACATCCCTGCAGAAATGGGCTACGGCAAGTTCTCTCAGCCTGGCATCCCCGGTGGCTCGACACTTATCTTTGAAATTGAACTCTTAGGCATTGCATGACACTTCGAGAACTAATCAATTCTGTAGATTCTGAGCAGTACAGCGAATCAGCGTTGTATCAGAGGCTGCGTGAGACGAAGCCTGAGTATGGTTCTAACAGACGTATTGAGGTAAAGTTGGTGAATGGTGAGATCACTATTACTGATGTTCATGTCGGCTCATTAGGTGACATTCTGACTTACCAGATTGATGTGGCTCCAGACCTACAGATGACGAAGACGCAATTGTTGGATGAAATCCTCAAAGAGATGTCCTCAAATACCTTCAGCGACGAAGAGCAGGCTGAGTTCTGGAATGACTTTGACAATCTGCAAAAAGCAAAGATAGTAAGATAACGATGAATATCATAGAAATAACCAATAGAACGGACTCGCTGACAAGACAATTGCTGGAGGTTTGGGAAAGTGCCGTCAGGCAGACTCATACATTCCTGTCTGAGAGTGAGATTCTTCGCATCAAGGGTTACGTCCCTGATGCTATCGGCAATGTTGCTCGTCTGCTGGTTTCTATGGATGACTCTGACATGCCCGTTGCCTTCCTGGGGTTAGAAGGAAGTAAAATAGAGATGCTGTTTGTGGATGCGATCCATCGCGGACAAGGCATTGGCAAACAACTGGTAGCTTTTGCCATAGAGAATTATGCAGCAAGCGAGGTGGGTGTGAACGAACAGAATCCGCTCGCCATCGGTTTTTATGAGCACATGGGATTCAAGACTTACAAACGGACTGATTTTGACGAAGAGGGAAATCCGTACCCGTTGTTGTACATGTGCTTGATTAAGTAGGTTATATCACAATTCAGGCTCTGAGTTCCTTTTTAACTTCCATGCCAGACATAGTACCTATGATAGTTTTAATGCTAATGTAAACATCGGTATTCGCCAGATTTGCGAGAAGGTGTTTAAATTGAAGAAAGAAGACTATTACAGTGGCTACACTTTTAGACATACTTGGGCTACTGTAGCACAGAATGAATGTGATGCGACACTTGCAGAAGTGGATTTTGGTCTCAACCATGCTCATAAGACTCAGCTGGCAAGAACGTATGTTAAGATAGATTTTACACCTGCTTGGGAACTTAACGAGAAGGTTGTAGAGAAGATTTTCTTTACTGAAGATAAAACGTCAGCCAATAAGAATGAGGAATCGGAGAGTAACTTATTCCGATTCTCAGCAAAGCAACTAATAAAAGGTACTCTGTATTTCAAAGGCAAGATTCTTGCTTCCGTTGAAGACATAGATTTTAATAATATAGAGGAAGTTATCTCTCACTTGATGAAAAACCTTCCAGATACCATTCCATCGCGTTCTATGGTTTTAATACGAATCGAAAATAAAGATAAAGGGCAGAAGCAAGACTTTACCAAGCTGATTCGGTAAGAGACTAATTCATTGCGGATATGAGAAAAGTAGTACAGATGTGCTACTGTTTTTCGTCTTCCATGCAATACCTTAAGCAAATTCAACATTTATATTTTTGTAAACTCACAGTAAACATGCAGTTAACAGCTAGTCAAAAAATAGTAAACTATTTGTAAACTTTGCGTCGAATTCGTCACATTTATCGTGATTATCGTTTTAAAAGGAACTGGGTGTAACATCCTATTTTAAAGGACGTTACACCCAAATTATTGATATTCAGAATCTTGCGATTACTCCTCAACTGCAGCCTGCGCGGCGGCGAGACGTGCGATGGGTACACGGAAAGGAGAGCAAGATGCGTAGTTCATGCCAATCTTAGCACAGAACTTCACTGAGCTGGGCTCACCACCATGCTCACCGCAGATACCGCAACGCAGATCGGGACGAACCTCGCGACCAGCCTTCACGGCGTACTTGATGAGTTTGCCGACACCCTTCTGGTCGAGCACCTGGAATGGGTCTACCTTCAAGATCTTCTTATCGAGGTATACAGGCAGGAACGAAGCAATGTCGTCACGAGAGTAACCGAAGGTCATCTGAGTGAGGTCGTTGGTACCGAATGAGAAGTACTGAGCCTCGGTAGCAATGCGGTCAGCGGTCAGGGCAGCACGAGGAATCTCGATCATGGTACCAATCTCGAACTCAACCTCCATGCCATACTCCTGGAATACTTCCTTGGCGGCATACTGGATAACTTCCTTCTGCTGCTTCAGCTCGTAGAGTGTACCAATCAGCGGAACCATAATCTCTGGCATAGGATTCTTGCCTTCCTTCTTCAGCTCGCAAGCAGCGCTCAGGATAGCCTTTGTCTGCATAGCAGTGATTTCGGGGAAGGTAATACCCAGACGGCAACCACGGTGACCCAGCATTGGGTTGTTCTCAGCGAGAGAAGCTACACGGCGCTGGATAGTCTCGAGCGATACGCCCATCTCCTTAGCCATCGTCTCCTGTCCGGCAATATCGTGGGGAACGAACTCGTGCAAGGGAGGATCGAGCAGACGGATGTTCACGGGCAGACCGTCCATAGCCTCGAGGATACCCTTGAAGTCAGCCTTCTGGTAAGGCAGCAGCTTAGCAAGAGCCTTCTCACGTCCGGCAACGCTGTCAGAGAGAATCATCTCACGCATAGCGATAATCTTCTTGTCCTCGAAGAACATGTGCTCAGTACGGGTCAGACCGATACCCTTGGCGCCGAACTGGCGAGCCACCTGTGCATCGTGTGGAGTATCAGCATTGGTACGAACCTGCAGCTTGGTGTACTTGTCGCAGAGGTCCATCAGCTCCTTGAAGTCGCCAGAAAGCTCAGCAGCCTTGGTGGGAACCTCGCCAGCGTAAACCTGACCAGTGGTACCATTCAGAGAGATGTAGTCACCCTCCTTATATGTAACGCCGTCAATCTCAACAGTCTTGTCCTTATAGCTAACATTCAGAGCACCTACGCCCGATACACAGCACTTACCCATACCACGAGCCACAACGGCAGCGTGAGAGGTCATACCACCACGAGCAGTCAGGATACCTTCGGCAGCAGCCATACCAGCGAGGTCCTCAGGAGAGGTCTCGATACGTACGAGCACTACCTTGTGGCCGTCCTCGTGCCAAGCCTTGGCGTCGTCAGCATGGAATACAATCTGACCACAAGCAGCACCAGGAGATGCGGGCAGACCCTGAGCGATGACCTTAGCCTGAGAAAGGGCCTTCTTATCGAATACGGGGTGCAGCAGCTCGTCGAGCTTCTGAGGCTCGCAGCGCATGATGGCAGTCTTCTCGTCAATCATACCCTCATGCAGCAGGTCGATGGCAATCTTTACCATAGCAGCACCTGTGCGCTTACCGTTACGTGTCTGGAGGAACCACAGCTTACCTTCCTGTACGGTGAACTCCATATCCTGCATATCGCGGTAGTGCTCCTCAAGCTTCTCCTGAATGCCGTTCAGCTGGGCATAGATTTCGGGCATAGCCTCCTCCATAGAAGGATACTTGGCTACGCGCTCAGTCTCAGAGATGCCAGCACGCTCAGCCCAACGCTGTGAGCCAATCTTGGTAATCTGCTGTGGGGTACGGATACCAGCCACAACGTCCTCACCCTGGGCGTTAACCAGATACTCGCCGTTGAACAGATTCTCACCGTTAGCGGCGTCACGGCTGAAGCAAACACCAGTAGCAGAGGTGTCACCCATGTTACCGAATACCATAGCCATTACAGAAACGGCTGTACCCCACTCGTCGGGGATGCCTTCCATCTTACGATAGAGGATAGCACGCTCGTTCATCCAAGAACGGAACACAGCGCAGATAGCACCCCACAACTGCTCGATGGGATCGTTGGGGAAGTCCTTACCTGTGCGCTCCTTAATAGCCTTCTTGAACAGGACTACCAGTTTCTTCAGGTCTTCAACAGAGAGGTCCTTATCGAGAACAACACCGCTCTCCTTCTTCACACCTTCGATAATCTCCTCGAATGGATCGATGTCGGTCTTGTTGACGGGCTTCATCTCGAGCACCACGTCACCGTACATCTGTACGAAACGACGGTATGAGTCGTATACGAAGTGAGGATTGTTGGTCTTCTTAGCCATACCCTCGGCAACCTCATCGTTCAAACCCAGGTTCAGGATGGTATCCATCATACCAGGCATAGAAGCACGGGCACCAGAACGTACAGAAACCAACAGAGGATTCTGGGCATCGCCGAACTTGCAGTTCATCAAGTCCTCGATGTGCTTAACAGCTGCCATCACATCGTCGTTCAGCAGTTCCATAATCTTCTGCTGACCAACCTGATAATACTCATTACAGCAGTCGGTTGTGATTGTAAAACCAGGAGGAACAGGCACACCAATGTGGTTCATCTCAGCAAGGTTAGCACCCTTACCACCAAGTTCCTCACGCATCTTTGCATTACCTTCGGCCTTACCATTACCGAAGAGGTAAACTCGTTTTTGACTCATACGATAAAAAAATTACGTTTATTATTACTTAAGCTATATATTCTCAATTCTGCAAAGTTACATGTTTTTCTGCACATACGCAAGAAAATTGAGCAAAATATATTCAGTAACGTCGAAATTTAATTTTTTTTGGCACGGATTACACGGATTAACACGCTTTTTTCGTACCTTTGCACCCATTATGGCAAGAAACAAGAAACCGTTACCGCTCCTTGAGGGCGTCAAGATAGAGGCTGTGGCAGCCGAAGGCAAGTGCTTGTTCCATTGGCAAGACTTGGTGGTATTTGTACCCTTTTGTGTGCCTGGCGACGTGTGCGACGTACAGATTCGACGTAAGAAGCACTCCTTTGCCGAGGGCGAGGTGGTGCGCTTTATAGAATATAGTAATGTACGCGCGACGCCTTTCTGTCAGCACTTTGGCGTCTGCGGTGGTTGCAAGTGGCAGAATCTGCCCTACGAGGAGCAACTGAAATTCAAGCAGCAGCAGGTGTACGACCAGCTGACTCGCATCGGCAAGATAGAACTGCCTGAATTCCGTCCCATCCTTGGCAGCGTAAAAACTCAGGAATATCGTAACAAACTGGACTTCGGTTGTGCCAACAAGCGTTGGCTGACCAGCGAACAGCTAAAGAGCCTCCCCCCTGCCCCCTCTGAAGGAAAGGGAGCCAAGGACACGCCTGCCATAGGTTTCCATATTACTGGTGCCTTCGACAAGATTCTGCCCATCGAGAAGTGCTGGCTGATGGACGACCTGCACAACGAGATTCGCAACGAGGTACGCGATTATGCCATTGAGCATGGTCTGTCGTTCTTTGACTTAAGACAGCAGGTAGGTTTGCTGCGCGATGTCATTATCCGCAATAGTGCCAGTGGCGAGTGGATGGTCATCTTCCAGTTTCACTACGATCGCACCTCAGACGAGGCGCTCGCGCAAAGCCAAACCCAAGCAAAGGCACTACTCCAGCATATCGCTGACAAGTTCCCCCAGATTACCTCGCTGATGTATCTCGACAACCAGAAGTGCAACGACACCATTGGCGATCAGGATATTCTGGTATTCAAGGGCGAAGACCACATCTATGAACTGATGGAGGATTTGAAGTTCAAGGTGGGTCCAAAGTCGTTCTATCAGACAAATACGGAACAGGCTTACCATCTGTATAGCGTGGCTCGCGAGTTTGCATTCTCGGACATCCAACATCAGACATCAGACATCAAGCCTCTTGTTTACGACCTCTACACAGGTACGGGAACCATTGCCAACTTCGTGGCAAAGAAAGCGCGTCAGGTAATTGGCATCGAGTATGTGCCAGAGGCTATTGAGGATGCCAAAATCAACTCTGAAATCAACGGCATTACCAACACGCTGTTCTTTGCTGGCGACATGAAGGATATTCTGACAGACGACTTCATCCAGAAACATGGACGTCCTGATGTCATTATCACTGACCCGCCACGTGCCGGCATGCACCCCGATGTGGTGAAAACCATTCTGAATGCGGCTCCCAAGCGTATTGTCTATGTATCGTGCAATCCTGCCACACAGGCTCGCGATTTGCAGTTGCTTGACGTACAATACAAGGTCTGCGAGGTTCAACCAGTAGATATGTTCCCGCATACCCCTCATGTAGAAAATGTAGTATTACTCACAAAAAAATAAAATGGAAACGATGAAAAAACTTATGACACTGGCCTTTCTGGTTATGGCATTGACAGGCCATGCACAGGAAAAGAAAACAATTGAAATGCCACAGTGGGTTAACAACATCAAGTTCAGCGGCTACGCCATGTTACAGTATCAGGCTGAAGACAAGGATGGTTCCGAACATAATGAGTTCAACCTGCGTTTGGCACGTTTCATTCTGGATGGTAAGATTGGCGACATTGACTGGCGAGCCCAGATTCAGGGCACCAACGCCAAGGGTCCTGGCGAACCTACCGTACAACTGGTTGACCTCTATGCAGAGTGGAACAAGTATAAGGAAGTCCGCGTCAAGGTGGGTCAGTTCAAGCGTGCCTTCACCTTCGAGAGTCTGACGCACCCCATCACACAAGGATGGTATTCCTATGGTCTGGCCATCAACAACCTTGTTGGTTATGGCGATCGCACAGGCGAGAAGTCAAGTGGTGGTCGCGACATCGGTATCCAGGTTCAGGGTTCTCTGTTCCCCATGAGTGACAATCACCGCCTGCTGCACTATCAATTGGGTGTGTACAATGGTGAGGGCATCAACAAGAAGGATGCAGACAACCAGAAAGACATTATCGGTGGCTTATGGGTTATGCCTATTCAGGGGCTGCGCATTGGTGCCTTCGGATGGACAGGTACCAAGGCCGAGATGGATTTTAAGAGTTTAGACCTTGACGCACAAGGCAATCGCATCACCACCAAGCTGAAGAGTACTCGAAAGAACCGCTACGCCATCTCTGCCGAGTATGATAAGAACGAGTACACTCTTCGTGCTGAGTACATCCACAGCCAGGGTTGGGGAACTGACGCAGCCTGGGGTGATAAGGCTGACGGCTGGTATGCCTTTGGCATTGTTCCTGTAATCAAGTCAAAACTGCACGCCAAAGCCCGCTACAACGTATATCGTCGTTCCAAGGACTGGGAGTCGTCTAAGACTATGTATGAGATTGGTGCCAACTATTTCTTCAACAAGAAGTTGCAGTTGAACTTCGAATACGCTCGTGTCAATGATCGCACCCAAATCAAGCACAACTACAATTTTGTTGATGTAGAACTCGACTTCAGATTCTAATTATTTTTGCCAAAGAAGTCTCGCAGGGTGAAATACAACCATTCCTGCAATCTGAAGACTGACCAATACTTACAGGGACGATAACCAAATTTGGCTATCGTCTCTTTTTTTAATGAGGTACGGTCTATAGTTAGCCAGATGCGATGCAATTCCGATAATCCATAACGCCGGTCTTTCGCTGACAATGCTGCCCCATGAACATGATAGAACATATAACAGTCTATCAAAATCAGCCAACGGCGGTTTTCATAGTTTTCAAGAATTTCCTGGGGAGCCCCTATTCCCTCCAGTTGTCGCTTCAGACTCTCGTTGGCTCGCATAAAGTCAAAGCGGCGCACAGAAACCTGATGAGTAACCGACGAAGAACGCATCCAGTAATAATAGACTCCTTCACAACAGCGGACCTCCCGTGAATGGTAAAAATGCAGATGGGTGGTATTGTCGTCACTATAAGAACGGCATGACTCGTCATAAGGAATCCGGTGGTGCAACGTTGCACGTATCATATAGACGCCATGAATCCTCCAGTTGTCAATGCTTTTATTGAATGCCTCTTTTCCCGTCAGCACATCGAAGGTTTGCGATGAATGCGGCACCTTTACACCGTCATGAACGGACACCACACGGAACAGTACACAATCTGTCTGTTCATGCAACTCGAACACCCTGACAGCTTGTTCCAATGCATCTTCAGAAAACGTATCGTCGGCATCCAGAAAACAGATATAGTCACCCTTCGCCCTCTCCAGTCCTATGTTACGGGCATGCGCCTGACCTCTATTCTCCGTCAGTGCTATCACCTCTATGCGGTTGTCCCGTTTTTCCCATTCACGCAGCAAAGCCAACGATTCGTCGGTAGAAGCATCATCAATACAAATCAGTTGCCAGTCTCTCAAGGACTGGTTCATCATTGAGCCAATACTTGCCGACAACCATTGCTGTGCATTATAGACAGCCATCAGGACAGTCACTTTAGGCATGACGGGAGAAACGACGTTTTAAGTTAGACATCAGTTTATTCCATAACGCCACCTTATGATAAAAAGTATAAAGAGTCGCTACAGTAGTCATAATGAATACCAGCAATCCTCCTATCCACCATTGCCAACCGTCCGTGAAAGTCGCCAGCAGGAAAGCCACAACGCCTAACGACAGGTGAAGTAACGAATATCCCAAAACCGAAGCGGTTGGACGATAATGGAATTTCAGGTATGAATAGCCCATAATCATAAAATTGTCGAAAACGGCACTTATTGTGATGGCAACACCCGTTCCTAACAACTGCCAATGGCTATATCCCCAGATAACTAACAGAACTACCAGAATGTCATAGACTGCCTCCAGGAAGAGATAGGAAAGCGAATCGCCCTTCGCCAAGGGCAGATATGAAATGGGCAGCTTGATGGCTCGCAGATAGATAGCCAACAGAAGAATGCGAACCATATCGACAACAGGCATGAACTTGGTGGTAAACAGAATGGGAATCACAAAAGGTATCGCAAACTGAGCTGCCACCAGCATGGGCGAAATAAGCAACAGCGACACTTCTATCTGCTTGTTGATAATATCGTTGCAATTCTGCCATTGGCTGTTCACCGCTGACAAACGAGGAAAGAAATCGGTTTCCATTGCCGAGAACACCAGTCCGGCATACGTCATTGTCAAGATATATCCCGTATTATACAGACCTACCGTCTTCAAGTCGGCAACATTGTTCAGATAAGTTCTGATGATGAATTCCGCACCACTTCCCAGCACGCCAGCCAAAGTGAAAGCCACTCCTAAGCGGACCATCCCCATGCCCTCGCCTAAAATGCCTTTGGAACCCGTAAGATGCAAAGGATAAAGACGATAGGATCGCTGAATGGTTAAAAGAAGCATTGTCAACCCCATGAGAACCATAACGGGAACAATACCACTTTGTCCGAAGAAATAATAAATAGGAATGGCGATGACAAGCGCAGACAGCATACCATACACCTGTATCACAGCCAGCGATTTCAACTGGCGCGCACCTTTCAGGATAGCTGTCTCCCCACCTGTTACAGCCAGCAGAGCCACCAACGGAGAGAGTAGTACAAAGTGGAGCGTATGGTTACCCCATGAGAAGGTGAGGTTGCTCAACATCGGACCAATCAGGATGCACAACAGCATACCCACAAGGCCTGTCAGCAACGACCACGCACGTACCACCTTGATAAAATGGGCAATTCTTGCTTCATCACCCGTATCAAAGAGTTCCGACACATTACGCACCGCACTAAACGAGACACCCAGATTGGTGGATTGCGAAATGAAGTTAACAGTAGTTTGGAAAAGCGACGCCAGTCCCATACCTTCAGGACCTAACAACATGGCTACTATCTTGTTGCGCACAAGACTAACAAGTATATTCAAGCCTTGTACGCCACCGAATACACTCGTATATTTCAGTACATGTCCGTAACTATCGTCGCGCTGTTCTTCCATCGTGTTTTTATAATTCAAATGCAAAAGTACAACATTTTTTTTGTATATGCAAATTATTTCGTACCTTTGCAACATGAATGGAACAAAACAACAACCGCTGGTTACTTTTATCCTAACCTATTATAACCTGCCCGTCCAGATGCTATGCGAGTGTATCGACAGTATTCTGGCATTGTCGTTACGCCCATTTGAGCGAGAAATCATCATTGTGGACGATGGCTCAAGGGTTAGTCCGATGAATGGTCTGATGCAGTATGGCGACGAGATTATCTATGTGCGTCAGAAGAACAGCGGATTGAGCGTGGCCCGTAACAAGGGTATCGAAATGGCACAGGGCATTTTCTTGCAGTTTGTGGATGCTGACGACCATTTGTTACCACAGGCATACGAACATTGTCTGGAAATGATTCGGCAGCATTCCGATATCGACATGCTGATGTTCGACTTTACCAATACTTCCACCACACAGACAAGCTTTCACGACACGCCAGTCATGACTGGCTCCGAATACATGCTCAAGAACAACATTCATGCCAGTGGTTGTGGCTACTTGTTTAAGCGCAAGACCTTGAGCGAACTGCGCTTCACACCCGGCATCTGGCACGAGGACGAAGAGTTCACGCCACAGTTGCTCATCAGGGCTGAACATGTGTGTGCTACCGATGCCAAGGCCTACTATTACTATAAGCACAAAGGCAGCATTACCACGCACGACGACGAGGAAAGCAAGGCCAAGCGGTTTGATGATATCCGTGGCGTATTAGACAGGCTGCATTATCTGTGTGACCGTGTGCCCCAGATAGACCGTGTAGCCCTGCAACGACGCGTAGCCCAGCTGACCATGGACTATATCTATCAAGTCATTGTGCAACAACGTTCCCAGAAAGCACTTAATGCGTGCATCGACGAACTGAGCAGCAAAGGACTGTTTCCCCTGCCCGATCGCGACTACTCACAAAAGTATAAATGGTTCCGTAAGATGACGAACACCCGACTGGGACGTGCCATCCTGCTGAACACACTACCCTACTTGAAACGCGAAAGATAATGGAGAACCTGATATCTGTTGTTGTTTGTACTTATAACCAAGAGGATACCATTGCCCGCACCTTGGACTCTATCCTCATGCAACAATGTCACGTTCCATACGAAATCATCATTGGCGAAGACTGTTCCACCGACCAGACACTATCCGTCTGCGAGACTTATGCCAGCAAGTTTCCTGACAAGATTCGGCTTATAGCCAACAAGCCAAACAAAGGCATCATCGACAACTATTTCGATTGTATTCTGGCCAGCAACGGACAGTATATTGCCGACTGTGCAGGCGACGACTTCTGGACAGACCCGCTGAAACTGGAAAAAGAGGTTACGATTCTGGAACAGCACCCTGACGTGACATTGGTACACACAGATTGGCATATTTACCATGAGACAACAGGCAGCAGCACACCTTCAGCCCCAAAACCGTTTACGGCTCCTGTCACTCCTGGCAAGCAGATGCTGGAAGCCATCATCACCCAAACAAGGGTTCCCGTCATCCACCTCTGCACGTCACTCTACAGGGCTTCCGTCATCCGACAGGCACTCAACGACGATGCTTTTATGTTTCGCAACAAGGAGTTCGGTTGTGAAGACATACAAGTGGCTTTTGTGATGGCCCGACAAGGCAATATCGCCTATTTGCCCGATGTCACACTCAACTACAACCAAGGTCAAGAAACAATATCGTTCTCGCCAAACTACCACAAGCAATTTACTTTTGCAAGACGCGTTGGTGACCTCAGCCATTATATCGCCACCAAGCACGGTATTACGAGTGAGCATACGGAACGATACTTTAATGCACGCGCTTTTGAATTGGGAATGTATGCTTTCAGGGCTTACGACCAACAGCTGTTTCAAGAGGCAGAAGCACACGTCAGCAAATGGGTTCGCAAACCTTCGGCATCACTCCAATGGCTGTTTTTCGTTATGCGCCACCCTGGGCTATGGCGCTTAGGGTTGCAGGCTCGCAGGGTATTTGTCAATGTGAAGCAATTGCTTCGCCGAAAATAGTCTGTAAACGCATGCCAACAACCTGAGGGGATGCCAATGCCCTGACTTGTTCCGACAACTTCTCGCCATCCACCTCAGGCCCAGTCATCACTTGTACCATAGCTTGCGACAAGGCCGCAGCATCGTCAACAGGCACAATGCTACATCCGCCTTCTATGCGTAAACATTGTGGAATACAATCTGTCGCAATCACAGGAATACCTGTCGACATGGCCTCTAACAACACCAAGGGCTGCACCTCACTACGACTGGCCAATACTAGAGCATCACAATCGTACAACAATTGTCGCACACCAGCCTTGTCCAGCAAACCATGCGCCTTCATGCCCGATGACAGCTGAGCACGAAAAGCCTTCGTATCAGTATCTCTGCCAGCCAAATGCAGTTCTGCATCCGAATGCTGTTCATGCAACATCTGGAAAGCCTTTATCAGCACATCATAGCCCTTGCGATAGCTATTGTCTGCCAGACAACAGAATCGGAAAGGACGCCCCTCACGAGAAGGACGTGGCTGATAGGTAAAGTAATCCGTATCGATGGTATTGGAAAGATATTGCCAGCGGTAGTCATGGCCGTAATAACAGGCAGTACTGTCCACCAGTTCCTGCGAAACGGGCAGTACCATTGAAGCCTTACGGTAAGCCTCTTTTAGCAACGGAATCTGCCAAGCCTTACTGGGTGCTGGGCCAAACTCCGCTTCTAAGAGCATGAGGGGCAAATGTTCCGTAATGACATAAGGCATGCCATGCGCCTGAGCAATCTGCATAGCTGCATAGCCAGCCCACTTGGCACAATGGGCATGCAACACATCGGGCTTGCCATACTTCTTGACATAGTCGTCAAACATGGAGCAGACGATGTTTACCCAACGGTTTACATTAAAACGAATCACGCCAGGAAGGCCACGCTGGTATGACTGACAGACGGTAATGCCATCCATCACGTGTTCGTAACGAAGATAGGGTCGCACGAAATAATCGCGCAACCCTATCGTAGCACCTAATTGTACATTGCTTAAGATACGAACCTCATGTCCCAAAGCTTTTAAAGCCTTAGCCTGATCCAGACAGAACAGGCCGCCATAAGGGGGGAAAAAAGATGGTATCTCGAGAATGTGCATTAACTCAACAGTTATGCTTCAGCGGGAGCCTCAGCAGCCTCCTCAGCGGGAGCCTCTGCAGCAGCGGCAGCAGCCTCGGCCTCAGCCTTAGCAGCAGCCTCAGCAGCCTTCTTCTCGGCTACCTTCTTAGCCTGCTCCTCGTTCTGAGCCTTCTCAGCCTTCAACTGAGCAGCAGCAGCATCCTTCTTAGCCTTAGCCTCGTCAGCAGCTACCTTCTCAAGACCCTTCTGCTTGTCAGCCTTCCAGGCATCGAACTTCTTCTGAGCTGTAGCCTCATCGAAAGCGCCCTTCTTAACGCCACCCTTCAGGTGCTTCATCAAGTAAACGCCCTCGCGGCTGAGGATGTCACGAACTGTGTCAGTAGGCTGTGCACCACACTCGACCCAATAAAGTGCACGCTCGAAATTAAGATCTACTGTGGCAGGATTGGTGTTTGGGTTGTAAGTACCAATCTTTTCAGTAAAACGACCATCACGTGGTGCACGAGCGTCAGCGATAACGATGCGGTAGAAAGCATAGCTTTTACGTCCGCCGCGCTGCAATCTGATTTTTGTTGCCATTGTCTAAATGTTTGTTTTTTAATTGTTTAACTATAATTTCATGCTACTATCTCGTAATAGCGGCTGCAAAGGTACACATTTTAAATGAGAAATGTGAAATGAGAAATGAGAAATGGTCATGTATTAACGTTAATTAACCAATCTTCAACTCTCTCACCCTCTATTGTTTCTTCAATGATACACCAGCCTGCATGCCATCCACATTCTTCATCAGCGAGGTAACGGTCTGGATATTCTTGTTGGTCGATTTGGCACCAACCGACTTGAAGAGCTTTAACAGTTTGGTGGCATCGGTCACGAACATCATATTCTTACCATCTATCTGGGTGGTAATCTGCAGGGCCTTGATGCCTCCCAACGTCAATACCAGCTTCGAGTCCTTGACCTGCCACTTACCTTTCATGGTCTTACCGTTCAGTGTCTCTGTGCAGGTGCCGTCCTCATTGAAGGTCAGCACCAAGGCACCGGGCTTGACGCCATATTGTGTCAGATACGACTGCAGCTTGTCCTCCAACTTATTGGCAGCCACCTTGGCAGCAAGCTTTGTCAACAGGTTGTCCGAGGTGAACATGATAGCTGGTTCGGTATAGCTCCACGTACCTATTATATTATTCTTATTAGCCTGTTTGTCGCTCGAGAAGATACTGGTAATACCTGAAACAATATCCTCACTCTGTCCACCACCCAGCACGCCGTTAAGAACGCTTTGCCAATCCTGTGCATGCACGCTGGGAGCTGCCAACATCAGCAGCATGGCAGCCAACAATCTCATCATATTCTTCTTCATAGTGATTCAAATTGATTAAAAATACGGGGCAAAAGTACGACTTTTCCGCTTAATGACAAAATAAAATGACGAAAAGCGAGGTTTTATAACTTTTTTTCGCTATTTTTGCACGCTGATGAAGGATATATCGATACTGATACCTACTTATAACCACGTGTGCGTGGCACTGGTCAGCACGCTACAACAGCAGGCCAGCCAACTGCCCATCAACTACGAAATCATCGTGGCTGACGATGGTTCGACTCTTGCCTCAACCGTCGAGGCCAACAGGGCCATCAACGATTATACCAATAGCCGATATATTGAGCTGCCTGAGAATATAGGGCGTGCTGCCATCCGTAACTATCTGGCAGGGAAAGCTTCGCAACCTTGGCTGCTGTATATTGACAGCGACATGGTGGTGCGACGTCCTGACTTTCTGCGCTGTTATGTGGACACTCCTGACGAAGAGGCTGTTTGGGACGGTGGCATCAGCGTGGGTGGCGATGCCCATCAACTGAAGCACAACCTGCGCTATCAGTACGAGCGGGCCAACGAGCATCTGCATACAGCAGAACGCCGCCAGCAAGAGCCCTATCGCGATTTCCATACTGCTAACTTCATGATTTCCAAACAGTTGATGACGAAATATCCTTTCGACCTGCGTTTCCGTTATTATGGCTACGAGGACGTGCTGTTTGGCATGCAACTGGAAAAGCACCACATAGCCATCTACCATATCGACAATCCGCTGAGTTTCGAGGTGTTTGAGAAGAATGAACAGTTCTTGTACAAGACGGAAGAGGGCTTGCGAACGCTATACACCTTTCGTCAGGAGTTGAAGGCTGGCTCACGCCTGCTTCAGCATGTGGAACAATTGGCATGGCTCATGCCCTTGTTGCGCCTATACCACCAGACAACAAACAAACTGGAGCGACGCTTCTTGTTGCGCCACCCCAGCCTATTCCTTTTCTCACTTTACCGTCTGGGCTATTTCGTCACTCTGAAATAACAGCAGATAGAATTAACCGCAGATTATTCCTCGATACCTTCGGGCTTCATATTGGTGTACACAGTCTGTACATCGTCGAAGTCCTCGAGCTTCTCAATCATCTTGTCGATGGTCTCGCGCTCCTCAGGCGTCACGTCCTTCAGGTCGTTAGGAATACGGGTAAACTCAGCACCAGTAACCTCGAAACCGTTCTCCTCAAGGTGCTTCTGAATGGCACCGAAGCTTGATGGATCGCCATAGATGGTAATTGAGTTCTCCTCCTCGTCCTCGTCGTACTCATCCTCGACACCGTAGTCAATCAGGTCGAGAATCATCTCGTCCATATCCAGACCGTCGGTCTTCTTGAAGGTGAACACGCACTTGTGGTCGAACAGGAACGACAGGCTTCCCTGAGTACCCAGGTTACCATTGAACTTGTTGAACACTGAACGAACGTCGCCTACGGTACGTGTGGTGTTGTCTGTCAGGGTGTCAACGAAGATGGCTACTCCGTGAGGACCATATCCCTCGTAAGCGACCTCCTTATAGTCGCTCTGGTCCTTACCCATAGCGTTCTTGATGGCACGCTCGATGTTGTCCTTCGGCATGTTCTCACGCTTGGCATTGGCGATGATGGCACGCAATGCAGGGTTCATGTCGGGCTCCGGACCGCCAGCCTTTACGGCAATGGCAATCTGCTTGCCAATCTTGGTGAATGTCTTGGCCATGTGGCCCCATCTCTTCAGTTTCGCAGCTTTGCGATATTCAAATGCTCTTCCCATTGTTTTACAATAAACATTAAACAATAACCAAT
>CAMHTW010000055.1 GCA_946188165.1 uncultured Prevotella sp.
AGGCGACGAGCAGCATCATCGCTGAGTTGATGATATAGAATGACGGATGGTAGATTGTTGTATAGGTTTGCGTCTTCTCGTCCCAGGTACCCGTGATGAAATCGAAATGGATACTGTTCCAGTCTATCTGGTTCAGGAGCATAATCAGCAGGATACCGACAACGACGATGGTGCCGCTGGTGAACAGGAACTGCTGGCGACGGAACAGCGTGCCGCCCACGATATAGAGCGAGTGGATGTAGAATGCCCAGACAAGGACCATCCATACCCCGTGCCAATCTTGGTAAACACCCCACGGATGCTCACCGTCACGTCCCATGACAGGCATGGTGAAGCCCCAGACGACGATGCGCCCCGTCAGCCAGTCCACCAGCACGCGCAGGGCGTCTGCCAGTATGTAGGCGCCAATCGTCAGGAACAGCATCATCACCACGGAAATCAGCACGCTGACGACGTATTTCTCCACGTTGCTGGCGGGCCAGAGCAGATAGGCTGAGCGCTTGCGGGTGTCCTTCATCTGCGAGAACATGCCGCTGGCCGTAAACAGCATAGCGAAGCAGAAGAAGATGATACCGAAGACAGCGGTCTGCTCTACGATTCTGCTATAGTGACGAAACAATTCGCTGGGATAGTTGGTAGCCAAGTGCGAATAGCTGCTATCGGCCACACGGGTAAAGAACAGGTTGGCCATGAACATCACCAGCGTATAGATGCCAAACAGACGGATCCACGTCTTGCGCTCTACCAGGAAATGGCACTTCAGTGCCTGCGAGAATCTATTGTAATTAAATGTATTCATTTTGCTTGCGTTTTATAGTTAAACAGAAGTTCGAGATTCACTTGCGTCTCAGCATCATCCTCTTGACGACGGCAGATGACGGCATTGCCCTGCAGGGTGGGCTCGGCATAGAGCACGCTGTCGTCCATCTGCTGGGGCGTGCGGTATTCGAAGGTGTACTGGTCCTGAATGTCCTGCATCGACGCATTCATCAATACGCTGTGGCGGTCGAGCATCAAGATGTGGTCCAGCATCTGTTCCACGTCGTGTACCTGATGGGTAGAGATGACGACGGTACGGTCTTCGGTCATGTGCTGGGCAATAACCTTGCGGAACTGCGACTTCGAGGGGATATCCAGTCCGTTGGTAGGTTCGTCCATCAGCAGGTAACGAGTGTTGGTAGCCATCGCGAAGGCGATATAAGCCTTCTTGCGCTGGCCCATCGAGAGTTCGCCCAAGTGTACGTCGGCAGGCAATTCAAAGTCGGCCAAACAGCTCTGCAACACTTCATCCGAGAAGTTAGGATAGAAGGGCTTGTAGAGTCGGACATACTCGGAGAGACGGATGGCGGGCATCTCGAACTCCTCAGTGACGAGGAACAGATTGCTCAGCAACTCCGGTGTTCGCTTGTAAACTGCGACATTGTCGCAGTAAACCGAACCGGAAATGGGGCGCAGCAGGCCCGACAACAGATAAAGCAGAGTAGACTTGCCCGTGCCATTTTTGCCCAGCAAGCCGTAGATGTGGTTCTCCTCCAACTGAAGGCTGAACCCGTCGAAGACAAGCGCCTTCTGGCCCTTGTACTTGAAACTGATGTTTTGTACGTTAATCATACGCTGAATAATGTGGTTATTACTATTAATTGTTTATTGTTATTTCGAATAATTGTTACTCTGTATTAGTGTACCACTTTAATAGTACACTGCAAAGGTAAGGCAAATATTCTTTCCCTCCAAATTTTTTCGGCATTATTTTTTCGTCATCATGCATATTTAACATTTCCACCTTATTTTATTATATATAAGCCCTATTACTAAACAAATGTTAAATGGGGGTCATTCGTAGATTTTCCCATACCTACTATTGCAAGTTTAGTGTCTTTTATATACCTTTGCAAACTGAAAACGCCATAAACGGCACACAACATAGACTTACAGCATGATTAAATTTCGACATATATTTACTATAATCATCCTGATTACGGTATGTCTAACAACGTTACAGGTTCGTTCGCAAGCAAAGGATGACAGCGCAAACCACCTACTACAGAGAGTACGTATTACTTTCAATCAAAATAACGAACAAGAATTCTACGATGCAGTGGCAGAATACCGCAACTACTTGTTGAAGCAGGGCAACATTAGCGGATACTACCTCAATTGGAAGAACGAAGTCCTCTACGACGTCAATCACAACCACTTCTACCGTGCCTTACGCAAGACCATGGCCATGCAGCGCGACATGGAGAAGCGTGATGCCACACAAGAGTACTATCATGTCACACACCTTCGAGGCATCATCTATTCACTTCGAGGCAACATTCCCTTAGCCCGCCAGTACTTTGAGAAAGCATTGGAACAGGTAAACCATGCACAACCAAACAATTTGGTAGCAATCTACATGGACTTATCGAACATCGAAATGGACATCCAGCCTGTGGAAGCCATAAAGCACCTAAATAGTGCCATCGAGATTATCAAGGGCAACGGTGCCAGTTTTGAATACAGTGACGCCATCGGTTTCAAAGTCATCGTAGCCTTCGCCATGCGCGATTGGAAACAGGTAAACGAATGCTTTGCTGAGTATATGGACCTGAAAGAGAGACTGGGCAACGACTTCAGTACCACCTATTACAACTATGCCGTCATGTGCAAGAGTGTAGCAGACAAACGATATGACGACGCCATTCGTCAGACCTACAAACTGACCAACACAACAGATATATATAAGTTCCAGACGGAGATATACGAATTGGCTGGCGACACAGCCCATGCTTTCGAGGCTCAGAAACGCTATCTGACCATTAAGGACTCTGTGAACAATGTCATTATGAGCGAGGAGATGGTAGGTTCTGCCAACGATTTGCAAAATGCAGAGTTGCGCAACGAAGCTGTTGCCAAACGTAACCAGCAATTGCAATGGGCACTCCCCTCCGTCATCATTGTAGGTCTGCTCATAGGCTTCTTTATCTATCGCATGAATCGTCTGCACTATCTGCGTAAACTGCAGAAGCAGAATAAAGAATTGTTAATTGCCCGTGACAAGGCTCAAGAGTCGGAGCGCATGAAGATCAATTTCCTGCAGAACATGAGTCACGAGATACGCACGCCCTTGAATGTCATCAGCGGCTATGCCCAGATTATCAGCAACCCACATGCCCGCCTGAGTGATACGGAAAGGGCTGACATGGCACTGCGAATCACACACAGCACCAGTATCATCGTGCACATCGTGGACGAGATTCTCGACATTTCAGGCAAAGAGAGCATCCACTATCTCGACAAGACGGATTTGGTACACTGCAACGCATTAGCCCGCGATATGCTGGCTCCCTATATGGGCCACCAAGATAATGTCGAGATAAAGTTGGAGCCACTGTTGAAGGAGAGCTGCTGCATTCTGGTAAATCGCCATGAGGTTGAGAAGATTCTGCACCATCTGTTAGATAACGCCGTCAAGTTTACCCAACAGGGAAACATCACCCTTCGCACCTATCAAAGCAAAACAGACAACAGCGTATGCTTCAGTGTGACGGATACGGGATGTGGCGTCAAAGAAGGCGACGAAGAGAAAATCTTCGAGCACTTCTACAAATCGGATGTCTATAAGGAAGGAGTAGGTTTAGGACTCTCTTTGGCACGCCGGGTAGCTCGCCAACTGAGTGGCGACGTGGTGCTTGACACACGTTACAAAGAAGGTTGCCGTTTTATTTTGAAGCTTCCGAAGGAATAGCCCCCCACATCATTTTTTCGCGAAGTGTGTGGAAGTACTTCGTACCTGCGCGCTTGACAACCTTTACACGATAAGGGGCTTTGCGCAACGTCAGTTTCGTGGTATCAGCCAGTTTTTCGCTTCGCCCGTCAAGGGCTACCAGAAAATTATGCGTACGACTCTCAATGGTCAGCTTGATTTCCGAATCTTCCGACACGACTATCGGACGTACATTCAGTGAATGAGGTGCTACAGCCGTCATCGAAAAGACATGAGTGCCTGGCACAATGATTGGTCCGCCGTTCGACAGCGAATAAGCCGTAGAACCGGTCGGTGTGCTCAGTATCAAGCCGTCAGCCTGATAGGTCGTCAGATAGTCGCCGTTAATCGTGGTGTGGATAGCAATCATCGAGGCATTGTCACGCTTTAGGATAGCCACATCGTTCAGAGCGCAACTATAGCCTTGAAGCGGTTGACCCTCTGTCTCCACCTGTATCACGGCACGTGTATCTACCGTATAGTCGCCTTCATACAACGCCTGGATGGTATGTTCTATCTCTTGTGCATTGACATCAGCCAAGAAGCCCAAGCGACCTGTATTGATACCCAAGATGGGAATCTGTTTGCCTCCCACCATACTGGCAGCCCGCAAGAAAGTACCGTCGCCACCCATCGAGATGACGAAATCGGCCTTGAAATCACGATCTTCTATGACCAGGACATTGTCAATTGGCAGACGCTGACCTGCTGTCAGAAACTCATAAAACTCACGTTCAATACACACATCAGCCTGTCGCTGTGTGAGACAAGCCAGTAGTTTCTGGACGGAAACCGACTTCTTGGGTTGGTAGGTGTTACCAAAAATGGCGAACCTTAGTTTTCGTGAAACCATAAGATTTTTTGCTTTTTTCGCTGTTTATTCGCAAATTATTACTATCTTTGCGCTTGCAAAGATACGAAATCTAAATGTAATAGGAACAAAACGAAGGAAAAAAATGACAAAACTTAGTGTAAATATCAATAAAATAGCCACTTTGCGCAATGCCAGAGGTGGCAACAACCCCAACGTGCTGGCAGTAGCACGCGACGCAGAAATCTTTGGTGCACAAGGTATTACGGTACATCCTCGTCCTGACGAACGTCATATCCGCTATCAGGACGTGCGAGACATCCGCCCCCTTATTACCACTGAGTTTAATATTGAGGGCAATCCCATCGAGTCGTTTACGGAACTGGTACTGGCGGTAAAACCCACACAGGTAACGCTGGTGCCGGACGGACAGGACCAGCTGACCTCGAATCACGGCTGGGACACAATAGAGAATAAAGCGTTCCTGACCGACATCTGTAAAACGTTCAAGGATGCTGGCATCCGCACCAGCATCTTCGTCGATGCCAACCCCAAGATGGTGGAGGGCGCAAAGGCATGTGGTGCCGACCGCGTGGAGCTTTACACAGAGCCATACGCCTCTGGCTACCAGGCCAATCGCGAGGCTGCTATCACCCCGTTCATCGCTGCTGCCGAGGAGGCACGTCGCGTAGGTTTGGGCCTCAACGCAGGTCATGACCTGTCGCTTGAGAACCTGCACTACTATCACCAGCAGATTCCTTGGACTGACGAAGTATCGATAGGTCACGCCCTCATCTGCGACGCCCTGTATTTAGGACTGAAGGAAACCATTAAAGAGTATCTGCAAGCATTGAAATAGATTAAGCATTATGCATTAAAAATTAAGCATTATGAAAAAGGTATATGTTTTTTTAGCTGACGGCTTCGAGGATGTCGAGGCCCTGATTCCCGTTGACGTATGGCGTCGCGGCGGTGTGGACGTGACGACGGTGAGCATCGGCGATTTCCCGCTGGTAAGTTCAGCCCACGGTGTGAACATCGAGGCTGACATCATGTTCGAACAGGGAGCGTTTGACGATGCCGACCTCATCTTCCTCCCCGGTGGAATGCCTGGTGCCTCGAACCTCTTTGCACACAAGGGTGTCTGCAAGGCTGTTGTTGACCAGTTTGCTGCTGGTAAGAAGGTGGCTGCCATCTGTGCCTCGCCAGCCGTCGTACTCGCTCCTTTGGGAATCCTTGAGGACAAGAAGGCTACATGTTATCCAGGCTTCGAGAGTGCGTTGGCAGAAAACAACGCTACATATACTGGCGCACTTTTTACCGTCGATGGCAATGTTACCACCGGTGAAGGACCTGCTGCAGCTTTTCCCTTTGCTTACGAACTGCTCAGCCAGTTGGTCAACAAGCAGACTGCCGACCAGATTGCTGAGGGCATGCGGTTTACACACTTAATGAGTAATTAGTAATTAGCAATTATTATTTGTTTTGCCGCAAACTATAAGCTATAAACTATGATCTTTTTAAACTCTGTGTCTTTGTGTCTCTGTGTACTATCATCAAATGAAGTGTGAAGAATTCGTTATCATAGTGGCGGGCGGAAAGGGCCTGCGCATGGGGAGCGACATTCCCAAGCAGTTCCTGCCTATTGGTGGGAAGCCCGTGCTGATGCGCACGTTGGAGCGGTTCCGCGAATACTCCCCTACCCTGCAGATTATCCTTGTGTTGCCTAAAGCACAGCAAGCGTACTGGAAGGAGTTGTGCAAGAAACACAACTTCACAGTAGCATACCAGTTGGCTGATGGTGGTGAGACACGCTTCCACAGTGTCCAGCATGGTCTTGCGCTCATTCAAGATGATGCTCAGGGCGTAGTAGGTGTACACGATGGGGTGCGTCCTTTCCCTTCGATTGATGTTATCCGCAACTGCTACGAGACAGCCCGTACAGCCAAGGCCGTTATTCCCGTCATTCCCGTTGTTGAAACCCTGCGACATATCAGTCTTCCTTCCCAAGTGGGAGGGGTTGAGGGTGGGGCTACCGTTCCGCGCAGCGAATACCGCTTGGTACAGACACCACAATGCTTTGACATCCAACTCTTAAAGGCCGCCAACCGCCAACCTTACAATGACGGTTTTACGGACGACGCCAGTGTGGTTGAAGCTTTTGGGCATGACGTGACCCTCGTTGAAGGCAATCGCGAAAACATCAAGATTACCACACCATACGACCTCAAAATTGCTGAAGTACTGATAGGATGACGCCACTGCTACAACAAGACATACAGTTCCTGCCTGGGGTGGGACCTTCCAGGAAGAAGATGCTCAACGAGGAGTTGGGCATTTTGACGTATGGCGACTTGTTGCAGTATTATCCCTATAAGCACGTGGACCGCAGCAGACTATACAGCATCGGCGAACTGAATGGCGACATGCCGTTTGTACAGGTCAAAGGCCACATCTTGAGCTTCGAGACCTTTAAGATGAGTGCCCGCAAAGAACGTGTGGTGGCCCACTTTACTGACGGGAGCGGCAAGGTCATGGACCTCACTTGGTTTAATGGCGGCAAATATGCGAAACAGAACTACGCCATCGGTAAGGAGTATATCATCTTCGGACGTCCTAACGTTTATAACGGACGCATCAACGTCACCCATCCCGATATCGATGCAGCAGACAAGTTGGAACTGTCGGCAATGGGCATGCAGCCCTACTACAATACGACGGAGAAGATGAAGAAGATGGGGCTGAACTCTCGTTCTATAGAACGTCTGACGAAGACGCTCCTCGATGCACTGAAAGAATCCCTGCCCGAAACACTTCCCGACTTCATCACGCAGAAGCTACACCTGATGAGTCGTGACGAGGCCCTGCGCAAAATCCACTATCCGCAGAATGCCAAGGAACTGGAACGTGCCCGTACCCGTCTGAAGTTTGAAGAGCTGTTCTATGTCCAACTGAATATCCTCAGGTATGCCAGCGATCAGCGTCGCAAATACCGTGGCTACGTGTTCAGTAAGGTTGGCGACCACTTCAACAACTTCTATCGAGACAACCTACCCTTCCCACTGACAGAAGCTCAGAAACGTGTTATTCGTGAAATCCGCAAGGATATGGGCAGTGGCCGTCAGATGAACCGCCTGTTGCAAGGCGATGTGGGTAGCGGCAAGACCCTTGTGGCCTTGATGTCGATGCTTATCGCATTGGACAATGGTTACCAAGCCTGCATCATGGCACCTACTGAGATTTTGGCTGAGCAGCATCTGCAGACCATCATGGAATTTCTGAAGGGAATGGACATCCGCGTGGCACTGCTCACAGGTATCGTGAAAGGCAAACGACGTCAGGAAGTGCTCGACGGACTGTTGGATGGCACCGTACAGATTCTTGTGGGTACTCACGCCGTCATCGAAGACACGGTACAATTTGCCCGTTTAGGTATGGTGGTCGTCGACGAGCAGCACCGTTTTGGTGTAGCCCAACGTGCCAAGCTATGGAGCAAGAGCGTCAATCCGCCCCACGTACTAGTCATGACAGCAACACCCATTCCCCGCACCTTGGCTATGACGCTTTATGGCGATCTGGATGTGAGCGTTATCGACGAACTGCCTCCTGGCCGCAAACCTGTTGTCACCCAACACGTCTTCGACCGTTCTTTGCCCTCATTGTACGACAGCATCCGAAACCAAATTCGACAAGGCCGTCAGGTATATATTGTCTTCCCCCTGATTGAGGAAAGCGAGAAAATAGACCTGAAGAATCTCGAGGACGGCTTTGAAGTGCTACGACAAGTCTTTCCTGATTTCCGTCTAAGTAAGGTTCATGGCAAAATGAAGCCCGCCGACAAAGAAGAAGAGATGCGTAAGTTTGTCAGTGGCGAGACACAAATCCTTGTGGCTACCACCGTCATCGAAGTGGGTGTCAATGTTCCCAACGCCTCTGTCATGGTCATCCTCGATGCCCAGCGTTTCGGTCTCTCCCAACTCCATCAGCTCAGAGGGCGTGTAGGTCGTGGTGCCGACCAGTCGTACTGTATTCTCGTCACCAACGTCAAACTGGCCGACGATACCCGCAAGCGCATCGACATCATGTGCGAGACCAACGATGGTTTCCGTATTGCCGAGGCTGACCTTAAGCTCAGAGGACCTGGCGACTTGGAAGGAACCCAACAGAGCGGTATGGCCTTCGACCTGAAGATAGCTGATATCGCACGCGACGGACAACTGGTACAGATGGCTCGTGACGAGGCTCATATAATCATCGACGACGACCCCACCTGCACCAAAGAATGCTACAGCATCCTGTGGCGCAGACTCAAGGAAATTCGCAAGACAAATATCAATTGGGGTGCAATTTCTTGACTTTCATCAAGTGTTAAAACACACAAATAAAACTTAAACTATTGTCAATTTACACCTTATTTAAAACAATAATTATTACCTTTGCAACGTTTTATTACCGTAATTCACAATATTACGAACAACTTTGAGCAAAAAACTTAGTAATGAAAATAGTTAAAAAAATTGCTTTTATAGTATTAGCAACAGTAAGTACACTTCCCGTTTCAGGTCAAGACCTATTGGCCCGTCAGGCACCTATTGACAGAAAAATGAAGGCCGTTGACAGCGTTGCCTTGCAACATATCATCTACACTGAAAATTACGACTCTCCAGCTGAAGACCTCTATGAAGACTGGAACAATAAATATGCCCACCGTGAAACGGCACTGCCCGACTCTTTCCGCATCTCGCTGAAAGATTTCTGCATGCCTACCGATAGTCGTCTGATAACGTCGAACTTCGGTGCTCGCTGGGGACGCCAGCACAAGGGTCTTGACATCAAGGTCTATATTGGCGACACCATCCGCGCCGCATTCTCTGGTAAGGTACGCGTTGTGCGCTACGAGGGTCGCGGCTACGGCAAGTACGTGGTCATCCGCCACTACAATGGTTTGGAAACCATCTATGGCCACATGTCGAAGCAGCTGGTTACAGAGGATCAAGAAGTTCGTGCCGGTGATCCTATCGGACTTGGTGGTAACACAGGCCGTAGCACGGGTTCACACCTGCACTTTGAGACACGTCTCTGCGGTGTAGCACTTAATCCTGCCCTGATGTTCGACTTCCGCAATCAGGATGTAGTTGACGACTACTATTTGTTCCGCAAGTCTTCCTATCAGCGTGAATCCACTGTTGCCACCCGTCTGCGTGGCGTTAGCGGTGGCAGCATTACGACTGATGGTGAGGATGTTGAATTGGCAACAGCAGCCCCTGCAGCCAACTATGCTCAGGAGTCACGTTTCCACAAGGTTAAGAAGGGTGAGACCATCTACTCGATTGCCAAGCGTCGTGGTACTACCGTTGATGCCATCATGAAGCTGAATCACTTGAAAAGAAACACCAAGCTGAAGGTTGGTCAGATTCTGAAGTACAACTAATCATTAAAGATATAGCAGCATAAAAATGAGAGGATGTTTTCGCATCCTCTTATTTCTTTTTATTCTTGCTTTTCTTCTTACTCTTCTTTGAATTTTTGGCTTTCTTGTTTTTCTTGGCTTTCTTCGTCTTAGTCTTCGCTTTCTTGCTGACCTTTCCTGTTTTGCTCGCCTTGGCATACTTGGCGACATAACCATCCTTCGTGTTTTGGAAGGCATCGGCACGAAGCTGATGTGTGGTATGGTCGAAGAAACGGTTAGAATTGACATGCTGGCCATTGATACGCGTCTCGAAATGCAGATGTTCAGTGGTGGCACGACCAGTACGACCAGTCAGTGCAATAACGTCGCCAGCCCTCACATGGTCGCCTTGTTTTACCAGATTCTTGGAGTTATGACTGTAATAGGTTTCGAGACCGTTAGCGTGCTTGATGCGCACCAAATTGCCATAGCCATAGTAATTGCCTGAGAACACCACCTCACCATCGAATGCCGCCAGGATATTGTCGTTGGGTTTCGTCTTCAGGTCTGTACCCGAATGACTTCGTCCACCACGGGCACCATAAGGACTGATGACCTTGGCACCTGGCAACGGATAACACCAGTGCTGAGTGTTAGATGTCGGGCGTTGGATGCTGGTGGTATCCCTCGTTTGAGCACAACTCGAGAGCGTCAGCAGCAATTGCAACACCACACTCAGACAAAAGGTCTGAGAACAGCTAATAGCTGACAATCCAAAGCTAAACGTCCTCTTCATACTCAAAATCGTCAAGGTCTTCCAAATCTTCAATATCCTCGTCGTCAATGTATTCGATATCCTCATCTTCGCCCTCGTCAGCCAGTTCGTCGGCAAAGCGCGTCATGTCCTTGTCACGGTGTACCAGCGTGTCTTCAGCCATGACGGAAGCCAACTTATTGCTCTCGGCATTCAGTTCGCGCCATAACACGTCCTTCAACTCGTCCAAGCCTTGATTGGCAACAGCAGAGATAAACACACAGGGTAAATCCTGAGGTAACGTCTCGCGCAACATTTCAATCAGTTCATCGTCCAGAAGGTCACACTTGGTAATGGCCAGCACGCGATGCTTCGACAGCATCTCGGGGTTGAACTGCTGCAACTCATTCAATAGAATCTCGTATTCACGCTTGATATCATCCGTATCACTAGGTACCATGAATAACAACAGTGAGTTGCGTTCAATGTGTCGCAGGAAACGCAAGCCCAGGCCTTTTCCTTCCGATGCACCCTCGATGATACCAGGGATATCGGCCATCACGAACGACTTGTTGTCACGATAGCCCACAATACCCAACGAAGGTTCCATCGTGGTAAACGGATAGTTGGCTATCTTCGGCTTTGCATTCGACAGCGACGACAGCAGTGTCGACTTACCCGCATTGGGGAAGCCCACCAATCCAACGTCAGCCAACAGCTTCAGT
Organism: uncultured Prevotella sp.; assembly: GCA_946188165.1. Lineage (GTDB taxonomy): Bacteria > Bacteroidota > Bacteroidia > Bacteroidales > Bacteroidaceae > Prevotella. Next base: position 11,428 of record CAMHTW010000055.1, read on the forward strand.
TCCAGAATAATGGTCATCTCCTGCATGGGCTCGCCAGGCTGTGCATAGCGTGGTGCCTGATTGGTGGCCGTACGGAACTGGAAATTTCCCAGTCCGCCACGTCCGCCCTTCAGCAATACGATTTCCTGTCCGTCATAGGTGACGTCACAGACATATTTTCCTGTCTCAGCATTGTAGACCACCGTACCGCAAGGCACATCAATATAGATGTCCTTGCCGTCCGTGCCGTGACACTTGTCCTTGCCACCATTGCCACCATGTTCTGCAAAGATATGACGTTCGTAGCGCAGATGCAGCAGTGTCCAGTAGTTATGGTTACCACGCAGGATGATGCTGCCACCCTTGCCACCGTCTCCCCCGTCAGGACCACCGTTGGGGTTATACTTCACGTGGCGCAGATGCATCGATCCGCGTCCGCCCTTACCTGAGCGGCACATGATTTTGACGTAGTCTACAAAGTTAGATTCCATATTACTTTCTTTCTAAAGCCAATTGAGCCAATAGGGCTTATAAGGCTAATAGGGCTAATAGGGCCTATAGGTTATCGATTACTTTCTGAATGTCAGCAAAGATACGCTCCAACGTACCCAAACCGTCAATGTGGTGGTGCAGTCCCTCCTGTTTGTACCACTCGATCAGCGGCTGGGTCTGCGAATGATACACTACCAGACGCTTCTTGATGGTCTCCTCATTGTCGTCGGCACGACCACTCTGCTGTCCACGCAGGATAAGACGTTTCATCAGCTCGTCCTCCGGCACGTCCAGTTCAATCATGGCAGCCACCTTGTCGCCACGCTCATTCAGCATAGCCTTCAAAGCCTCAGCCTGTGGAATGGTGCGTGGGAAACCGTCAAAGATGACACCCTTGTGGGCACGTCCGAATTCGTCATACTTCTTGGCCAGAATGCTAACCATCAGGTCGTCGGGTATCAGTTGACCGTTGTCAATGAACCCCTGTGCCGTCTTACCCAGCTCAGTACCATTCTTAATCTCATTACGCAGTACGTCACCGGTTGAGATATGTTCCAAACCATAGTGCTCTATCAGCAAATCACTCTGCGTTCCCTTGCCTGAGCCGGGAGCGCCAAAAATTACAATGTTCTTCATTTGAATGTGTTGTTCTTGTTTATCCTGTTCAATTTTTGTTTCCTTGCCTTTATACCATAAATCCGTCATGAGGTCGCTCTTGCGGGCTTCCACATCACTGGGAACATGGGGGAGTTTGATTTGTCGCATGATTCCTTGTTTTTTACGAGATTATTCCACCAAAGTATAAATACCCTTGAGTCCACGTCCCTGCTGGTCATAGTCCAGTCCGTAGCCCACGATGAAATCGTTGGGAATCGAGAAAGCTGCATACGCGATGTCAATAGGTTCCTCCAACTTGTCGGGTTTCACGAAAAGCGTGCAGATATGCACAGAGGCCGGACGGCGCACCCCTAACGATTCCAGCATCTGGCGCATCGTACGACCCGTGTCCACAATGTCCTCCACGATGATGACCGTACGACCAGAGATATCCTCGTTCAGTCCCATGACCTCCCTGACCTTACCCGTTGACAGGACACCCTCATACGAGGCCAGTTTGACAAACGAGATCTCACAAGGGATGGTCATTTCACGCAACAAGTCGGCAGCAAAAATAAACGAACCGTTCAGTACACCTATCAACAAGGGATTCTTGCCTTCCATATCCTTGCTGATTTGCTGGGCCAACTCTTTCACTCGCTGTTTGATTTGCGCTTCTGTTATAGAAGTTTCAAACGTTTTGTCTTTGATTTTGACGATACTCATGCTTGAAAATATGAAATTTGATGCAAAATTACTAAAAATTTGGCAAATATAGTGCATTATTAGCATATTTTTCGTATTTTTGCATTCGCAAATGAAGATATTCACTACTGCTCAGATTCATGAGCTCGACAAATATACCATCGAACATGAGCCTATAGCAAGTCTCAACCTGATGGAACGCACGGCACGTGCATTGACGGAGGCCGTCATTCAGGAGTGGCCTGCTACGATGCCTGTCGTCATCTTTGCCGGACCTGGCAACAATGGTGGCGACGCCTTGGCTATGGCCCGTATGATGAGCGAACAGAACTATCAGGTAACAGTCTATCTTTTCAATATCAGCGGCCAGCTATCACCTGACTGTGCAGCCAACAAGCAGCGTCTGCAAGATGCCAGACGCCTGAAGAATTTCATCGAAGTAAGTATGGAGTTCGACCCGCCGGTACTCGACAGCAACACGCTGGTTATTGACGGTCTTTTCGGTTCTGGTCTCAACAAACCGTTGGCTGGCGGTTTCGCTTCACTCGTCAAGTATATCAATGCCTCGCAGGCCAAGATTATCAGTATTGACGTACCTTCTGGTCTTATGACCGAGGACAACACCTATAACGTTCGCGCCAATATCATCCGAGCCACCATGACGCTGACCCTTCAGCAGCCCAAACTCTCGTTCCTTTTCCCAGAGAACCAGCCGTTTGTCGGAGAGTTGCGTGTACTCGACATCAAGCTGAGCAAAGAGGGTATGGCGAAAATCGAGGCTCCTTTCTCCATGGTTGATGCGAGTGATGTACGCGCCTGTCTGCTGGACCGTTCCCCCTTTGCCCATAAGGGACAGATGGGCACGGCCTTACTGATAGCCGGCAGCTATGGCATGGCTGGTGCTGCCGTTCTGGCTTCCAAGGCCTGCATGCGTTCGGGAGCTGGCAAGGTGGTTGTCAACACGCCGCGTCGCAACATTCCCATCTTGCAGACGTCTGTTCCGGAAGCGATTGTGCGCGCGGGCAACGAAGAAACCATCTTTACGGAGACCGTCGATACCGAAGACTATCAGGCTGTAGGTATTGGTCCAGGTTTGGGACAGAGCGAACAGACGGCTATTGCCTTGATAGCCCAGTTGCGACGCACCCAGTGCCCGTTAGTGGTCGATGCCGATGCGCTTAACATCCTGGCCAACCATCGTGCCTGGATGCAACAGCTGCCCAAGGGCATCATCATGACCCCCCACCCCAAGGAGCTCGACCGCTTGGAAGGTCACTCTGCCGATACCTACGAGCGACTGACCAAGGCACGTCATCTGGCTGAACGTCTGAAAGGCTATGTCATTCTGAAGGGTCATTATACGGCCATCTGCTGTCCTGATGGACATATCATCTTCAACTCCACCGGCAATGCCGGAATGGCTACCGCTGGTAGTGGCGATGTCTTGACAGGCATACTGACAGGTCTGCTGGCACGTGGCTACAAACCGCAGGATGCCTGCGTCGTTGGTGTTTATCTGCATGGTCTGGCAGGCGATTTAGCTGCTCAGGAGCTGGGCGAAGAGAGTCTCATAGCAAGTGACATCATCAGTCATCTGGGACAGGCGTTTTTGAAATTGAGAAATTGAGATAATGAGATATTAAAATAATGAGATATTATGATTATGGATATGAAGATTTACAGCAATGTATGGAATAAGAAGATGATGAGAAGAATGGGACGCTTGGCTTTTCTCATTTTTTCATTTTCTCATTTTCTCATTTCTACAGCAGGAGCACAAGCTGTCAGCACGCCCATGAAGGCTGGTCGTACGGCTGAAGGCGTGGTCTATTTTCTGCCCAAGACTGCCATCCGTTTCAATCTGCTTGTTGAGAAGAAGACCTATACCCCTGGCGAATATGCCAAGTATGCCGAGAAGTATCTGGGTATGACGGGTATCGAACAGGAGGAACAGGTCACATATAGCGTGGCCAGCTACAATATCAGCCAGATTGGCGTTCGCGACACGTCGAAATGCTATAGCGTTGAGTTAAAGGGTAAGAGCGAGACGGCTGACGTCAAGTTGAGTGAAGACGGCGTACTGTTAGCCATCAACGACGAGCCTGCCAAGCTGAAACTCCCTGAACCTTTCCAGCCTGCCGCCAAGCCTGCAGTCATTAATCCCCACCAGTATCAAAGCGATGCTGTGCGTTCAGCTGGCAGCATGGCCAAACAGGCTGAGATGACTGTGAATCAGATTCTTGAACTCCAGGAGCATCGTCAGCAGCTCATTACCGGCGAGGCCGACGACATGCCGCAGGACGAGAATCAGCTACGTTATATGATTGAACAGATTGACAAACAGCGCGAAGCGCTCACGTCGCTCTTCACGGGTACTACCACACGCGATACCACCGAGCAGATTATTACCGTATGCCCTGAAAAGGAGGTACAGCGTGAGGTCATCTTCCGTCTCAACAAGAAACTGGGTATTGTGGACAAAGACGACCTCTCCGGCATACCTTATTATATGTCTGTCGAAGACATGCACCGCACCAATTCTCAGAAGTATGGCACTGCCGAGAACAAGAAGGACGGCGGTTTCTATGTCAATGTGCCAGGCCGCGTCCGTCTGACACTGTTCCGTGAACAGCAACAGTTAGGCTCATTTGATGTCTATGCCGGCCAGTTTGGTTTTGTCGAGTTGCGCAGTGGTGCTCTCTTCAAGCGTTACATCACCCACATGACGCTCAATCCAGCCACTGGTTCTGTCGATAAAATCCATGCCGACATGAACACCAAATAACGACGACACCTTTTTTGACTAAACAGCAGTATTACTCAGATTCAAAGAAAACTTTGCACTAACAAATATTCATTAACTCAATAAAACCAAACCATCAATGAAAACAAAAACTATTCTTGCTTCCATTGCTCTTGCAATGTTTGTGAGCATTCCTGTAAGTGCACAGTACAAGTATGCCTGGCAGAATCCTAACCTGCCGCGTGCTGAACGTGTGGAAAACCTGTTAGGCATGTTGACCCCGGAAGAGAAGGTGGGGCTGATGATGAACAAGTCGGTATCTATCGACCGTCTCGGCATTCCGTCATACAACTGGTGGAGCGAGGCCTGTCATGGTGTCCGCCAAGGCGGCTATACCGTCTATCCCCAGCCCATCGGTCTGGCTGCTGCGTTCAATGCCCAACTGGTATATGACGTATTCTCGCAGGTCAGCGACGAGGCACGTGCCAACTGGAACCGTACCGACCACAATGACCCTAAGCTGTTCAACGTACCACAGGGCGTGACGTACTATCCTGGCAATCCTGAGCTGACGTTCTGGTGTCCCAACGTCAACATCTTCCGTGATCCGCGCTGGGGTCGTGGTCAGGAGACCTGTGGTGAGGACCCGTACTTGAATGCCGTACTGGGTGTGCAGACCGTCTTGGGCATGCAGGAACCTGTCACACTGAATGGCAAGACCTATTATAAGACGCACGCGTGCGCGAAGCACTATGCCGTACACAGCGGTCCCGAGCCTTTACGCCACTCGATGAACGTAGAGCCTACCAACCGCGACCTGTGGGAGACCTATCTGCCTGCCTTCAAGGCTTTGGTCAAGAAAGGTAACGTACGCGAGGTCATGTGTGCCTACCAGCGTTTCGAGGGTAAGCCCTGCTGCACCAGCGACCGCCTGTTGATTGACATTCTGCGCAACAAGTGGGGTTACGACGCTATTGTGCTGACCGACTGCGACGCCATCAACAATTTCTACAACCGTGGTCAGCACGAGACACATAAGGATGGTTTGTCTGCCTCTGTCGATGCCGTGCTGAACGGTACCGACCTGGAGTGTGGCAAGGTCTTCATGTCACTGGCTGAGGGACTGAAGAAAGGCCTCATCACAGAGGAGGAACTGGACAAGCACCTGCGCTATACCCTGAGAGGCCGCTTCGAGCTGGGTATGTTCGACCCTGCTGAGAGTCTCCCGTGGGCTAAGATTCCTGCATCGGCTATCAGTAGCGAGAAGAACAACGCCCTGGCTATCCAGGCCGCCCGCGAGTCGATGGTGCTTTTGGAGAACAAGGGTGTGTTGCCCCTGTCAAAGAGCATCAAGACCATCGCCGTCATCGGACCTAATGCCGAGGATATCGAACTGCTGAACGGCAACTATGGCGGCACACCTACCGAGAATCACAAACACTCACTGTTAGAGGGCATCAGGAATGCCGTACCCGGTGCAACACTCATCTATCAGAAGGCTTGTGAACTGAACGATGAATACCAGACCGTCCATCACCTCCAGGACTTCAATGGCGGCAAGGGTGTATTGGTAGAGTTCTGGAATTCAGAGACGTCTCCGTTCGAGGGAGAGACACCTGCTCCCGTCAAGACTGGCTACTATAACGAGTTGAACTTCTCGACGTTCGGTGCCTGGGGCTTTGCCGAGGGTGTCAGCAACGATAACATCTGCGTACGCATCAGTGGTAAATATACTGCTACATTTACTGGCGAGATGAAGTACACGCTGAGTTCAGACAATGGCTATGTGCTGAAGGTCAACGGCCAGGTAGTCGAGGAGAACAAGGGCGGCGGTGGCCGTCGTGGCTTCGGCTTTGGTCGTCGTGGCGTAGAGTATAAGTCGTTCAACGTTGAGAAAGGCAAGGACTATGATATCGTCATTGAATATCGTCGTGGCAAGGGGCAGTTCGCCATGTTGCGCGGTGATATCTGCGAGCGCAAACTCGCCGACTTCACAGATTTGGCCAATGTAGCCCGTCAGGCTGATGCCATCGTTATCATCGGTGGTATCTCTGCCCGCATGGAAGGCGAAGGCGGCGACAAGCAGACCATCGAACTGCCCAAGGTTCAGCAGATGCTGGTCAAGGCCATGCACCAGACTGGCAAGCCCGTGGTCTTTGTCAACTGCTCGGGGTCTGCCATTGCTTTCGGTAGCGTCGAAGGTCAGTATGATGCCCTGCTGCAGGCATGGTATCCCGGACAGGGCGGTGCCAAGGCACTGGCCGAGGTACTGTTTGGCGACTACAACCCTGGCGGCAAGCTGCCCGTGACCTTCTATCGTTCGAACGACGACCTGCCCGACTTCATGGACTACTCAATGAAGAACCGTACCTACCGCTACTTCACGGGTGTGCCGCAGTATGCCTTCGGTTATGGTCTGAGCTATACCACCTTTAATGTTGGCCAAGGCAAGCTGTCAGCCAAGTCGATGAAGAAGAACGGCAAGGTTACGCTGACCGTTCCTGTCACCAATACCGGCGAACGCGAAGGTACTGAGACCGTGCAGGTTTATGTGAAGCGCTTGAATGATGCCGGCGCTCCCATCAAGGCACTGAAGGGTTTCCAGAAACTGACCCTGAAGGCTGGTGAGACCAAACAAGCTGAGATTACTCTCGACGGCGAGGCTTTCGAGTACTATGAAGAGAAGATAGACGAACTTGCCGTAAAGCCTGGCAAGTACCAGATTCTCTACGGCAAGTCGTCAAGGGATGAAGACCTTCAGTCTTTCGACTTTACTGTCAAATAAAGAGTGAAGTCGACTTTTCACTTATAGATGGGTCCAAAATTGGCGCAGGCGCGATAGTCTGCGCCTTCTTTGTCCATACCGAACGCGTTCCAGCAGGCCGGACGGAAGATGTCCTTGTCGGCTATGTTGTGCATGCAGACGGGGATGCGCAGCATGGCACACAGCGTGATGAGGTCGGCACCTACGTGTCCGTAGCAGATAGCGCCGTGGTTGGCTCCCCAGTTGTTCATGACGGAATAGACATCCTTGAAGGCATCCTTCGTGGGATCCAGTCGTGGAGCAAACCACGTGGTAGGCCATGTGGGGTCGGTACGCTTGTCCAGAATATCATGCGTCTTGGGGTCGAGCTCTACGGTCCATCCCTCAGCCAGTTGCAGCACGGGACCCAAGCCTGCCACGAGGTTCAGACGCAGCATGGTCATGGGCATGCCGCCACGGGTGACGAAGTGCGAGCTGTAGCCACCACCACGGAAGTAGTCGCGGTCGGCAGGCATCCACGAGGTAGCCTTCAGACAAGCCTCTACGTCCTCTTGCTTCATCTCCCAGAAGTTCTTGATGGTAGG
>CAMHTW010000056.1 GCA_946188165.1 uncultured Prevotella sp.
CGCGTGTGCTCGTAGTGGGTGCTGGCGGACTGGGTGCTCCCGTGTCGCTCTACCTCGCAGCGGCAGGCATAGGCACAATTGGTATCGTGGATGCTGATGTGGTGGATTTAAGCAACCTCCAGCGTCAGGTGATTCACTTCACCAAGGACGTGGGCGTGCCAAAGGTGAAGAGTGCCGAAGAGAAGATCAAGGCTATCAATCCCGATGTGAAGGTGGATACCTACTACGAGTTCCTCGACTCGTCGAATGCGCTCGACATTATCAAGGAGTACGATTTCATTGTCGACGGTACGGACAACTTCCCCGTGAAGTTCCTCATCAACGATGCTTGTGTGATGGCGGGCAAGCCCTTCTCGCATGGCGGCATCCTGCGCTTCAACGGCCAGACTTTTACGCATCTGCCTGGTACGGCCTGCTACCGTTGTATGTTTAAGGAGCCGCCTCCCGTAGGAGCCGTTCCCACTTGCTCGCAGGCTGGCGTACTGGGAGCCATCGCTGGTATGCTGGGCACCATCCAGGCCGCAGAGACACTGAAGTATTTCACAGGTATTGGCGAATTGCTGACGAACCGTCTGCTCACCTTCGATGCCAAGACCATGCAGTTCCGCACGGTTCCTGTGAAGCATCGTGAATCATGCGCCATCTGCGGCAGTAACCCCACCATCGACCACCTGATAGATTATGAACAGGCCGCTTGCGACTTGAAACATTAAACATTAATGATTAAACATTAAATGAAGATACCACAGAATGTTATAGATGAATTGATCAGCCAGGCCCGGCAGGACGCACCGAATGAGACGTGCGGTTACCTGCTGGGCATAACCTCGGAGGAAGGCGATGTGGTGACGGAGAACTATTGGATGGAAAATATTGATCACTCGCAAGAGCACTTTTCCTTCGCACCGAAGGATCAATTCGCTGCATTGAAGTACGCTCGTCAGAATGGCTTGAAGATCCTCGCTAACTGGCACAGTCATCCAGCCTCGCCCTCGCGACCTTCGCAAGAAGACCTCCGTCTAGCCAACGACCCCACCATCCGTTACGCCATCCTCTCTCTCCACGAGGGGGTTCATCTCAACTCCTTCAAAATCCTGAATGGTGAAGTGGTGGATAAAGAGATACATCTTTAATCAAGACATGTTATGGACACAAGAACTATAGAGATACTCGAACGTAATGTCCGTCAGCTGTCGCGCCAGACGGAACAGGAAACACGTATGATGCCACAGACGGAAGCCTCACTCCCCTCTGTGGAACAGGTGAAGAAAATCATCAACCTGGTAAAGAGCATCATCTTTCCTGATTACTTCAACAAGCGGCAGTGCCATGAGACCATCCGCTCTTACAACATTGGTGTTCACATGGAGGAACTGCTTCAGACACTCGCAAGACAAATATCATACGGTCTTCAGTTTGGCGAGAAAAGCGAGGTCATCACAACGAGGCAGCAGGTACAGGATAAGGCCAGGGACTTGGCATTGCAACTGATTGATGCGCTGCCTGAAATCAAGCGATTGCTCTATACCGACGTACAGGCCATGTTCGACAACGACCCTGCTGCCATCAACTATGGCGAGATTATCTTCAGCTACCCTGTGACGAAAGCCATGATCCACTATCGTATCGCCCACAAGCTACACGACCTGCTCGTGCCCGTCATTCCACGTATCATCACAGAGCTAGCTCACTCAGAGACAGGTATAGACATCCATCCCGGAGCGCAGATAGGTGAATACTTTGCCATTGATCATGGTACAGGTGTTGTTATTGGCGAGACCTGTATCATCGGCAGTCACGTGACGCTCTATCAAGGTGTGACGCTGGGTTCCAAGAGCTTTAAGAAAGACGCTGATGGCAACATGCTCAACATCCCCCGTCATCCCATCATCGAGGACAACGTCACCATCTACAGCAATGCCAGCATCCTGGGCCGTATCACCATCGGCCACGACTCTGTGATTGGCGGCAATATCTGGGTGACTCACGATGTGGCTCCCAAATCCCGCGTCCAGCAGTCGAAGGCCGTAGAAAGACATTTTGATGGAGGTCTGGGTATTTAATTCTGCGACAGTTGTCAGACCTTTACTTCGTCGCATCCTGAACAACGAGACCTGCCAACATAAAGCCAAAGATGGCGGTGATGTGGGCAAGGGTACCGTTGATTTGGGCTTTCGATGAACACCATTCATGGTTCAGGAGACTGGGGTCGCCTGGACCATTTTTTGCTTTCGGACACATGCACTGCTCTGTGCCACAGGTAGCGTTATGTCCCATATTCTTCAGCAGTTCGTCGCTATATACACACTGGAACTTGTGCTTTGGGAACTGCTTTTCTTTCTTCGGATACCACTACGCACCAGACTCTCAGCACACCATGAGCCTACACCGCCTACGCCAAAGATAATGACTCGCTTCTGGGCGATACGCTCCATCGCCTCGTTGCCTAACAGCAACTCACTCCTACGAAATATTGCATCTTGTATTGCCATCGTCTATTCTAATTTGGGTGCAAAGGTAGTATTTTTATAGCGAAAAACGGCATAAAATAGTGAAATACCATGCATGCGGTATACGGAATGACATATCAAGGGGATTGTGGGGGTGTAAAAACCGCCGTACCTTTGCACCCAGAAACAAAAAAATAAGGATAAGAAGGTATGAAGAGTTTTCAGACAACACGCATAACAGCATTCACTTTAGCCATTGTTTTCCATGTAGTGGCGTCGGCTACACCTATTATAGGAAAGGTAACCGACGCCGGCACAGGCGAAGCAATTATTGGTGCTACAGTATATAATTCACGTGCACACCTAGGTGTGACAACAGATGCTGAAGGAAACTTCAGTATTGATGTGACAGCATTCCCCTCGGAACTGAAAATAAGTTATATCGGATATGAACAACAAAGTATACAAATAAAGGAAGATGACGGTGACATTGTTGTAGCGCTGAAGGAGGAAAGCCACAAACTCGACGAAGTCGTGGTTGTGGGCTATGGCACGCAGAAGCGTACCCAGCTGACGGGTAGCGTGACAACCATCAGTAAGGATGTCCTTAACAACAATGTGTTTCCAACTGCCGATGCCCTATTAGCCGGTTCTGTTGCTGGCGTACAAGTCACGACTTCCGGTCAGCCAGGTAGTGGCTCATCAATTCGTATTCGCGGAGGCAACTCCATCAGTGCAAACAATGAACCACTCTATGTCATTGATGGTCTCTTATATTATAAGGAGAGTGGTACCCTCAGCACGGGTGAGCGTGGCACGGGCATCAGTGGTGGCATCAGTCCATTGAGTCTTATCAACCCTAACGACATTGAGTCTATAGAGGTATTGAAGGATGTCTCCGCCACCGCCATCTATGGTTCACGCGGTGCTAATGGCGTTATCATCGTCACCACCAAAAAGGGTAAGCGCGACCAGACAAATATCAAATACCAGTACCAGCTGACCTATGCCACGCCGTCAAAAAAGCTCAGCGTGCTGAATGCTACAGAGTGGGCCCGCTATCAGAAGCAGTATTTCTATAACAAGGGAGGCTATACCGACGAGCAAATCGATGCACTGGGTGCAGGTACTGACTGGCAGGATGCTGTGCTGCGTTCAACAGTCAGCCATTCACACAATCTGACCATCAGCGGCGGCGACGAAAAAACCAGATTCCTGTTGGGTGCTAACATCATTGATCAAAAGGGCATCGTACTGAACACTGGCTTCAATCGTACGGCACTGCGTCTGAATGCAGACCGTAGATTGACGGACAAACTCACTGTAGAGGCTGCACTGAATGTCAGTCGTAACAAGCAAGATGGCCTGACCACAACCACTGGTGTCTCGTTCAATTCCTCTCCTTATCAGGGCGGAATCACCAACTCTTTGACCTATGCCTTGCTCATGCCCCCAGTAGTGCCCATCTACAAGGCCGATGGTTCATACAACTATACCAATCCCTATGAATATGCCTATTTCGCCATGGGAGATATTGCGGCAAACCCCGTATCAGACTTGGAAAACAGTGTGGCACAGTCTATCGATGACGATATCATTGGTAATGCCAGTCTGACCTACGAATTTGCTGACGGACTGGTTGGTAAGGCTTGCTTAGGTTTCGACCTTGACAACCTGACACAGAACTATTTTGCACCTCACTATACAGCGTTAGGTCTTGCCAACAGCGGTACGGGTAGCATTGCCAAACGTCGCCTGGAAACCTGGCAGACGGAGTTTACACTCAACTACCGACACAATTTCAGAAGAAAGCACCAGTTGGATGCGCTGGTAGGCTATACCTATCAGACTACCAATCGTACTTTCCTGACAGGCTCATCAAGTAAGTACACCGACGAGAGCCTGAAGCAGAACAACCTATCAGGAGGTAGCCTGTTTGCAGCCCCTCTCTCTGGTGAGAGCTCGTCAAACCTGCACTCACTCATCGGACGTATCAACTACACGTTGCTTGACAGGTATAATGCTACCGCTACCTTCCGTGCCGACCGTTCTTCACGCTTCTCACAGAACCATAACTGGGGCCTGTTCCCCTCACTCGGTCTTTCATGGAATGTCAACCGTGAGCGTTTTCTGGCAAGCCAGAAATGGCTGAGCAACCTGAAGCTCCGTGCTTCTATAGGTACTGTAGGTAATCAGGAGATTGGCGACTACCAATACTCGACAGCCTATACTACCAGCACCACAGGAGGTAATGTACACTACACCAAGTCGAATGCTGCCAACAGCAATCTGAAGTGGGAGACCACCGTGTCGGGTAATATCGGTATAGACGCTTCGTTCTTGCAAGACCGCATAGGCATTACGGTGGAGTACTACCAGAAGAAGACCCTAGACCTATTGCTGAACGTGCCTGTTGATGTGGCCAAATATGGTGTCACCTCACAACTCCAGAATGTTGGCAACGTAGAAAACAAGGGCTTCGAGATTTCAGTAGATTTTACGCCTGTCAGAAACAAGCACCTCCTTTGGAATATCCAGGCGAACCTGGGCTATAATAAGAATGAGGTGACAAGTCTTGGTGACTATGATGAACTGAACGTCAACAGCTATACCATCCTACGCAAAGGAGAAGCAGTAGGTTCCTTCTATGGTCTCGTGTTCGACGGTGTGGTACAGGCCGACGAGGACATATCGAAACTGCCTACACAAAACGGCAGCCGTCCAAAGGTAGGACAGGAGAAGTTCCGCGACATCAACGGCGACGGAATAGTAAACGAGTTCGATCGTGTCATCTTGGGACACTCACATCCAGACATTAACTACGGACTATCGTCGAGCCTGAAGTTTGGACGTTTAGATGCCTTCATACAGTTTCAGGGAACGGCAAACGGCCAAATCTACAACTCGTTGCGCCGCACGCTGGAAAGTCCCACCGACTGCTACAACGTCTCATCCGTCATCCTCGACAGTTGGACGGCAGAGAATCCCAGCAACATCTATCCGGCAGTTACCGACGTGCGTCCATACAGCTATATTGACAGCCGCTTCATAGAAGACGCCAACTATTTCAAGCTGAAGACACTGACAGTGGGCTATACCATTCCTGTACGTTTTGTGAAAGCGGACCTTCACTTGACGGCTACAGCTACGAACCTCTTCACCATTACCAACTATAAGGGTTATGAACCAGAGATACAAAGTGGTGTGGATATGGGCGACTACCCTGCCTCACGCAGTTTTACGCTTGGTGTAGAGTTGACTTTCTGACAGAAACAATAAACCATTTTCAATAGTAGTATTAACAAAAAAAGAAAGAAGTATGAAAAAGATTAGTAAGACTTTAGTAAGTGCCATTCTGGCATTATCGATTTCAGGTGTAACAACATCCTGCAGCAGTGACAACAACGACGAGTCGAACACCATTCAGACGGGAGCAGAAACACTGAATGACCAGCAGGCTCTGGCATTGGCAGACAATGCTCTGTTCGAGTATTATCATAAGGCCTTCGGACTGTCTTTCATCGTAGAGACCTTCACATCGAAGACCCACTCTTTTGAGGGACCGGAGAGTGCTGACGGACCATTGATCAGCCGTCACGAGCTGACTCCTACGAATGTCTATTTCGTCAACCGTTGGTACAACAAGAACTCTGCCGTTTCTAATGCCAACGATGCTATTGAGAAGATTACCGCAGCAACAGGTGTCAGTGAACAAACCAAGAAGGAAGCCATTGCCCGTGCCAAGCTGGCTCGTGCCCTGGGTTATCACGTGCTCGTCAGACTGTGGGGTGAAGTACCTCTCTATACATCAACCAATGGCGATACAAAGACCCGTGCCAGCATCGATGCGATCTACACACAGATTGTGAAAGACCTGGAAGAGGCTGCCGAAGGACTGCCCACATCGGCTTCACTGCCCTCTGTTCCTACAAAGGCTGCCGCCTATGGTCTGCTTTCACGCGTCTATCTGGACTGGGGTAGCAACCCGCTGACCTATGACCAGATCAATGCCATCAAGGACCAGACAACCGACCCTGCTCCTTCTTACACTCCAGCAAGACTTGAAAAGGCTGTAGAGTATGCTAACAAGGTGACAGGCTACAAACTGAACAGCAGTTTTGCCAGCATCTGGGGTAAGGATAATGAGGCCACCAAGGACGAGAAGATTCTGACCTTCGTACACGACGGTGATGCTGTAGGTACGGGTAACCATCAGGTACACTGCTCATGGACCTTCGGTTTCAATGTAGAACAGGAGAACCACCTCTCACCCGCTCAGGACTCCTTCCTTGCTGTTTGGGACAAGGCCGACAAGCGTCGTGATGTCAGCTACATTGATGAGCTCTACGACGCATCAGGTGATAGCATTGCCCAGTTCAAGGCCCCTGTTACCCTGCCCCGCTATGGTAAGTTTGTAGATCGTGGCTCTGAGGGTCCTGGCGAGTGCTACAAGCTGAACGACCTAGACCGTGTTGAACTGCGCTATGCTGAGGTGTTGCTCAACAAGGCAGAGGCATTGGTACTTCTTGGCCGAGCTGACGAGGCTAAGGATGCCATCAACCAGATTCGTCAGCGCGCCTATGGCGACAACACTCACAACCTCGCCACTGTAACACTCGACGATGTAAAGCGTGAGTGGGGACTGGAGTTCGTCTACGAGCAGAAAGAGTGGTTCAACCTTGCACGTTGGAAGGATGTCATCAAAGACCTCGAGAGCGTCAAGAACAATGAGTACTTTGATGAGAGCTATGCTACCGCTGGCAACATTGGCAGAAATGGTAAGGTGGTCAACGAGTTCTTTGCCAAGACCTATAAGCACCTGCATGCCAAGTATGACAATCGTCAGGCTAAGTACTATCGCTTCCCCATTCCTGTTGGTAAGAGTGGCGAGAGCCTGGGCATCACTCCCCAGAACCCTGGATATTAAACCAATACATTCACCTAAGAAACGGAGGACTGACAGTTGTCAGTCCTCTTTTCTATTATCAAATACCCTATTTGTGGTATGCAAATGCCGCATCATTGGGATTGTGAGAATACGGATTTCACCGTAACTTTGCACTCAGAAAAGAAACATGTATAACTTATTAAAAAAGGTAAGGATTATGAAGAAAGTAAAAGGATTGTTTTTAATTTTATACGTTGTAGCCCTGACAGCTTGCAACAGTAACGACGATGGCGTACAGGCAGGTATTGAAATTCCTGGTATTACCATTACCGACGATGCAGACTGCTGCTCTGCCGAGGAGGCACTGAATACCTACAATTTCCTCCAGACTGTCCAGCTTGTTCCAGAGCTTACGACGGAAATCGATGGCAAGTACAACGTCTATGTCTATACCAAGACGGGAGGTTTCCACACGGGGTATAATGACATATACTTTGTCTCCACCAAGAAGGAGACGGGTAACTATATCAAGGATCTGACAGTGACCAGCAACTCACCACTGATGTATATGTCCAAGATGAACATGTATCACAGCACTCCTGTCTCTGATAAGTCGAGGATTGTCAACTACGACTACCTTGCTGTCAAGCGCGTCTGGGTGTCGTTCCTGATGAACACCAGTGAGAACGGCTCATGGACATACTCCTACGAGGTTGATGTGCTGGGCAATACGGGAGGTATGGAGAAGAAAGACATCGTGGTCAGTGCGCTGCCAGACGGACAGGTATGGCTGAAGTCGTTCAAGGTTGGTGACGACACGTTCTTCCTCTCGCTGGTAAATCCCACGGACTGGAAGACGGGCACGAACAATATCAAAGCCTACGTGTCAAAGAAGAGCAACCCCATCACTACACCTTATGCGTTGGCTACAGAGACATTTACGGTGGACATCGACCCACGCATGCCTGACATGGGCAACCACACGTCACCCAATAATACGCCACTCATAAAACAGGAGGACGGCAGCTATCAAGGTACTATCAATCTGACGATGACGGGACTCTGGCGCATTCACCTGAAGGTGAAAGACAGTGAAGGCAATGTAGTTGCTGGGGGTGAAGAAGGAAGTACGTTATTCTGGGATGTAACAATATGATTATAGAAACTGTTTTGCTATCATTCATAATATTGTCGGACACGACCGCCACCGAGCCACAGCATTTGGACGAGGTGGTGGTCGTTTCTAAAGGACAAGGCGGACGACGTTCAGTAAAGGGACAGGTGGCCAGTATCGATGAACACTTGAAGGAACTGAAGAACGTCAGTCTGGTGCGTCGTGGCTCGTATGCCTGGGAACCTGTGGTGAACAACATGGCGATGGAACGCGTGTCAACCACCATCGACGGCATGAAGATATTCTATGCCTGCACGGACAAGATGGACCCTGTGACGAGCTATGTGGAGAGCAGCAACCTGCAGAGCATCCTGCTGAACTCAGGATTGAACGGCAATCCGCAGGCTACTGGCAACATTGGTGGTTCGTTAGACCTGAAACTGCGCAAGGCGGGGTTCTTATATCATCCTGAATGGAAGCTAGGGGCTGATGCTGGTTACGAGAGTAATGGCCATCTGCAGGTGTATGGTGGCGAGGCGTCGTATTCCTCCAAGTCGTTCTACACCAATGGCGGCGTCTTCTACCGTCATGCCGACAACTACAAGGAAGGCGGTGGCAGAGAAGTTTCTTTCTCACAGTTCCAGAAGATCAACGCCTACGATAACTTCGGTTTCCGTCTTTCCCCACAAGATGCCATCGAGGGCACCTTCATCTTCGACCGTGCCACCAATGTGGGCTACCCTGCCCTAAACATGGATGTGGCAAAGGCCGAGGCTTTCATCACTTCCCTGTCATACAAGCGGCTGTGGGAAGAGCGACTGGTGCAGTCGTGGGAGACGAAGGTGTATTACAACCATATCACCCACGTGATGGACGACACCACGCGCCCTGATGTTCAGATTCACATGGACATGCCTGGCAAGAGTTGGACGACGGGATTGTACAGTCTAGTACGAGCTAACAAGGGTGCCCATGAACTGACGGTCAACTACGACCTCTACTACAATCGTCTGTTTGCCGACATGACGATGTATCCTGGCGGTGCAGCACCCATGTATATGGTGACGTGGCCCGACGTGGGGACACTGAATACGGGCGTGGCGCTCAGCGACCGCATCCGACTGGGCTCTGCCCATACGCTGAACATATCAGCAAAGGTAGCGTGGCAACACCAGCGACTGAACAACGAAGAGGGCTATCATGCGCTGAGCGTCTTCTTCCCTGGCATGCAGCAGCAATATCACCAAACCACAGGTCGCATCGCCGCGAATTATCAATTATCAATTCTCAATTCTCAATTATCAATCGGTGCTGGCTGGGGCAGTCGTGCACCCACGGTGACGGAGGCCTACGGTTACTATCTGAACAACACCTACGACCAGTACGACTACATTGGTAACCCACGCTTGAAGAATGAGAGTGCGATAGAGGTAAATGCTGGCTATCAGGTTTCAGGTTCCAAGTTTCAGGTTTCAGGTGACGTCAACGCTTTCTTCTTCTCCAACTACATCATCGGACAGTTCGAGGACCGTCTCAATGCGATGACCGTTGGTGCTGAGGGCGTCAAGGTGTATGGCAACATCTTACATGCCACGATAGCCAATTTCTCGCTGACTACGCAATGGAAGATACAGCCCTGGCTGACGTGGGACACACGATTGGGATATGCCTTGGGACAAGACGATGAGGGTGAGTCGCTCCCTATGATTTCGCCCTTCTTCTACACCACGAGTGTGGGTGTCCACTTCGGCCGTTTCCAAGGCAAGGCTGAGGTGCAGGGCAACGCCAGACAAACGAGATACGGCAAGAAGTATGGCGAGACGGAGACGCCCTCATGGACCATCGTGAACCTCTCGGCAAATTATCAATTCACAATTCTCAATTCTCAATTAGCTATGCGCTTGGGCATCGAGAACCTCTTCGACAAACGTTACACCACCTATGCAGACTGGTGCGATATTCCGCAGAAGGGACGCAATATATATATGAATCTTTCGTTTGAACTATAAGATGAAGAAAGCTATTATTTGGATTGGAGCACTCATCGTGGGTGCTATATTAGGACTGTTTGGCATCGCGTGGCTCGACGAAGTAATGAATTTCGTGGCAACGGTCTATACGCGACTGTTCCAACTGCTGGCCGTACCAACCATCGTGTTGGCGGTCATCACCACCTTCGCCACCTTTGGTTCGAAAGGTTCAGGGCGCATCTTTGGTCATACGCTGACATACACGCTGCTCACTACCTTCGCTGCTGCCGCTGTGGGTGCTGTACTGTATGTGTTGGTAGCTCCTGGCAATCTGCCCATCGAGACCATCAGTAACGGTTCTCAACCTTCGGACATCAGCCCTCAGACATCTTACATTGACCATATCATCAGTGTCATTCCCAACAACATTGTCAAACCTTTCTTTGATGGCAATGTGCTATCACTACTCCTGCTGGCCTTTGCTGTCGGTATAGGATTGTCGAAACTGCCGGAGTCGGAGGACAAAGCGGTAGTGGTAAAATTCCTGGTGGGTTTGCAAGAACTGCTCTTCCTGTTAATTCATTGGCTCATTTGGACCCTGCCCCTTGGCATCGTAGCCTTTGCGGCTCAGTTGTCGGCTCAGGTAACGGCAGGTGTGGTGGCTGACAGCATTGGCAAATATGTACTCGTGGTCTTAGGTGGCAATATCATCCAGTTCTTCGTTGTCCTGCCCCTGTTCTTATTGATACGCGGCCTCAACCCCATTCACGTACTGAGTCGCATGATGCCTGCCGTACTCATGGCGCTATTTACCAAGAGCAGTGCCGCTACGCTACCTGTCACGATGGACACTGCCGAGCGTCGTTTGGGCATCCATAAGAACATCTCACGCTTCGTACTGCCCATCTGTACCACCATCAATATGAACGGCTGTGCCGCCTTTATCCTCGTCACTTCACTCTTCGTGATGCAGAATGGTGGAACGATTCTTACGTGGGACACCATCCTGCTGTGGATACTCGTCTCCGTCGTCTCGGCTGTCGGCAATGCCGGCGTGCCCATGGGCTGCTATTTCCTCACCCTCTCGCTCATGTCGGGCATCGGTGCACCTGTCGCCATTCTGGGCATCATCCTGCCCATCTATACTATCATCGACATGGTGGAAACGGCTGAGAACGTATGGTCTGATTCGTGCGTGGCAGCCGTCGTAGACCATGATTTTCAGTAAAAATACCGCGATTATGGTATGTGAATAACCTACAAAAGGTATTGCAGGAATGAAAAAAAGGCCGTACCTTTGCACTCAGAAACATTTAGTTTAATTTTTAATAAGGATAAGACTATGACAAAGATTGCAAAACAGCTGACCGAGCTCGTCGGCAACACCCCACTTCTGGAGCTCAACAAGTATTCACAGGCAAAGGGTTTGGAGACCCCAATAATTGCCAAAGTAGAGTTTTTCAACCCCGGCGGCAGCGTGAAGGACCGTATTGCGCTGGCCATGATTGAGGACGCCGAACAGAAGGGCATCCTGAAGCCCGGTGCCACCATCATCGAGCCCACAAGCGGCAATACGGGTGTAGGACTGGCTCTGGTATCAGCCGTCAAAGGCTATCATCTTATCCTTACCATGCCCGAAACCATGAGTGTGGAGCGTCGTAACCTCGTCAAGGCCTACGGTGCTGAGGTTCGCCTCACCTCTGGCAAAGACGGCATGCCAGGCGCCATCCGCGCTGCCGAGGAGTTGCGCGACTCGATCCCTGGTGCTGTCATTCTGCAACAGTTCGAGAATGCTGCCAACCCCGCCAAGCACTATGCCACCACTGGTCCTGAGATTTGGCGCGATACCGACGGACAGGTGGACATCTTCGTAGGAGGTGTAGGTACGGGCGGTACGATTTCTGGTACGGGTAAGTATCTGAAGGAGCAGAACCCCAACGTCAAGATCATTGCCGTGGAGCCGAAGTCAAGCCCTGTGCTGAACGGTGGTCAGAGCGGTCCTCACAAGATTCAGGGTATCGGTGCCGGCTTTGTGCCCAAGACCTACGATGCCGATGTCATCGACGAGGTGTTCGACGTGGAGAACGACGACGCCATACGCACTGGACGTGAGATTGCCCAGTCTGAAGGTCTGCTGGTCGGCATCTCTGCTGGCGCTGCCCTCTACGCCGCTATTCAGGTAGCCAAGCGTCCTGAGAACAAGGGCAAGAAGATTGTAGCTCTTCTGCCTGACACTGGCGAGCGTTACCTGAGCACCGTGCTCTACGCTTTCGAGGACTATCCTCTGTAAGATGAAGATGACAAAACGCCCTGCCATGCGTCTTTTTATTATAAGAAAAAGGTATATACATGAAGACGACAAAGGCAACATGGATTTGGTATCCAGGAGACTTCGAGATATGGTTGGGCAACATCTTCAATAACCGTCGTACGGAGCGAGGAGCCATGTTTCCTCCTTTCTGGAAACAGGACTCCCACTACGTCACGGTAGAATTCAGCAAAGCCTTCTCCCTGGAACGGGAAGAGACTATCAGCATTGCCGCCGAGGGTCAGTATAATCTGGCGCTCGACGGCAAATTGCAGTTTGGAATGCCCAAGACTTTTGTTGTGCCCAAAGGCGACCACAAGTTGAACGTAAAAGTATGGAACCAATCCACGCCCCCTGCATTGTTCGTGAATGGAGAAACCATCTACAGTGACAGTTCATGGTTGGCAACCTACGAAGACAAGCTGTGGATTGACGAGAATGGTGTGGCCCACGGCTCAGGCATCTATGTTCCTGCCGCCTCTTGGTACTTCAATAGTCCTGACACCCCACCCTCTTCCTTCCATCTGGAGCGCGAAGAGAAGCGCCCTGCCTGTAGCTACGACGTGGCAACAAACGGGACGCTCTACGACTTCGGTCGGGAAACCTTCGGTTACTTGAAAATTAAAGGGCTGCAAGGCTCCGCCCGCATCTACTATGGCGAAAGCCGCGAGGAGGCTTTGGACAAGGAGCACTGCGAGACTTTGGACGTGGTCCATGGACATTGTCCAATGGATAGTGGAAAATGGATCATGGATCATGAAAACTGTCCATTATCCAAAGCGTTCCGCTACGTCTATATCGAAACAGACCAGGGTGCCCGCTACGACGACGTGCTGATGGACTACGAATACGCCCCCTACGACCGGCAGCATACGGGTTCTTTCCGATGCTCGGACGACGGCATCAACCGCATCTGGGATGTGGCAGCCTACACGATGGACCTCACCACACGCGAGTTCTTCATGGACGGCATCAAGCGCGACCGCTGGACCTGGTCGGGCGACGCCATCCAGTCGTACCTGATGAACTATTATCTGCGCTTCGACACGGAGTGCGTCAAGCGCACCATCCGCCAACTGCGCGGCAAAGACCCCGTCACCGCCCACGTCAACACCATCATGGACTATACGTTCTACTGGTTCAAGTCCGTGCTGGACTACTACGAATACACGGGCGACGCAGACTTTGTCCGCGAGATGTGGCCCCGCATGGTGACGCTGATGGACTACGTGGAGAGCCGACTGAACGCTGACGGCATGGCCGAGGGACAGCCCGACGACTGGATATTCGTCGATTGGGTGGACTTCCCCATGCACAAGCGCGGCACGCTCTGTTTCGAACAGATACTGCTGTGCAAGGCCCTGGAGACGATGGCCCTGTGTGCCAAACTCCTTGGCATCAACAAAAGCGACTACCGCGTCAAGGCCGAGCAATTGCGCAACAAAGTCAGGCAGACTTTCTGGAGCTACGAGCAGAAGGCTTATTACCACGCCATCGAGGACGGCCAGCTGAACAAACAGATTACCAAGTTCCCCAACATGTTTGCCATTCTCTACGGCTACGCCTACGAGGAACAACGCCGCGAGATTATGCAGAGCGTCATGCTGAATCCCGACATTCCGGCCATTACCACGCCCTACATGCGTTTCTATGAATTGGAAACACTATGCATGGACGGATTGCATACGCAGGTTCTTCAAGAGATGCGCGACTACTGGGGCGGCATGTTGCGCGAAGGGGCGACCTCGTTCTGGGAGAAGTACGTGCCGACGGAATCAGGCACGCAACATCTGGCTATGTACGGCCGCCCCTACGGCAAGTCGCTCTGTCATGCTTGGGGTGCTTCGCCCGTCTATCTGTTAGGCAAGTACTACTTAGGCGTTCGTCCCACCAAGCCTGGCTATGCTGAATTTGAGATACGCCCAGCGTTGGGCGACCTCGACTGGCTACAGGGCGATGTTCCCACGCCTCATGGTATGATACATGTTGAAATGAACCGTCACGAGGTGAAGGTTTTTGCCACTGAGGGCAGCGGCACGCTCTACATTGCCGACCGGCAAGTACCCGTCAGAAGCGGCATCGAAGTCTGCATCAGTTACTGATTCTTCCTTTTATTGATGTAGATGACCACGCCAATAATAACGAGGATCACGACTGTAATAATGTGTAGTAAGTCCATACGAATAATGATTTAGTTTGGCAAAGATAGCCATTATATTTTAAAAAGCAAAAGGAAATCACGTAAAAATACGGATTTCCTTTATTTTGTTATTATCCTGAATATATGTTTACATATTGGGACGCCGACCGCGAGGACCACCAAAACCGCCACGTCCGCGACGCTGCTGTTGTTGCTCCTGATACGTCTTGTACTGGTCGTCAGTCAGGATATCCTTCAGCTTCTTCTCGTACTCCTGACGCTGCTCCATACGCTGCTCCATCTGCTTCCGCATTTCGGCACGCTGTTCTTCAGTCAGCTGGGGACGCTGTCCCTGCTGCCCACCCTGGAAACCACCAGGACCGCCAGGGCCACCCTGACCTCTTCCCAAACCTCTGCCCATACCTGGACCACCCAATACGCCCTCGTACTCCTTGTTCAGTTCCAGCACCTTTGTCTTCTGCTTGTCGTCCAGTTTCAGCTGGTCGGCCATGCGGTTGGTCATCTCCTCGGGTGTAGGCTTCTTGAACTCGCGGCGCTGGCGGCCGTTGTTGTTGTTGTCACTGTTCTGTGCTACAGCTGCTGTCATTGTCAGCAGGGCAACCATTGTCATTACAATCTTTTTCATACCTTTCTTAGTTTTTGAATTGTTTGTTATTTAAATGTTTACTGTGTTGAGTTTTCGTTTCTCAATTCGCTTTCTTTGACGTTGCAGGGCTATAAAAAGTTTAACCGTCCGCCGAAAAATTTCAGCGAACGGTTATTTATTTATATCGAAATTCCTACTTCTTACCTCTTACATCTTACTTCTTACCTCTTACATCTTACTTCTTCCATCTTACATCTTACATCAGACATCAGACATCAGACATCTCACCTCTTCAGCGCTATATTATAATTATAGTATTCCTTATTGCCCGTAATATCCTTGATGACCTTGATGAACGGCGGGAAGTTCACGTCCTCCTGCTCGTCCACGCCCTTGGTCTGCAGAATCATCAGGTTGTCCACAGGCGCGTGGAAGAAGTCTATCTCGAAATACTGGCCCTTCCATATAAACGAGCGGCGCGTCTTGCGAATAGTGGAACGGTACGGGTCAGCCTGCTGCAGCAGCGACTCATACAGCGCGTTCGACACCTGACGCTCCGTCTCCAGCACCTCGCTGGCAGAGACGCGTTTCTTCGTCTTGTGGACGTTCACCACCTCGCCTCCCCATGAGCGGCGGCGCAGTCGCACCTCACAGTCGGGGTCGGCCACCAGGTAGGTCTGCGTTATCTCGCTCTCGATGCACTCGGGCAGCTCGCCCTGCAGCTCTACGATGTACACGCGCTCCTCGGTGACGGGCTGCGGCAGTCCCAGCACGTTGCTGATTTCCATAATCACGCGGTTCAGCTTCGTGTCAAAGTCGTCGTGGTTGTTGATGACGCGCAGATGGGGGTGCCCCGTCCACGCCTTGTTCACCTTCTTGTCCAGGTCGCGGGCCAGCCGCAGTCCCTCCTCGTTGGCCTGCTCGTAGCGGGCAGAGTTGGTGGCCACGGTGTAGTATTGCTCGGCGCCGTCGGCAGCACTTACCAGATGCAGCACGGCATCGTAGCGATCACGCAGCTCGTTGGTCGATGTGCCACACTTGCCGGTAATATCATTCCACATGGCGTTGTCAATATACGCCGAAATGTCCAGCGTACCGCGGTCGCAGACCACAAAGGTAGGCTTGGTGCACACCTCAGCAAGCCGCATAAACGAATCTTCCAGCGCCAGCTGAGTCTCCAAAATAGCCAACTCACCCTCGTAGTACAGGTCGTGGTTAGGCGTCAGATAGCTCCAGCCGCCCTGACTATACATCGTAGGAACTTCGGGCACCGTAAATACCTTAAAGCCCAGATTCGAGAAGTGCTCGATGATGCGCACCAATGCCGTTGTCTTGCCTGCGCAAGGACCACCCGTCAACACAATTCGCTTGATCTCTTTCATCTTGTTTTAAGTTTTTTGCCTCTGGCGTGCAAAATTAATATAAATCGGGCGAAATGCAAAATAAATCGCGATTAATTTTCATTTTTACTCTTTTAACGTTGGGGCGGTGTGTAAGAAATCAGAACTGACCCCAGTTTTTTTTTGCAAATTATTTGGAAGTATCGCATAAAAGATGTAACTTTGCAGCAAATTATTAAGCTCCGCCATTCTTTCTTGAATGGACATGGCCGTCCGAGGACGGCTTTTTTATTTTAACAACATTACATATATGGCACAACGCGTAACGTTCTACATCGACGGATTCAACTTCTACTACGGCCTGCGACGCACCAAGCGCAACGAGCCACAGCCCGCGAACGCTATGAGTTGTTGCTGAAGCGTTGCCCTGGTATTGTTGAGCATCTTGCCTTGCAGGACCTCGCCTCGTTCCTCTGCATCACCCCTAATTATCTGAGCACGATTCGCAAGTCAATCACGTTCGAAAGCCACAAATAGAGCAAAAACTCTTTAACTAGTTTAAGACCTGCACCCCCGGCATCCGATTTTCGGTCATGTCGGGGACTTTTTCGTGGGACTTTCTGTAATTTTGTGGCTCAAAATGAATAATGACAATAAAAAATGAAGGAAATTTGAAAAAAGTTATCGTTTTGCTTAGTTTTTCGGTTCGCTGAATCGTCCTTGTTGTATATGAATAATAATTATGACGAAAGAAGAATTTGAAAGCATATACCGTCAGCATTTTGCCAAGATGTACCGTCTGGCAAGGACGATGCTCTATGATGCCGACGAAAGCAAGGACGTGGTGAGCGATATCTTCGCCCGACTGTTACGGGAGAAGTATCAACCCCAACAGAACCAGACGGAAGGCTACCTGATGACTGCCGTGCGCAACCGCTGTCGCGACGTGCTCAACCGCAAGTCGATGCAGGAACGGGTGGAAAAGCACTTCTTGCAGGAGTCGATGCAGGGCCATATCATCGCTATGAATGATGACGACCGTCTGGAACGGCTGATGCAATTTATCGAGGCGGAACTGCCACCGCTTAGCCAGCAGATATTCCGGCTGCGGTTTCTCAGCGAGATGAGTTATGAGGAAGTGGCACAGGCCGCGGGCGTGAGCAAAGTGACGGTCTACAACCACCTGTCACAGTCGGTACAGCGAATCAAGGAGTATTTTCAGAAAGAAACAGCAAAACGATAAACGTTATGGAACAGCAAGACAAAATTGACCAGTTGGTAGCAGAGAACCAGGAACTGCTCGCGCTGACGAAGCGAGCCTTTGTGAAGCGCGAAGTCGAAAAAGAATCCGTCCCCGTGGATGAGGAATGGGAGAAGTTCGCAGCGGAACACGCTGATGAATTAGATGCCCTTGAAAAAGACGAGCCACGCACTGCCACCATTACGAGACTGATGGGCATACTCCCTTACAAGGTAGCAGCAAGCATCATCGGCATCCTCTTTACGGCAGGAGTGGCCTTTGCAGCCATCCACATCGTGCGTCATTTCGTTGGAGGGGATTTGAAATCCCCGACCCAGGAGGTACGAATTTCAAATTCGTCCCAACCGTCCCCTGCATTGCCGACAGATACCGTCAAGACGGACACGACAACCAACGCGAAGCCCATTGTTTTCGACAATGTTGCATTGGATAAGATGCTACCTCAGATAGCTGCCTATTATAATAAGGAGGTGGAGTTCCAGAATACCGATGCCCGTCAGTTCCGTTTCTATTTCGTGTGGAAACAGGATGAGACGCTCGACGTCGTGCTGCATCGGCTCAACCTCTTCGAGAGCATCACCGTAGAACTGAAGTCGGACAAGATTGTAGTAGAATAAGCCATGAAGAGAATCATATCAATGCTTGTCTGCTGCTTTGTCTTTGCCGGAGTGCAGGCCCAAAAGATTACACGCGATTATAACAACGTGTCGCTCAGCGAGGCCCTGCGCCAACTGAACGAGCAGACCGAGGAATACACCATTAGTTTCCTCTACAACGAACTGGAGGACTTCCGCATCACCACTTCGGTACATCGCAAGACCGTGCCCGATGCTATCCGTCAGATGATAGGCTTTTATCCCATCCGCATGAGCATCGACGGGACAGAAATCACCGTGGAGTGTCCACAAAAGACTGCCCCACGCTA
>CAMHTW010000057.1 GCA_946188165.1 uncultured Prevotella sp.
TTTGTCATTCTCTTCATGTTTAACGATGTGGAACATATTTTTGGCACAAATATACGCATTTAAATTGAAATAAGCAAGAAATTCTTCTTTAATCATTCAAATTTACCTCTAATTCCTTTTTTTTTTCCTTTCTAGTTTTTGGGTGAGTAGTCCTTACGACATTTTTTCCTATTCATTGTATCTCTCTCATTTATTATGATTCAGCCTCTTTACAAACTGTTTCGTATAACTGCATAAACTCATCGTGTAAATGCACTTTGATGTATGCTAGTCGATATACAAGTTTTGCGCGATGCTCTATATAGTCTCGATTTACCAACCATTTCCAATGCTTCTGAAGATCTTCCTTGATAAAACTTGCCTGTGGCTCAAGTTCAGTTCTTCCTTCTTCCAATAGCTTGTCAAGACGATTTGTTATTTCTTCAGATTGCTGTTTGTAAATAACGATACCATTAGTTTCTCGTAATATTTCGTCAACTTCTGGTATTCCGTAATAGTCACCGTCGCTTCTTATTTCACGATTCTTCAGATACTTGTATATCAAGTCATTGGTGAGGGGATGAGAGAATGCGCAAGCTGCCGTCAGTTCTCGAAGATTTGAAGGCTTCAGTTGCCGTAAGTCATACTGATTGAAAGCACCCTCCAAAAAGAAGATACCGTCTGTGTCACCACGTTGGAACAGCTGATAGGTGGCTTCATCTTCGTAGTTGAAATCACATTTCTTTAATGCAGCATCTACCCCTGCTATCAGAAGCAGTGCCTTTTCTTCTGTCATTCTTTCTTTCATACTTCGTAGTTTATTGTTTCTGCAAAACCGCAGGGAGTTTACACTCCCGGCAGGTCTTTCTTGATTAGTCTTCTGAATTCTTTCTGTTGACTCATGATGAGTGTGATTCTCAGTCGGTGGCGCAGGCGGTGATTCAGTTCGTAGTACCATCCGTGGCTGCTGGCGAAGCACTCGGCGACGTTGCGCTCCAGAAATTCAAGATTTTCTTTTGAGAGGTGCTCGTTGAGCCGCATGCCCATCAGCAAGTAGTATTCCGTGTGGCCTCCGATTTGCGGGTACTCGTGGAGCCAGGCCGAGAAGAGTCGCAGGAATTCGTGGTCGCTCTCGCCCTCCTGCTTGAACTCATAGGCGGCGCACAGCGAGCCAGGCGCCGTCAGGTAGTTCATCGTGTCATCACTCAGGATCTTGTGTCCTCTTACTTTCAGGCTGTCCAGATACAGCCTCATGGGTTGTTCAATCTTTCTTGTTTGCATAATTCCCTATACGATTCCGAAATTTTTACAACGTATTGTGTTCGAGCACAATCGCAATTGTTTACATAGATTAACTTTTATGGTTCAAAATTAACGGTTGTTAGTATTTCTAATAACCACTTCGGGCCTGCATCGCTGCTGGCCCGAAGTGATTGTTTTACAAAATAACTAAAACCAAATTGTATGAGAAAACTACTAACCAATAACTAAAACAAACTTATGAAACGATAAAACCTAAATTAGTTGGAACTCTTTCCTTTCTTTTTCTGATGCAAAGATATGACGAATTTCATCACAAAACAAGAAACTGGGCATTTTCTTCATGAAGTTGTTGCGACAGAAACCGAAATTTGTGACAAAACAGGGGTAGACCCGCTTTTTGTGTCGCATCATAGGTACCAAACAGGGTGTTACATGATTCTTTTGAAGAAACATTTTAGGCCCGCATCGCTGCGGGCCCGAAATGATTGTTACAAACTTGTCGAGAAATTAAGAAGGGTTACTTCTCTGCAAAAAGGACGGGTAAATCAACCACTTGCATCTCGCTAATCAATTGGAACTGCGATGAACTGTCATTGCGATGGTAGCTGCTCACATTGTTATCGTAAGGGCTCAGCGAGTAGACCATTTTATCCACTGGTTGATCAAAACACTTCTCTACGGGGTTATAACGGCTGTACTCTACAATGTATTTACCGTCAGCCAGAGCGTAATCGTGGCGTGCAGTACTTTTCCAACTGTTCATGCAGTCGTCCCAGTGATAGGTTACCTTGCTGGTCACCTTGCCATCAGCAGCATAGGTATAATCATACTTCATGTGGGGTTTCAGGGTCAACATATCCCTGCAATCCACGTTCATCCTATAGACATACATGGTGGTGATATCCTGTCCAGTGAAGTCGGCATTAAAGACGAACTTGCTATCAGAACTGTTTGTCACTACCTCGTATACGTTCTTAACGGTTTCTGAGGTGAGAACATGTGCCTTGGCGCTCATGGCTGCTATGCACATCATGGTTGCAAATACTAACTTTTTCATAATCGTAATGTTTTAAAAATTAAATGTTGTTTATCCCTTAGACGCAAGGTGCTATCCTTTTACTACAGACTTGCGTCATTTCTTTCGTTCTTTTGTCTGTTAGACGGACGAAGGGTATGAAAAAGTTGCAACGATGATAAAAAAAACTATTTCCGACCTTTACGAACGACCTTTGGCGCTGTGGCTTGAGGAACATCCTTAGTGACGGTGGCACGAAGAATACGGATATCTTCGAAAGGACGGTCAAATTCATCGGTCTCGGCCTTCTGGATGCGCTCAACAACATCGAGTCCCTCAGTGACTTCGCCAAAGACGGTGTACTGTCCATCGAGATGGGGTGTGCCACCAACGGACTTATAGACCTTAATCATTTCCGGCGTCAGCTTTACACGTCCATGTGTCATGGTATCAAGTCGCTCCTGTGCCTTTTCTATCTCTTCACTGCTGAAGCGCTTGCCCCACACGATATAGAACTGGCAGGCCGAACTGCGCATGTCAGGATTGACAGCATCTGGTTCGCGCGCCATAGCCACACAGCCACGACGATGGATAATCTGAGGCAGACGGAACTCAGGCTCCAGAGTATAGTCGAAATCGCCTGTGCCCAACCGCTGTCCAGGCTTAGCGTTTTTACTGTTCGTGTCGCCCGACTGTATCATGAAGTTCTTGATGACGCGATGGAACAGCAGCGAGTCATAGACGTGCATACGTGTGAGTTTCAGAAAGTTGTCACGATGCAAGGGAGTCTCGTCATAGAGGGCAATACGTATATTGCCTTCAGTGGTTTCAAACAACACCTCGGTGGTGGAAGTCTGAGCTACAGAGATAAGTGAGCCGAAGAGTACGGCCATTGTCAAAGTAAGTAAATATCTGTTCATGGTGCAAATTTACAAAATAATTGTGGCATTTCATAATTATTTCGTAAATTTGTAGCCGAAATGAATGAATTGAATCTACCAGCATACGACGTCAAACTGCGAGGAACGCGTGAAAAGCCAGAAATACTGGATTTTTTACGCAGACGCTATGTGGCACTGACGCCTGAGGAATGGGTGCGCCAGCATTTTACGCATTGGCTAGTAGAGCATAAAGGCTATCCGCAGGGGTTGTTGGGCAACGAGATTGCCTTGAAATGTGGTGAGAAGACGCTGCGTTGCGACTCTATATTATATAATAAGGTAATGCAACCGCAGATGATTATAGAATACAAAGCACCCACTGTATCAGTGACACAGCGGGTGTTCCGTCAGATTTCAGCCTATAACCTCCTACTCCATGTGGACTATCTGGTGGTTTCAAACGGTTTGCAACACTATTGCTGCAAGATGGACTATGAACACCAAACGTACCAATTCTTAGCGGAGATTCCAGACTATTGTAACATTAAACAATAACCAATAACCGTTAAACAATAACCGTTAAACAATAACCGTTAAACAATAACCGTTAAACAATAACCGTTAAACAATAACCAATAACCGTTATTACTCCAGATAAGAGGCGTCGCGGATTTCGGGTACCTTTACCTCTACATCACCGTCAATATCATCCTTCTTCACAGTCTTGCGGATAGCACGCTTACGTGTCTTCTTCTCCTCGGAACCTGTGACCTTGTCAATCTTGACTCCAGCCAACTCTGGATCGATGAGGATACGACCGCAATACTCGCAAACGATGACCTTCTTGTGCATCTTAATATCCAACTGGCGCTGGGGCGGAATCTTATTAAAGCAACCACCACAGGCATCACGCTGCACATAAACGATACCCAAGCCGTTGCGGGCATTCTTACGGATGCGCTTGAACGAAGTAAGCAGACGGGGCTCAATCTTAGCCTCCAGGTCCTTTACCTTAGCCTTCAGCTTCTCTTCCTCTGCACGGGTCTCTTCCATAATCTCATCGAGCTCGCTCTTCTTCAGATCGAGAGCCTGACGACGATCATCAACAACCTCCTGATTCTGAGCCAGTTCAACTTTCTTCTCCTCAATCTTGTAGGTAGCCTCCTTAATCTTCTTGTTGCAGAGCTCGATTTCCAATGACTGGAACTCTATCTCTTTCGAAAGAGTATCGTACTCACGATTGTTCTTCACATCATTCAACTGAGCCTTATAACGCTCTACGCTGGCCTTGGCTGTCTCAATCTCACCTTTCTTCATGGTAACAGCCTGCTCGTACTCGTTAATCTCGTTCTGAATCTTCTCAATACGAGTGGTAAGTCCCTCGATTTCGTCTTCGAGGTCCTGTACTTCCAGAGGCAGTTCGCCTCGCAATGCACGCTTCTCGTCGATGCTTGAGAGCGTAGTCTGCAGTTGATAGAGGGTCTTCAGGCGCTCCTCAACTGGCATGTCTGTAGGATCTTTCTTTGCCATAATTCTTCTTTATTAATGATACGATATTTCGTTATTTCAATATTCGGTTAAATATAGACGATTGGATTCGTGTTCGTCTCTGCAATACAGGTCTTGACGCCAGGACACTCCTTCTGGATAATGTCACGAAAGATTTCGCTGGTAAACTGCTCACTCTGATAATGCCCGATAACGCAGATTTGAATCTGCTGTTCCGTACCAAAGTACTGATGATAGTGCATCTCGCCAGTGATAAAGGCATCGGCACCCTGACTGATAGCGTCAGGCAACAGGAAATCGCCTGCTCCGCCACAAATAGCCACCTTGCGGATAGGTCGCTCCAACAATTCGTTGCACTGGGCACACTCACAGTGGAACTGTTTTTTTACCAGTCCAATAAAGGTGCATGCATCCATGGGACTCGGCAGTTCTGCAAGTACCAAAGGCACCTTTTCAGTATCAGCGGCAGATTGCAACGCCACACTTTGACCATCGGTCAAAGAACCGTTGAGGACAGTAGCACCCAGTCGCTCAGCTATCTTGAAGTTCACACCATCGTGTGCATTGTCCATATTGGTATGCATCGAGACAATGACAATATCGTGCTTGATGGCCTTAATGACACAGCGCTGCACATAGTCAGCACCACTAATCTGCTTCAAGCCACGAAACAGCAAAGG
Organism: uncultured Prevotella sp.; assembly: GCA_946188165.1. Classification (GTDB taxonomy): domain Bacteria; phylum Bacteroidota; class Bacteroidia; order Bacteroidales; family Bacteroidaceae; genus Prevotella. The sequence continues at coordinate 5,328 of CAMHTW010000057.1, forward strand.
ATGGTGGCTCACAATGAGATTACACCCCTTACGAATGGCTTCGTCAATGATGGCTTCGTTGACGTCCAGACACAATAATGCCCCTGAAACCTCCGCCTCCGTCAGTCCCAATTGCAGGCCAGCATTATCCCAACTTTCCTGCAAAGGCAGAGGCGCGAACTGTTCAAGGGCGCTCAGCACTTGCTTTATTTTCACGCTTCTAAAATGTTATTTCAGACTGCAAAATTAAATAAAAACCACGAAATATGCAAATTTCGCGGTTTTTTTTATGCTTTTTTAGTCGTTATCATGCTCGTGGCAGTATGAACTACCATCGAAACAGTGGGTGCAGACGCGTTCCTTAGGCAGACCAATTGACTCTATCAAGTCCTCGATAGTAGCAAATTTAACACTGGTCAGACCCAAACGACGGGCAATTTCGTTTACCATGCGCTGATACTCTGGCGAGCCCGTCTTGGCGTATGCCTCCAGATTCTTGTTCTCATCGCCCTCAATATCCTTGATGATACGACGTGTGATGAGTTCCAAGTCACTCTTCGAAGATGTGAAACCAATAAACGGACAACCATAAACCAACGGGGGACAAGAGATTCGTACATGCACCTCCTTGGCGCCGTTATCGAAGAACGTACGAACGTTGTCACGAAGCTGCGTACCACGCACAATAGAGTCGTCGCAGAACACAATGCGCTGGTCCTTCAGAATAGCAGGGTTTGGAATCAGCTTCATCTTAGCCACCAAGTCACGACGGTTCTGGTTACCAGGGGTAAACGAACGGGGCCATGTGGGCGTATATTTCAGTACGGCACGCTTGTAGGGTATCTTCTTACCGTGCGAATAGCCTAAGGCCATACCCACACCAGAATCAGGAATACCACAAACAAGATCGGGTGTGACATCATTGTCTTTCTCGCCTAACAGACGACCATTCTTCTCACGAACAAACTCAGTATTGATGCCCTCGTAGTCGCTGGCAGGGAAACCATAGTAAACCCACAGGAACGAACAAATCTGACAGCGTGTGAAGGGCTTTTGCAAGACTTGTACGCCATCAGCCTTGATATGAACAATCTCACCAGGACCCAAGTCGCGTACTACTTTATAGTCGAGGTTGGGGAAACTGGTTGTCTCACTGGAAACGGCATAGGCTTCCAACAGTTCGTCTGTACCAATGGGCGACAATCGGTGCAGCTTTTTCTTACCAATCACAATGGGTGTTCGACCTAAGAAGTCGCGAGCAGCAATGATACCGTCTTCAGTGAGAATCAGCATCGAGCAAGAACCCTGAATCTTACGATACACCTTGTTGATGCCCTCCACAAATGTGTCGCCCATATTGATGAGCAGGGCCACCAATTCCGTCTGATTGATGTTGTTGGCTGACATCTCGCTGAAGTGCATGCGCTGTTGCAACAGTTCTTCTGCTATTTCACGTAGGTTGTTGATTTTTGCCACTGTCACTACAGCATAGCGCCCTAAATGCGAATTGACGATGATGGGCTGAGGGTCGGTATCACTGATGACACCCAAGCCCTGGTGGCCTTTAAACGAGTCTAATTCATCCTCAAAACGAGAACGGAAATAGGCGCGTTCCAACGAGTGGATTGAGCGGTGGAAGCCACTCTTCTCATCGAAGGTTACCATACCGGCGCGTTTTGTACCTAAGTGCGAGTTGTAGTCAGTTCCGTAAAACAAATCGTTTACGCAATCTTGTTTGGAGATAGTGCCAAAAAAGCCACCCATACTGTTTCTTTTACCTTAAATATTATATTGTTAATCCCTAACAGGCTGCAAAATTACAAAAAGAATGGCAAATAACAAAAGAAATAGCTCTTTTTCTTCACAAAAATTTGGAAGAAACAAAATTGTTTCGTACCTTTGCACTAACCAATAATGCCAATAATTGATGAATATAAATATTAGATTACTATTTGGAGTAGTTCTCATGTTGTTGAGCGTCATCAACATACATGCAGCTGACGACTATAAAGAGACGCCTGAACACCTGACGTTACGCGATTCCATGCTCCATGCCTTTAATGATGGCGACAGTGCACGATTCTTTCGTCACGTCAAGAATCTGCAGAATTATTTGCTTGAGAAGAACGATTTGCACGCCTATTATACACAGCGTTGCAACGAGATAGTATTTCTGCTGAACCAGCAGAAAGTCATTGAAGCCTACAAGCTCGCCACTACCCTCTCTCAGGAACTCCTTCAGCGTAAACTCGACAAGGAGATGTATATGGCCTACAACATGATGGGACACATCTACAACTATAGCGGCAATCTGGAAAATGCCAAGGAATGCTTCTGGGAGGTCATACACCGTTTGGAAAAGTCAGGCTATCAAGAAAGTATGCCTCCCATCTACATGAATCTTGTCAATGTAGAGATGAGCCTGAACAATACGGATGAAGCCATGAAGCTTATCGACAAGGCTGCTGAGATAGCCGACTCGCCACAACGTCTTTTCGATATCGAGACGCGACGCACCCTGTTGTACTATAGTCTTGGGGACATGAAGAAGTTCAATGAAGGCTACTTGGCTTATAAGGAAGGGAAGGCAAAAGGGTTATCGTCAGTACACGGTCGCGAACTTGAAGTGTATTACACAGCAGGACAAGGCCGTATTGACGAGGCCATCAACATGGCATTGAAGGATTTGACCCCAACACAAGGCTATGAAGCCATTATTAAGATTTATGAACGCGCGGGTCTCTGGCAGAAGGCTTACGAATACCTGAAATTGGAGAATAAGGCTTCCGACTCTATCAACACCATCATCCTGAGCAACAGTATGCAGGGCATTCAGAATGAAATGAAGGTCCATGAGGCTTCTCGTAAGGCATCGCGCTACTTCATCTTCGGTCTGTTGGCCACCATCGTTCTGCTCATTCTTTTGTTGTTGGCAATGTCTTACATCTATAACAGCCGTCGTCGCCACATGAAGCAATTAGAGCGTGCCTACCAGCATGCGCTGGAGTCTGACAAGATGAAAGCAGCCTTTATTCAGAATATCAGTCACGAGATTCGTACGCCACTGAACATCATCAATGGCTATGCACAAGTGTTATCATCACCCGATTTCGACCTGTCTGCCAGTGAACGAAAGGATATAGCGCAAACCATGATGAAAAACACGAATGACATCACTTCACTGGTCAACGAAACGTTAGAACTCTCATCGACGGAGACAGGAGTCATTGCCGAAAAGAAAGACAAGGTACAATTGCACCGACTGATAGGTGACGAGATGCACAAATTTCAAAAGCTTACAGGCAATAAGCTGCAAATGAATTATCACAGTTCGCTGGCTTCAGATTATGAACTCATGACCAGCGAAGTGCTGTTGCGACGTATCATCAATACGCTGATAGACAATGCCATCAAGAACACCCCTGAAGGCAGTATCACTGTCAGTACCAGTGTTGCCAACAAGGTGCTGACCATCAATATAGAAGATACAGGAACTGGTATTCCTGAAGGCGAAGAGGAGCACATCTTCGAGCGTTTCGTCAAGCTCGACGACTTCAAGAAAGGACTGGGACTTGGTTTGCCGCTGTGTCGTGCTCTGTGCAGACGATTGGAAGGTAACGTCGTACTCGACAAGAGCTATCAAGGTCCAGGTGCCCGCTTTGTGGTCACTCTGCCGCTTTAATAATTTAAAATTAAAAATTAAACATTAAATTTCAGGCATCAAGGCATCCGATGATGTCGTGGATGTCATGGACGCCATGTTGGTCAAGCCAGTCGTTGATACCATCGCGTACCTTGATGCTAATAGCAGGATCCAGGAAGTTGGCAGTACCGATTTCGATGGCTGTTGCGCCACACATCAAGAACTCAATGGCATCCTTTGCCGTCGAGATACCACCTAAACCTACAACAGGAATCTTCACGGCTCTTGCCACCTGATAAACCATACGCAACGCTACTGGCTTCACTGCGGGACCCGAGAGTCCACCTGTACCAATAGACAGCACCCGCTTACGTTTTTCGATGTCAACAGCCATACCCATCAGCGTATTGATGAGCGATACGCTGTCAGCCCCCTCAGCCTCAACGGCACGGGCTATCTCAGTGATATCCGTCACATTGGGCGACAGTTTGACAATCAGTGTCTTATGATAGGCCTGACGAACAGCTTTTACAACACTCGAAGCACCAGCACACGTCACGCCAAAGGCCATACCGCCATCCTTCACATTCGGACACGAGATATTCAGTTCGATGGCAGGAATGTTTTCCAGCGCATCAATTCGTGCTGCACACTCAGCATAGTCCTCAGGCGACGAACCGCTAACATTTACAATCATGTTGGTATCGATATCCTTGATTTGCGGATAGATATGTTCACAGAAGTAGTCGACGCCCTTGTTCTGAAGACCTACGCAGTTCAGCATGCCACTGGCTGTTTCTGCCATACGCGGATAGTCGTTACCCTCACGAGGTTTCAGCGTTGTTCCTTTCACGATGATGCCACCAATACCGTCCAAAGGCATAAAGTCAGCAAACTCCAAGCCGTAGCCAAAGGTGCCAGAGGCTGTCATCACAGGATTCTTCAGCGACAATGCGCCTATATTAACTTGTAAATTACTCATCTTCTCAATTTCTCATTATCTCATTTTCTCAATTTCTCATTATCTCATTTTCTCATTTTCTCAATTTCTCAATCCCAAAGTAGTCTTTGGATATTAAATACAGGTCCGTCCTTACAAACACAAAGGTTGCCCTCAGTGGTCTTCTCTACGCAACACAGACAGGCACCCAAGCCACAAGCCATCAGATTCTCCAATGATGCTTCGCACTCAATGTCTTTTTCCTTGGCGTAACGAGCCACGGCCTTCATCATCGGTGTAGGACCACAGGTATAAATCATATCGAAACGCTCCTGTTGCAACAACGAGTGATTGGTCACAAACCCCTTCTCGCCCTCAGAGCCGTCCTCTGTCGTCACGCATACGCGCCCGTACTTCTTAAATTTGTCCAACATCAGCAGATCGCTGGCTGTTCTGGCACCCAAGAGGAACGTTGGCTCCATACCTTGTTTTTTCATCTGCGCCCCTAAGTACAACAGCGGAGCCACACCTACACCACCACCAACGAGCAACGCCTTGTGCAGAGCGATACCAGCGCCATGAAACGAGAATCCATTACCCAACGGCAACACACAATTCAGCTTGTCGCCAGCTTTCAGTTCACCCAGTCGTCGGGTACCATCGCCTACCATTGCTACCATCAGCCACAGCTCGTTGTGTTCACAATCTACGAAATTGATAGAAATAGGACGACGCAGGAAGGTCGTTGACGAGCCATCCACACGTACCTCCACAAACTGGCCAGGAAGCATCTCAGGCAAAGGCTTGTCGTCCGTCAACCGTATCAACACATGCTTAGGGCTGATACGTTCTACGGTTCTTACCGTCAAATCAAGGATATATTTCTTCATACTCAATTATCAATTATCCATTCTCAATTATTTATTACCCTAATGTCTGGTTCCCACAGCACCACTTCGCCCGCATAGAGCGTTTTCTGCACGTCAATGATTCGCTGGTTGCTGGAACCGCGAAACAGCAAATCGGGGTCGCGCAAGCTTTCGATATAGGGGCCGTCCACCAATACGTCGAGTTCATAAAGCAGCTCACGCTGTGCCCGTGTAATCAGTGTCTCGTAGGTAAAACCCGTATAGCACCAGATATCCTTGTTGGTCTGCGCATGTATGGCTCGTGCCAGTTCAGCAAAGCCGTCGCACTGATACATCGGGTCGCCACCCGAGAATGTTACGTTGGCGTATGGGTCTGCCACGATAATCTTCATCAGTTCCAGCGTGGTCATCTCCCTACCCTGGTTGAAAGCCCACGACTGCGGATTATGGCAGCCCTTGCACGCATGACGACATCCGGCACAATAGATGGATGTCCTGAAACCAGGGCCATCCACCATGGTATCTTCTATGATGTCAAGCACGCGAATCACTTTTCACTTCCAAAGAGGTCCTGAGAGCCATGATCGATGTGCGTCACACGATCGTTCAGCTCTGCCAGTTTACCACTGTTCCAGCGATCTGTCGTACCAACCAGATAACCCGTGATGCGCTGCAACTTATCGATATTGGTGCTTCCACACTTCGGACACTTCTCCAGATGGTCGTCAGCATTCTCATAGCCACAGTCCATGCAGCGGTTACGGTTGTGGTTCACGGAACCATAGCCCATATTCAACTGGTCCATCATATCCACCACACTCATGATAACCTGTGGATTATGTGTGGCATCACCGTCAATCTCAACGTAAAAGATGTGACCACCCCGTGTCATCTCATGGTAGGGTGCCTCGATTTCAGCCTTATGGCGTGCACTACATTTATAATATACGGGAACATGGTTTGAATTGGTATAGTAGTCACGATCCGTCACCCCAGGAATCACACCAAACTGCTTGCGGTCCTTTTTCGTGAACTTGCCACTCAGGCCCTCGGCAGGTGTTGCCAAAACAGAGTAATTATGATGATAGCGTTCGCAGAAATCGTTCACACGCTGGCGCATATAGCTCACTATCTTCAATCCCAGTTCCTGGGCCTCCTCGCTCTCGCCATGATGCTTGCCTACCAATGCCACCAGACATTCTGCCAATCCAATGAAACCGATACCTAACGTACCCTGGTTGATAACGCTCTCAATAGTATCTGTTGGTCCTAACTTGTCAGCACCAATCCACAGGCTCTTCATCAACAATGGGAACTGCTTGGCAAAGGCCGTCTTCTGGAACTGATAGCGGTCGTCCAACTGCTTGGCAGCCACCTCCAGCATATTGTCCAGCTTGGCAAAGAACATGTCGATGCGCTTCTGCTGGTCTTTTTCCTCCATACACTCGATGGCGAGTTTCACGATATTAATCGTCGTAAACGACAGGTTGCCACGACCTATAGAGGTGCGAGGTCCAAAGCGGTTCTCGAACACTCGGGTACGACAGCCCATCGTTGCCACCTCATGGATATAGCGTTTGGGGTCGTCAGCACGCCATTCAGCATCCTGATTATAGGTGGCATCCAAATTCAGGAAGTTGGGGAAGAACCTGCGTGCCGTCACCTTACAAGCCAACTGATAGAGGTCAAAGTTACGGTCTTCTGGCAGATAGTTCACGCCACGCTTCTTTTTCCATATCTGGATGGGGAAGATAGCTGTTTCGCCATTACCCACACCTTCGTAAGTTGAAAGCAGGATTTCGCGCATGATGCAACGACCTTCTGCACTCGTATCCGTACCATAGTTGATACTGGAGAACACCACCTGGTTACCACCACGCGAATGGATGGTGTTCATATTGTGGATGAAGGCCTCCATAGCCTGATGCACCCTGCCTACCGTCTTGTTGATAGCATGCTGCTGTGCACGTTCCCTACCCTGTAGTCCGTCCAACGGCTTCTTGATATAGTCCATCAGTGGTTCGTCATACAAGTCCTTATAGCTTTCGCCATTCAGGTCTTCTAATGCCTTCAGTTCCTCGATATAGGTCAGACGCACGTAAGGCGCCAGATAGAAATCGAAGGCAGGAATAGCCTGACCACCGTGCATCTCGTTCTGGCAACACTCCATCGAGATACAAGCCAATACAGAAGCCGTCTCAATACGCTTGGCGGGACGCGAAGCCCCATGACCAGCCACGAAACCACCATTCAGGATATTGTCCAACGGATGCTGCACACAAGTCAGCGACTTCGTGGGATAATAGTCCTTGTCGTGGATGTGCAGATAGTTATGTTCTACAGCATCACGACTCTCGCTCGACAACAGATAGTCGTCCACGAAAGGCTTGGTCGTCTCCGAAGCAAACTTCATCATCATACCAGCAGGGGTATCTGCATTCATATTGGCATTCTCGCGCGTCACGTCATTGCTCTTGATGTTCACGATATCCAGGAACACGTCGCGTGTCTTAGCCTTACGGGCAATCGAGCGCTGGTTGCGATAGGCGATATATTTCTGGGCCACATCTTTGCGACTCGACTTCATCAGTTCCAGTTCTACCAAGTCCTGAATCTGCTCCACCGTCATCTGACTGTCGCCACGCTGGGCGATGTGGTCGGTAATCTGATACAACAGGCGTTCATCTTCGCCCTTATCCGTGTGCATCATGGCCTTGCGAATAGCAGCCATAATCTTCTGCTCGTTGAATCCAACGATGCGTCCGTCTCTTTTTACTACTGTCTGAATCATATCTCTTGTGTGTATTGCTTTAAGTTAAAGAATAATCCATATCAATATGCCAATAACGGCAACAACAGTCCACAGGCGCCATTGCTTCATCATAGGCACGAAAGCCCTGCTCAGAGCCCGTTTGATGAAGGGTTTACGAGCCTCTTGCAACGTAGCGCCGTTAGCCAGCAGGTATTCCCACAACGACTGGTACTGCTGCATGTCCTGCGTCCACGATTTACGTCCGCGGAGCCAGGCATGATAACCCTTCCAACCCACCAGTGCTAATAATATAATAAGGTATACCGTCTTCATAACTGCACTTGGTTTTGGGTTATACGCATGTTTACCGTCACCACCGTCGCACCATGCTCTGCAGCCTCCGCGAGTAAGCGTGCTGCACGTACGGCATCCTCATTGCTCAGTGCTTCCCGTGGCTCATCGACAATCAAAAGCTTTTTGCCTGCGTGTGCCGCATGTTCCAACAGTCGCATGTAGCCTGTCGGCACATCCTCATACCCCTCTGGCACTTCCAAATACTGGGGCACGTAAGCCATCTGACGACGGAAGTAGGGAGCCGACAGCGGTGTCAGCAGTTCTCCGTCAATACTGATGTGACCCTCGTCAATAGGCAGAAAACCCATCAGGGCCCTCAGCAGCGTAGTCTTACCTTTGCCCTGTGAACCCATGATGCTCAGCACATTACCTTCGTTGACTGTCGCCGACAATCCGCGTATCTGCTGGCCTATTGTAACGTTATGTAGTTCCAACATCATATTTCAGTGTGCAAAGTTACAAAAAAACGAGTGAAGAACAAAACAAACTCCTTTGTTTTTTCTTCCGAGTGCCAATAATCCAATACCGTCCGAAAGCCATTGATCGCCGTTTACCTTATTGTAATATCCATAGGTGCCGTCGGAATAGTTATCAAAGGTTAAGTAACTCCTAAAATCCGCAACTAATAGTGCGAAACGGGGACCAGTCCCATGTTCCGTAAGTAGAGTCCCTTTTGTGTTAGGGGGATAAGAGAGGGTCTCGGACGAAAAAACGGAAGCCGCGCGGACTTCCGTTTTCAGTTTTATTCTTTTCAAAAAGTAGATCATCTAGATTGCGAAGCCACACTCTGACCTCGGTCAGAGAACCGACCCGATTTTTTTTGTCACAAAATCGCTGCAGTCTTGATTCTTTTCTCTAAAGTGTCCTTAATGTATGCATTGATGGTTAATCCGGCTTGGCGGGCTAACATCGCTATCTGTCGATGAATGGATGGTGTCAGACGTACATTGAGGACTCCCGTATAACTCTTATCAGGCTCAATGCCTTCATCTTCGCAGTAAGCCAGATAATCGTCGACAGCCTCGTGAAAGGCTTCAGTGAGTTCTTTCACACTTTCACCCTCAAAGTTTACCAAACCATTGATGCCTTCAATCTTACCGAAGAACACCTGATCTTTCTCGCTATAGGCTACAGAGCCTAAATAGCCTTTATAAGTCATTGAATTCATAATCAATCCTCTTCTTTTATAAAACCTGCTTCTTTCAAATCATCAAATACCTGCTTCATGGCATATTCCTTTACGATATTGCCAGGATGAGGCTTATGGAGCATGATGGGGCGCTTGTTACCATTCTTGAATATCAGTCGGGATCCAAAGGTTTTCCCTTTATTGCTCTTTTCGTAACCATATCCTTCCAATAATCGTTGCATCTCATCGAAAGTGAAATCCGATGGCATCTTCAGAAAACGGTTTCTTAATTTTTCTTTTGTACCCATTTGTAACTGAAATTTGTGTGCAAATGTAACTATTTTCTAGTTACTTTCCAAATTATTTCATAACTATTTTTAATTTTTTCCACCTTTTTATCCTTCCTCCCCTTAAACAGGGGGATAAGAGAGGGTCTCGGACGAAAAAACGGAAGCCGCGCGGACTTCCGTTTTCAGTTTTATTCTTTAAAACAGATCAGAGAACCGTCCCGTGATCTACTGTTCCGTGAATTGCCAGTTGTTTACGACAGATATTCGTCCATTGTAATGACGGTACTGTATCCGCCCACCTTTTCGTCCTTTGCGTGGCGGTTTACTCCCGCATACGCCAGACTGCTATCCTCATAACGCTTGAATTTATAGACAGCATCATTCATCAAGACTTCATTGAACACATTAAGACTTACCAACAACGCAAAGTCCTGTTTGGTAAGACCCGTGACACGCTCGAACAATTTGGGTTCCAACTGCAAGATGACGTCTTTCAGCGAATACTCACGGAAATCCGTTAAGTACATGAATATAGGAATGCGTGTGGCAAACTTCATCAACTTCTCCTGTATCTGGCGCCGCTTGCTCTTGATTTCCTTTTCTGCTTCACTCAGCTCTTTCTTTTCCTTAGTTGTCAATCCATCCTCGTGTTCCTTGCGTTTCTTCTTGATGTTGTCGGTCTTGTTAATGATGGTTTCAATATCCTGATTCAGCGAACGGAACCCCTCTATTTTCATCAATGCAGCCATTGCCTCCTTGTTATTCATCAGTCGCTGCAACGTGAAGTTATCGACGTTCACCAACAAGGCACTCTCCCATCGGCGGGCCAGCAACGTGGCTGACGTGTTGTTCATGGCCATATCCAATACGTCACTTGCCGAGAGCACTTTCATCACTCCGTTCTCGTAACAGAGTACGGGCAGGAACTTGATAAAGTCGTCCACGCACTTCTCCGGATTACCCTCTTCAATATTCAGCTGGCACGAATAGTCGGCCACTTTACGCAATGCTCTGTTAGGTGCAAAATCGAATACGTAGCAAACCTTCTTCAATATCTCCACTTGATTCGGATGCAGTCCGTCGCTATTGGTGATGGTCCAGGGCGACTGCACACGGAATGCCGACTGGAAATAAGTCTCTGGCGACGATGTGTCACGCAGCATGAAGATTCCCGTCCACGGACGCACAGTAACACCTGTTGTCAGTTTTCCGCAGGTCAGCGTAATGGTCTTGCAATGCAGCGGGTCTGGATGCGACATGGCTTTCTCTACGGGTGGCAGAGCTTGTTGCCCAATACCTGCCTTTGTTCCGGCACACACGATGACCCGATAGTCATGATAGAACGTATTCTGTAATTCCGTCAGCAGATTGCGCATGGCAAAGCAGGAAGCCACGTTAGGCAGGAACCACAACGTATGGTTCATGTTCGAATAGAGGTCACCGTTCAGGAATGGCAGTGGCGGTTTCCGGTTACCGGTTTTCAAGTCGTTGATAGATGTCGGCAGATACTGTCCGCGCAGCATGTCGAGCCATTTCTGCACCTCATCATGGTGTTTGAACACAGCATCCTCGCCCTTGCCCTCTGCCTCAAAGAATGAGTTCAGGTCGAACTCGTCAAACTCACCTTCCTCTGCCACTCTCGAAATTTCCGCAGGCAACTGATACGTCAGCAGCACCATCCTGGGCAGCGAAGCGTATGGATTGTCAGGCTTGTCGCCCCATTCCTCTTTGGCCCGCTGTTCGTCGCTATAGGTCCAGTTGTATATCTGCTCCTCGATAAACTCGCCGGAGGCAATGGCGCGGAAAGGTGTTCCTGACAGGTAAAGATAGTGATTCGACGTGATGGGAATCAGGTCTTCGTCGAAGTAGTCGGGATTCTCAATCTCGCTGCCCAAATCCTCGCTGACGCCTATCAGTTCCTTGGCATTCTCACGCCATGCACCATAGTGGTATTCATCCAACACAATGCAGTCCCAGTTAAAACCACGTGCCCACTCGTGTTTCAGTTTCATGCCGCCACTGGCTGTGTTTTTCCCAAGGAAGTCCTGGAACGAGCCAAACACCACCATCGGCTTCTTCGGGTCGGCATGTTCGAACTGATAGTCGATAGAAGCCTCTTGGCTGCGGGCTATGAACTGCCACCCGTCAAAATCTACATGCGTCATCAAGTCCTCTTCCCAGGCATGAGCCACCGCAGGCTTGAATGTCAGCACCAGCACGCGCTTCCACCCCATGCGTCGTGCCAGTTGGTAAGTGGTAAAGGTCTTGCCAAAGCGCATCTTGCAGTTCCACAGGAAATGAGGCACACGACCGGCTTCCGACTTGTAGCTGTCGAAGTAGTCTGCCGTCTTGTCAACAGCCCGTTTTTGCTCTGGGCGCATGCCGAAGGTCTTGTCGCGGTTCCACGCCACGTCTATCCTTTCCCTGACGGCAACGATGGCAGCCCTGACCTGCTGGGGCGTACAGCGATACCACTCGCCTTCAATGTTCTGACAGCCCATCTTCAGCAGCATCCGGTGAACGTCATGATCCATAAACGCCGTACCGTCCTGACGCATGGCACTCTCTTCCACCAGTATGCGGTAAGGAGGTTCGCCAGGCCGCACGATATTATACTGCTGGTGCACACGCTCCTGTACGCCAATAGTGGTGTAGCCCACCTTCAGGATACCCTTCAGTTGTGGGTCATACTTATCCTCATACGCATAAATCATCGGAGCCGACTCCGACTTCCGTGGGAAATAATTCTGTGTTGTTGCCATAACCTTATCATTTTTGTTATGGCGCCCAGCAACAAGTTTATCTTAGTTTATCTTGGAAATCTTCTATAAAACGGTCAATAGCCTCAGTCATTGCCTCAAATCTTGGATTGTCGTTTCTCATAATAACCGAGGCAAAGTACTCTGTACCATCAATGGCTATGCTCATATTTCTCAAGTGAAACTGTTCCTTCTCTAATGAATTCGTATACCATTGATGGAAAAGCCTGTCTCTTGAAGCCTGACGATGGTCTTCCGTTGCACAAATATAATCCAAGACGGCACCTTCATTCTTAAAAAATTCCTCTATCACGACTAATACAGTTTGTCTAATCTTACTATCGAGAACCGTCTTGAATTGGTCTTCCGTTGTAATGAAGAATTGGTAAACGCCTTCGTCTGAAATCATTAAGTCCTGAATGAAACCTATCTCATACTTCTTCCCTTGAGTCGTAATGAAGGAAAAGGAATACGAGCCAGATGACTCCAGCATGTAAGGTGATTTCTTGTTAAGTTCAGCAAGTGAGAAAGTCAATTCCATTATTTTGTGATATTGACCGTATTGTACCCCTGTCGCTTGAATTCGTCAAACGACATCTTACCAGAAGTCAGGTCTTCCCAAACCTTGCGGAGACCTACAGAGCGCTTGAAAGCAGCCATCTTCTCTTCTTTTGTTTCGTACACCTTAATCATTGCTTATTGATTTTCTCGGTGCAAATTTACGAACTTTTTACGAGAATTCCAAATAAAACCTCAAAAACTTGTCAAAGAGCGCCTGTGTTATTATTCTGTTTTTGTTTATTCCATCGGGCGAATCATCGACTCGATGAACTGGATTTCCTCGTCCGTCAGC
>CAMHTW010000058.1 GCA_946188165.1 uncultured Prevotella sp.
TCATCAAGCTCGGCTTCCGTCAGGGCGATGCTGCTGAGAAGGCTTTCATCGAGCTCGTTGACTTCGATGAGAACATGCTCAAGAGCCCCAAGGCAGAGAAGAAGACGCGTCGTTCACGCAAGTCTGCTACTGCTAAGGCAGAGGCTCCTGCTGCTGAAGAGGTTAAGGCCGAGGAGGCTGCACCCGCAGAGACCGCTGCTGCTGAAGAGGCTAAGGCTGAGTAAATCAAAGTTATTGATTGATATTCGTGAAGAGGATGTGATATGTCACATCCTCTTTTCTTGTTGCCTCCTTTCGCCGTTGCTGGCGGAGCCGTTACTCCTTTACGTTGGGTTTCTGCTGGTCCTTAGGAATCTGCAGTTCCAGGTCCGTACGGTGGGCATAGATGTGTGGCGACATAATCTCAACGCCATTGCTGTGGAAGGCGTCGAGGATGTTGTGATGCAGCTCTGAGTAGATAAGGGGCAGTTTGTCATATTGGTTCGTGTAGGCATTGACCTCATACTCTACGTAGTAGTCGTCAAGTGCCGTTACCAGTACGAAGGGCTCTGGGTGCTGCCGGAGCCCCTTGGTGGCATGGGCGGCATCCAACAATAGCTGGCGTATCTCCTGCCAGCGTACGTCGTAGCCGATAGTGACCTTGGTATGTACAACTAACCCGAAGTTTTGGGCCGAGAAGGTGTAGTTAGTCGTCTGCGACGTCATCAGGCTCGAATTGGGAATCGTGATGACGTTGTTCTTACGTGTTCGGATGCGAGTGACGAGCATGGTCTTCTCAATAACGAAGCCCTCGGTATCGCCATATTTGATGAAGTCGCCCACGTGGAATGGTCGCATGTAGGTCATCACCATGCCTGCCATCACGTTGCCGATGATCGACGACGAGCCCAGTGAGATGATGATACCGATGAAGACTGATACGCCCTGGAATACCTCTGAATTGCTGCTGGGCAATAAGGGCCATATCATGACAATCATGAACGAGTAGCACAGTACACGTAATATGAAATAAGTGGGTTCTGCCCAGTCGGCATAGAATCCGGATATCTTCAGTCGTCCTGCTCCAATCTCGTTCATCAGGTAGCGGATACCCTTGACCAGATAGCGGAAGCAGATGATGATGACCACGATCTGGATGAACTTTGGCAGGAAACCTACCACAGACTTGACGATGCCCACAAAGGGGTTCCATACGTACCCGATGATGCGGAATGCCAACGATTCAGTCTCAGGGAAGATGGAAAACAGGATGGGTATGCAGAAGAACAGCAGCAAGAAGATGATGAAGTAGCGCAGCACATTGAATATCGTCAGAAAGACGATGCCGATACGGCGCGTGTTCAGCACCTCGTAGTATTTGACTGTTAACGGACGAACCCGTTTCATGACGAATCTGACGATGCGCAGGCGCCAATGGCGGTAGCACCAGTTGGTGATGCGAATCAGAATGAAGAGTATCAGCAAGATGACGGCAGCATATAGCAGTCCCTTCAGCTTCTGTTGCATGCCGTATTCGTCGTGCAGTTCGTTAATCTTATTCTTGATGATGACGCAGTATTCTGCGCCCAGTTCCTGACGCGTGGTGTTCTGCCAGATGGCGTCGTTGTCAGTAACGCTCATGATGACGTTGGTGCCGGCCATGATATCAGTGGTGTAGTCGCCTTCAAAGACATAGACTGAATCCGGTATGAGTTTGATGCTCTTGCCCGACTCCATGATGGCTTCATTGATGTTATGCACACGTTCCTCAGGCATCATGCCACCCTTACGGTCGTAGAGGCGGAACAGCGTGTCTCCTTCCACCACGAGGGGTACACCTTGTATGATGTTACGCAGCGAGTCGATGCGGGCTCTGCGCAGTGCCTGTCGTAGCGAGTCTTCACGTGCGCTCTTGCCGGAGTCCTCTAAGCGTTCCTGCATGAGGATGCTCTGCAGTTTCAGTTCCTGAATCTGCATGCGTAGCTCCCGTACCAGCGAGTCGTCCTTGGTGGTCAGCGAGTCGTTCGATGCGTTGGCCTGTGCGTAAACTGTCCATGTGCAGCATATTGTGGCAATAAGGGGTAGTAGTCTTTTCATCATGTCATCTTGGTTTTATGACGGCAAAGATAGGAAAAATAACTGAAAAATCCAAGTCTTTGCCTTGAAAAAAGCACATAAAAGACGATTGAGCCCACTGTTTGGGTGGGCTCAATCGTTCATGCTGCAATAATGTTTAATCTTTAATATTCTCTGAAATATAATGTTTTTATACCAAGTGTTCAATCAGGTCGGCACGGTCGCCAGGCAGCATGTCGATGACGGGAATCTCGATCATGGTGTAGCAACCTGGCTGCAGACGCATCGAGGCACGTGCCACGTTGACCAGTACCTGACCGGTCAGTGCCGGGTTGTTAATCTGCATGTTGAACTCCAAGCGCTGGTTCTGGGTCTGTCCGCTGACACCCTTGCGAACAAGGTTCACGCCATGTCCCATATCGCGAACATCATCAACGCTCTCCACCTGGAAGACGTGAGTCTCGTCGTTGGCAAAGTAGGGATCTGCCTTGATGTCCTTGGTAACCTGCTCCAGTGTGAAGCCATCCTCCAGCTCTACGTAAACCATACGACGGTGGATGCCTTCGCCCAAGGGGATGGTCATCGACAGGGCATTCTTCACGCCAGCCTTCGAACGGACGCAGACGGAGTGACCCATCGACATGCCTGGGCCGAAGTTGGTATAGCTCAAGCCCTTGGGAGCCAGACTCTGCATCAGCGTGCGAACAATAGAGTCGCTACCTGGATCCCAGCCGGCAGCAATGACGCTAACGGTGTTGCTCTGCTTGTTAATCTCCATCAGACGCTCGCGATAGCCACGGATATTGGTGTGGATGTCGAACGAGTCAACAGTATTGATGCCTAAAGGCAGAATCTGCTTGGCATATTCTTCGCATGAGCGGGTAGGGGTAGCCAAAATGGCTACATCCACGTCCTTCAGTTCCTTGATGTCTTTCACAACGTCGTACTGAGCCAGTTCTGCGGGCTTGTCAACAGCTCCGTTTCTGCGTACCACACCTGCTACTTCGAAGTCGGGAGCGGCCTCGAGAGCCTGAATTGCATACTTTCCAATGTTGCCGTAACCAACGACGGCGGCTCTGATTTTTTTCATCTCTTTTAGTATCTTGTTAGTTGTTTCAATCTTTTTGGTGTGCAAAATTACATCTTTTTCTTGAAATGCGTATCAAAAAGATAGAAAAATTTGCAAAATACCTACATTTTGTTATTCTGCATCATCTTTTTGCTTTAAAATACAATAAATATACGTGCGAGCCGTTTATTTAGATGTATTAATACATTTTGTGAAGACTATGATTGAGTACATTAAGGGTGAGTTGACCGAACTAACCCCTGCATTGGCTACGGTAGAAGCCGCTGGCGTGGGTTACGGACTGAACATTTCGCTGACAACCTATAGTGCTATACAGGGCAAGAAGGATGTCAAGCTGTATGTTTATGAGGCTATTCGCGAGGATTCTCATTTGCTGTATGGCTTTGTGTCAAAGAAGGAGCGTGAGATGTTCGAGTTGCTGATTACCGTGAGTGGCGTGGGTGCCAATACGGCGCGTATGATGCTCTCGTCCATGAGTGTCAGCGAACTGTGTTCCGCTATCTCGCGTGGTGACGAACGCCTGATCAAGGGTATCAAAGGCATTGGCAAGATGACCGCCCAGCGTATCATCGTTGACCTGCGCGACAAGATTGTGGCGTTGGGTATTGCCGACGAGATTCCTGCTGGTGGAACGGTGTCTGCCCCTGTGAACAATGCCGTTCGCGACGAGGCGGTGGCTGCTCTTACCATGTTAGGCTTTGCACCAGCGCCAACGCAGAAGGTGGTTGTGGCCATCCTGCAGGAACAGCCTGACCTGCCTGTCGAACAGGTGGTGAAGCTGGCACTGAAGCAGATTAAGTGAAACCCACCCCCTCCCGAGCGTGAGGGGAGGTGAAATACAAGCGTGATGAACAAGTACAATATATATAAAAACGTGAAAAAGTATGCCTCTTCTCAAGGTATGCTTTATGTCGTATTGTTCTTGTTCATGGCGGCTTCTCTACTGGCAGCACCTCCGCAGGATGATAGGACGCGGAGAAACCAATCGCAGCAAAACCGTCCAACCTCCACTCCCGAACGGAAGGGGAATGGGGTGGGTCCCAAGGCTCAGCCTGTGCTACAGGTAGAGGATGAGACGATACCTGACTCACTGCTGCATCCACGCTGGAAGATACAGAAGACGGCACCTATCGAGGTGGCCGACCTCGACTCTTCTTCCCTTGATTTGCACCTCCCGTCGAATATCCGTCAGCAGGTGGAGTATGACGACTCGCTGGATGTTTATAGGATTGGCTCGAAGATGGGCGACTCTTATCTGAATGCCCCCATTCTGATGACGCCAGAGGAGTATCGCCTGTGGAGCGAGAAGAAGGAACGTGAGGCTTTCTTCCGCAAGAAGGATGCCGAAAATGTCGCATCGAAGGGTAAGGATAAGTTCTCGTTTGCCGATATGCACTTCGATTTGGGACCTGCCGAGAAGATCTTCGGTCCTGGTGGTGTGCGTATCAAGACGCAGGGAACAGCCGAGCTGAAGTTGGGTGCCACGTTGAAGAATATCGACAACCCCTCGCTGCCTGAGCGCAACCGTAAGACCAAGAGCGTTGACTTCGACGAGAAAATCAATCTGAATGTCAATGGTAAGGTGGGCGACAAGGTCAATATGAACCTCAACTACAACACCGATGCTACGTTCGACTTCGATACCAAGAACCTGAAGCTGCGCTACGAGGGTAAGGAGGATGAAATCATCAAACTCGTCGAGGCTGGTAATGTCACCTTCCCCTCCAACAACTCGCTGGTAAAGGGCGCATCGAGTCTGTTTGGTATCCGTACGGACATGCAGTTTGGCAAATTGAAACTGCAGACGGTGGTGTCACAGAAGAATTCTACCACCAAGAGCGTGGCGTCAAAGGGTGGTACACAGCTCACCCCATTCGAGATTGACGTAGCCAACTATGAGGAGAACCGCCACTTCTTCCTGGCAAACTATTTCCGCGAACACTACGATGCCGCCATGCAGCAGTTGCCTTACTTGATGACCGGTATCGAAATCAGCCGTATCGAGGTCTGGGTCACCAACAAATCGGGAACGACCTCGAACTCACGTAATCTCATTGCGATGGCCGATTTGGCCGAGAGCCAGCCGGGTAAAAGCCAAGGAGGCTCTGCCCTGCCTGACAATGATGCCAGTAGCTTGTATTCGAATCTGACAACCACCTATGCCGGTGCTCGTGACATCGACCAGGCTTCAGCCATCCTCGATGCTCGCTTTACGGGTGGTGTCGATTACGAGAAACTGGCCTCTGCCCGCCTGCTGAACGCATCTGAATATACGCTGAACAAGGCGTTGGGTTATATCTCACTGAAGTCCAGTCTTCAAACCGATCAGGTGCTGGCTGTGGCCTTCGAATATACCTATGGTGGCAGAACCTATAGGGTGGGTGAGCTTGCCAGCGACCATACCAATGCCGGCGAGGCCCTGTTTGTGAAGTCGCTGAAGAATACGTCCAACAATCCTCAGCAGTCCAACTGGTCGCTGATGATGAAGAACGTGTACTATCTGGCCTCGAACGTTGAGAAGACCAAGTTCCGTTTGGACATTAAGTTCCAGAGCGATACCTCAGGTGTGTACCTTACTTATATTCCGGAGGTCAAGGATGTCACTTTGTTGCGCGGATTAGGTTGCGACCGTCTGGACAATAACAACAAGGCTCATCCCAATAGCGTGTTCGACTTCGTGGAAGGCTATACCGTATCGAACGGTCGTGTCTTCTTCCCCACAGCCGAACCTTTTGGCGCTACACTGAAAAGCTTCCTCATGCGCAATGGCGTGAGCGAGTCGGTGGCCGTCAAGTATGCTTTCCAGGAACTCTACGATACCACACGTATTGCTGCCAAGCAGATGACGGATAAGGATAAGTACCTGCTGGTGGGTCAGTTTAAGGGCACGTCAGCCAATGTCATCTCGTTGGGTGCCTATAATGTGCCTCAGGGTTCCGTCGAGGTCACGGCTGGTGGTGTCAAACTGACGGAAGGCTCCGACTATAGTGTCGATTACTCGGCTGGTGAAGTCACCATCTTGAACCAGAGCATTATCGATGCTGGTACGAGTGTCAATGTGTCGTTGGAGTCGAATACGGACTATGGCATGCAGCGCAAGCGTATGTTCGGCGTCAACTGGGAGTACGACTTCTCCAAGAACTTCCAGATTGGCGGTACGCTCCAGCATCTTTCCGAACAGGCCCTGACCTCGAAGGTCGTCATGGGTTCAGAACCTTTGAAGAATACCCTGTGGGGATTGAACATCAACTGGAAGACTGAAAGCCAGTGGTTGACGAAGATGCTCGACAGACTGCCGCTCTTGCATTGTACGCAACCCTCGCAAATCTCCTTCACGGGTGAGTTTGCCCAGCTCATAGCGGGTACGGCCAGTGGTACGCAGGACAATGCTTCGTATATCGACGACTTCGAGAATGCCAAGAATGGTATCTCTGTGCTTGAGCCTAAATCGTGGGTGCTTTCCAGCGTTCCCAACATCTTTGCCGAGTATAACGACAAAGACTCTGTGACGAGTGGCTTCAACCGTGCCCTGCTGGCGTGGTATAACATCGACCCGTTGTTTACCGAGCGCTCTTCATCGTTGACGCCCAGCCATATCAAGAGCGACCTTGACCAGTTGTCGAACCACTATGTCCGTGCCGTCTATGTCAGCGAGCTCTATCCCAACCGCGACCAGTCCACCTATAGTGGTGCCACTAACAAGTTGCCTATCCTCAATTTGGCTTACTATCCGCAGGAGCGTGGTCCGTACAACCTGTCCACCGATATCAACTTCGACGGAACACTCCGTAACCCGATGCAGAAGTGGGGTGGTATGATGCGTAAGCTGGATACGAACGATTTCGAACAGGCTAATGTCGAGTATATTGAGTTCTGGATGCTCGACCCCTTCATCTATACTTCACAGCAACCCGATGCCGCCGACTATGGTGGTGACTTGTATATCAATCTCGGTGAGGTCAGCGAGGATGTGCTGCGCGATGGTAAGAAGTTCTACGAGAGCGGTATGCCTGTCGATGGCACCAGCACTTTCCAGTATTCGCCCTGGGGTAAGATACCCGTACAGGCCACCCAGACATACGCCTTTGCCACGACCAGCGGTGCTCGCGCCAAGCAGGATGTGGGATTGAACGGCCTGACGGACGAGGAAGAACGCCGCCAGCCAGCCTATGCCAACTTCCTGAATGGCATCAACGTCAACGACAGCCTGCGTGCTGCCTGGAATGCCGACCCTGCCAACGATAACTACCACTATTTCCGTGGGGGCGACTTTGACGAGCGGAAGACCAGTATCCTGGATCGCTACAAGCGCATCAACATGCCGCAGGGCAACTCGCCCGACTCCGACCAGCAGACGGAAGGTTATGATACCTCGTACAAGACCTATCCTGACGTGGAGGACATCAATCAGGACTATACCCTCAACGAGTATGAGCGCTATTTCCAGTATAAGGTAAGCATACGTCCTGAGGACATGCAGCTGGGTCGTAACTTCATTACCGACATCCGCGAATATACTGCGCCGCTTCGTAATGGCAACAGGGAACAGGTGCGCTGGTATCAGTTCCGAATCCCGCTCACGCAATACGACGACCGTGTGGGCGGCATTACCGACTTCACCAGCATCCGCTTTATGCGTATGTTCCTGACGCAGTTCCAGAAACCTATCGTGCTGCGCTTTGGTTCGCTCGACCTGGTACGTGGCGAGTGGCGTGTCTATCAGCAGGCGCTGACCACTGGCTCGAACAGCGGTACGCTGGAGGTCAGTGCTGTCAATATCGAGGAGAACAACGACAGGCGTCCTGTTAACTACGTCCTGCCTCCAGGCATCGAACGTGTCACCGACCCCAGTCAGCCACAGCTGACCGAAGCCAACGAGCAGGCCCTGTGCATGGTGGTGAAGAATCTGAGCAAGGGCGAGTCGAAGGCCGTCTATCGTAACACCACCCTCGACCTGCGCCGCTATCGCCATCTGCAGATGTATGTCCATGCCAACCACCTGATGAACGACGTGACGGGCTTGGTCGACGATCAGTTGGCAGTCTTCGTACGTATCGGCTCCGACTATAAGAACAACTACTACGAGTATCAGATTCCTTTGAAGCTGACGCCCGATCGCAACGACTACAACCGCTTCAATGCCGACGACTGTCGTGCCGTCTGGCCTGAGGCTAACATGCTCGACATCAACCTGTCGCTGTTTACGGCTCTGAAGAAGGCCCGTAACAAGGCGCGTGCATTGGGTACTGCCAGCTATACGATGGAGTTCTCTGACTATGATCCCGACCACCTGAACAACCGTATCAGCATCATGGGTAACCCGACGTTAGGCGAGGTGAAGACGATGATGATTGGTGTGCGCAACCTCTCAGGTAGTCCGAAGTCGGGCGAAATCTGGGTTAACGAGTTGCGCCTGCAGGATGTCTCCAATAATGGTGGCTGGGCTGCCTCTGGTGCCTTGAACATGCAACTGTCTGATGTGGGCTCACTGAATCTGACGGGTAAGATTATCACCGAGGGCTTCGGTGGCTTGGAGGAAGGCGTCATGCAGCGTACGACGGATAACTACAAGACCTATTCGTTGACAGCTAATGTCGAGCTGGGTAAGTTCTTCCCCGACAAGGCTAAGGTGACGGCACCGCTCTACTATAGTGTGACGAAGGAGGAGACGCGTCCTAAGTATAATCCGATGGATACCGATATGGAGTTGGACGACGCCCTGGATGCCATGACCAGTCTGGAACGCGACAGTATCGAGTCGATAGCGGTTACTAAGACCACCACGACCAACTTCTCGCTGTCGAATGTGCGTGTGGGTATCAAGACCAAGCGCCACCCCATGCCTTACGACCCTGCCAACTTCTCGTTCTCCTACAGCCATCGCCATAGCCACCGGTCGGGCGAGACCGTTGTCTATGAGAACGATGACGAGTGGCGCGGTTCGTTCAACTATTCCTATACACCCGTATATAAGGCATGGGAACCATTCAAGAATTCGAAGTCGAAATCGAAGTGGATGGCATTGCCAAAGGCCTTCGGTCTGAACTGGTTGCCACAGAACGTGACGTTCAATACGGAAATGTCACGCTCGTATAACGAGTTGCAGGAGCGCGACATGGACAACCTGTCTGGCGCCAAGATTCCTGTGCAGTGGAGTTCGTCGTTCTTGTGGAATCGTGACTTCACGCTCCGCTGGGACCTGACCAAGAACCTGCACATGAACTTCCAGTCGGGTACGCGTGCCGAAATTGAGGAACCTTACGGCAATGGTCTGCCCATCAACAAGGACCTCTATCCCGACCGTTATAGTGCCTGGAAGGATTCTGTATGGCATAGCATCAAGCGCTTTGGTACGCCGCTCGACTATCGTCAGACCTTTACGGCCTCTTATCAGTTCCCACTGAACAAGTTGCCGATTCTGGACTGGCTGACAGCCGATGCCAACTATACGGCCAACTATACATGGCAGCGTGGTACGGAACTGGAGGATGGCACCAATCTTGGTAACACCATTTCCAACAATCGCCAGCTGACCATCAATGGTAATCTGAATATGGAGACGCTCTACAATCACTTCCCATTCCTGAAGAAGACCAACGAGCGCTTCAAGAAAGCCATTGCCAAACCGAATAAGACCGCCAAGGCGGCTGCCAAGAAGAATGACAAGAATACTAAGGACGCGGCCAAGAATGGTAAGAATGCCAAGAATGGTGCGGCCGCAGGGGCAGCCAGCGGGAAAGCCCCCAACAAGACGGATGCCCAGCTGCCCAAAAACAAGAATGCCTTCCAGAAGGAGCTGACGCTGAAGCTCGACACCACGCTGACCGTCAGCCATAACAAGAAGTCCAAGCGTCTCATCGTGACGGCTAAGACCAAGGAGGGTAAGACCTATCCTATTAAGTATAAGGTCATAGACGATAATAAGATTCTGATTAAGAATAAGGATTCGGTGGCTATCAAACTCTCTGTGGTCGCCAAGCCGGCAGTCGAACATGAGTGGTGGTACAAGCCTGCCCAGTCGGCAGCACGTCTGCTGATGATGGTACGCACCATCGGTCTGACTTACCGCAATCAGAAATCGATGTCTGTGCCTGGCTTCATGCCTAATGTCGGCGATGCCTTTGGTCAGCGTACGGGTGGTGTGATGGCACCGGGTCTCGACTTCGCCTTTGGTCTGGCTGGCGACTCTTACCTGCAGAAGGCTTACGACAATGGTTGGCTGTTTTTGGTGGACAGCTTGGCCTCGCCCGCTGCTACCAATCAGACCAGCGACCTGCAGGTGCGTGCCACCCTGGAACCTGCCCGCGACCTGAAGATCGACCTCAACGCTTCGCGCACTGAGACGAAGGCACGCAGCATCCGCTACTCGTTGGACGGTATGCCCTCTACGCAGAGCGGAACATTCAATATGACCACCATCTCCATCTCCAGTGCTTTCGAGAAGATGGGCGATGCCAACTCGGGCTATCCCTCCAAGGTCTTCGACCAGTTCTGCGACGCCCTGCCTCGTTTCCAGCAAATGGCCAGTGCCCATTATGGTCAGGAGGTGGATGCCTATAGTGCTGCAGTCATGATTCCTGCCTTCCTCGACACCTATACGGGCAGCGGACGCGGCTCACTCGACCTGTTGCCGACCATCGGAAAACTGTTGCCTAACTGGACCATCCGCTATTCGGGCTTGTCGAAGCTGAAGTGGTTCAACGAGCATTTCAAGTCTGTCAACATCAACCACTCCTATAAGTCGGTGTTTGCTGTAGGTAGCTACAATAGCAGTAGCGAGACGGGTTCTGTATTGGGCTGGCACGTGCCTGCCGTGAGCATCAACGAGTCGTTCTCGCCACTCATCGGCGTCGATGTGACCTTCGAGTCAGGCATGACCATGAAGGCCGAGTACCGCCGTACGCGTAACCTGACGCTCTCCATGACCAGCGTACAGATCAATGAGTCGCGCTCAAATGATATCGTGGTGGGCTTTGGTTATAAGATCAGCGACTTCAAACTCTTTGGCAGTGGCACCTCACGAAAAATTAAGAAGGCGCAGCGCGGCAAGTCAAAATCCACTGAAACGAATAAGCCGAGTAGCTCGACGACAGCCAAGAAGACGGGTATCAACCAGGATCTGAACATGCGTCTGGATATCTCACTGCGCGACCAGGCCGCCATCACCCGCGATATCGCCACACGTACCAGTGCGGCCAGCAGTGGCAACTCGGCACTGAAGATATCCTTCATGGCCGACTATACGCTGTCGCGCCTGTTGACCATGTCGTTCTACTACGACCGTCAGACCAATACGCCATTGCTGTCGTCCAGCAGTTATCCCACTACGACACGTGACTTCGGACTCTCTCTGAAGTTCTCGTTGACGCGATGAAATGGCTAATTTTTGTATGGCGGCAGAAAATTCTTCACTCTTCACTCTTCACTTTTCACTTTTTTTTTGTACCTTTGTCGGCACAAAAAAAAGATTATGGATACGATAAAGAAACTTTTTGCACAGAAACTGATGGATATCAAGGCCATCAAGTTACAGCCCAACGAGCCCTTTACGTGGGCTTCGGGTTGGAAGTCACCCATTTATACCGACAACCGCAAGACCTTAGGTTTTGCTGATGTCCGCTCGTTTGTGAAGCTGGAACTCTGCCACGCCATTCAGACGCATTTCCCTGAGGCTGAGGCTGTAGCAGGTGTCGCTACGGGTGCTATTGCACAGGGTGCCTTGGTCGCTGACCAGTTAGGACTGCCCTATGCTTACGTCCGTCCGAAGCCAAAGGACCATGGCATGGGCAACCAGGTGGAAGGTGAACTGAAGAAGGGCGCTAAAGTCATCGTCGTCGAGGACCTGATTTCTACAGGCGGTTCCAGTCTGAAGGCTGTGGCAGCCCTGCGCGAATATGGCGTGGAGGTCATCGGAATGGTGGCCTCGTTTACCTACGGCTTCCCCGTTGCCGAGCAGGCTTTCCGTGAGGCCGGCGTCAAGCTCATCACGCTCAGCGACTATGCTGCCGTGTTGGAGCAGGCTGCCGAGACGGGCTATATCAAGTCTGAGGAAATTGAGGTATTGAAGGAGTGGCGCAAAGACCCGTCTGTCTGGGGTAAATAAGTCGTAAATGGTAAATCCGTAAATCGTAAATCATCAAGATGACTAAATTTGAAAGTAGCGTCAAGCAGATACCCTATCCCGTAGAGAATGTGTATCGCAATATCAGCGACTTGAGTAATCTCGAGCGTGTACGTGACCGTATTCCTGAGGATAAGTTGCAGGACTTCCAGTTCGACAGCGACTCCGTGCAGGTCAGCGTGGCACCTGTCGGTACCATCAAGCTCCGTATCATCGAGCGTGAAGAGAACAAGTGCGTCAAGTTCGAGACCGAACAGTCGCCACTGCCCTTCAACCTGTGGATTCAGGTGCTGCCCGTCAGCGAGACAGAGAGCAAGATGAAAATTACCGTGAAGGCCGACATCCCCTTTATGCTGAAGGGTATGGTCTCCGGCCCATTGCAGGATGGCGTGGAGAAAATCGCCGACGCATTGTCGCAGATTCCTTATTTATAATAACTCATTAGCCCTATTAGCCCTATAGGCCCTATTAGCCCTATAGGCCCAATATGATCAACAACAATGGCAAACAAACTTTGGGAAAAGAACTTTGAGGTGAATGCTGAGATTGAGCGCTTCACCGTGGGTAGAGACCGTGAGATGGACCTCTATCTGGCCAAGTACGACGTGCTGGGCTCGATGGCCCATATCACCATGTTGGAAAGTATCGGACTCATCGGCAAGGACGAGCTGCCCTTGCTGTTGGCTGAGTTGAAGAACATCTATCAGATTTGTGAGCGTGGCGAGTTCGTTATTGAAGAGGGCATCGAGGATGTTCACTCGCAGGTGGAACTGATGCTCACTCGCAAGTTGGGCGATATGGGTAAGAAGATTCACTCAGGTCGCTCTCGCAATGATCAGGTGTTGGTTGACTTGAAACTCTTCACTCGTCACGAGTTGATGGAAATTGCTGATGCTGTGAAGGTACTGTTCGATGAACTCATCCAGAAGAGCAATCAGTACAAGAACGTCTTGATGCCTGGTTATACGCATCTTCAGGTGGCTATGCCTTCTAGCTTCGGACTTTGGTTTGGTGCCTATGCGGAGTCTTTGACAGATGATATGCTGTTCCTGCAGGCTGCTTATAAGATGACCAATCGCAATCCTTTGGGCTCAGCTGCTGGCTATGGCTCTTCGTTCCCCTTGAACCGCCAGATGACCACCGACCTGTTGGGTTTCGACTCCATGGACTATAATGTGGTCTATGCACAGATGGGACGTGGCAAGATGGAGCGTAATGTTGGCTTTGCCATTGCCACCATTGCTGGTACATTGGCTAAGATGGCCTTCGATGCCTGCCTGTTCAACTCCCAGAACTTCTCGTTCGTCAAGTTGCCCAAGGAGTGTACGACGGGCTCCAGCATCATGCCGCATAAGAAGAATCCCGATGTCTTCGAGCTGATTCGTGCCAAGTGCAATAAGATTCAGGCGTTGCCCCAGCAGGTAACACTCATCATGAACAACCTGCCCGTAGGCTACTTCCGCGACCTGCAAATCATCAAGGAAGTGTTCTTGCCAGCCTTCGACGAGTTGAAGGACTGTCTGCAGATGGCTTCCTATATCATTAACAAGATTGAGGTACGCGAGGACATCCTCGACAACCCCATGTACGACCCCATGTTCAGTGTTGAGGAGGTCAACCGCCTCGCTGCCGAGGGCATGCCCTTCCGTGATGCCTACAAGAAGGTGGGACTCGACATTGAGGCTGGCACCTTCCGTCCCAACAAGGCTATCCATCACACCCACGAAGGCTCGATAGGTAACCTCTGTAATGACCGCATCTGTGAATTGATGAGTACTGTTCGCAAGGGTTTTGCCTTCGAACGCGTATTAGAGGCAGAAAAGAACTTGTTGAAATGAAATTAGTAAAGTGATGAAGCAAGGTCAGTCATTTCTCATTTCTTCATTTACATTTCTCATTTCTCTTTTCTCATTTCTCCTTTTCGTGTCCTGCCAGGCCGACAACGAGTACTCCACGTGGCCTTGCCGTTTCGCCTACGACAATGGCACCCATCAGGACGCGACACTGTCTTCTTGCATGGATGTCAATGTGCCTGGCATGTTCTGCCTGATTACGGAGTCGGTGCGCGGGGGTGTGAAGTATCTGAACTTTAAGAGCAACTACAACGCCACGAGCAGCCAGATAGAGACCGAAGCAGAGAAACGGGCGGAGTATATCCTGGGTCTGAACAACGGCATCATTGTCGGTTTCCAGAATGCTGTGCTCGATGCTTTCGGCAATGCCGTCTTCGTGGCCTACGACATGCAGTGCCCCAACTGCGTCCGTCAGTCGGGCAATACCCTGAGTCCTACCTATGGCGTCAGCATGAGCGACAAGGGTATAGCCACTTGTGGAAAGTGCGGACGCAAGTACGACATGAACAGTGGTGGCATCTTGCAGAACGGACAAGAGGGCGACACGGGATTAGAGAAGTATGCTGCCGCTACATCGGGACCGTTTGGTCACCTCAGCGTGTTCCGACACAGATGAGAGTTAAGAGTGAAGAATGAAGAGTGAAGAATCGGCTTCGCCAGTGAAGAGTGAGGAACGAAAAGGTAAAAAATATTAAAAAAGGCGTTGCGGAAGCAAATTCTTCACTCTTCACTCTTCACTCTTCACTTTTTTTTATTACCTTTGCAGCCACTAAGGTCGCCGCGATGGTGGAATGGTAGACACGAGGGACTTAAAATCCCTTGGCTATTGCAGCTGTGCGGGTTCGAGTCCCGCTCGCGGCACGAAAACCGAGACCGTACGTATTTTGGCTCATGCTATTTGAGAACATATCTATTGAAACAGTACTGTTTTTTATCCTCTACGGCATAACAGGAGTGGTGCCCTTTATAGCAGCCCTTTACTTGTTGTTACGAAGGGGTAATGCTTTTATGCCAGGTGTCACGCCGCCTGTGCGGCTGCGCTGTTGGACCATATCGTTCTTTGCTTTGTTAACATTGGTGCATGTATGGTGGCTACTGTTCTACATCTGCTATGGCGACATATTGTCCAACATCTACGCTAGCGATATAAGTTCCAAGATTTATCTGGTGTGCGTCATGCTCGACTGTGTGCTGCTGTTCACCACCTTTGCCGGTACGTTGCTTGCCATGCTCCAGGACCGTTACCGGCCTGTATGGCCTGTTCTGGTGGCCATACTGCCGTTCTTAGTTTTTGGCGGTGTGTTCATGGTCTGTCCCAGTGAACTGATCGAGCAGCTTACAAATGTTTACTTGCTATTGCTCTGCTTGTTATTTTCCGTATATATGGTATTCGCCATCAGACAGTATGGACGCTGGCTCAACGACAACTATGCCGACTTGGAGAATAAGAAGGTGTGGCTCATCCAAGTGGTGTCGCTCGTCTGCATGCTGATGTTTGTACTCTATACACTCGCAACTAGCTGGGTCTTAATCTTTTCCATACATATCGTCGAACTCGTCCTTGTCGGTCTCTTACTGTGGCGTGTGGAGACGCTGCCGGAACTCAACAGCCTCACCCCCGACTCCGCTCCGATAGGAGAGGGGAGTGAAGACCTTCCAGACAGCAGCAAATCCACGACAGAACTGTCTGCGCCCCTCGCCTCTTTGAAAGGGGTTGGTGGTGAGGCTCTCGCCAATATCGAACAACTGATGGATGAGCGCTGTGTGGGTGGGCAGCTTTACTTGCAGCACGACCTCTCCCTGCTCCAGCTGGCCCAGACTCTTGGTATCAACCGCTTCTATCTCAGCCAGTATTTCTCCCGTCAAGGCACGACATACAATGCGTATATCAACGACCTCCGCATCCGGCACTTCATGCGTCTCTATCGCGAGGCTGTCCAAAATGGGCAGACTATTGGTGCCCAGCAGCTGGCCAACGACAGCGGCTACCGCAGCTACAGCACCTTCAGCCTCGCCTTCAAGCAGCGCATGGGAAAGAGTGTGACGGCTTGGATGCGTGAACAGGCCTCATAAATGGCCTCATAAATAGCCTAATAAGTTGTGTGACCTAAAATAATAAACTATGCAGATAAGATTCAAAAAGGGAACTAAGATTTTCGACATCGTTATTACTGCCGTGGCAGGTATGCTCTCGGTAGTTGTTATGCTCTATGGAGTAGCCTATTTCGGCCTGAAGGAGGCGTGGCCGGAACTGGTCCTTAACCTGTTTTACGTGGCCTGTCTGGTCATGATTGGAATGTATTTCTTCAACTATCGCATCACCACCCACCAGTTCAACTACTGGTGTTCCATCTCCGTGGGCATCACGGTGCTGCTGCGTGACATCCTCTTCCCGCCGCCCTTGGCCTTCTACGCGCTCCATGTGGTATGTCTCGTCCTCGCCGTGCTGCTGCTCTGTACGCTCACCTTTTTCTACGCCCGCAGAAACTGGAAGAGCTATACCAAGCGTAACCTGTGGACCATCTGTGTCATCGACATACTCATTGCCACGCTCTACAACTACGACATCTACATCGAGCCCTTCAGCGAATATACCAACTATATGCTGACGGAAATCTGGATACGTCCCACCATCACCTACGGACTGGTGGCGTGTTTCGTAACGGAGTCAGAGGCAGCAAAACATGAATAGATATGTACGGACAACAAGCTGCCGAGTTTCTTCAGCTGTTCATGCTCTTCGGTGAAGGAGCAGCGACGGCCGTCATTGCGTGCATCTACCTGCTGCTGCGTCGGGGTAATGCCTTTGCCCCCGAGGTTACGACGTCCTCACGTTTGCGGCGATGGACTATAGCCTTCTTCGCTGCCGTGGCTTTAGGCCATGTGTGGTATATGCCTATCCTGTACCTCACTGCCGAAGAGGATATCCTGCTGGCCAATATGGTGGGTGTATTGCTCGACTTCCTGACCATTTTCCCATTGGCTATCATCATCTTGTTCTCTATGCTGCAGGACCGCCAGCGACCGCTGTGGCCGGCCTTTGTCATGGTTGCGCCGCTCGTGGCAGGAACAGTGTATGCTATTGTCGTCCGTAGCGATGACATCTTGTCGGCTCTTAAGGTCTATCTGCTGCTGTTGGGCATAGGCTTGATTATCTATATGGTACGCGAGGTCAGGCACTACGGGCGCTGGTTGCGCGACAACTATGCAGACTTGGAGCACAAGGAGGTTCGCCAGAGCTTTATGGCACTGACCATCATCCTGCTGGTGTTCTTCGTCTATGCAAGTGGGTTCGGGGGTGATGCTTACGAATACATCGTTCAGTTGTGCGGCATATTCCTTATCTGCTATCTCCTGTGGCGTGTAGAGACACTCAGCGACCTGACCATTCCCAAGTATAAGCCCACGCCTATAGATGTTGACAGCATTTCAGCGGATGACATGGAAAACGATGAAGCCTCGCAAATGGCTCGTGACAATACCATCAGGCCGTTGTTGCAGCGCTACTGCATCGAGGCGAAGCTCTACCTCCAGCACGACCTGACCCTTTCCCAGTTGGCGCAGGCTGTCGGCACCAACCGCTTCTACCTCAGCCGCTATTTCTCCCATCAGGGCATCACATACAATGCCTATATCAATGACCTCCGCATCAATCACTTCGTCAGCCACTACCGCGATGCCGTCAACGCCCAAGAGTCCTTCACTGCCCAGCAATTGGCCAGCGACAGCGGCTACCGCAGTTACAGCACCTTCAGCCTCGCCTTTAAGCAGCGCATGGGAAAGACTGTAAAGGCTTGGATGAGTGAAATCGCCTAAAAGCGAGGAACTGCAGAGCAGGTCTTCGCTGGTTGTAGTGTTAAACTAAAGTGCTGCGGAATCTAGGATCATTTTAAATATCAGTATTGTCAAACAAAAGTGTTAAGATTATGACAGCATTACAACTGAATGCGGAACTATACCGCGCCATGGGTGAGATTGCCGACAACGAGAAGCTGCTGGCCAAGGTCTTGGCGTATGTGAAGGGATTGGTAACTACCCAGCAGAAGGATGTCCATACAACTGCCCGCATCGGATGGGCTGCAGCCGCTAAACAGGCACATGCCGACGGGGAGGACAAGTTGATGGCAGCCGATGTTTT
>CAMHTW010000059.1 GCA_946188165.1 uncultured Prevotella sp.
CTAAGGACGAGGCTGAGAACCTGAAGAAGGCTATCGAAGAGGCTGGTGCCGTAGTAGAGCTGAAGTAATTCAGAATACAACAATAACAAGTGGTTGGGAGCTCTCCAGTAGAGGGTTCCCGACCATTTTCTTGTCTTCGGACATTATCCTATAGGTCCTATATGTCCTATAGGCCCTATAAGACTCATTAGAAAATAATTTATATGGCTTCAAAAGTAATTGATAACAGAGTAAACTTTGGCAGCGTCAAGAATCCGATGCCGTTTCCGGATTTTCTCGATGTGCAATTAAAGTCTTTTAAAGACTTCCTCCAGTTGGACACTCCGCCTGAGGAACGCAAGAACGACGGCTTGTATAAGGTGTTCTCAGAGAACTTCCCTATCACCGACACGCGTAATAACTTCGTCCTTGAGTTCTTGGATTACTATATCGACCCGCCCCGTTACACTATTGACGAGTGTCTGGAGCGTGGCCTAACCTATAGTGTACCCTTGAAGGCTAAGCTGAAACTCTATTGCACCGATCCCGACCACGAGGATTTCGGCACGGTGATTCAGGATGTATTCCTGGGTCCGATACCTTATATGACTGCTAACGGAACCTTTGTGATTAACGGTGCTGAGCGCGTAGTGGTATCACAGCTGCACCGTTCGCCTGGTGTATTCTTCGGTCAGAACGTACACGCTAACGGTACATTGCTCTATTCTGCACGTATCATCCCCTTCAAGGGTTCGTGGATAGAGTTTGCTACCGACATCAACAACGTGATGTACGCTTACATCGACCGTAAGAAGAAGTTGCCTGTTACCACACTTTTGCGTGCCATCGGTTACGAGAACGATAAGGACATTCTGCAGATCTTCGACCTTGCCGAGGAGGTTAAGGTAAACAAGAAGAGCCTGAAGGAAGTGCTTGGTTGTAAGCTCGCTGCCCGTGTGCTGAAGAGCTGGAACGAGGACTTCGTGGATGAGGATACTGGTGAGGTGGTTTCTATCGAGCGTCATGAGGTAATCATGGAGCGTGAGACAGAGATTACCGAGGACAACATGCTGGATATCTTGGAGAGTGGTGCCCAGACCATCCTGGTTCACAAGGATGAGGCTATTGCTCAGGACTACTCCATCATCTTCAATACCTTGCAGAAGGACCCATCGAACTCAGAGAAGGAGGCCGTGCTCTACATCTATCGTCAGCTGCGTAATGCAGACCCTGCCGATGATGCCAGTGCTCGTGAGGTCATCCAGAACCTGTTCTTCTCCGACAAACGTTACGACTTGGGTGATGTGGGTCGTTACCGTATCAACAAGAAGCTTGGTCTCGACACCGAGATGGATGTCCGTGTGCTGACCAAGGAAGACATCATTGAAATTATCAAGTATCTGATTCAGCTGATTAACTCGAAGGCTTCTGTCGACGATATCGACCATCTGTCGAACCGTCGCGTACGCACCGTCGGTGAGCAGCTGTCGAATCAGTTCTCTATAGGTCTGGCCCGTATGAGCCGTACCATCCGTGAGCGCATGAACGTTCGCGATAATGAAGTGTTCACACCGACTGACCTGATTAACGCCAAGACTATCTCGAGCGTTATCAACTCGTTCTTCGGTACCAACCCGCTGTCACAGTTCATGGACCAGACGAACCCGTTGGCCGAGGTAACCCACAAGCGTCGTCTCTCTGCCCTGGGTCCTGGCGGTCTGTCTCGTGAGCGTGCTGGTTTCGAGGTGCGTGACGTACACTACACACACTATGGTCGTCTCTGCCCGATTGAGAGTCCTGAAGGTCCTAACATCGGTCTGATTTCGTCACTGTGTGTCTATGCTAAGATTAATGAACTCGGCTTCATCGAGACGCCTTATCGTAAGATTGAGAACGGTGTGGCCAACCTGAATAATGACGAGGTAGTCTATCTGACTGCTGAGGAAGAGGCTGAGCATATCATCGGTCAGGGTAATGCACCGCTGAACGACGATGGTACCTTCATCCGTAAGGTGGTAAAGTGCCGTCAGGATGCCGACTTCCCCGTGGTACCTCCCGCACAGGTAGACCTGATGGACGTATCACCGCAGCAGATTGCCTCTATCGCCGCTTCGCTCATTCCATTCTTGGAGCACGATGATGCTCACCGTGCACTGATGGGATCGAACATGATGCGTCAGGCCGTTCCCCTGCTCCATAACGAGGCTCCTATCGTGGGTACCGGTATTGAGAAGCAGGTGTGCGAGGATTCTCGTACCATGATTACTGCCGAGGGCGAAGGTGTCATCGACTATGTGGACGCTACTACCATCCGTATCCTGTACGATCGTACGGAGGATGAGGAGTTCGTCAGCTTCGAGCCTGCCCTGAAGGAGTACCGTATTCCTAAGTTCCGTCGTACCAACCAGAACATGACGATTGACCTGCGTCCTATCTGTGAGAAGGGTCAGCGTGTGAAGAAGGGCGACATCCTGACTGAGGGTTATGCTACCGAGAACGGCGAGTTGGCTCTGGGTCGTAACCTGCTGGTGGCTTACATGCCTTGGAAGGGTTACAACTATGAGGATGCCATCGTGCTGAACGAGCGTATTGTACGTGAGGACGTACTGACCTCTGTCCATGTCGATGAGTATTCACTCGACGTTCGTGAAACCAAGCGTGGTGCTGAGGAGTTTACAGCTGATATTCCTAACGTCAGCGAGGAAGCTACTAAGGACCTTGATGAGAATGGTATCATCCGTGTGGGTGCCCGCGTAGAACCCGGCGATATCCTGATTGGTAAGATTTCGCCTAAGGGCGAGAGCGATCCCTCACCTGAGGAGAAACTGCTCCGCGCCATCTTCGGTGACAAGGCTGGCGACGTGAAGGATTCTTCACTGAAGGCTAACCCCTCACTGTCAGGTGTCATCATCGACAAGAAGCTTTTTGCCCGCGCCATTAAGACCCGTCAGACCAAGCAGCAGGATAAGATTACGCTGGCTAAGATTGACGAAGAGTATCAGGCAAAGGTTGATGACCTGAAGGACATCCTGATTGAGAAGCTGATAACCCTGACCAAGGGTAAGACCTCGATGGGTGTGAAGGACTACACCGGTGCTGAGATCATTGCCAAGGGTGCCAAGTTCACGATGACGGCTCTGAAGAATCTTGAGTATGGTGACATTCAGACCAACAACTGGACCAACGACGAGCACAAGAATGATCTGATTGCCAAGTTGATTATCAACTACATGAAGAAGTTCAAGCTGCTTGATGCTGAGAACAAGCGTAAGAAGTTTGCCATTACCATCGGTGACGAGCTGCCCTCAGGCATCCTGCAGATGGCTAAGGTATATGTAGCCAAGAAGCGTAAGATTGGTGTCGGCGATAAGCTGGCCGGTCGTCACGGTAACAAGGGTATTGTATCGAAGGTGGTACGTCAAGAGGATATGCCGTTCCTCGAGGATGGTCGTCCCGTTGACTTGGTACTGAACCCGCTGGGTGTGCCTTCTCGTATGAACCTCGGTCAGATTTTCGAGGCTATCCTCGGTGCTGCTGGTAAGCGTCTGGGCGTGAAGTTTGCTACACCTATCTTCGACGGTGCCAAGCTTGACGATCTAGCAGAATGGACTGACAAGGCTGGTCTGCCCCGCCTGTGCTCTACCCATTTGTATGATGGTGAGACCGGTGAGCGCTTCGACCAGCCCGCTACGGTAGGTATTACATACTTCTTGAAACTCGGTCACATGGTTGAGGATAAGATGCACGCCCGTTCTATCGGTCCGTACTCTCTCATCACTCAGCAGCCTCTCGGTGGTAAGGCTCAGTTCGGTGGTCAGCGTTTTGGTGAGATGGAGGTTTGGGCATTGGAGGCCTTTGGTGCCAGCCATGTGCTGCAAGAAATCCTGACCATCAAGTCTGATGATGTGGTAGGTCGTGCTAAGGCCTATGAAGCTATCGTGAAGGGCGAGCCCATGCCTACTCCTGGTATTCCCGAGTCACTTAATGTGCTGCTGCACGAGTTGAAGGGTCTTGGTCTCAGCATCAAGATGGAATAATGAGAGTTAAGAGTTAAGAATTAAGAGTTAAGAATTAAAAGTTATATATTGAAATATGGCTTTCAAGAAAGATATAAAAGTAAAGACAAACTTTACCAAGATAACCATCGGACTGGCTTCGCCTGAAGAGATTCTCGAGAGTTCGTTTGGTGAGGTTACCAAGCCTGAGACCATCAACTATCGCACCTATAAGCCTGAGCGTGACGGCTTGTTCTGCGAGCGCATCTTCGGTCCTACGAAGGATTATGAGTGTGCCTGCGGTAAGTACAAGCGCATCCGCTATAAGGGTATCGTCTGCGACCGTTGTGGTGTTGAGGTAACCGAGAAGAAGGTTCGTCGTGAGCGTACCGGTCATATCGAACTGGTTGTCCCCGTAGCTCATATCTGGTACTTCCGCAGCTTGCCTAACAAGATTGGCTATCTGCTGGGTCTGCCCACCAAGAAGCTCGATGCTATCATCTACTACGAGCGTTACGTGGTTATTCAGCCGGGTGTGATGGCTGGCAAGAAGGATGCCGACGGCAATCCTGCCTTGGGTTCTCAGATGTACGACCTGCTGTCAGAAGAGGAGTACAACGAAATTGTTGACAACCAACTGTCAGAAGATAACTACTATCTCGACGACAGCGATCCTAATAAGTTCGTCGCCAAGATGGGTGCTGAGGCCATCTATGACCTCCTGGTCAAGCTCGATCTCGACTCATTGTCATACGAGTTGCGTGACCGTGCCAACAGCGACTCTTCCGTTCAGCGTAAGAACGAGGCTCTGAAGCGTCTGCAAGTGGTTGAGGCATTCCGCTCAAGTGTGGAGAAGGGTATCAACCGCCCCGAGTGGATGATCATGAAGATTATCCCCGTCACTCCTCCCGAGCTGCGCCCACTCGTACCACTGGATGGTGGCCGTTTCGCTACATCCGACTTGAACGACCTCTATCGTCGCGTCATCATTCGTAACAATCGTCTGAAGCGTCTGATGGAGATTCATGCTCCTGAGGTCATTCTGCGTAACGAGAAGCGTATGTTGCAGGAGGCTGTCGACTCATTGTTCGACAACAGCCGTAAGTCAAGCGCTGTGAAGAGCGACTCGAACCGTCCTCTGAAGTCACTGTCTGACTCACTGAAGGGTAAGCAGGGTCGTTTCCGTCAGAACTTGCTGGGTAAGCGTGTTGACTACTCAGCCCGTTCGGTTATCGTCGTCGGTCCTGAACTGAAGATGGGTGAGTGCGGTCTGCCTAAGCTGATGGCTGCTGAGCTTTACAAGCCATTCATTATCCGTAAGCTCATCGAGCGCGGTATCGTGAAGACGGTAAAGTCGGCTAAGAAAATTGTTGACCGTCGTGAGCCCGTTATCTGGGATATTCTGGAGAACGTGATGAAGGGTCATCCCGTGCTGCTTAACCGTGCACCAACACTGCACCGTTTGGGTATTCAGGCCTTCCAGCCCAAGTTGATTGAGGGTAAGGCTATCCAGTTGCACCCACTGGCTTGTACCGCATTCAACGCTGACTTCGACGGTGACCAGATGGCTGTCCACCTCCCCTTGTCTAATGAAGCTATTCTGGAGGCTCAGATTCTGATGCTCCAGAGCCACAATATTCTGAACCCTGCCAATGGTGCTCCTATCACCGTTCCTTCACAGGATATGGTGCTCGGTCTGTACTATATCTCTAAGATTCGTCCAGGTGCCAAGGGTGAGGGCCTGACCTTCTATGGTCCTGAAGAGGCTATCATTGCCCACAACGAGGGCAAGTGTGACCTGCACGCTCAGGTAAAGGTAATGGTTGACGACATCGTTGACGGTAAGCCTTGCAAGCACATGGTAGAGACCTCTGTGGGTCGTGTTATCGTGAATGGCATCATTCCGAAGGAGGTTGGTTATGTCAACAAGATTGTGTCTAAGAAGAGTCTGCGCGACATCATTGCCGACGTGATTAAGAACGTAGGTTTCGCTGAAGCTTGTGAGTTCCTGGATGGTATTAAGAACCTTGGTTACCGCATGGCTTACGAGGCAGGTTTGTCGTTCAACCTCGATGATATCATTATCCCTGAGTCTAAGAAAGACTTGATTGAGAAGGGTAATGCCGAGGTACAGCAGATTACCGAGAACTATAACATGGGTTTCATTACCGACAACGAGCGTTACAATCAGGTTATCGATACGTGGACACACGTCAACAACGACCTGGGTAACGTGCTGATGAAGGAGATGACAGAGGCCGACCAGGGCTTCAACGCTGTATTCATGATGCTCGACTCCGGTGCTCGTGGTAGTAAGGACCAGATTCGTCAGCTCTCTGGTATGCGTGGTCTGATGGCTAAGCCCCAGAAGGCAGGTGCCGAGGGTGCACAGATTATTGAGAACCCAATTCTTTCGAACTTCAAGGAAGGTATGTCAGTGCTGGAGTACTTTATCTCTACGCACGGTGCCCGTAAGGGTCTGGCTGATACGGCCATGAAGACGGCTGACGCCGGTTATCTGACTCGTCGTCTGGTTGACGTATCGCACGACGTGATTATCAACGAGGAAGACTGTGGTACGCTGCGTGGTTTGGTATGCACCGCTCTGAAGAATGGCGACGAGGTTATCTCTACGCTGTACGAGCGCATCTTAGGTCGTGTCAGTGTTCACGATATCATCCATCCTTCTACTGGTCAGCTCATTGTTGCTGCTGGTGAGGAGATTACCGAGCCTATCGCACAGGCCATCGAAGATTCTCCTATCGAGAGCGTCGAGATTCGTTCAGTATTGACCTGTGAGTCGAAGCATGGTGTCTGCATGAAGTGTTATGGTCGTAACCTTGCTACCCGTAAGATGGTACAGAAGGGCGAGGCTGTCGGTGTGATTGCCGCTCAGGCTATCGGTGAGCCAGGTACTCAGCTGACACTGCGTACGTTCCACGCCGGTGGTGTGGCTGCCAACGCAGCCGCCAATGCCAGCATCGTGGCTAAGAACGACTCAAGGATTGAACTCGAAGAGGTTCGTACCGTACCGTTCGACGAGGATGGTCGTGAGTGCGAGATGGTTGTCAGCCGTCTGGGTGAACTCCGCTTCGTCGATACGCATACCAATATCGTTCTTTCTACCGTCAACGTTCCTTACGGTTCATCACTCTACTTCAAGAATGGTGACACAGTGAAGAAGGGCGACAAGATTGCACAATGGGATCCCTTCAATGCCGTCATCGTTACCGAGTATGCTGGTACACTGAAGTTCCACGACGTAATAGAGGGTGTTACCTTCCGTGCCGAGACCGACGAAACCACCGGTCTGACCGAGAAGATTGTTACCGAGTCGCGCGATAAGCTGAAAGTACCTACCTGTGATGTGATTGGTGCTAATGGTGAGGTTATCGGTACCTATAACTTCCCTGTGGGTGGTCACGTGGTTGTTGAGGACGGCCAG
This sequence comes from uncultured Prevotella sp., assembly GCA_946188165.1. Lineage (GTDB taxonomy): Bacteria > Bacteroidota > Bacteroidia > Bacteroidales > Bacteroidaceae > Prevotella. The sequence continues at coordinate 7,420 of CAMHTW010000059.1, forward strand.
ACTGTCAAGACTGGTGAGACCCTCGTCAAGATTCCTCGTGCTGCTGCCAAGGGTGGTGATATCACTGGTGGTCTGCCCCGTGTCACTGAGCTCTTCGAGGCTCGTAACCCATCGAACCCCGCCATTGTGTCGGAAATCGACGGTGAGGTCACTATGGGTAAGGTAAAGCGTGGTAATCGCGAAATCATCGTTACCTCGAAGACTGGCGAACAGCGCAAGTACCTCGTATCGCTGTCTAAGCAGATTCTGGTGCAGGAACACGACGCTGTGCGTGCCGGTACGCCACTGTCTGACGGTGTCATCACGCCTGCCGACATCTTGGCCATCAAGGGTCCCACGGCTGTTCAGGAGTACATCGTCAACGAGGTACAGGACGTATATCGTCTGCAGGGTGTGAAGATCAACGACAAGCACTTCGAGATTATCGTCCGTCAGATGATGCGCAAGGTACAGATTAACGATCCGGGCGACACCATCTTCCTGGAGCAGGAGATTGTTGACAAGCTCGACTTCGCCGAGGAGAACGACCGTATCTGGGGTAAGAAGGTGGTTACCGATGCCGGTGACTCGGAGAACCTGCAGAAGGGTCAGATTGTTACTGCCCGCAAGCTGCGTGACGAGAACTCGATGCTGAAGCGCCGTGACATGAAACTCGTTCAGGTACGCGATGCCGTGCCCGCAACATCTACTCAGATTCTGCAGGGTATTACCCGTGCCGCTCTGCAAACCAAGTCGTTCATGTCGGCTGCATCGTTCCAGGAGACTACAAAGGTGCTCAACGAGGCTGCTATCCGCGGTAAGAGCGATAATCTGGCAGGTATGAAGGAGAACGTGATTGCCGGTCACCTGATTCCTGCTGGTACTGGTCTGCGCGAGTTCGATAAGATTATTGTCGGCTCGAAGGAAGAGTATGAGCGTATGCAGGCAAACAAGAAGAACGTCCTCGACTTTGCTGAGGAGCCCGTTTTGGATGAGCGCTAAATATTTTTAGGTATAAATAAGAAAAGAGGATGCGTTTTTGCGCATCCTCTTTTCTTATTCTTCACTCTTCACTCTTCACTCGTGAATTTACACTCTGGATTCTCTTCCATGAAGGTCTTGGCGTAGGCCACGTAGTGTTCAGCATTGTCCGTTTGGCCAGGTCGTGTAGGTTTGATGTACTTGGCAGGTACGCCGCCCCAGATTTCGCCAGCACCTACTTTCGTGTTCTGCAGCACTAAGGCACCGGCAGCCACGATGGCTCCTTCGCCAATCTCGCAACCGTCGAGTAGAGTGGCGCCCATGCCGATGAGGGCGTGGTCGTGGATGGTGCAGGCATGTACCGTGACGTTATGCCCGATGGTGACGTAGTTGCCAATGTGCGTGGGTCCTGTCTCGTGCGTCACGTGGACACACGAGCCATCCTGTACGTTCGAACAGTTGCCGATAGTGATAGGTGCCACGTCACCGCGTACGACGGCATTGAACCAGATGGAACAGTTGTCGCCCATCTTGACGTCGCCCACGATGGTGGCATTCTCGCTGAAGTAGCAGTCTTTGCCCCATTTGGGCGATAGGCCTTTATAACTCTTGATTAGTGCCATATTTTCTTTCCGTTTTTGATGATGATGCCATGATGCTGCTGTGCACCCGACAGACGACGGCCCGAGAGGTCGTAAGTTTGATGTCTGACGTCTGATGTCTGATGTCTGATGTTTTGGATGCCAGTAGCGCCTTGTTCCGTAAACTGCCAAGCGTCAACATAGAAATTGTCGGCAGCGGTGACGACGAAATAGACAGATTTCGTTCCCTTGAATTGTGTGGGGTCAACCTCGATGGTCTGTTCCTTCATGTCCGTCGATGCAAAATTGACTGTTGCCACTGTCTTCAGACTCTTGGCGCCCAGTCTGATTTCCAGTGTGCCGGTTCCCTTGGCACGTAGTGTGAACTTGTCGGCACCTGTTGCACCGAAGTCCACGCGTTTCTGGTTAATCCATGCGCCGGCCTTCATCTTCACCTGCAGATTTCTTGACGCGTCGTTGCCCAGCGTGCTGATGCTGGTGTTCTTAGTGATGTTGGTGAAGTCCTCGTAGTTCACGCCGCCGCAGTTGCCCATGGTCTCGGCTTGCTGCAGATCGTAGGGGTTCAGGTATTTGATGCCGCTGACACCTTTTGCCGTCAGACTGGCCTTGCTGACGGTCTGTGTGGTCTCGTCCACCGCTACCTCGTCAACGCAGATGGAGCGGTAGGTTGACGCGTTGGACTCGGTGGCCTTGGCGTTCTTCATGCCTTCCAACAACAGACCGTTGTGGTAGATGTGATAGTACTTGCCCTGGAATTTGTGCAGGTGCGAGTGGTTGTTGGGCGACGAACCAGGGTGGGGACCATATACGCCTTTATACACCCATGAGTTAGGATCGGTGGGATTGTCTGTCACCATATAGCACATGGTACAGGTCTCGGGCTTTGGTACGTTGATGCCGTGTTGCGACTTGTATGTGTTCCAGTCGGCATCCGAGCGGTTCGACCAGTTCGAGCAGTATGTATAGACGTATTTACCGTTGATGACGTTCAGCTCGCTGGCCTCGAAGTGGTAAGGGGCAGGCAGGACGATGGCGCTGCCGTCCAAGGCCGTCATCGACGGCTTCAGTTTGGCAATGCGGGCGGTGTTGGGCATCAGCGGATTAGCACCTTCGGGGGGCAGACCGCCGAAGGTTATCCAGCCCGTGCCGTTGCCGTCGATGACTACACCTGGGTCGAAGTTGGCACCCTGCGTCACTGCGCCCGGCGTGTCGCTGCCAATCAGCGACTCTCTCAGCGGCGACGTCCATGGTCCTATGGGCGAGCTGGCTTTGAGCACGCCCACGCCATGGCTGTTGTTGGCAAAGTAAAGGAAGAACTCGTCCTTGCCGTCGTCGGTGGTGCGCCACATGACTGACGGAGCCCACGAGTTATGAAAGGCGCGCCACCATTTGGACGTGGACCATGTCGAACAGAGCTTGGCGACGTCGATGGTGCCGTGGAACGTCCAGTTTACCATGTCGTCCGTCGAGAAGACCACCAGCGACTTGATGTCGCCGTAGCCGTTCTCGCCTTTCTTGCCGTTCTTGATGAACTGCTGGTGGTCGTTCGACCCATAGACGTACAGACGTCCGTTGTAGTCGAGAGCCGTCGGGTCGGCGCAATATACGGTAGGGCTAATGGGGTTGTTGTTACTTGTTGCCTTGAATTCGGTGGCAAGGGTCTGTGCATTCGCCTGGATGCAAGCAGCCATAACGGCTGCGGTCATGAATAGTTTCTTGTACATATTAGTTGTAATTTTTACGTTTTATGCTGCAAAGGTACAATATTTTTTGTACTTTTGTAACCAAAATGAAAAGAAATTCAGGATAATGCGAGATATTTTCCAGTATTTGTCGTATAACAAGTAGAAGCAAGAACCAAATGAGTGATCTGACAGAGAGAGAAATCGTTGCAGCCGTCCGACGTGGACGGCACGAGGGACAGACGGCAATGGTCAGTCGCTATGCGCAGCGCGTCTTTGCGATGATAGCCCGACAGGTGCCCGACGTGATGGATGCTCAGGAACTGACGCAGGATGCCTTCCTTCGTGCCTTCGACCGTATCGATAGCTACGACCCACAGCGTGCCTCGCTCTCCACATGGCTTTGCCGGATAGCCTACAACCTGACGCTCGACTTCCTGAAACGCCGACGCCCGATGATCGTCTCGATAGAAGACACGACGGTGTGGCAGACGGATATCAGCGACGATGCGTTGGAAGCCGAGCTGAGCACAGGACGCGAGGAACGCATCGAACGACTGCAGGATGTGATAGACCAACTGCCTGACGACGAACGGATGCTGCTGACGCTCTACTACTTCGAAGACCGCCCGCTGACGGAAATTGCCTACATCACGGGCATCGAGGCCAAACCGCTGGCCAATCGCCTGTACCGGACGAGAAAGAAACTGTATAAAAAATTACGAATTACGAATTACGAATTACGAATTGACAATGAACAAACGATATAACGACACGGACCTGCGCGAGGCATTGCATCGCAAATATGCGGACACGCCACAGCTGCCAGCCGACTTCATGGCGAAGATGGAGCAGCGGATGGCAGAACGGCAGGCTGCGCCCAGCGGTTCAGCCGCTGGGGCCAAACGCGTCCGCCTGTGGCGCTGGGTGGCCGCTGTCGCCTCTATCTTATTAATAATAGGTATAGGCTTGCACGTCCAGTTTTCCGACTGGACACGTCCAGTCGCTCAATCGGACACGTCCAATCATTCAATCGGACACGTCCAATCATTCAATCGAGCACGCTCAGTTGCTCAATCGAGGCGCCCTAATCATCTCATCGGGGCGCCCCAACCCATCAATCGGGGCGCCCCAACTCATCAATCGGGGCGCCCCAACGACCCAATCGAGGCGCCCCAACCCATCAATCGGGGCGCCCCAGTTGAAAAACAGGTCGCGACCGACTCTGACCCCGACCTGCACTACGCCTCCCACGACTTGTCAAAGGATACCATTCCTTATCAGGACCCAGCCCGTGTGGACGACTACATTTTCCAGTTGGCAGAGCACCATCAGGTGAAGCAAGGCCAGCTGACATGTTCGCTGCCTGTGGACGACAACGTAGTCAATACTGTTTATGTGTTCCCTGACAAGGACGAGATCAATCTTTTCAGCCGACTGCTGCAGGTAGCCTGCTGGTACGACTCGAAAACTCCGGGCTACCATCTGAACTTCTCGCATGAGCAGTTCTTCTTCGAACTGAAGGACATGCGCCGCCAGTTGCAATACCGCTGGATTGCCGAGCGTATCAACGGCCGCATTCTGTTCTACTCGACCCAAGCACCCATTGGCGTGAAAGAGTCATCGGCCTGCTACCAACAATATCGCGATGAACTCATGTATCAAAATAGTATTAACCACAAAACTAAAGAGATATGAAACGTATTGTAACCCTCAGCCTCATGGCTGTCACCTGCCTCACGATGCAGGCACAAGAGAAAAATAATGTTACAGTCTTGGCACAAAGCAGTGGTATCTGGATGTCAACGCCTTCGACGGCCTATGACAAGAAGACCAAGAAGAGCATTGCCGTCTGGCCCAGAACCGAGAAGGACGACTGGTTCGAGCCTTCAGGCCTGGTAGTAGACAAAGTGCCGACTGTCAAGAGTTTTGCCGACGTGTTCTCTGATTGGGTCGATGCCGTGCCCGACTTTGAAGAACAGTACACACCCATGCCGTGGCGGTTGACCGAGGAGAACGGCGAGACCGTGCTGCATTGCTATCTGAAGATGCCCGCCGACGTCGTGAACAACTTCTGGCTGACTGACGAAGAGGGCTGCCTGCTCGACAAGGAGCATGGTGTCAGTTATCGTGCCCGCCGTACTGAGCCCGACTGCTACTACAAGCGCTTCGCCTTCAAGGGCAAGAAGGGCGATGTGGTCGACTTCAAGATCTTCTTCCCTAAACTGCCGCCGACCACCAAGAAGGTTGCCATCTATGGCGTGCCCAACTGGAGCCTGAGAGGTCGCGAGGTCATTCTTAACCGTCAGCCGTCAGGACTTGTCTTTCATGGTGTTGCCAACTACTACGACCAAACGCCTGAGTTCCACCACCCAACCCAAATCGTCGAGGCCAAGAATTACGACAAGGACAACTTCTTCACGTGGTCGGAATATTCTGACGCCCACCTCATCAAGCCCGTCGAGGAAGGAACCATGGCCATGTGGCTGACCCCTGATGCCACCTACCTCGCCTTGTCCACCGAGATGAACTGGCGTCGTGAGTATTTTGGCCGAGGCGGCAATACCATCCTGATTGATAAGTCGGGCCACCAATATAAGTGCAAGGGCGTGATGGACTATCCTAACGGGCCAATGTTCTGGGTGCAGGGCATGTCCGGCGACTACTTCGCCATCGTCCTCATCTTCGAGCCCTTGCCCCTCAATCTCGACACCATCACCTACATCGTCCCCGAGGGTGAGCCCTTCAAGGCCAACTTTGCCAATTGGAGCGGTGACGTAAAGGCAAACCTCAGCATCAAGGAACTGCGCGACAACCAGAAACTGTTCGAGTACTTCCCACGCAAGGTCGTCGAATAGTTTTGGAAATTAAGAAATATTAAGATAGCCAACGCAAGATATCACACAGACTTATCGTATATATAGTAAAAAGTTATTTATACAAGGTTAAGTTAAAATTTAATTGCATGACTAATTTAGGATCAACTCTATCACACGTGGGAGAAGCACGGAACGCAGTGATGCGCTCCGTGCTTCTTTTCCTTTGCGCCTTAGCCGCAATGACGCTTCAGGCACAAGAACAGAAACAGGATACAACAAAAGTCAAGAACGAAAAGAAAGAGAAGAAGCTCTATTTGTGGGGCTACCTGTCCGATTCGTTCACCCGTTCGTACATCCCCGACGTAAAGGTCGTGGTGCTGAGGCCCGACTCGTCGCTGGTCGACTCGGCCCAGGTTAGTAACGGCTATGGCAGTTTCAAGTCTTCGGAGTACTATCTGCAGGTGCCTGCGAAGCCTGCCAAGTACATCATTAAGGCCACCCATCCCGACTACGAGACGACCTACAAGGACTACGAAATCAAATACGTGGCCCGCAACCGCGATTTCGAGGTTCCGTCCATCCGCATGCGTCGCATCCAGCGCAGCAACTACGACAAGGAAGGCGGTACGCTGCAGGAAGTGGTGGTCAAGGCTACGAAAGTCAAGATGGTCTATAAGGGCGACACCATCGTCTTCAATGCCGACGCCTTCAACGTGCCCGAGGGCTCGATGCTCGACGGACTCATCAAGCAGTTGCCGGGCGTGGAGCTGAAGGACGACGGCGAAATCTTCGTCAACGGCAAGAAGATTGAGAACCTGACGCTGAACGGTGCCGACTTCTTCAAGGGCAAGAACAAGATCATGCTGGAAAACCTGCCGCACTATACGGTGAAGAATGTACAGGTGTTCAACAAGCGCACACCCAAGAGCGAATTCCTGGGGCGCGACATGGAGGAAAAGGAATACACGATGGACGTCGTGCTGAAGAAGGAATACAGCGTCGGGGCCACCGTCAATCTGGAGGCCGGCTACGGTACTGACAATCGCTACAAGACCCGTGGCTTCGGACTTCGCTACACCGACCAGACACGCGCCGTACTCTTTGGTGGCATGAACAACCTGAACGAATACATCGACTACGACCGCGAGGGCAACGAACGCGACCGTACGCAGGCTTCCGGCGACCGCGACCTGAAGAGCATTGGCGGCATGTTTGCGTGGCATGCGCCCGAGGAGCGCATCACCGATAATCTGGAGTTCCGCCTGAACTGGCAGGATGTCCATACCGAGAACGAAAGCAATAGCGAGAACTTCCTCGCTGGCAAGAGCACCTTCGGACAGTCGCGCTCGGTCAGCAATAACCGTCCTTTCTCGCTGTCGGCCCGCAATACGTTCTACATCCGCAAGCCCATCTATATCTATTCGTGGCTGAACTTCGAATACAATCGTGGCAATAACAGTGGTGAGAGTTGGTCGCTGACAGCCAACGACCAGCTGATGAAGGACTCGGTAAACCAAACGTGGAGCATCTACAGCTCGAAGAACAACAGCTTGCGACTGAACTGGCAGACCAATGGCGAATTCAAGATGCCTTGGGGCGACGAGCTGGAGCTGGACGTCGATCTGAACTGGAACCGTCAGTGGGGCGACGGCAATTTCTCACAGAACCGCTATACCTTGTTTAATACGGGCACCGTCGACCAGCGCAACCAATATACCGACAGCCCGTACAAGAACTACGGCATCACCGGACAGCTGTCTTACAGGCTGCGACTGACAGAGAACCTTTCCATAGCGCCAAGGCTCAGTGTCAACTACAGCTACAATGCCAACGACAACCACCTCTACCGGTTGGACTGGCTGGGGCCGCAGTGGGCTGTCGGTGGACCGAACCCCATGGGCTCGCTGCCTGCAGCCGACCAGTTGGCGCTGGCCCTCGATGCCCCCAACTCATCAGAGCAAAGCAATCGGGAAAACCAGTATAGTGCCGGCATGATGCTGAACTACAGCAAGTCGCTGGAGAACAACAATGGCTACCTGTATTATTACGTCATGCTGACAAAGCAGTTCCATCGCAAGCACATGTCGTACGACAGCGATGCGCTGCATACCACCATGAACAGCAACTACGACTATCTGAAGCTGAACTTCCACTTCAACTATAGTTTCGACAAAAGCCATAAGTCCATCTCTGTTTACGGGCAGAACTCCGTATCGCTGCCTGACATCGGACAGCTGGCCGATATCACCCAGACCAACAACCCGCTATATATCCACAAAGGCAACCCCGACCTGAAGCCGCAGACCTACTGGTGGTTTAATGCCAGCTACCAGACGAGGGTTGACAGTACTAACCAGCACATCAACTTTAGCATCAGCGGCAACTTCCAGCACAACGCCATGGCCACCGCCTATACTTACGACCCCGCTACGGGCGTTCGCACCACGTGGACAGAGAATATCAACGGCAACTGGAGCATGAGCGGCAGCATCGACTTCGGGCGTGCCTTGGACAAGAAGAAGTTCTGGTTCATTGGCGCCAACCTCAGTGGCGGCCTTGGGCAGAGCACCGACCTCTCGTCCGTCCAGTCTGCCGACCTGCAGCAGCAAACAGAACCTCAGCGCAACCGTGTCACCAATACGACCCTCGCCTTCGCGCCTAACCTGCGTTTCCAGAAAGAGAAGCTGACGCTGACCCTCAAGGGCGATATCACCTGGCGCCACTTCCGCCGCAGTATCGAGGTCAGCGAGTTGCCCACCAATATGTATGACTTCGGCTATGGCTTCAACGCCAACTACAAGCTGCCATGGAACTTCGTCATCGATACCGACCTGCAGATGCATTCGCGCCGAGGCTATGCCGACGAGCAGATGAACGACAACCGCCTCTACTGGGATGCCACGCTTACCAAGTCGTGGAAACAAGGCCGTTGGGTCGCCAAGCTGAAGGGCTACGACCTGCTGGGCCAGGTCACCCAGTGGCAGTACTACGTTACTTCACAGGGCCGCACGGAGTACTGGACCAACAACATGCGCCGCTACGTCCTCCTGTCGTTAGCCTACCGCTTCAGCCTGACGCCGAAAAAGAAATAATTTATGGATTGTGAAAAAAACAGAGAACGCGCAGACCCCTGCGCGTTCTTTTGTTACATTAAGGTTGCTGCACTCGCTGCTGTTCCTGCACCTGCAAGGCCTGCGGCTAGGATCTTCAGAATTTCTGCAATAACCTTCAACCAATTAATCTTCTTCATAACGCATTAATTCTTTTTTATAAAGCCGAGGGCCGATTCTTCACTCTTAACTCTTCATTCTTCACTCTTGAATCAGCCCTCAGCATTCTTTACTCTTACATCAGACATCTTACATCAGACATCAATTTTCGTTCGGCTCTTCGTCGCCATTTCCGCCGCCGCCGTTGTTGTTACCGCTGCCGCTGTTACTGCCTCCTGAGTTTCCACTCCCCTCGCCCGTTGGAGAGGGGTTGGGGGTGAGGCTGGGTGCGTCACTGTCATTACCCGTCAGGCTCTTGACCAGCGCCTTGGTCTTCGAGGTGAATGCCAGGCTGGCGTCGCGGTTCATGTTCTCGATGGTGGTCTCGCCGGTGGCCTGCATGATGAGCTTCACGCTGCCCACGGCAAACTGCTGCAGGGCGATGTTGGCGGTCAGCTCCTCTTCGCTGCGCTGTGCGCCGCGTCCTGCGGTGATCTTGGCGCCCTGCTCCAGCGTCAGTCCGTTGGCGTCGACGGAGGCCTTGAACAGGCCGAGGTCGTCAATCTTCACCACGTAGCCCAGCAGAGCCAGTTCCTTGATGCAGTCCACCATGTCGTTCAGCACACCAGTGATGATACCCTTCGAGAAGGCGGTGTTGTGGTGGTGCATGTGGGTGGCGAGGTCGCGCAAACCCATGGTTCCCTTGTACTCTACGCGAGCGTAGTACTTGCCCAACGTGCCCTGAATAGCGTCGTTGGTGTTCTTTGTCAAATTCAATTCCAATGCCATAATTCTTTAATTTTTAATTTAATGTTAATACTAAGCACTATTCACTGTTCACTGTTCACTAGCGAATGCGCCATTACTTTCGGAGTAATCGGATTTTCTTTCGGAGTATCTAGAATTTCTTTCGGAGTACCGATTGTTCCCGATTTCGAATGCAAAGATACGAACCCCCTGAATATCGCTGTCCGCTTTTGTCCGCATTAGGCCTCATTAGGCACGATAATGCACAATTTGTCCGCTAAAAAGGCAACGATTTTAGGTGGTAGCAGCTTCATTTCGGGTCGCCAGCCCATTTGGATAAGTTCCTTGCGGAAAGGCTTACACCAACGCCGGAACGTCCTCATGCTGACTCCAGCTTCACGCGCCAGTTCCGATTTCAGCATTGCTTTCATGTTTCATGCTTCTGAGCGAAGCGAATTTAATGTTTAATCTTTAATGTTTC
>CAMHTW010000060.1 GCA_946188165.1 uncultured Prevotella sp.
AGTTGCCATAAGCTGCCTGCGGAGCCGTAAACTCTATCGCCACATCAGCACTCTTGAAGGCCTCGCTGTCGAAGTCATCCTGATTGTCAATGTCGATGATACTCACAATTTCATGACCACGGCTCAGGGCTATCTGCTCTATCATCTTACCCATCTTGCCGTAGCCGATTAAAGCTATTTTCATAATAATATTGTATTAATACGGTGCAAAGATAATATAAATAATTGATAATTGATAATTGATAATTGATAATTAAGAAAAATTTCGTACTTTTGCAGCATGTTAATCAATGAGAAGACGTGGGATTTCATTCGTCAGCATGCTAATGATGACGTCCGCAAGCTGGCTTTGCAGGGGGCGAAGGACGCTGAGGTGGACCTTCAGATGGCCTTGCAGCAGATTGCCGGCAGACAGACGGCCCGACGGAAGTTGCCTTCATGGGCATCTGTCGATGGCGTCGTCTATCCCCCTCATCTCAATATGGAGCAATGCTCCAGTGAACAGACGGCGAGGTATAAAGAGAACCTTGCCCTTAAACCCTCTCCGAAAGGCGAGGGGAGTGTGTTTGTAGATCTTACCGGGGGCTTTGGCGTAGACTTCTATTGGCTGTCGCAGGGCTTCCAGCATCGCTGTTATGTAGAGCAGAACGAGCAGCTATGTGCTATTTCATCGCATAATTTCGAACTTTTGGGCTTGGAGTGCTCTGTGTGTTGTAGTGATACAGCAACACACCTGACTACGATGCCACACGTGGACTTGGTTTATATGGACCCAGCACGCAGGAACGAGCATGGAGGGCGTGCCTATAGCATCGGTGACTGTTCGCCCAATGTACTCGAATTGTTGCCGTTGTTGCTGGAGAAAGCCAATCGTGTGATGCTCAAACTCTCGCCCATGCTTGACTGGCGTAAAGCCGTAGAGGATTTAAAATATGTCAGTGAAGTCCACATTGTTAGTGTTGACAACGAATGTAAGGAACTCTTACTCATTCTCGATAAGGAGTGTTCAGGCGACTTGCACGTGGTGTGCGTCAATTTGAGTAAAGATGGGGAACAGTCGTTTACCTTCTCCCCCTCTCCCTTTCTCTCATCCTCCTCTTCTTCCCTTCTCACTTCCTCACCTTCTCACTTCCTCTACGAGCCCAATGCCAGCATCATGAAGGCAGGGTGCTTTGACGAAGTTGAACAACGATTCCCAGTTCGGCAGATTGCTTCTAATTCGCACCTCTTCCTTTCTGACGTCGAAATCGATGAGTTTCCTGGCAGGAGATTTCAGGTATTAGCTATTTCATCGATGAACAAACAGGAGCTGCGCACAGCTTTGAAAGAGGTGGAACAAGCCAATATCAGTGTCAGAAACTTCCCTTTGAGAGTTGACCAACTTAGAAAAAAAATGAAATTGAAGGATGGTGGCGATGTATATATTTTTGCCACAACAATGGCAGATGGAGAGCACAGGCTGTTGATTTGCCGTAAAATTGGTTAATTCTTTTGGCGATTTGCACTTTTTTTCTTAACTTTGCAAAATTATTAAGAAAATGCACTTATGCCATCAGTAGAGATTCGCAAAGTTACAAATAAGCAAGAGCTTGATGCCTTCATTCAGCTCCATTACGACTTGTATCGTGGCAATGCCTACGATGCACCAAACCTTTATACCGACGAGATTCATACTTTGAGTAAGACTAAGAATGCTGCCTTCGAGTTTTGTGAGGCAGAATATTTCCTAGCTTACAAGGAAGGAAAGGTTGTGGGGCGCATTGCAGGTATCATTAACCGTCGTGCCAACGAGAGCTGGGAACGAGACAGCGTGCGTTTTGGATGGATAGATTTCATTGACGATTTGGAGGTTTCACAAGCCTTACTCGATGCCGTAGCGCAATGGGGCCGTTCTAAAGGTATGACGGAGATGATTGGTCCGCTGGGCTTTACGGATATGGATCCGGAAGGTATGCTCATTGAGGGTTTTGAGGAACTGGGTACGATGGCCACTATTTATAACTACCCCTACTATCCCCAGCACATGGAGAAGTTGGGTGGTTGGGAGAAGGACAACGACTATGTGGAGTACAAACTCATAGTGCCCAAAGAGGGTATGCCTGAAAAGTTCCGCAAGGTAGCCGAAATGGTGATGAAACGGTATAATCTGCATCCCATGCACCCCAAGCGTAGTCAGGTATTCGGCAAGGAACAGTATGGTCGTAAGGTGCTCGACGTCGTCAACAAGTCGTTTGGTCATCTGTATGGTTATTCGCAGATGACGGAACGTCAGATTGACGAATATCTGAAGATGTACTTCCCTATGCTCGATATGGACATGCTTTGTCTCATTGAAGACTGGAACACGCCCAACCACGACGTCATTGGCGTCGGAATATCGATTACCAATATGACACGAGCCCTGCAGAAGTGTAAGAACGGACGTCTGTGGCCTTTTGGCTGGTGGCATTGTCTGAGGGCATTAAAGTTCCATAAGGCGGAGTGTCTCGACCTGATGCTCATTGGTATTCTGCCTGAATACCAGCAAAAGGGTGCCAATGCCCTGCTGTTCTACGACCTCATTCCCATCTACCAGAAGTACGGCTTCAAGTGGGGCGAGACCAATGTCGAAATGGAAACCAACGAAAAAGTACAGAGCCAGTGGCAGTATCTGGAGCACATACAGCATAAACGCAGAAGATGTTATAAGAAACAATTATAATGGCTGAAGAACAAAACGTAATTCCCCAAGAAGACGTCGTTAAATACGACGATGATAACATTCAGACCTTATCGGGTTTAGACCATATCCGCCTGCGTCCGGGTATGTATATCGGACGTCTGGGCGACGGTAGCTCAGCAGAAGACGGTATCTATGTGCTGTTGAAGGAGGTGTTCGACAACTCCATCGACGAATTCAAGATGCGGGCAGGTGACCGTATCGAAGTCAATGTCGAGGACAACCTGCGCATTTCCGTACGTGACTATGGTCGAGGTATTCCTCAGGGTAAGCTCATCGAGAGTGTTAGCATTCTGAACACCAGTGGTAAGTTTGACTCCAAGGCTTTCAAGAAGTCTATCGGCTTGAATGGTGTGGGTGTGAAGGCTGTCAATGCATTGAGTTCTCATTTCGAGGTGTGCAGCTATCGTGAAGGCAAGGTGCGCAAGGCCGTTTTCGAGAGTGGTCAGCTGATTTCTGACGTAACGGAGCCTTCACAAGACGAAAACGGTACCTATATCTATTTCGAGCCAGACAATACGAAGTTTCAGAACTATAGGTTTCACGATGAGATTGTGGAAAATATGCTCCGAAACTACACCTATCTGAATACGGGACTGACCATCATGTATAATGGTCGTCGCATCCTCTCGCGTCATGGCTTGCAGGACTTGTTGAAGGACCGTATGACGAACGACGCTCTCTATCCCATCATTCACCTGCAGGGCGACGATATCGAGATTGCTTTCACGCATGCCAATCAGTATGGTGAGGAATATTATTCGTTTGTCAACGGCCAGCATACCACACAGGGTGGTACGCACCAGAGTGCCTTTAAGGAGCATATTGCCAAGACTATTAAAGAGTTCTTTGGCAAATACGAATATGGCGATATCCGTACGGGTATCGTTGCAGCTATCGCCATCAATGTGGAGGAACCTGTCTTTGAGAGTCAGACGAAAATCAAGCTGGGTTCAACTGTTATGTCGCCTGATGGTGATACTATTAATAAATATGTAGGCGACTTCATCAAACAGCAGGTTGACAACTATCTGCATATCCATCAGGATGTCGCTGAGGTTATCGAGAATAAAATCAAGGAAACGGAACGTGAGCGTAAGGCGATGGCAGGCGTCACCAAACTGGCTCGCGACCGTGCCAAGAAAGCCAACCTGCACAACCGTAAGCTACGCGATTGTCGTATTCACTTCTCTGATGTGAAGAATGACCGCAAGGAAGATTCGTGTATCTTCATTACGGAGGGCGACTCGGCGAGCGGCAGCATTACCAAGAGCCGTGATGTCAACACGCAGGCTGTCTTCTCGCTGCGTGGTAAACCACTGAACAGCTTTGGTTTGACCAAGAAGGTGGTGTACGAGAACGAGGAGTTCAACCTGTTGCAGGCAGCCCTTGATATCGAGGAAGGCCTCGACACCCTCAGATATAACAAGGTCATAGTGGCAACGGATGCTGATGTCGATGGCATGCACATCCGCCTGCTCATCATTACCTTCTTCCTACAGTTCTTCCCAGAACTGATTAAGAAAGGTCATGTCTATGTGCTGCAAACACCATTGTTCAGAGTTCGCAACAAGCGTACGAAGATAAAGAACAAGGTTATGCGCGAGGATGGCAAGAAGGGTGACTTTGTCACACGCTACTGCTATAGCGAAGAGGAACGCCTAAAGGCTATTCAAGACCTGGCACCAGACCCGGAAATCACCCGATTCAAGGGTTTGGGCGAAATCTCACCTGAGGAATTTGCCGGATTCATTGGACCCGACATACGTTTGGAGCAGGTAACACTGCATAAGAACGACCAAGTACAGAAACTATTGGAATATTATATGGGCAAGAATACAATGGAGCGTCAGAACTTCATCATCGACAACCTCGTCATCGAGGAAGACCGCCCAGAAGAAGAATACGAGTAAAACAATGAAAAAGAATGTTTTGTTAGTAGCGCTGTTGTCGCTTCTCACTTTCTCACCTTTATTCGCCCAAATACGTATCAACAATGGAGCCGACTCGCCCCTACGTAAGTTACAGATAGCTGAACTGGCCATTACCAACCTCTATGTGGATAGTGTAGATGAAAAGAAGTTGGTGGAGGATGGTATCCGTGGCATGTTAGAGAAGCTCGACCCTCACTCCAGCTACTCCACCCCTAAAGAGGTTAAGGAGATGAACGAGCCCCTTCAGGGCAACTTCGAAGGTATTGGCGTGCAGTTCAATATGGTTGAGGACACGCTGCTCGTCATCCAGCCCGTTAGTGGCGGACCTTCAGAGAAGATGGGTATCATCGCCGGCGATCGTATCGTATATGTCAACGACACGACGATAGCGGGTGTCAAGATGTCGAAAGAGGAAATCATGAAACGCCTGCGCGGCCCTAAGGGTACAAAGGTTAAGTTAGGCATCGTACGCCGAGGTATTGCTGATACCTTGACGTTTATTATTACGCGCGACAAGATTCCCGTGAAGTCGATTGATGCTACCTATATGCTGCGCAAGGATGTAGGTTATATCCGTATTGGTAACTTCGGTGCCACTACGCACGATGAGTTCTGCGAAGGGTTGAAACGCTTGAAGAAAGAAGGTATGAAGACCTTGATTCTCGACTTGCAGGAAAATGGTGGCGGCTACCTGCAGGCTGCTGTCGATATTGCCAGCGAATTGCTGCAGAAGGATGCGCTTATCGTCTATACCGAAGGACGTACCGTGAAGCGTATGGAATATAAGGCCAAAGGTGATGGCTTGTTCGAGAAAGGACAGGTTATCGTATTGGTTGACAGCTATACGGCCTCTGCGGCTGAAATCGTGTCTGGTGCCATTCAGGATCATGATCGTGGTATTGTCGTTGGACGTCGTACCTTCGGCAAGGGACTGGTTCAGCGTCCCATCGACCTGCCTGACGGCTCGATGATTCGTCTGACCATTGCCCACTATTTCACGCCTTCTGGTCGCTGCATCCAGAAACCCTACGAGAAGGGCAAGCAGAAGGACTATGCGATGGACGTCTATAATCGCTTGAAGAGTGGTGAGCTGATGAGTGCCGACAGCGTTCATTTTGCTGACTCCCTCAAGTATTACACGCTGAAGAAGCATCGTGTGGTGTATGGCGGTGGTGGTATCATGCCTGATGAATTCGTACCCCTTGACACCCTGAAATATACCAAGTATCATCGCCAGCTGGCAGCCAAGAGCATCATCATCAATGCCAATCTGCGCTATGTCGATGAGCATCGTAAGGAGTTGCAACAGCAATACACCAGTTTCGCTGACTATCGTCAGAATTATGAGGTTCCCCAACAGCTGATAGATCATATCAAGGCTGAAGGAGAGAAGCAGAAGGTTACACCTAAGGATGATGCTGAGTTGCAACAGACAATACCTTATCTGCGCTTACAGTTGAAGGCTTTGGTAGCCCGCGACCTCTGGAACATGGACGAGTATTTCGCCATCTTCAACGAGAGCAACGATGCCGTCCAGCGTGCATTACAACTGATAGAGAAAAAGAAATAGTTACGTTCGTAACTGTTCACGACACTGTTCAAGGATGGCCAATAGGTCATCCTTTTTTTCTGCCCTTAGCATACGGATGCGTGTCTCGCGGAAGTTGGGAATACCCTTGAATACGGGCGATGCTGCCAAATGGCGACGCGTATGCAGAATGCCCCGATACTCGTCGATGCGTTCTACATTGATGCGCAGCTGCTCTTCCAGAACGTCAATCTTCTCATCGAGGGTCAGCTCCTTCCTGCTAAAAATCCAAGGACAGCCAAACGTGGCACGACCAATCATGACGGCATCGACACCAAACGTGTCAAACGCTTTGTCCGCATCGTCCAATGACTTGATATCGCCATTGCCGATGATAGGGATATGGATGTTGGGATTCTTCTTAACCTCGCCAATGAGTGTCCAGTCAGCCTCGCCCGTGTACATCTGACTACGCGTGCGCCCATGAATGGTCAGGGCTTGGATGCCACACTGCTGCAGCTGTTCTGCCAATGTGGTAATGATGAGCTGCTCGTGGTTCCAGCCTAAACGGGTCTTTGCTGTGACGGGCAGACTGACAGCCTCCACCACCTTCTGCGTAATCTCCAGCATCTTGGGAATGTTCTGCAGCATACCGGCTCCAGCCCCTTTGCCAGCCACCTTCTTGACCGGACAGCCAAAGTTCAGGTCGATAAGGTCTGGGCCTGCCTGTTCGACTATCTTGGCAGCCTCAACCATCGCATCAATGTCACGTCCGTAAATCTGGATGCCCACAGGTCGTTCCTCGTCGCTGATGGTCAATTTCTTCACAGTCGACTTGACATCACGAACCAATGCCTCGGCACTGACAAATTCCGTATATACCATCGCTGCGCCAAACCGTTTGCATAGCATGCGGAAACCGATATCCGTCACATCTTCCATAGGTGCCAGGAAGATGGGACGCTCACCATATTCTATTGTTCCTATCTTCATTTCGCCTGCAAAGGTAATGCAAATTGAGTGAAATGCAAAAGAATTCTTGTATGTTTATGCAACAAGATGGCCAAAAATGTAAAAAAGTACGAAGAAAGTTGCAGAATATCAGTGCTTTTTATTACCTTTGCGGCGCAAACGCCGCGAGGCTGCTTGCGCTCGGCAATTGATGCAAGCATCATTGCCCTCGCTTAATCGCAGCCTTGCACCCGATTATAATATTAAAGATGATGAAACTATTCGACGTTTATCCTTTGTTCGATGTGAACATCGTGAAAGGCAAAGGTTGCCGCGTGTGGGACGAGAAAGGTCAGGAATATCTTGACCTGTATGGTGGTCATGCTGTCATTTCTATAGGCCACTCGCATCCTCACTACATCCAGAAGGTGACAGAGCAGTTAGGGCAGATAGGCTTCTACTCTAACTCGGTGATTAACAAGTTGCAAGTACAGTTGGCAGAGCGACTGGGCAAGATCAGTGGCTACGACGACTATCAGTTGTTCCTGATTAACAGTGGTGCCGAGGCTAACGAAAATGCGCTGAAGCTGGCTTCTTTCACGAATGGTCGTACACGCGTGCTGTCAGCCCAGAAGGCATTCCATGGTCGTACCTCGTTAGCTGTCGAGGTAACCAACAATCCCAAGATTATTGCCCCTGTCAACGATAATGGCCATGTGACCTATCTGCCATTGAACGACCTTCCCGCTTGGGAGGCGGAACTCGCCAAGGGCGATGTCTGTGCGGTCATCTTGGAGTGCATCCAGGGTGTGGGCGGCATTCAGCTGGCTACAAAGGCGTTTGCGCAGGGCTTGGCTGCTGCTTGCAAGCAGTATGGCACCATCCTGATTTGCGACGAGATACAGTGTGGCTATGGTCGTAGCGGTAAGTTCTTCGCCCACCAGTGGCTCGACATCCGTCCCGACATCATCACTGTGGCCAAGGGTATTGCCAACGGTTTTCCTATGGGTGGTGTGCTCATTTCGCCAGACTTCAAGCCCGTCTATGGACAGTTGGGTACGACGTTTGGTGGCAACCATCTGGCATGTGCTGCAGCGTTGGCCGTGCTTGACGTGTTCGAACAGGAGAATCTGGTGGAGAACGCCCGTAAGGTAGGAGAGTACCTGATAGCACAAATCAAAGATATCCAGAGCCCCCACATCACTGATGTTCGTGGTCGTGGCCTCATGATAGGTATCGACCTCGACATTCCCCATAAGGATGTGCGCCAGCCGCTTATCTATAGTGAACACTGCTTCACGGGCTGTGCCGGTACGAACGTGCTGAGACTGTTGCCACCGCTCTGTCTGACCAAGCAGGAGGCAGATGAATTCATCGATAAACTAAAGAAAATATTACAGACACTATGAAGATAAGTATCATTGGAGCTGGTGCCATGGGTGGCGCTATGGCCGAGGGCCTGATCAAGGGCGATTATATCAAGAATGAGGATATCTGCATCAGCGATCCTTCGCGTATTTCCCGTGACAAGTTTGCCGATATGGGCATTACCGCCACGCCCAGCAACCAGTTGGCAGCACAGGGTGCCGACGTGGTATGTGTCGTTGTTAAGCCTTGGCTGGTGGAACAGGTGCTGAAGGGTATTCGTGAGGTGATGGACTACGACAAGCAGATACTTGTTGTGGTGGCCGCTGGCGTGAAGTCTGAGAGCATCAAGGAGTGGATGGTCAAGGATGGCGGCAAACTGATTCCCACCTTTCTGGTGATTCCGAATATCGCCATTGCGCAGTTGGCATCTATGACGTTTATCGCACCAGCTATGGCTGTCGAGCAGCAGCATACCGATGCGATACAGAACCTGTTCGATTCTATGGGCAAGAGCATCATAACCGACGAGCAGCATCTGGGTGCTGGTACGACGTTAGCTTCCTGTGGTATTGCCTATGCCATGCGCTATATCCGTGCAGCCAGTGAGGGCGGTGTGGAATTAGGCTTCAAGGCCGACGAGGCCAAGCAGATCGTGATGCAGACCATGAAGGGTGCTGTTGAACTGCTGGAGGCTACGGGTCTGCATCCCGAAGCAGCCATCGACTTGGTGACCACGCCTGGTGGTGTCACCATTAAGGGACTGAACGAGATGGAACACGCGGGCTTTACGTCAAGCGTTATCCGTGGACTCAAAGCGGGTGCAAAGTAACGTCGTATATCGAATAATAAAATACCGAAAAAATATATGGATGAGCAACTAAAACAGATTGGCGAGCGTCTGCGCGGACTGCGTGACGTGCTCGACATCCCCGTCAGCGAGATGGCCGAAACCATTGGCATCAGTGCTGACAAGTATGAGAAGATAGAACAGGGCGAGCTGGACATCACCATCTCGAACCTGATGAAGATTGCCCGTAAGTATGGTGTATCGACAGAGGAGCTGATATTCGCCGAGGCTCCGCACATGAAGTCGTACTACGTGACGCGCAAGGGACAGGGCATGTCCATCGAGCGCACCAAAGCCTACAAGTACCAGTCGCTGGTGGGCGGCTTCGTCAACCACAAGGCTGACGTCTTCATTGTTACCGTTGAGCCTAAGCCCGACGCACATACAATATATAAGAATACGCATCCAGGACAGGAGTTCAATATGGTGCTTGAAGGCAAGATGGAACTATATATTGGTGGCAAGACCATCATCCTTGAAGAGGGCGACAGCATCTATTTCGACTCCACCAAGCCCCACGGCATGCTGGCTGTTGGCGACAAAGCGGTCAAATTCCTGGCCTTTACGGTAGAATAAAAACTAGACTTATGATAGAGAGATTTTTAAAACAGACCAGTTTCAAGTCTGTAGAAGACTACAACAAGAATTTGGAGTTCATCATCCCTGAGAACTTCAACTTTGCCTACGACGTCATGGACGCGTGGGCTGAGGAGGCCCCCGAGAAGCTGGCCATCCTTTGGACCAACGACCAGGGTGAGGAGAGACGTACCACATACGGTGAACTGAAGGAACAGTCCGACCAGGCCGCTTCCTACCTGCAGACGTTGGGTATTGGCAAGAACGACCCCGTGATGCTCATTCTGAAGCGTCATTACGAATGGTGGGTCATCATGCTGGCACTCTGTAAGATTGGTGCCATTGTCATTCCTGCCACCCACATGCTGACCAAGCACGACATCGTGTATCGTAACACGCGGGCCTCGGTCAAGGCCAT
The DNA here is from genome assembly GCA_946188165.1 of uncultured Prevotella sp. Classification (GTDB taxonomy): domain Bacteria; phylum Bacteroidota; class Bacteroidia; order Bacteroidales; family Bacteroidaceae; genus Prevotella. The sequence continues at coordinate 10,342 of CAMHTW010000060.1, forward strand.
CATCTGCGCCAAGGACGATTATATTTGCGAGCAGATAGGATTGGCTGTTGACGAGAGTCCGACGCTGAAAACGGTCATTGCCGTCGGCGAACAAACAACAGCGGTAGCAAACTCTGCACTCTGCACTCTGCACTCTGCACTCTACCATGACTGGACCAAGGAGTGGCAGCAAGCCCCCAAGTTCGTACGTCCGGCCTTCGTCAACGAGAACGATGACACCATGTTAATGTACTTTACCAGCGGCACCAGTGGCGAGCCCAAGATGGTGGCTCACGACTACCTCTATGCCATGGGCCATCTGACCACCGGCTGTTTCTGGCACAACCTGCACGAGGGTTCCCTGCACCTGACCGTAGCCGACACGGGCTGGGGTAAGGCCGTCTGGGGCAAGTTCTACGGCCAGTGGTTTGCCGGGGCAACTGTCTTCGTGTTCGACCACGAGAAGTTCAATGCCGATACCTTGTTACGTCAGATGGAGAAGTACCGCGTCACCAGCTTCTGTGCACCGCCTACCATCTACCGCTTCATGATTCGCGAGGACCTTAGCAAGTACGACCTCTCCAGTCTGGAATACTGCTGTACGGCAGGCGAGGCACTGAATCCTGCCGTGTTCGATAAGTTCTACGAGAAGACCGGCATCAAGATGATGGAAGGCTTCGGACAGACCGAGACCACCATGACCCTGGGCACCTTCCCCTGGATGCAGCCCAAGCCCGGCTCGATGGGCATTCCCAATGCACAGTACGACATCGACCTGCTGCGTGCCGACGGCACCCCGTGCGAAGACGGCGAAAAGGGTGAGATAGTCATCCGTGTAGGCGACAAGAAGCCTATCGGACTCTTCAAGGGCTACTATCGTGACGAAGAGAAGACCCGCGAAGCCTGGCACGACGGCATCTACCACACAGGCGACATGGCATGGCGCGACGAGGACGGCTACTACTGGTTCGAGGGTCGTATCGACGATGTCATCAAGTCCAGCGGCTATCGCATCGGTCCGTTCGAAGTTGAGAGTGCGCTGATGACCCATCCCGCCGTCGTAGAGTGCGCCATTACCGGTGTGCCAGACGACATCCGCGGCATGGTGGTCAAGGCCACCGTCGTATTAGGCAAGGAGTGGAAGGACAAGGCCGGCGATGACCTCATCAAGGAACTGCAACAGCACGTCAAACGCGAGACGGCGCCTTACAAATATCCTCGTATCATCGAGTTTGTCGACGAACTGCCCAAAACCATCAGTGGCAAGATCCGTCGCGTGGAAATCCGCCAGAAGGACAGTCAGAAGTAAGAAGTAAGATGGAAGATGGCTGATGGCTGATGGCTGATGGCTGAAGTTTTTGATAAAAATAAGACAATGATGATTATGCCTAAACACTTACATCTGCATCCGCTGCTCTGCCAGCTGATAGCCCTTTTCGTGTTGTCTGCCTGTTCTATAGACGACAACCCAGTACCCGAACCCGTCAATCCCGACCAGAAAGACTATGTGGAACGCATGGCGCCTGTCGTGACCCCCAATGGTGAGTCACAAGGCACGGTGATGCTGCGCTTTTATAACGACATGCCCAACGTGGCGTATGTCAGCATCAGCGACTTCCAACGCATCATGTATCCTGGTACAACCGTACAGGTGACGAAGACTGCCGACAATCAGTATGCGCTGACCAGTCCCTGTGGCTCGGCAACAGTTGACGTGGCGAAGGACGTCTTCGAGAGCGACGACTACGAGGCTTTTACCAATATGATGGGTATGGTGCAGCCAGGTATGCCCAATACCGTCTATGACGCACTGCCCATCATCCGCTGGAAGTCGTTGGAGAAAACACCCCAGCAGGTGCATGTGGCGCTGGACTATGGCAAATTCGACATCGACCTGAGGGCCGACGACGCGAATGTATATTTCCCCTTTGCCACGATTGCCGACCTCTATATTGACGGCTATATGCACATGGCATGCTTCAACGGACAGACCGTGATGGTGGCACCCAACGGTGCATACAGTTTGGATGACGGCTATCCGCAGCAATTCATTGCACCCATCCTGAACGAGACGCGTACTGCTGACATGGCCGACTTCGCCTACAAGAACCTCTGCTTTACGCTGACCAACTTATTCGGCTACCCAGGACGCACGCTCTTGGAGAACAAAGGGCTGAAGGAGAAGGGCCTGGATCAGGCCTTGCTGGATTACGGACAAGCTGGTCAGATGACGCGTGAACTGCTGAAGTCGCAGAACATGTACGAATATATTGCTGGCACCACTACGTTAGGCTATCTGCTGAACGATGGTGGACATACTTATACCGACGTAACCGTTATCAGCCAGATAGATAAAGAGAGCACCTTCTGGTCAGAGATGAATGCTGTCAAAAATGCCAAGCGCAAAGAATTCGATACGTATTGTCCTGAATATGCTGGCGTTGAACAGGTCTTAATCGACCAATACCGCCTTCATGCCCTTTTGAATGAGAAGCGTACGGAGAAGATGGGTGCTGGCGTTAAGTACTACAAAGAGGGTGAAACGGTCTATTGCTGGTTCGACTCGTTCTTGTGCGACGACTCCGGCTGGCGTAAGTTCTACAAGGGTGAAGGTCTCAAACCCACAGTTGCCGACTATCCAGACGACTGGTTGGTAGCACTGACCGATGCGCTTGAGAAGGCCGAGAACGACCCTGAAGTCAAGAATTTCGTGCTCGACATCTCAACCAATGGTGGTGGCTCGTCGGATGTTGTCATGTTCGTCACTTCCATTTTCAGTAACAAGGCTGACTTCCTCTACGAGAACACGCTGACGGGCCAGAAGATGAAGTGTTCCTACGACGTCGACCGCAATCTGGATGGTAAGTTCGACGAGAAGGATGCCGAGGTGAAGTACGACCTGAACTTTGCCCTGCTCATCAGTCCTTGCAGTTTCTCGTGTGGCAACATGCTGCCCGCCCTGCTCAAGGACTACGGCATTCCCCTGCTAGGTCAGCGGTCGGGTGGCGGTTCGTGCTGCGTGCTTTACAACCCCTCAGCCGATGGTTTCGGCTATCGCTATTCGACGCATAGGGGTCGTCTGAACAACCAGAAGGGCGAAAACATTGATGCAGGCATTGTGCCCACCTACGAACTGGATTACAACGATTACTTCAACATTCAGAAGGTAGCACAACTGGTCGAAGGCTATTATGCCCACTAATAGATGCTTAAATTTGCCTCTCTAAAACGTGATGGCAACGAATGAGATGGCAGGTGATAGGTACCTGCCATCTTAGTTGTTTTACAGCGATTTTTACTTCTCGTGCAAATCCTCTTCACTATATTCCACGCTACCCGTGTAAAGTTGTCTGCCCGAAAAACGGCAGATTAGCGAAATAGCGTCAAGGGGTTATTCTTCAGCCCTTCAATTCTGGAGGCAGCGTCGGCATAGCACCATTCTGCGTACAGACGAAGGCCGACACCTTCACCGCCATACGGTGAGCCTCCTCCATAGCCTTGCCGTTGAGGATGGCCGCACAGAACGCCCCCGTAAACGAGTCGCCAGCACCGACGGTGTCGGCTACCGTCACCTTTGGTGTCTCTTGGAACGATGTCAGTCCCTGTGCAAAGACATACGACCCGTTGGTGCCGCAGGTCAGCACCAGCATCTTCAGGCCGTACTCAGCCAGCATCTTCTCGCAGATGCCCCGCATGTCCAGGTCGTCATAGCCATACATACGTTTTATCACCACTAGCTCCTCGTCGTTAATCTTCAGGATGTTACAACGTTTCAGCGACTCCTCGATGACATCCTTCGTATAAAACTGCTGGCGCAGGTTGATGTCGAAAATCTTCAGGCAGTCTTCTGGCGTGTCGTCCAAGAACTGACGGATGGTAGCCCACGACGTCACATTCCTCTGGGCCAGCGAACCGAAGCACACGGCACGGCAGTTACGGGCTATCTCTGCCATCTCCGGCGTGTAGGGAATATTGTCCCATGCCACGTTCTCCTTAATCTCGTAGGCAGGAATACCGTCGCCCGACAGCGTCACCTGTACCGTACCCGTCGGATATGGTACGTGCGGCATCAGGTAGTTCAGCCCGTGCTCCTTCAGCGCCTTAATGGTTTCTTCGGCCAACTCGTCCTCGCCCAATGCACTGATGGCGATGGTGTCCAGTCCAAACTGTCCGGCATGGTAAGCAAAGTTGGCAGGTGCCCCACCCAGTTTCTTTCCTTCGGGAAGTACATCCCACAAAGCCTCTCCGAGGCCTACTACAAATCTCTTGTTAGCCATAATACTCTTTGTTTTATCGTTTTATTCTAGGAATATAAGTAAACAAGTATATCACGCCGACAGCCATGACAGCCACCGCACCAGCCTGTCCCATAGCATCACTGCAGAATCCCATGATTAGCGGGAAGATGGTACCGCCGAACAGACCCATGATCATCAGTCCCGACACCTCGTTCTGTTTGTCGGGCACCGACAGCAGAGCCTCCGAGAATGCCATCGAGAAGATATTCGAGTTGCCATAGCCCACCAGAGCGATGGCGGTATAGAGCACCGTTTTCGACGTGCCGCCGAACATCAGCGCCATCGATGCCGCCATCAGACTGACGCTGATGATGAAGAACCAGCGCGTCTTCATCACCCGCAGGAAGAACGACCCCGTCAGCGCACCGATGGTACGGAAGATGAAGTACAGCGACGTGGCAAAGGCAGCCTCGTTCAGCGTCATGCCCACACGCTCCATCAGCAGTTTCGGAGCCGTGGTGTTAGTGCCCACGTCTATGCCCACATGACACATGATGCCCAAGAACGACAGCAGCACGATGGGCTTGCCCAACAGTCGCAGACAGTCCATGAACGACGACGACCTGCCCTCCTGTATTTCCTCCTGAATAGGTGTCACCCATAGCAGAGCCGTGCCAAGCAGGCCCACCACGAAATACACTAAGAACAACACCCGCCAGTCGTAGCCGAATGTCGGCATGGCCTGAGTAGCACCCCACATCGCCAAGTAAGGCGCCAGAAACGATGCGATGGCCTTGACAAACTGTCCGAAGGTCAGTGTCGATGCCAGGTTCTTGTCGCCTATTATCAGCATCGCCAGCGGATTGATGCTGGTCTGCATCAGCGCATTGCCGATGCCTAACAGCGAGAAAGCTACCAGCATCACCGCAAAGCCACTGCCAAGCAGCGGAATAAGCAGCGACACTACCGTCACCACCAGCGACAGCAGCACCGTCTTCTTACGCCCTATCCTGTTCATCAGCATACCCGTTGGCACGCTGAAAATCAGGAACCAGAAGAATACTAACGAGGGGAACACGTTGGCCACCGAGTCGCTCAACCCTAAGTCGGCCTTCACATAGTTGGAGGCAATGCCCACCAAGTCCACGAAGCCCATGCAGAAGAAGCAGAGCATCACGGGAATCAGATAAATCGATTTATTCTTATTCATAATAATTCATAATTCATAATTCATAATGCCTAATGCATAATTACTCATTTCTCATTTCGAAGACAGTCGCTTTTCCGCCCTTTACCTTCATCTCATTATAAGCCTCCGAAGGGAACACCAGGTTGGTCATGGCCATCTTGCCGTCGGCATCGAACACCTCTATCGAACAGCGGTCAATGAATATGCGCAGCTGCTTCACCTGTCCGTAGGTAGGCGCTTCCGTCACGCAGGGGAAAGCCTCGCTGAATCCCACATCGCCGCTCTTTGTGCGGTCCATCGTGAACTTCTGTTTAGTGCCGTCGTATGTCATCGTCACCTGCTCGCCCTTACTGTTCGTCAACACTATTTCCGCCTGGTTCTTCATGTCCACCACAATCTCACATGTCTCGGTAGGCTTCTTCAGCTTCCCGCCGCGTATTGCCAGCATCTCCTTCGAGGGCACCACGCTGACATACGTCTCGTTGCCGTGAGTAAACAGCCCCAAGTCGCGGGGAATCGAGTTGGCACTGCGGAACTGCTTCGTAGGCACCTGATTGGCATACTGCCAGTTTGACATCCATGCCAGCACCACGCGGCGGTTCTCCGGAGCATTATAGAATGACACCGTAGCATAGTGATCCTTGCCATAGTCTAGCCATTTTGTCACCTTTGGCATCGACTCACAGGTGAACTTCCTGCCGTCAAACTGTCCCACAAAATACTGGGTGGCACTGCCGCCGAAGGGACCTCCCGGGTTGATGTTGCAAATCAGCACCCATTTTTCACTATTTACTTCTTCACTTTTCACTTTGAACAGATCCGGGCATTCCCATACACCGCCATGACAGCCATACTCCTTACCGAACGAGCTCTCGTATTTCCAGTCCTTCAGGTCCTTCGACGAGTAGATGCGCATCTCCTGCCCGGCAGCCAGAATCAGGTTCCATGCCTTGATGTCCTCATTCCAGAACGGACGCGGGTCTCGGAAGTCTGCCACGTCACTGGTGGTCAGCACGGGGTTGCCCGCATATTTCTGGAACGTACGACCGCCGTCCTTCGAGAAGGCCAGCGATTGCGTCTGGTGATGACCGGCAGAGGTGTACATCGCCACCACCTCGTCACCCTTGACGACACACGACCCGCTGAAGATGCTGCCCAGCCAGTCCATTTCCAGTGCCGTCGGCTGTGCCTCCCAATGAATAAGGTCGCGCGACGTAGAGTGTCCCCACGTCATGTTCTCCCACTGCGATCCGTAGGGGTTCCACTGGTAATACAGATGCCATACACCATCTTTATAAAACATACCATTCGGATCATTCATCCATCCGTACTGTGGCGTATGGTGATAGACAGGACGGAACCGCTCGCGGTTTGTCGTATCGAACCTATCTGAGTATTTCATCTCCTTCCAGCACACAAACTCGCCCACGGCACCCTTCTGGCGTCGGTCGCCGTGAAACTCGATGTCCAGCAGCGCCGCACCCTTCAGCTCGTAGGGCACATAGTAATCTACGCGGTCAATAGCCAGCTTCACGTTCATGCGCTGAACCATGTCGTTCTTGCCGTTCAACACTGCAATGGCTGCAATGTCTTCCGACTCCTGCACGGGCAGCAGCAGGTACTTTTCTCCTTGTTTCACTTTCAGCATGGCGTGCTTGTCGCCCAGCACCGTCGGCTTCACCTGGGCCTTCGTTGCCAACGCCATCATGACTGCCATAAGCATCAAAATTGTTTTTTTCATCTTCATCAGAGTTTTTAGTTTTTGAAATTAACTGCTGCAAAAGTAGTACATTACTTCCTATTATCCTATAAATAATGATACATACACTAACAAAAAACGTTCATTGCAACAAATTTGCAAGCAATGAACGTTTTTACACTGCAAACAGCCCGCAATTCACTCCTGACTTCGGCGATGCGTCACCCTACTCGCACGTGCGACAATTAGCCAATTCTGGTAATTTCGGATATGCTCGTCAGTAGAAATATCAATTTTTCTTTTTCTATTTGATGGATTTTTTATACTTTTGTGGCGGATTTCACATACTCTACCCAAGGTATACCCAAGGTATACCCAAGGTATACCCAAGGTGTACCCAAGGTGTAGCCAAGGTCAAAAGACTAGCATTACCTTGGA
>CAMHTW010000061.1 GCA_946188165.1 uncultured Prevotella sp.
AGACCGCAAGCACGGCCTGCTCTTTGAGCCGAGCTACAACGACAAGCTCCTGCTGCAGAAAGGCCAGCTAAAGCGCTGGAACAACTACCTGCGTGACAACCCGCGCCGCCTGCTGATGAAGCGGGAGCACCCCGACCTCTTCCGCGTACAAAGGGGCTTGAGCGTTGGAAACTTGTCGTTCTCTGCCATCGGCAACCAGTTCCTCCTGCAGCGGCCGGTCTTGTTGCAGGTGCAATGCTCCCGCCGACTGACGGAGGCTGAGATACAGGAGCGCGTGGCTTACTTTACAAAAGCTGCCGCAGGGGGAGCTGTGCTAGTATCGCCCTCCATTTCGCCGGGCGAGAAGGCTGTGATGCGTGCCGCCTTTGAGCAGGGCTTCCCCCTTATCTATCTGCAGGAGAACGGCTTCACCGACCTGGCCAAACCGGGCGGGCAGCGCATGGAGGCCTGTGCCCGAGGGCAGCTGCTCATCCTCGCGCCGTGGGAGCACCACAACGAGCACACAACTATCAGCCGCAACCAATGTCTCTCCTTGAACGACATGGCCCGTTCTCTCTGTTCTGTCTGTTGCTGTACTACAACAACAAACCAAACAACAACAAACCAAACAGTTGCAAACGACGAGGGTGTCTAAATCTTTGACGCCAAGGTGTCTAATTATTAGACAATCTGCTTCCGCCAGGGTGGAAAACCTTGGCGGATTCATTTTTATGGCATAACTTTGCATCAGAAAAGACAAAAGAACGTATGAAGAGTTATTTCAGATTCCTGTCGCGCAACAAGCTATATACCTTTATTAATATAGCAGGGCTAGTGGTGTCGCTGATGTTCATCATCCTCATGGGCGACTACACCTGGCGCCAATACAGCATCGACTCGTGGCACAAGAATGCCGACCGCATCTACCTGACGGGTAGTGGCGAGGACTTCTTTATGTGGCCGCAAGCTGCACAAGAGATTAAAGAGATGTGCCCGGAAATAGAGCAGACCTGTTGCGTGATGAGTCAGAACGGACGGATAAAATATGGTCAGCAAGAGGTGAAGGATGGAGATAAGGAGAATGGCATCATTATGCTGGCAGACTCGACATTCTTCAACTTCTTCGATTTTGAATTAACGAAGGGAGACAAACGGACAGTTCTCGATGCGCCAGACAAGTGCGTTATCACAGAAAGACTGGCTCGGCGTCTCTTTGGTGAGAAGGATCCCATCGGCGAGTCGTTGCAGATTGTTGGCAAGCGCTCTGTCTTCATGAACCACGAAGATCCGTACGACTCGACGTTGGTCTATACTGTCAGCGGCATCGTGAAGGATTTCGACCGTACGGTGCTGCCCAATGAGACGCAAATCATTGCCAACATGGAGCGTTTTCCTCAGGTGATGGGCTATACGCTTAGACCCCGTTCTTTCGCATATAGCGGTACAGGTGCCTGCAAAGCATTTCTTATGTTGCGTCCAGGCGCGACACTTGATGCCAAGAAAAAAGTGATAGAAGCCCATCTGGCCAAGAACTATATGTGGGAACACATGGAAAACCAAGAGTTCTTTGCAACACCACTGACCGACATTATGTTTGCACCGCAAAACAACGGTGCAGGCATGCAGAAAGGTGACAAGACACGACTCCATATCCTTTTGGCCGCCGTGCTGGCCATCCTATTCTTCGCTGTCAGCAACTATATCAACCTGACCGTCGCCAATACAGGCTTCCGCGCCAAGGAGATGGCCACGCGACGCCTCTTTGGCAGCAGTCAGCGCAGCATTTCCCTGAAGTTAATTGTCGAGTCTACGCTGATGGTGACTTTCTGTTTTGTCGCAGGTTTCGTCTTAGCCTGCTGTTTCCAAGGCGAAGCTGCCGAACTGTTCAAGGGTAAGATTGAACTGATGAATGATATTCGTTTGGACACTGTAGGTGTCAGCATGGGGTTCGTATTGCTGACAGGCATCATTTCAGGCATTATGCCTTCATGGCAGATTTCCCGCTTCCAACCCATCGACATCGTGAAAGGCAGCTTCCGCTATCGCTCCAAGATGGTGCTGGGCAAGGTGTTCATCATCCTGCAGAACGTCGTCACCATCACGATGCTGACTTCTGCCCTTGTCATCTGGTTACAACTACATCACCTTATTCATGCACCAATAGGATTCAATACGGAACGACTCTATTATGTGAACATACCTGATGGTAAAAGCCAGACTGTCAGGAGTCTGTTGGAGAAGATGCCTTTCGTAGAGCGAATTGGTGAGTATAGCGGAACGACCTTTGTCACCTACAACAGTAGCATAAGAAGTATTACGAACGGCGACAAACTGACGAGCCTGTTCCTGACCGATCTGGACTCGACGGCCTTCAGCCTCTATGGACTGGATATTCTCCAAGACTATGGTAACACCAGCAATGGCTACTATCTGAATGAGGATGCCAAGCGTAGGTTGGAGTTGTCGGATGATGACCGCGAGATGGTTTGGGGCAAAGACGAGACGGCACCTATCAGCGGTATTATCAAGGATTTTCATCGCATCAACGTGCTACACGAAGCAGAACCTTTCGCCATTCGTCTACAGGAACATGTGAAAAGTCCCAACTTCCTCGTCAAGACAAATGGAGATAAGCAGGCGAAGACCGCTTTCGACGAAATGCTGAGAGGGCTGGGTGTCTCTGAAGAAGAATTGGGTTGGTGTGTCAGCAGTTTGGAAGAGGGTATCGCCGAGACCTTTGAGGACCAGCAGAACACACTGACGATTATCTCGCTGTTCACACTTATTGCCATCGTCATCTCTGTGCTGGGCTACGTCGGCATGTCGATTTTCTTCATTCGCCAGCGCAAGAAGGAGATAGCTGTCCGCAAGGTGATGGGCTCGACATCGGGCGAGGTGTTGCTGCTAATGCTCCGCACCTTCTCCGTGCCCATGCTGGTGTCGTTCGTCATCGCCGTACCTATCTCATATTATATCATGAGCGACTGGCTCACGAACTTCTCCTATCGCATCACGCTCAGCCCCTGGATATTCGCTGCTGCCGGGTTTACCTGCTTCATCATTTCCCTGCTCACCGTCATTGTCCAGAGCTGGCGCGCTGCTTCAGAGAATCCGATTAATAATATTAAGACAGAATAAATAATGATTAAACTTGAAAACATTCAGAAGGTGTTCCGCACGGAAGAGGTGGAGACCGTAGCATTGGGCGGTGTATCGCTCGAAGTACAGAAAGGTGAGTTTGTAGCCATTATGGGGCCTTCGGGCTGTGGTAAATCAACTCTGCTAAATATATTAGGCTTGCTCGACAATCCTACTGGTGGCAACTATTGGCTCGATGGGCAGGACGTAGGTTCGCTGAAGGAAAGCCAGCGCACGAAGGTTCGCAAGGGGCAGATTGGCTTTGTATTCCAGAGTTTCAACCTGATTGATGAGCTCAATGTTGAAGAAAACGTGGAACTGCCTTTGACCTATCTAGGCGTGCCTAAGAAGGAACGCAAGGCGAGGGTGGAAGAGGTGCTGCGTCGTATGGCCATCTCGCATCGCGCACACCACTTCCCCCAGCAGCTCTCTGGAGGTCAGCAGCAACGTGTGGCCATTGCCCGTGCCGTCGTGATGAATCCCAAGCTAATCCTCGCTGACGAGCCTACTGGTAACCTCGACTCTAAAAACGGTCTCGAAGTGATGCAACTGCTCACCCAACTGAACCAGGAAGGCACTACCGTCGTGATGGTGACTCACTCTGAGCGTGATGCAGGTTATGCTCAGCGCATCATCAATCTCTTCGATGGCCAGGTTGTTCCCGAAGTAAAACTATAAAACACTCTCTTTGTAATTCGCTATGCTTCATCTGTTTACAGCAATGATGTTGAAAGTTTTACTATCATAAAATCGCCGTTTTTTTAGCGATTATATGTAAAACTCTTGTTTTTCTCGCAAAAGTAACTAAATGTACATCAGTAGATTACAGAGATAATGATATTAAACCCCAAAAATGATAAAAATTATTTTTAAATTTATGTGGGACTATTCGCAAAATGGGGAGCGGCTTAAGCCAAGGGGGTACAAAAACAAGAACAAATGAATTGAACCAGCACGACTTGTACCGCTAAACATCAGAGTGTGCATAGCGCCGAATGAGTTCGGCGTAGATGGGATTCTGACGCAGAATATGGGGATTGCCCGTCATCAGCAATTGCTTGCGGGCACGCGTCATAGCGACATTGAGTTTGCGGTCGATGGTGCGTCCGTCCTCTTCGAAACAATTGGCTGTCAGGAAGTCGAGATCAGCTTGGTCCTGCACACCAAAGGCATAGATAATGACATCGCGTTGTGAACCCTGATAACGCTCGACGGTATCGATGCTGATATCGAGCAACATGGGAAGATTGAGCTTAGCTATCTCGCGACGTATCAGGGTTATCTGATAACGGTAGGTTACGATGACACCAATACTACGATTCACGTCAAAGCGGTCACTGCCTATCTGCCGATAAAGGCGGTGCAGCAAGTCGGCAACGATAGCAGGCTCAGAGGTGAGAAGGTGAGGAGGTGAGGAGGTGAGAGAAGAAGGGAGAAACAGTACACGATGTTGCTTCAATTGGTCGTCGAGCATGTCAACAGAAGGCAGGAGATAACCGAGGGCCGTCTCTTCCTGATGAGGCAGGGGTACGGGTTGCAACTGCTCACTGGCATAGAACCATTCATTGGGGAAGGCTGCAATATCGGGATGCATACGGCCCTGATGGGTCAGAACGCCCGTAAAGGTGCTGCGGCCTAACGCCTGCTCATGTCGCAACAATCGCTGAAACAGCGACTGGCGACAACTGTGTAGGCGAGGGTCATCGTCGGACTGTGCCACAACGGCAGGCAACTGCTTGTGATCGCCAATCAGGATGAAACGGTCTATCTGTTTGGATGATAATAGGCCAACAATATATGGCTCGAGTATCTGCGACGCTTCATCGACAATGCACAACGAGAAGTGCTTGATGCTAAACAGGTAGGGGCGCGTCAAGAGTGTCAGCGTGGTACTGACAATGATACGCACATCCTTCAATCGTTGACGCATCGCACTCAACTTGGGCTGGTCACCGAATGAACGGCTGAGCAACCGATGGGCAAAACGGGGGTCACACATGGCCTCACCACCCAACAGCAGATAGTCTTGTCCGCTTTCTTCAAGCATGCTGCATATCTCGTCGACAGCACGATGGGTATAGGCGGTCAGGAGGAGCGAGCTTTGCTCTAGTGAAGAGTGATGAGTGAAGAGTGAAGAATTTAATTCTAACTCCTCTTCGACCAAAAAGCGAAGAGCCATCGAGGTCTTGCCTGTTCCTGGAGGACCCTGTAACAAGAAATAGTCACGGGCCTGTTTGGCGCGTAACAGAATATCGTCGTAGGCAGGATGATAGCTGCGCGAAAGCTGCAGCGACTGGTCGCAACGAGGCTCACGCTTACCTAAAAGCAAGTCGCGTTTATCAGTAGGAGCCGCACAGAAAGCCATCAGACTACGAAGGGCTGCGGTAGCTGTCGCATCTGTTGTGGCTGCTTCAATGGCGTAAGTCTCTTTGCTGAATGTTTCAGGGGCATCCTTAATGTTGTTGCTGGGCCATACTGTCAACGACTCATCGTCAATCCGTTCTATAATACCTTTATATAATATATGGTGTGATGGATCGGCATCGTTGTCTTTCTCTGACCTTGGGTCAGAGTGTGGCGTTGCAATCTCATATAGGTAAACCATATCACCACGACGCAGATCCTCGTCAGTATTCTTGGTCAGTTGTTGAGCAAACTGCTCACGATAGACAAAGGTCATCATCCGCTCTATATAGTCGCGCTCAACATCCGTCAGGTTGTTCAGAGGTTGCAGAATGCCATCGATTTGGGGACGGATATAACGCTGGAAGAAGTCGGACTTCTCCTGCCTTTCCAGCAACACATCAGCATGTAGCGAAGGCCAGACAGTAGAAAAACCCTTACGGGCAATGGCTATCTCCTGTGCTACAATACGATTGCGCAGGTGGATAGCCTCGCGAAACAGTTGTTGGTTATCCTTGACTGTCAGCAAACCATCAGCAGCAGGATATTTCGAGTAGAGCAGTCGGATGTCAACATGGTCGGCCTGTTGCTGGAAGTTGTAACGCAACACACCATAATAGAGCAACACTTGCACATAGTGAGCCTCACGATAACTGACCCATTTCTTGCCAGACTTTTGCTCGACCAGCAGCTGCATGTCGTCAGTCATCAAGTCGACACGACCTCGTAACCCCAACTGCTTACAGATAAACGAGGGCTCTAAAAGCGCTTTCTCGCGATTGTAGACAGCAAACAGCGCGTTAACCGCCTCGCGGATGTTTGCCACCTGACGCTGTGCATCAGCCTTGAACTGTATGGGCGAGAAGCCCTCACAAGTGCAGAACTGCAAAGCCTGCTCGCAGAACGAGCTACGCAGCATATCGCCAAACTCGGCATCGGCATCGTGGATAATCCGGTCAAGAGCCGTACCAGCAAAGTTACCCAACAGGATAGGTTGCGTGTTGGCCGTAGGCTTTAACCTGTTGATAAGATAGGAAAGCGGATGATGGCCATAGTCCTGAAAACAGGCAGCAATAGCAGAGATATCGACAAGAACGTCGGGCTCGACAACTTCAAGTCCGTCGTCGAGCACCTCTACTCTCAGACCCTCATAAAGCGAGTCTTTACTTGTCATACACTGATTACTCGTCCACCTTTGACTCCATCGGGTTACGCAATCCCTTGAAACCTGTGAGATAGCACTTGGCTGAGCCAAAAGATAGGAAGAGGTCAAGACGGACGGGCAGATGGTTCTTGTCGTCTGAGATGTAGAAACGAATCAGTTCGTGGTTCTGTCCGTTCTCACGCTCGATGAACGAGAACACCAGACAACGGTATTTGCTGTTGCCGTTCTTCATCTTCAGCGTTGTCTTACCCGTATACTTCAACCATGAGTTGCTAAGGCTCTTGGCATCGCTGATAGGCATGGGGATGTTTTCGCCAATCTTCAGCGTGGCAGCATCAAAGTTACGAGCACGAAGGAAGATACTCATCATGTCGTAGATACAGCTCTTATACTCGGCCTCCTTCCAGCGTTGCTCGCCATCAGCATCGATACGGTGCATCTTCAGATGGCAGTTGTTGTTAGGATAGGTGTACCACAACTCGTCGACATAATAGCGATCGCCTTCGCGAGCACCCTTACGGAAATACAGGGGTGCCAGCTCCTGATTGGTATAGCAAAGCAACGTGTCACGCATGATGAACACATTGTCAAGCTTGTCGTTACCACGTGTTATCAGACTGCTACGGAACGCCTTCTGGCCTTTATAGTTTGACTTTACAGTGGACATAGATGCCGTACCGACCTTTACCCATACAAACTTCCAGTTAAAATAGAGGTCATAGCTCAGAAACTCGCCCGACTTAAAGGCAAAATTCTCGATGCCACACTGGGCGTTGGCATTGAAAGGTAAAAGGGTTAAAAGGTAAAAGGATAAAATTTTTATTGTTTTCATCATACACTACTTTTTACTGTTATTACTTTCGTTATTTTTTACCTTAATGGTATTTTGTTTGACGTATTCAATGCCCAAACGTTTAGCGCGATCGGCATTACGGTTCATTTGTTTCTTCTTATTATTTGAGTTTTTCTGCTTTACTAATTCGCCTGGCTTCTGCAAAAAACGCTTACGTTCTGTCATATTCCACTGCAGCGTATTGTCCCACTTGGCCTTACATTCTATTGAACGGTGGTAATAGTAGACATCCTCTGGTTGCAGGTCGTCGTCATATAGGCCCGTATCCCAATGGCCATTGCCGTTGCGATCCATAAAAGCACGGACATAATAGACGCCTGGGTTAATATAGAAGAAGGGGGCTGAGCCATCGGCTTCTGCTCTTACCTGCTGGACGACGTTTTCGCTCTTGTCCAGCAACTGCACGACAATAGTGGAGTCTTGAATGCCACTCGTCTGCATTACCAAGGTGGAATAATCGTCAAGCGATTTCACCTTGATGCCTTGCTTGAATTCCTTTGATACCAAGCCATAGATATCAATAAAGGCAGCAGAATCGACCTCCAGACTATACTCCCTGCCTGGTTGCCAATCGGCACGTAACTCATAATATCGCAAGGTAGAGTCCTTTCGTCCAAAGTCGAAGGGCGCCCGATACCATAGTGTATCTATCTTAGAATAGAGGTGGATGGCTGCCGTGTCGAGGCTGGCCAATGGCGTAGGCATCTCTATCAATATAGAACGATGTGGGTCCATCGATGACGACACATTATATTTGGGCTCCAAAGGTTTGACAGGATAGATGCTGTCGTAGGGTTCATCGTTCTTCTTCAGCTTCTCCTGCTCCTTCTGCCACTCTTCAATATCTTTCTTCAACTGCTTCATGCGCTTCTCGTATGGCGTCTTGGCCAACACCTCAAGCGCAGAGTCTGTATGTTCCACGAGCAACCCCAACGTATCAGTCATCCTGTAAGAGAGGTCCATACGCAGCGTGTCCTGATTGATCAGCGTGGTGTCGCGCAGCCAATAGGTAATGGTATCTCTCTTGATGCTGGGCTCAACGATGAAAGCCGAGTCGCTGTCAAAGTTCAAGCCACGAATAACGGGCAACAGGCTGTCGCCGTAAGTAAAGAACATCGTAAAACGATTGGGCTGCAGACGCTCAATCTTCAACAGGTTGCGTGTGGTCTGTACCTCTTGGAAAGCCAGCATCACGACATCGTCAGGATAGAAATGGGTATATGGTACGCGCAGGATGTTGTCGATGTGCAGCGTATCGCGCCAGATGGTGTCCTGGCGGATATCCGGCTTGCACGACGGAATAAATGTATCGTGCGAGAAAGCCAACATCTCACTCTTCTGCGAGAACTTAAAGTCGCCATCAGCATCCTGCAGGGCATACACACGATATTCGCCAGGAGCCACACCTTTGATGACAAAATGACCTCGCTCATCAGTACGTGAGATGCGCAACATGGGCTTGGTACGGAAAGCTGAATCGGCAAAATCATCATAAAGTCCTACGCTAATGCCTTGTACGGGCTCTAACTTCTCGGCACTCAGCACATAGCCTGCCACTTCGAAGGTGTCAATATGTTCGCCTGTCGAGAAGGTATAGGTATAATTACCCAAGGGATTACCCTCGTTATTGTCGCTGATAGCGTCGCTGAAATCGACGGTATAGGTGGTATTGGGCTTCAGCGAGTCTATCAGATTAACCATTATCTTCTTGCCCTGCGTCTTGATTTCAGGCACCTCCAGTTGTGGGGGCGACACAATGACATTCTGGCTTGCATCAGCCAGCTTGACAAATTCGTCGAAATAGATGGTTATCTTCTTGCTCGTCACATTCGTGGCCTTGTCTTCAGGCGAACAACCTAAGATGCGAGGCGGGTCATCGTCGTACCATCCTCCGTCAGGCGAACCCATGCGGGCACAACTTATGAAAATGAGAAATTGAGAAATTAAGGAAATGAGAAAAAAGGTTCTCATATTCCAAAATCCCTTACTTATCTTTGTTTTTTTGAAATATTTCATCATCTCATTATCTCATTTTCTGCATTAAGTAACAGGAGTTGGTCAATATGTTCGCGGGTGTTGCTCAGTCGCGGCACTTTATGCTGTCCACCCAATTTACCACGCAACTTCAGCCAGTCGTTGAAGAGACCTTTGCGTGCCTCGATAATCTCCAAATGTTGCAGGGTAATATCCTTATAACGCTTGGCTTCGTAGTCGCTGTTAATCTCCTGAAGACGCTTGTCCAATAGGTCAGAGAATTGTGCCAAGTCACACGGCGATTTGGAAAATTCAATGAGCCATTGGTGGCGACACTTGGCATTGGCATCCATAAAGACTGGCGCTGCTGTATATTCCAACACCTCTGCACCCGTTTGTTCGCAGGCATACGCTAAACCCTGTTCGGCATTGTCAACGATGAGTTCCTCGCCAAAGGCATTGATAAAACTCTTGGTACGACCGCTGATGACGAACTTATAGGGATTGGTAGAGGTGAAACGGATGGTATCACCAATCATGTAGCGCCATAAGCCGCACGAGGTGCTGATTAGCATCGCGTAATTCTTATCCTTCTCAACACCCCACAAAGGTACAATGTCACCTCCGTCCATGGGCTGGAATTCATAGAACACACCATAGTCCAACATCAGCAACATAGCCTTGTCGGCTGGGTCGTCCTGCAATCCAAAGAAACCCTCTGAGGCATTATACGTCTCCATATAGTGCATGTTAGGCGACGTTATCAGCTGCTCGTATTGCTTGCGATAAGGCGTAAAGGCCACACCTCCATGGAAGAACACCTCAATATTGGGCCACACTTCTTCAAGATGCGTCTTACCCGTCAGCTCCATCATGCAATTCAGCACAGACAACATCCAAGAGGGCACACCACTGATGTTGGTCACGTTCTTGTTCATGGCCTCACGGGCAATACGCTCACGCTTCATTTCGAAGTCGCTCAGCAGCGCCGTTTCCTTCTTAGGTACACGCACTAAGTTAACTAACGGATTGATGTTCTCTATCAGGATGGCGCTCAGGTCACCTACTAAAGAACCAGCCACATTATAATTGGGTGCATGACTGCCACCAAGAATCAATCCCTTGCCGTCGAACATCCTCGACTTGGGATTATTGCGCAGATAGAGGGCCACAGAGTCGCGCC
Organism: uncultured Prevotella sp.; assembly: GCA_946188165.1. Classification (GTDB taxonomy): domain Bacteria; phylum Bacteroidota; class Bacteroidia; order Bacteroidales; family Bacteroidaceae; genus Prevotella. The sequence continues at coordinate 10,696 of CAMHTW010000061.1, forward strand.
CACCAGCATAATGAATCTTTTGGAGGCCCTCGTCACTAACAGGAATAAACTTTGACTTATCGTTCGTGGTACCACTCGACTTGGCATACCAACGAACGCGACCTGGCCATAGCACATTCTGCTCGCCATGACGCATACGGTCAATATCGCCCTTCAGTTCCTCATAGGTGTTGACGGGCACCATCTTAACGAAATTATCGTAATCCTTGATATTGTCGAAGGCATGATTCCTGCCGTATTCTGTATCTTTAGCGGTATGAATCAAATGTTCCAGCACTGCCCGTTGCAATGCCTCTCCCCCACTCTGATGCTTCTCCAAAGCCTTTTGGCGGGGTACAAATAGCTTTCCTATAATCTGAGTAAAACTCATGTCGTTGCGAAATTTTGCTTGCAAAATTACACAAAACCATCGTAACGGATGAAGAAATTACATTTTTTTATATAATAAGTCTATCAGAAGGTTTGCATCATTACCCTTCTGTCCTCCTATCACTTGCCAGAAAGGGGCATAAGTTAGTACCAAGCCCCCTCTAATTTTTGACTAAATTGTCAGGTAGATCAGAGACCCCCTGATCTATCCAGGTTTTCCGTCCCTTGAATTATCATTCATATTGAATGTCGTCCCATATCTCGTATTCCACTATGCCATTGACTGAATAGATACAAGTATGGTCAATGGCATTAAAGCGAAGGTCGGTAAGTCTCAAAGTCATATACGATATGTCGCCGACCTTACTGGTGCCAACAACTGTGATTTTTCCGCTTAATGCCATTGTTTGCCTCAATATAGCTTCCCCCCAAGTTGGAGTATATGCAGCGGCAGCATGGAATTGGCTACTGTCAAAAGTATCTCCTGCTTTCAGATTGCTGAAACTCATCGGCTGATTGCTTTCAAAGCTGATGTTAAGCATGTCGAAAACATCGGAACCTTTGATGTTGGCTCCAAAGCCCATATGATAGACTGTGAGTTCATTACCTCCGTTATACCTGATTTCCTTGCCTAAGTAGCAATGAGGGGGATTATACGTCTCGCCGCTTTTGTACATCGTACCCGTGCTGGTCTTGCCGTTGTCTGACTGGATAAGCAGGACATTGACTTCACCAACAACAGGGTCAACAACATTATCGTCATCACTACTGCAGGCCATTATAAGACTCAGACTCAAAGCCATAGCAAATAAGGTAAGTATTCTCTTTGTCATATGCGTTTCTTGTTAGTTTGTGAATTTCAGTTTCTTGAAGAAATACCCTGGGGCATCGTATGCCATGCCGTAATCGAGTGTCATCATGCCATCCTTGAACCAGTATGTGCATTGCTGTCCGTTGAGGTCGATGGTGGTGAATACCGTGCCATCGTATTTGTTCGTCTCTGTCTTGATAATCTCATAGGAATAGAAACCGGAGTCCATGAATGGCTTCATCTCCTTGGTTTCCAACTTGTTAATGACCTGCACGGTATGGTTAGGATTGAAATAGACAATGACATCACCTGGTTCGAATTCATATATGCCACCAAATGAGAAATTGGCCTTTGCCAGATGCCACGTACCTTCAAGCATAGTAGGATTATCCTCGTATTTATAGGCTCCGACATCTGGATTCGAATTGTTATCATCGCTGCTGCAGGCCGTAAACAGGCTAACAGCCAGCATTATAAAGAGGATTCCTTTTATTCGTTTCATACTCAAAACTGTTAAACACTTCTACAAATATAAACACTGATGATTAGAAATCTTGCATGATAATCGAAATATTTAACGATTATTATACAAAAGGTTATCATTGACAACTATTCAACGAAATATCACTTGCCTGAGATGTGCAGACGAAGGCCAAATTCGATGGAGGGTGCTAAGGGATGTTCTTTATAATAATGCTCGAAAGAGGTGCCATCGTGAAAGTAATAGCCCAACGAAGGTTCAAGATAAAGACCCAACAGAGGCGTAATGGCATACTCCGCACCTGCAGAGGCATTAAAAGACCACTGCCAGGGCTTTTCGTTGAGACACTTCTGAAGCATGACAGAACCTGAGAGATAAAAGCTGAAACCACTCGTTTTCCAGAACTGCCACGAGAGACCTACTGGTACACCCAGATAGTGCAACTTCTGTTCTCTATAGATATTTGGATAGAGGGGCGTGCTGAACTCTGAATAAAGATAGGTATAATTGACACCTGTCTGAAAGGCCAAGCGAGGGTTCAGCTGATAATATACACTAAGTTCCAAGGACATTGGCAGACGATGTTTTGCCTCATAATCGTAAACCTCAGAGGAAGTACTTGGCCATGAGGAAACCTTGTCCACAAAATTATTATAATTGAATTCACCAGATACTGGATAATCGGACTGCCCTATGCTCCTTTGACTAGAAGAAGAAGCAGCAAGTAATCCGCCAGAGGCGTTCAAGCCGATAGACCATTGGCTGTCTGTGGACGAAACTGATGTCTGTCTGGTATGGTAATTGGCTGTTTGATGATGTCCTTCTGTATGAGGCCGATGACTTGTTACTACTGAAGGCTGCTGGGATGTTTCCTCTGAAACCTGTTGAGACGCTGTTTCCTCTGAGACTTGCTGAGCGTTCTCTTCTGTCACCTCTTGGACTGTTTTTACAGGACTTGGCTGGCTTACCTCAACGGGCGTCTTGGGAGAAACCTTGGTTTGGGCACGATGAGGAATATCAGCAAGAGCCAATGGTTGGTTCTCGGGATTTGCTCTTCAACGTATAGCTGATAGAGCTGGCTCATCGCCCGTTGGTCTTTCTGCCGTATGCGCTCAACGAGTTGATTGACCATTTCCTTTTCCTTGCGTTCTACTTTAATAATCTAAAAGTACGCAAATCTTGTATGGATTCACTCGATTTTTATATTCTTTAACGCATCATCATACAAGATTATGATTACCTTTGCATTCTAATAGCAGAAACATTAATTGAAACGAATATGAAAAAGTATCTTGTTTTATTTTCAGCCGTTGTGCTGAGTAGTGCTATGTTGTCGTGCTCCTCATCGTCTGCTACTGAAGAGGAGGATTTGGGAGAATCCAAGAAAATTGTCAACATGCTGTCAGAGCCACAACCCATCCAACTGACGGCAGAGCAGAAAGTGTTTGCCAATGACAACAACCAGTTCACGCTGAACTTCCTGAAGACGGTGAACGAGGTGGACCAGAGTGGCAAGAGCTTTATCTACTCACCACTCAGCATCACCTATGTATTAGGGATGGTGAACGATGCTGCCACAGGAGATACAGAGAAGGAACTGGAGCAGACCTTAGGCTTCCACAAAGGTGGCATCAAGGCGGTGAACGACTATTGCAAGAAACTGATAGAGGGTCTGCCAAAGGTGGATAATAAGGTGACACTGGATATTGCCAATGCCATCTTCCTGAATAAAGACTATGCCCTGAAACAGCAGTTCCAGCAGGACATGCAGGACTATTACGATGCGAAGGCTGAAGCACTCGACTTCTCATCGCCTCAAACGCTTGAGCACATCAACGGATGGTGCAACGACAAGACAAAGGGCATGATTCCAAAGATTCTGGATGAGGTAAATCCTTATATGGTATCGTATCTGCTGAATGCCATCTACTTCAAGGCTGACTGGGCTTCGAAGTTCGACCCAAAGAATACGAAGGAAGAAACCTTTACCACTGAGAAAGGTAGCACCACACTCCCCATGATGCACCAGAATGTGCTGATTAGCTATCTGAAAACCAACACTTACTCTGCTGTTATCCTACCCTATGGCTCTGGTCTATGGAACATGACAGTATTGCTGCCTGAAGAGGGGGCAACTACTGACGACCTCATTAAAGAAGTGGCACAAAGCAGCGTACTGAATAACCGAGGTTGGTGTGAAACAGGAGGCAACGTCTTCCAAGGCTATGAGGTAGATCTGAAGCTGCCACGCTTCGAGACGGCATCAGATACGGACGAACTTGGACTTGTAGAGCTGATGAAGAAGATGGGCATCAAGCAGGCCTTTGACTCAGACTTTGCAGAAATACCCAACATGTGTGAAGATAGAAACCTCTATATCTCGATGATGCGTCAAAAGGCAAAGATTAAGGTTAACGAGGAGGGTTCGGAAGCCGCTGCGGTCACTGTGGCTGGCATGGATTTAACAACTGCTGTAGGCCCACAAGAATACCCTAAGGCTACTTTCCACGCCAATCGTCCCTTCGTCTATGTTATCAGCGAAGCATCCTCCGGCGTTATCCTCTTTGTAGGAAAGTTTACCGGCATTTGAATAGTTCCTGCATTTAGTATTAAGGGTAACAGGGGAAAAGACCCGAGGGAACAAGGAAAGCATAACGTAGTAGCAGGGAAAAACATAGGATACAGCCTGATTCGGCCGCCCGCCCACATTAATAAGGGCGGGAGCCCTTATATCTTGGAGCTCCCGCCCCAATATATTCGAGCGGTCGGTAAAAACCAATTTTCTATCCTTCCAGACCTTTTTTTCCTGCTATCATGCCTCTGCAAAGGCAGCAGCCTCTGCTTCTGCTATAATTTCTTCGCGTGTCTTTTCGCGAGGAGTAGCTGTGATGTCGTCAAGAGTGAGGTCATCGAGGACTGTTTGAGACTGTTGCTCTTGTCGTGACTCAGTTGCTGCGACATATTCTACAGGTTTCTCTTGCTCTATGACAAAATTCTGCTGTTCTTCTTGCAGTTTGTCGATGTCTGGGGCAGCCATAACGGGCTCTTCTTCCATCTTGGTACGGTCAGCCTTGGCAGCAAAGATGGCATCAATGAACTGAGGTTCGCGACGCAGGCGTTGCAGCGTCTCCTTTGACGCTTGCTGGTGGCTTTCCTTCTTTGAGAAGCCTGTACCCTTGCAGCCTTCTATGCCCTCAAGGAACACTTGCGTAGTGAATACTGGGCTACCCGTCTGTTCGTCCTTGGTCTGAGCAAGCTCGCGCAATTCCATCTTCACACGGTTCTTCTGACTCCACTCCAAGAGTTTCGACTTGAAGTTGACTTCCTTGTAGGCTACCTTGTCAAGGTTGATGAGCTGCGACAGAATGCGCTTCTCCATGAAACGCATGCAGGCATCGTAGCCTCGATCCAGATAGATGGCGCCGACAAGTGCCTCGAAGGCATTACCGTTCATATAAGAATTGTGTGAAGTGGAATGACCTGCAGACATAATTAGCTGGGGAATACCCATCTCCTGCGAAATCTTTCCAAGCGTAGCACGACTGACCAGCTTCGAACGTGTATTAGTGAGGAAACCTTCACGCTTGCCCTCAAAGTGGCTATATACGATATGTCCCACCACAGCATCGAGAATGGCATCGCCAAGGAACTCCAGACGTTCATTGTTCTGCGGACGTCCCTTTTCGTTCCTCTTGCCTACACTCTTATGAAGCAAAGCCTGCTTGTAAAGCTCGATGTTATGAGGATAGAAGCCCAGAATCTGGTAGAGAGCCGAAAAAAGCTCCTTCTCCTGACGGAAAGGGAGCTTTATTCTATCAATGATGTCGTTAACCCACATACTTAACTTCGTTGAATTTACTTTCGTTCGAAGGTGCAAATATATTTGCACCTTGCTCACTTATCCGTAAATTTACGGAAAACTACGCAGGCGTTGTGACCACCAAATCCGAAGGTATTGCTGAGACCAGCACGAACCTCACGCTTCTGAGCCTTGTTGAAGGTGAAGTTGAGGTTGTAGTCAATCTCCTCGTCCTTATCGTCGTCCTCGTGGTTGATGGTGGGAGGAACGATATCGTTCTGGACAGCCAGAACGGTAGCCATAGCCTCAACAGCACCAGCAGCACCCAGCAAGTGACCAGTCATCGACTTCGTAGACGAAATGTTCAGCTTGAAGGCTGCATCGCCAAATACCTCCTTGATGGCCTTGGCCTCAGAGATATCACCCACATGGGTAGAAGTACCATGAACGTTGATGTAGTCGATGTCCTCAGGCTGCATACCAGCATCCTCCAGCGCATTCTTCATCACGAGAATAGCACCTAAGCCCTCAGGATGAGAAGCTGTGATGTGATGAGCATCAGCGCTCATACCAGCACCAACCATCTCAGCATAAATCTTGGCACCACGAGCCTTGGCGTGCTCCAACTCTTCAAGAATCAGACAGCCAGCACCCTCACCCATGACGAAACCATCACGGCTGGCGCTGAACGGACGGCTGGCCTTCTCTGGCTCGTCGTTACGGGTAGAAAGCGCCTTCATGGCATTGAAACCACCAACACCCGTCTCGCAGATAGCAGCCTCAGCACCACCAGCAACGATGGCGTTGGCCTTGCCCAAGCGAATCAGGTTGAAAGCGTCGGCCAGTGCATTCGATGAAGAAGCACAAGCAGAAGCTGTGATATAGTTGGGGCCATGGAAGCCATACATAATAGAAATCTGACCAGCAGCGATGTCTGCAATCATCTTGGGGATGAAGAAGGGGTTGAACTTAGGACCATCTTCACGATGAGCACCATAGTAAGCAACCTCGTCCTCGAAGGTCTTGATACCGCCGATACCTACACCATAGACAACACCAATACGGTTCTTGTCCTCAGAATCCAAGTCCATACCGCTGTCCTCGACAGCCTGCTTGGCAGCAATGATAGCCAACTGGGTATAGCGGTCCATCTTACGGGCCTCTTTGCGATCTATATAAGCATTAACGTCGAGACCTTTCACCTCACAGGCAAACTGGGTCTTGAACTTCGATGCATCGAACAGTGTAATAGGTGCAGCTCCGCTCTTACCTGCCACCAAAGCCTCCCAAGTGTCCTTAGGATTATTACCAAGTGGCGTAACGGCACCCATGCCTGTTACTACTACTCTTTTTAATTCCATAAAATGTTGAAATTTAGAAAATGAGAAAATGAGAAAATGAGAGATTATAGCCGCCTAACAGCTACAATTTCTCATTTTCTCATTATCTCAATCTCTCATTATCGATAGTGATTTATTTTGCGTTCTCCTCGATGTAAGCGATAGCGTCACCAACAGTACCGATCTTCTCAGCCTTATCGTCGGGGATAGAGATACCGAACTCCTTCTCGAACTCCATGATGAGCTCAACGGTATCCAATGAGTCAGCACCCAGGTCGTTTGTGAAACTTGCCTCGGGCTTAACCTCTGCTTCATCAACACCAAGTTTGTCTACGATAATTGCCTTTACTTTGCTTTCAATTTCTGACATAATTTTCT
>CAMHTW010000062.1 GCA_946188165.1 uncultured Prevotella sp.
ACTACAGTGACTCACAAAATATTCAGTTCACCGCCACCTATCGTTTCAATACCACACGCAGCAAGTACAAGGGTACTGGTGCCGGTAACGATGAAAAGAACAGATTATAAAATCTCTCTCGTTTGGGCAGTTGTTGGCCTCAGTGCCGACGCTGCCTTTCACCAATACTGTAACATTTAACGCCAGACAAATCTTTTGATGCTTTTTCGGTCATTTGTGGTGATTTTGTTCGGTCGTTTGTGAAGAATTCGTTCGTTTGCTTGTGATAATTGACAAACCCAGATCACAGGGGGCAGGAACGATATGTAAATTTGTTGCTCGCCCTCTCATATAATTACTGAAATGAAACACCTGACACCATATCACAAAAACGAAAGATCCCACTCGCCGGTGAGGGGAAAAGGGATGGGGTATGGGGGTGAAGTAATCACTTTATCCATTGATAAGCGAGACGAGCCATTTAATATACTTATCCGTCACGCTGGAGATTTCACCCTTGTCATAAATCGTAAGCAATGTTATCTCAATAGAGTCATCGTCGTGCTGAATGAAATTGAATGTGATAACACGAGCGCCCCCGCTCTTGCCTTTCCCCTTCGAAGCAATGGCCATCCGCACCTTACGGGTACCATTACCCAAATCAGATCCTTGAAAAGGGTCGTCTGCCAGTTCCTTCTTAAAGGTAATAAAGTCATCCTTCAACGATGGATACTTCTTGGCAAGGCGTTTAAACTGGCGCTTAAATTCATCGCCCAATACGATCTCAACTTTCATACGGCTTTTTCTGCTTCCAGTTCATTGATGAAATCGTCCGCACTCTGTAGTTTGCGGCCTTCACGACGAGCCTGCTTCATCTCATCGAACGCTCTTTCGAGCGACTCCTTTACGTATGCCTGCTGGCGGAGCGTCTTTTTGTTGGACTCATCCTTGGTCTTGAACACAGTAGTCGATACCACACCGCGAAGCAATTCAATGGCCTTGCGTACATGCAGCGTTGTCGCATCCTCGTTCAATGTCACTAATATCTGCGTCATAATCGTAATCTTTTTGTTCTCGGCTGCAAAGATACAAAGAAAAAGCGAATAAACCAAGAATTCGCATAAAATAACATGATGTCCAACCCTTTAAACGAGAAAAGAAGTATGAGTCCCTAAATAAATAGCAAAACATTTGGGCGTTTCAAAGAATAATAGTATCTTTGCACCCAAGAGCATTGCAGCTTCTTGATTATCTTTCTCGAACCGCTAATTCAATTAAGATTTATCCGTGAAGATGCTGCCAGCTCACGTCCCATACGCAGGCGGCACTGTTGGCCGATGCCATGGCGGAGCGGCTGGGCATCAAGGAGAAGTGGAAGGTGTTTGAGGGGCTGTGGAACAGGAAATACATGCGGAGTGATTACAACTTGGCACTCACACAACAGCAGTCCTACGATTTTCATGCACACTTGAACATAGTGAGATCCGTTTCGGGAGTCAGCACCTTGATTGATATATCAGAATGATTCATCGGAAAAGAGGACAGTCTGGTGAATTGCGTTTAAGCATTTCGTATGCCAATCTTGCTCTTTCCTTCTCCTCTTCCGATACAGGTGACGGATGATCCATGTGCCAGCGGAAACGCTCGGCATCCTTACCCGTCAGAACTGGAGTTTCTTTAATCGGTCTTGCCATAATTACTGCATTTTTTTGTTATCACGGTGCAAAGGTACAATTTTTTTTGAAATGTGTATAAATACAGCCATTAAAAAGTAAAAACAATGTTTTTGGGGTCCCATTTATACGTGACCGTAGTACCCAGCGTAGTACCCCTAAGGGGAGTTGGAATCAGAGATTATTTGTACTTTCGCACTCAAAAGAGTGAGAGAACGGGCGGCACCTCGGCAATTCGAACAAGTTCGATTGCTCTCGGTTTGCACCGTCCTTCGTGATCAGATATTTAACCAACGAAATTCTACAACAAGCTGCTGGCGCAGGCTGTCAACGAGCGTATCATCATGAAGACCTTTGACAAGGTTGGACATGTCATCTATACACCGGCGCCCTTCTGAAACCCCACTCCCCTCTTATATTTCCGTTCCCCTTTAGGGGGAACTCCAATATAGAGGGTGGGTTTCCTCAGGGAAGGGAAGATGGATGATGTAAGATGGAAGATGTAAGATGGAAGAGTTATTATCGCATACGTTTAAGGCCCTTAGGCATGAGCCCGAACTGCAGGACCAACAGGCCCTGAATGCCTCGCCCATCCGTGACATCATCCTCAAATCGTGGGAAGAAGAGAGGGAAGTAAGATGTAAGATGTAAGATGTAAGAGAAAAAAAACGATGAAATCGGACAAAGTCGGACAAGGCCCTTCCAGAATGTAGTACCTTTGCATTGTCAATCACGCCACGAGCGATAAGCAGACGGCCCGCGAGCGATAAGCTTGATGGCCACGAGCGATAAGCACGCGGGGCAGAAGCGATAAGCACGTGAGGCGCGAGCGATAAGCACATTTATTATCAACTATTCAAAAACATTTTAGAACTATGGCAGTAAACAAAATTTCGATGGGTATCAACTACCGCAAGAAGACGAACAGTCGCATGACAGGCAACGGCAACTACTTTGCCGAGGTTGACCGCCGTGAGACGCTGACCACACGCGGTCTGGCGGAGCACTTGAAGGAGCACGGCTGTCTGGCCGGTCTTGATGCCATTCAGGCTGTTCTGGTGAAGATTTCCCAGTGTGTACCAGAACTGGTGGCTCAGGGAATCGGCGTCAAATTAGACGGTCTGGGCATCTTCTATCCCACCATCAAGAACAAGAAGGGTGGGGCCACCGAGACCCAGATGCTTGACAAGGACTATAACCCTACGTCGCTGATTGAGGGCGTCCATGTGCGCTTCAGTCCTGAGTCAACCGACCTCGACAATCTCACCTCGAAGCAGTTCCTGACACGTAGTGTGACAACAGCATCGCAGAACATTGTGAAAGCCGTGGAGCGTACCATCAATGGCAAGACGCGCAAGATCCGCACTGTGGTCAGCCTCGAAGATTTCCGCAATCCTAATGGCACCAGCAATGCTCCTGCCGACAACACAGGGGGCATCACGGAACCAAGCACTGGAGGTAATACGGGTGGCAACAACAATGGTGGCGGTGGCGACGACGACAACCCTAACGAAAACTGAACGAGGGCTGAAGGCTGAAGGCTAATTAACCGCAGATTCCGCAGATTTCACAGATTTTTATCATGACTATGTGTTGCGCAACTATAATCTGTATAATCTGCGTAATCTGCGGTAAATAAAGAACGTAATCTGCGGTAAAAAAAGAAACATGAGAATTGGACTCTGCGTCTTTGTGTCTCTGTGTACAAATTGAAAAAAGAAGGAATTATGAGAAAGGAAACATGGAAGGCGGTGATTCAGGTCATCATCACGATTCTGACCGCCATTAGTTCAACAGTACTTGTGCAGAGCTGTGGGCTATGCAATTGAGAAATTGAGAAAATGAGATAATGAGAAAATGAGATAATGAGAAAATGAGAAATTTGGATGTAGCAAAGGAATATGCCGACTTACAGCCGAAGTAAAAACGAACGAGAGAATGTGCCTATTTGACACACCCTCCTGTTTTTGTGAGCAAAATGCAAAGACAATTCAGGATTATTCTGGCAAAAAAGACGGGAAAAACAAAAAGAATGCGTATCTTTGCAGGATATTTTAATAACGAACACTGATTTAACAAACAAAAAAAATGATGAAAAGAATATTTATGATGACCATGGCAACAATAGCCACAACAGCTGCTACGGCGCAGCAAATACAGTATCCGAAGGCGGAGAAGGACGGTACTGTTGACGAATATTTCGGTACGAAGGTGGCAGACCCGTACCGCTGGTTGGAGAACGACACCTCGGCACAGACGGCTGCCTGGGTGGAGGCAGAAAACAAGGTGACTAATGCCTACCTCGCTAAGATTCCCTTCCGCCAGAAACTGCTGAAACGGCTGACTGAGCTGTCCAACTACGAGAAAATCGGTGCGCCAAGGAAGCGTCACGGCAAGTGGTACTTCTACAAGAACAATGGTCTGCAGAACCAGTACGTGATGTACCAGATGGACGAACTGGGCAGTGAACCCCGCGTCTTTCTGGATCCCAACACGCTGAGCACCGACGGTACTGTGGCGCTGAAGGGCGTCTATTTCTCGCACAACGGCAAGTGGGCTGCCTACGCCATCTCGCGCTCGGGCAGCGACTGGCAGGAGTTCTACGTCATCGACGTGAAGACGGGTCAGTTGACCAGCGACCATATAGAATGGGCAAAGTTCTCAGGTGCGACATGGTTGGGCGACGGTTTCTACTACAGCTCGTACGACCGTCCCACGGAGGGCAAGGAGTTCTCGAACGTCAACGAGGGCATGAAGATATACTATCACAAGATGGGCACACCGCAGTCGCAGGACGTGCTGTTCTACCAGAATCCCACCCAGCCCAAGCGTTTCTATGAGGTAAGCGTCAACGAGGAAGAGACGCTGATGTATCTGTATGAGGCTGGTGCCGGTGCGGGCAACAACCTGTTTGTACGCGACTTGCGCCAGCAGGGTTCTCAGTTCATCCAACTGACGGACAATATGGACTTCCAGTACATGCCCATCTACAACGAAGGCTACAAAATCTATATCTACACCAACTACGGTGCCCCCAAGGGACGCATCATGACAGCCGACATCCGCAAGCCGGGCGTTCAGGACTGGCAAGTGCTGGTAGCTGAGCAGAAGAACATGTTGGGCAGCGTGGACGTCATCAACCGTCAGCTGATTCTGACCTATGCACAGGATGCCTGCGACCACGCCTTTGTCTATGGTCTGGACGGACGGTTGCGCCACGAGGTGAAGCTGCCTATGGTGGGCAGCGTAGGCTTTACGGGCGACGAGAAGCAGCCCGAATGCTTCTACACCTTCACATCGTTCACCATGCCTGGCACCATCTACCGCTACGACATGGCGAAGAACGAGAGCACCCTGTACGCACAGCCAAGCGTAAAATTCAAGCAGGAGGACTACGAGAGCCAGCAGCTGTTCTTTAACAGCAAAGACGGTACGCGCGTACCTATGTTTATTACGTATAAGAAAGGGCTGAAGCGCAACGGCAAGAATCCCGTCTATCTCTACGGCTACGGCGGCTTCAACATTGCGCTGAGTCCGGGCTTCTCAGCCATGCGCATTCCATTCCTGGAACAGGGTGGCATCTACGCACAGGTGAACCTGCGCGGTGGCAGCGAGTATGGCGAAGAGTGGCACCTGGCAGGCACGAAAATGCAGAAGCAGAACGTGTTCGATGACTTCATCGCGGCAGCCGAGCACCTGATAAAAGAGGGCTACACATCGAAAGAGAAGCTGGCCATTGTCGGCGGTTCGAACGGCGGTCTGCTGGTAGGCGCCTGCATGACGCAGCGTCCAGACCTGTTCCGTGTGGCCATTCCGCAGGTGGGCGTCATGGACATGTTGCGTTACCATAAGTTCACCATCGGCTGGAACTGGGCCAGCGACTACGGGACCAGCGAGGACTCGAAGGAGATGTTTGAATACCTTCGCGGCTACTCGCCCCTGCACAACCTGAAAAAGGGTGTCGCCTACCCTGCCACGCTGGTCACCACTGCCGACCACGACGACCGTGTGGTGCCAGCCCACTCGTTTAAGTTTGCTGCCACACTGCAGGAGTGTCACGAAGGGCAGAACCCTGTCCTTATCCGTATCGACACGAAGGCGGGTCACGGTGGCGGCAAGCCTTTGGCCAAGGTGCTGGAGGAACAGGCTGACATCTACTCGTTCATACTGTATAATGTAAGAGGTAAGAAGTAAGATGGATGATGTAAGATGGATGATGTAAGATGGATGATGTAAGATTAGTGCCGGTAAACATCGAGTTTTACCGGCACTAAACTTTTACTTGTCTCTCTTTGGCTCAGACTTCTCCTTTTTGACTTCCGTAGCCTTGTAGCCAAACTTAGTGAAGCTCTTGATCAGTTTTTCAGGCGTGGTTTTCTCGCCATCGTAAGTAATGGTCACCATCTGCTTCGGAATGTCGCATTCAATCTGCTTGACACCCTTCTCGAAACGAAGGTTACCCTTGATTTTGTTCTCACAGCTTTCGCAATGCATCTGTGGAACGGTGGTGACGACTAATGTCTTGAGATCCTTGGCCATACCAACCACTGCGGTCAGCATCATGGCACTTAATACAAATACTTTTTTCATAATTATCAATTCTTAATTCTTAACTCTTAACTCTTAACTAATTTAAAGTCTTCCTATATTAATACGAATGCCCGCATAGAACATAGCGCCCTGAACGGGACCCCAAACCATGGTGGGGTCAAAGGTGCTGCTGAAGGGGTCGCCAGCGTTGATGATGGTCTGCTTCTGACGGAAACCCGTCAGATTCTCGCCGCCGACATAGACGGAGAAGTGGCGGAACCAGCGCGTTATCTGTGCTGACACCTGTTCGTAGGCCTGGAAGCGGTCGTTCCAAAGACCATTGACCGACGTAGGCATGCGTCCGCCGCCATTCAGTTGTAACGTGGCATCGACCTGCCACAGTCCGAGTGGCGTCTTGTAGCTGGCGGTGACCAGGCCCTTATAGCGGCTGGTCAGCGGTTTCTCCATCAGTTCGCCGCCGTAAGTGCACTTCACGTCGTTCCAACGCCAGGCTGCCGTCAGTTCCAACCCCTTTACCACTGGATAAGTAGCGTCTATCTGGACGGTATTGGAATACGACTTCCCGTCGAGGTTGGTGATGCGAATTTCGGTAGGATTGCTGTCATAGTCAATAACAGCCTGCTGACTGAAATGCGTGTGGTAGTACTCTGCATTCAGCTTCAGTGTCTTGCCAAACAGGGGGATGTAGAACGAACTGCTGACGCCGTAGTTCCAGGCCTGTTCCTGCTCCAAGTCGTCGATGACCAAGTGACGTCCGCTGGCCAACAGGTAGTTATTCTCTGCCAAGGCATGTACGGTGCGGTAGCCCTTACCCGCTGAGAGGCGCAGGCTGACTATCTCGTTCGGTGTCAGTTTCAGATGGAAACGCGGCGTCACGAATGTGCCGTAATGACTGCTATGGTCGATACGAATGCCTGCCATTGCCACGACCTTGTCGTTCAGATTATATGTGTACTGGGCGTAAGCGCCGGGAGTGGTCTCTCTTTTTAATGGATCATTAATAATAGATAATGGATCATTTTCACTAAGATAGTCGTAGTTCAGCGAGAGACCTGCCGACAGGTTGTGCTGCTCCGTGAAATTGTGCTCGAACAGCAGCTGCGCATAAGCATTCTTCTGGTTCATGCTATAGTGCTTCATGCCGTAGTTGGCATCCAACAGGTGCATCGACACGTTACCCATCAGGGCTATGTTAGTGCCGTGCTCCGGATCGATGATGAAGGCGTGCTTCATGTAACCCTCGTAACGGTCGGTCTCGATGCCTATTTGGTAGAGGTGATGGGTGTCGGGCGCTGTATGATGCGTCTGTCCGCCCTCGCGTTTCTCCTTGACCATAGCGATGCCGCCGTGAAACATGTAATGGGTGCCCTTCCACTTCCAGCGGTTCTGCAGGTTCCACTGGCGCACGTTGGGCTGGTCCAGAAAACTATCATCATTCACGTCATGGTGTCCGTAGTCGTCCTGGTAGTGAGCCAGCACCTCCGTACTCAGTTTGTCATCCACATGGATGTTGGCATCGACATTGGCCTCTAAACGGCTCATGGTGTTGCCGTAGAGGTTGACGGTCAGCCCTTCGTCGTTGTCGGGCTTCAGGTATTCAATGTCAATCTGACCCGTGATGCTCTCATAACCATTGCGGACGGATGACGAACCCTTCGACACCTGGATGCTGTTCATCCACGGACCTGGCACGTAGTCAAGGGCGTAGGGTGCTGCTGCCCCTCGGAAGTTGGGCAGATTCTCGGTCAGCATCTGCACGTAGGTACCGCTCAGCCCTAACAACTTAATCTGCTTGGCACCCGTAGCGGCATCGCTATAGTTCACGTCGACAGACGGATTGGTCGTAAAACTCTCGCCCAGATTGCAGCACGCAGCCTTAAACAGCTCGTCACGCGTAATCAGCTGCGCATTCGTCGGTCCTTTGACACGGCGGGTACCTGCACGGCGCGAAGTAATCGTGACGTTCTGCAGGTTCTGCGTCTTCATCGTGTCGGCTGTCAACGAATCTATGTCCTGTCCTATAGCAGACAGCGTTAGCATCATGGTGATGCTTGTCAATAATAATCTCATTCTTTCATTCTTTGATGTTAATATGTTTTAGTATCCCCGCCAAACGGGGAAGCAAAAAATACCCACGGGCATGCTTTGCCAATCGGAAACATATTAAAATCAAATCAGAAGTACTTGGATGAAGTTCAGATAGTCACGGGGCGGACTCTTCCACACATCCGGATAGTACTGAACCTCGACATCATTCTCTGTCGGCATCAGCCATGCTGCGACAAGACTCGGCAGAGTGGCCAACAGGGGCTGGATGACGTGGAAGTCGTACGAGACAGTCTGCGCCATATTCGTTGGCGAAAGCTCGAAATGTTCCACCGTCATACAAGTGGAGTTCATGCTACAACTCATATTGCTCATAGCACCGTTGCTGAATACGGTCAACATCTTGACCGTTCCAGTGTGGGCACAGGTCATGACGTTCACGCCACTTCCGATGAACAGCAATGTCAACGAAAGCAACAGCGACAACAAGATATGAGTAAACTTCTTCATTTCGGATGCAAAGGTAGAAACTTTTTCACACATTTGTGTTTTTATTCCCAATTCCTTAAACAAGTTTAACAAAAAAGCCCCGCCAAACGGCAGGGCTTCATGATTTACATCATTTATTATCTTCTTACCTCTATACTACTCCTTGTCGAGCAAAATCTTCATCATCTCGACAGCGGAATAAGGCACGGGGGTACCAGGGCCAAAGATGCAGGCCACACCAGCCTTGAAGAGGAAGTCGTAGTCCTGAGCAGGAATCACACCACCAGCGGTGACCATGATATCCTCGCGGCCCAGCTTCTTCAGTTCCTCGATAAGCTGTGGTATCAGCGTCTTATGACCTGCTGCCAGCGACGATGCACCAACGATGTGGACGTCGTTCTCGACAGCCTCGCGGGCTGCCTCAGCGGGCGTCTGGAACAAGGGTCCCATATCCACGTCGAAACCACAGTCGGCATAACCCGTAGCAACCACCTTTGCACCACGGTCGTGACCGTCCTGACCCATCTTGGCGATGAAGATACGCGGACGGCGACCTTCTTTCTCAGCAAACTCGTCGGTCATCTTCTTGGCCAGTTCGAAGTTTGCATCATTCTTTGATTCTGAACTATACACGCCTGAAATTGTTCTAATTACTGCTTTATAACGACCTACGATTTCTTCGCAGGCATCTGAAATCTCACCTAACGTACAACGCAGCTGAGCGGCCTTGACAGCCAAGTCGAGCAGGTTGTGCTCGCTCTTGCGACCTTCCTTGAAGTCGCGAACGCACTCGGTGATTGCTTTGAGAGCGGCCTGACAAGCGGCCTCGTCGCGAGCGGCGCGAACCTCCTTGAGGCACTCTTCCTGCTGCTTGCGTACGGCGGTATTGTCAACCTCGAGAATATCGATAGGATCTTCATGATCCAGACGGTACTTGTTGATGCCGACAATGGTCTGCTGACCGGAGTCGATACGAGCCTGCGTGCGGGCAGAGGCTTCCTCGATACGCATTTTGGGCAGACCGGTCTCGATGGCCTTAGCCATACCGCCCAGCTTCTCAATCTCCTGGATATGCTCCCAAGCCTTGTGAACCAGTTCGTTGGTCAGGGTCTCCACATAGTAGGAACCTGCCCACGGGTCAATCTGCTTGCACACCTTGGTCTCGTTCTGAATGTAGATCTGGGTGTTACGGGCAATACGAGCCGAGAAGTCGGTAGGCAGGGCGATAGCCTCGTCGAGGGCGTTGGTGTGCAGCGACTGGGTGTGACCCAGCACGGCAGCCATAGCCTCGATACAGGTACGGCCTACGTTGTTGAAGGGGTCTTGCTCGGTCAGCGACCAACCAGAGGTCTGTGAGTGGGTACGCAGTGCCAGCGACTTGGGGTTCTTGGCACCGAAGCTCTTCACGATCTTTGCCCACAGCAGACGGCCTGCACGCATCTTGGCAATCTCCATGAAGTGGTTCATACCGATAGCCCAGAAGAATGACAGACGGGGGGCGAAAGCATCGACGTCGATACCGGCATTCACACCCGTGCGCAGGTAGTCCATACCATCAGCCAGCGTGTAGGCCAACTCAATGTCAGCAGTAGCACCAGCCTCCTGCATGTGATAACCTGAGATAGAGATACTGTTGAACTTAGGCATCTTCTGAGAAGTATATTCGAAGATATCAGCGATAATCTTCATTGAGAATGCAGGTGGGTAGATATAGGTGTTACGCACCATGAACTCCTTCAGGATATCGTTCTGGATGGTTCCTGCCATCTCTTCGAGCTGAGCACCCTGCTCCAGTCCGGCCACGATGTAGAATGCCAGAATGGGCAGCACGGCACCGTTCATGGTCATCGACACCGACATCTTGTTCAAGGGAATGCCCGAGAACAGCACCTTCATGTTCTCCTCGTTACAGATGCTTACACCTGCCTTACCCACATCGCCCACCACGCGGGGGTTGTCGGGGTCGTAGCCGCGGTGTGTGGGCAGGTCGAAGGCTACGGAAAGTCCCTTCTGACCGGAAGCCAGGTTGCGGCGATAGAAGGCGTTCGACTCCTCAGCGGTAGAGAATCCAGCATACTGACGGATAGTCCACGGGCGGAAGGGATACATCATTGAGTACGGGCCACGGAGGTAGGGAGGAATACCGGCTGCGAAGTCGAGGTGCTCCATGCCTTCGAGGTCTTCTTTCGTATAAACGGGCTGAATGTCAATTTGCTCGGGCGTACGCCAGTTAGCGCTGATGCCATTCTCCTGCTGCCACTGCTGACCATTCTTCTGCTGAATGCCAGCGTAGATATCTATTTGACTAAAATCTTTTCTCATAACTGTCTTTTTTTGTACACAGAGACACAAAGGCACAGAGTTTTTATGATCTCAAGGGTTTAATGCCTTTATACTCTATTTTATCATTAATCTTTCTTTTTATACCATCTTTTAAAACAGGCACATTGAAATTAATCAGTAAACCCATTTTCTTGCCTGTCAATTTCAAATATGTTAATAACTGTATCTCGTTTACAGGATGCAAAGACTCGACAGATTTGAGTTCCAGTATTATTTTGTCCTCTACAATCATGTCTATCCGAAAGGTTTTACCCGTTGGCAGACCTTTATAGAATAGAGGTAATTCAACTTGACTTTCTGCCTTGAGACCTAATAACTCCAACTCCTTCATCAAACAGTATTCATAAGCTGATTCCAACAGACCAGGGCCCAACTCCTTATGGACATTGATTGCTGCTCCAATAACCTGTTTACTCAACTCATTGTATGCACTTAATTCTTCAGTTGTCATCATAAAGTCTCTGTATCTCTGCGTCTCTGTGTACCAAATATTAAATACCTAACTTACTATTATATGCTTTGAGCGTTTCGAGCTGGTTAGACTTAACATTGATAAAGTTCTCGATGCCAGCAGCCTTGAGGTCGTCCGAGCAAGCGGGAGCACCAGCTACGACGAACATGGCGCGACCGTTGAGATACTTAAAGGCTGGGATGGCGTACTCTGCATACTCGTCGTCGCTGGAGCAGATGACAACGATGTCGGCCTTAGCCTCCAAAGCGGCATCGACACCTTCCTCGACGGTCTTGAAGCCGAGGTTGTCCATGACCTTGTAGCCTGCAGCAGCCAGGAAGTTGCATGAGAACTGCGCACGAGCCTGACGCATGGCAAGATTGCCAATGGTCAGCATGAAAGCGATAGGTTGCTTCGGCGCCTTCTCTGTAGACAGACGCAGGGTCTCGAACTCTGAGGCCAGACGCGCGGTATTGAGGGCAGGCAACTCCGTTCCCTCTGCTGCTGAAGCACAGCAACAAGCACAAGCAATGGGGGCTTTGCCTTCACTGGTTTCCGTGAAGTTGGGGAACTGGTTAGTACCCAGAATGAACTCCTTACGCTTGGCAGCATCGGCATGACGCTTGGCATTCGATTCGTTAACGGCATTGGTGATGTTACCTTTCAAAGCCTCAGCCAGGAAACCGCCAGCCTCCTCGACAGCGAGGAACAACTTCCAACCCTCCTGGGCAATGGCGTCTGTCAGGTGTTCGATGGTATAAGAACCGCCTGCCACGTCAACAAGCTTGTCGAAGTGAGCCTCTTCCTTCAGCAGCAGCTGCTGGTTGCGGGCAATACGCTCAGCAAAATCTGTAGGAGTCTCGTAAGGCTTGTCGAACGGTGTCACCACGATAGAATCGACATTGGCAAGGGCTGCCGACATCGTCTCTGTCTGGGAACGAAGCAGGTTCACATAGGAGTCGAACAAGGTCTGGTTATACGCTGAGGTATAGGCGCAGACATGCATCTGGCAGGCGCAGTCGCACTTGGGCTCGTACTGTTTCACAATCTGAGCCCACAGCAGACGGGCTGCACGGAACTTGGCGATTTCCATGAAATAGTTCTCGCTGACGCCCATATTGAACTTGATGCGCTTAGCTGCCTCTGTAGCATCGACACCGGCGTCGGTGAGGATGTTCAGATACTCAGCACCCCAAGCCAAAGCATAGCCTAACTCCTGATAGATATAGGCTCCGGCATTGTTCAGTGCCACGGAATTCACGTTGATGCACTTGTAACCAGGCAGTTCCTTCAGCGTTTCAATGAGCGACTTGCCCTGTGCGAGCACAGCAGAAGTATCCTTGCCCTTGGCCAAAATCTTGCTGATGGGGTCGAAATTGATGCTGCCCTTCAGCTCAGCCAGCGGGTAGTCTTTCTCCTTGAAGTAGTCAAGCAGCACGGAGGCCAGTTCTACACAATGGCGCTGACAGGTTGTAAAGTTCAGCTCCACATACTGAGGCAGGATGCCTTCGAGCAGGGTTGCCACGAACGCCTTGCTGACGCTGTCGCCAGGAATGCGGAAGCCCAGCGAGTCAACACCCTTGTTCAGAATGTCAAGGGCCTTGGCGTTAGCGGCCTTGGCATCCTCGGCATTGATGTCCTGACGGACAAACCACAGGTTGTTGTCTTTCTTGTTGCCACGAACGAACGGGAATTCGCCTGGCAGTGAATCGACAGCCTTGAGGTCTTTCAGGTCCTCACGGCGATAGAAGGGTTGTACGTTAAACCCTTCGTTGGTTCTCCACACGAGTCGCTTCTGGAAGTCGGCACCTTTCAGGTCCACTTCAATCTTGTCCAGCCATTCTTGGGTGGTTGGCGCTTGGAACTCGCTAAAGAGTTTTTCTTTGTTAGCCATAAAAATATTAGTGTTTATTATATAAGATGTTGTTGTTTTAAGTATTGTCGTGCAAAGGTAGCAAATAATTCCGAAATAAAGAAGAATTTAATAAATATTTTATTTTTATGAAAAATAGTTGCACATTATTGCAGGAATTGCGCAAAAAATTAGTAATTTTGCACGCAATTTAGAGATAGTAGGTTATGGAATCGTTTCAATGGTTAAAAGATTTGTTCACGGCAACGGACTCTGTAGCGCATATCGCGTTGCTCTATGCCGTCGTTATTGCCGTGGGCGTTTACTTGGGTAAGATCAAGGTCGGAGGTGTCTCACTTGGCGTTACCTTCGTGCTGTTTGCAGGTATCGTGGCTGGACACATCGGATTTACTGCCCCAACCCCCATTTTGACATTTGTGCAAGACTTCGGACTAATTCTGTTCGTATTTATGATTGGTATGCAGGTCGGTCCCGGATTCTTTGAAAGTTTTGGCAAACAAGGCATCAAGCTCAACGGGCTGGCAGCTACAGCCATCTTACTGAACATCATTGTCATGTTCGCCTGCTATTATATCTTTTTCGATACCAATAACAGAATGAACCTCCCGATGATGGTCGGTACGCTGTATGGTGCTGTCACTAACACACCTGGTCTTGGTGCTGCCAACGAAGCTTTAGGCACTGTGTTCGGGACTGATGCACCACAGATTGCTTCTGCCTACGCCTGTGCCTATCCGTTAGGTGTCGTCGGCATCATACTTGGTATTATATTAATAAGGTATATATGTAGCGTCAGACTGGAAAACGAAGAGGAACGGTTGAAGGCGATGGAGGAACAGAATGCCAACAAAAAGCCTTATAAGATGCACCTTGAGGTGACGAACAAATACCTGGAAGGAAAGACGCTGTTGCAGGTCCACGACTTCCTGAACCGCGACTTCGTGGTGTCACGTCTGGTTTCACAGGGCGAACTGATTATCCCAAACCGCGACACAGTGCTCCATACCGGCGACCAGATGCTGGTGGTTTGTGCCGAGGCTGACCAGGAAGCTATCATGGCATTCATCGGTCCGAAACTCGACATCGACTTTGAGCAACAAGACCAGCCGCTGGTATCAAAGCGTATCCTGATTACGAATCCTGCCATCAACGGTAAGTCGCTGGCTTCCATGCATTTCTCAAGTGTACACGGTGTCAACGTCACGCGCGTCACCCGTCATGGTATGGATCTCTTCGCTTCTGCCGGTCTGCCTCTGCAGGTGGGCGACAGAATCATGGTTGTTGGTCCTGAGGATGCTGTCGACCGCGTTGCCAACAAGATGGGCAACTCTGTGCGCCGTCTGGATGCGCCTAACATTGCTACGATTTTCGTAGGCATCATCATCGGACTCATCTTCGGTTCATTCCCTCTGGCTATTCCAGGCATGCCGGTTCCCGTCAAACTGGGTTTGGCTGGTGGACCGCTGATTATCGCTATTCTCATAGGCCGTTACGGCTACAAAATACATTTGGTGACCTATACGACTACGTCGGCAAACATGATGTTGCGAGAAATAGGACTGGTGCTCTTCCTGGCATCAGTAGGCATCAAGGCTGGTGCCGGTTTCGTCGAAACGGTGGTACAAGGCGACGGACTGCTTTACGTGCTAACTGGTTTCCTGATTACCATTATCCCTATTTTGATAGTAGGACCTATTGCCCGTATTAGATATCACTTTAACTACTTTACTATTGCCGGTATGATAGCTGGTACCTATACCGATCCACCTGCACTGGCCTACTCTAACAGTATTTGTTCGAAAGAGGCACCGGCACTGGGCTATTCGACGGTATATCCGCTGTCAATGTTCCTCCGCATCTTCACGGCACAGATTGTCGTGCTGTTCTTCTGCGGGTAACGTCCTGACAGAATCAATACACGTAAAAATCTGACTTAATTAATACACGTAATAATAAAAATGAATAAACTCGGTTTTTTGTTAGGCTCACTCCTCACGCTTGCCTCTCAGACCATGCTGGCACAAATGGACGCCAGCATCAAGCTGAACGAGGTGATGACGCAGAACGAGTCGAGCCTGATTGACGAATACGGAGCCAGAAACGCCTGGGTGGAGATTGCCAATATCTCGCACTCGACGTACAACATCCGTGGCATGTATATTACCACCGACCGCTCCGTACTCGACAAAAAGATGAGTGTGCCCGAACGCGTAAGCCGTATGAGCCAGATTCCCAATGGCGACGAGCGTACCAACCTGTCGGGGCGTCAGCTCATTGTACTTCAGCTGGGCAGTCAACCTGCCCAAGGCTCTCTGCATCTCTCAGTTAAGGTCAACGCCACAGAACCAACTTGGATTGCGCTCTACAACGGTAATGCCACACAACTGATTGACTCGGTCACGGTACCGGTATTAGGTGCTAACCAGTCATTTGCCCGCATTGCCAACAACGGGACAGCTGCCGATTGGGAAACAAAAAGTGCCGACCGCGTGACGCCTGGCATACAAAACCAAACGGTAGTCAGCGAATCGAAAATCGAGAAATTCAAGCGCGAAGACCCTTACGGATTCGGCATGGCGCTCATGGCGATGGGCATCGTGTTCTTCTGTCTGGCATTGCTTTGGATTACCTTCACACTCTTCGGTATGCTGATGCGACACATGGATGCTGCTAAGAAGGTGGCTCACCATCAGCCCATCAAGCCTATTACCAAGACGGTAGAGAAGACAATGGAAGTCGGCCACAAGACGGGTGTCATGCTGAAGGAAGGCTTCGACACCAAGGGTATCGACAAAGAGGTATATATGGCTGTTATCGGTTTGGCACTGCGCCAATATGAGGACGACATCCACGACGTGGAAAGTGGCGTCATCACCATCAAACCGAAAGAAACGGGATGGGACGATGAATACAGTCAGATGACTCATCTGCACGAGGCGTTCATTCCCACTAAGCACAATGCTCCAACCATTCCAACAACCCCAGAGCTGCACTAACAAACGGTTCACTAAAAACAGATTATAACAATGAAGACATATAAGTATAGAGTACAAGGCGTGGACTACGAAGTAGAAATCGCTGAGGTAGAAGGCAAGATCGCCAAAGTTAACGTAAATGGCATCCCATTCGAGATTGAGATGCAGAAGCCCATTAACGCCGCTAAGCACCCTGCATTAGCAGCCACCAAGCGTTCGGCAAGCACAGCAGCACCTGTGGCAGCACCCGTAGCCGCCCCACAGCCAGCACCGGCTGTTAGTGCAGCTGCTCCCGCTCAGCCCGCTACCGCAGCTGGTGCTGGCACACCTGTGAAAGCACCTCTGCCTGGTACCATCAACGCCATCAACGTAAAAGTGGGCGATACGGTTGCCGTAGGTGACGTGGTCGTCATCCTGGAAGCTATGAAGATGCAAAACAACATCGAGGCTGAAAATGCCGGTACCGTAACTTCGATTCTCGTGAATCCTGGCGACTCCGTCATGGAAGGTGCTGTGATGTTAACAATAGGATAATTGATAATTGACAATTGATAATGGATAATTGACAATTATGGGATTTACAAACTTCATCATCGAAAACTTCAATGAGTTCCTGACCTATACGGGCTTTGCCAACGTGACGGCAGGAAACCTCATCATGATAGTAGTAGGCGCCTTCTTCATCTGGCTGGCCATTAAGAAGGACTTTGAGCCACTGCTGCTTGTACCCATCGGACTGGGTATCATTCTCGGCAACATTCCGTTCCGTGCCGATGCCGGACTGGAAATCGGTCTCTATGAGGACAACTCCGTCCTGAACATTTTCTACCAAGGTGTGCGCCAAGGCTGGTATCCGCCGCTCATCTTCTTAGGCATTGGTGCAATGACTGACTTCTCAGCGTTGTTGGCTAATCCGAAACTGGTGCTGATTGGTGCTGCCGCCCAGTTTGGCATTTTTGGCGCCTATATGTTTGCATTGGCATTAGGCTTTGAACCCAATCAGGCTGCCGGTATTGCCATCATTGGTGGTGCTGACGGTCCTACGGCTATCTTCCTCAGCAGTAAGCTGTCGCCTAACCTGATGGGAGCTATCGCGGTTTGTGCGTACTCCTATATGGCACTGGTACCTCTGATTCAGCCCCCATTGATGCGTCTGCTGACCACTAAGAAGGAGCGTCTGATCAAGATGAAGCCTGCCCGCGAGGTGTCTCAGACAGAGCGTATCCTATTCCCCATCGTCGGATTGCTGCTTACCACCTTCATCGTACCGTCAGGTCTGCCTCTGTTAGGTATGCTGTTCTTCGGTAACCTGCTGAAGGAGAGTGGCAAGACCACCCGTCTGGCCAAGACCGCTGGTGCTGCTCTCAACGATATCGTGGTCATGCTGTTAGGTCTGACGGTAGGCTGTTCAACACAGGCTTCTGAGTTCCTGACCATGAATACCATCTATATCTTCGCCAT
>CAMHTW010000063.1 GCA_946188165.1 uncultured Prevotella sp.
TGACAATGGTGTCCTGTAAGGACGACGACAACAGTTCGTCGACCAATACCGACAGAGAGTTTATGACCATGTTCATTTGCGACAACACCCGTGGCAAGGGTTCCGACTATCCCTATAACAGCGGACTTGACGGTGCCTATCCTCACGGCAACACCATCCATCTCTATTGGTATGGCGTCAACGACTGTGCAGGTTACCAGATTCAGATGGGTCTGCAAATCAAGGTTAGTGGCGGTGCTGAGGCCTGGAAAAACGTCCAGGGTACCAGCGACCTGCTGCTCGATACCATCGTCGGACCCAAGCAGCTTGATCTGCTGCTGAAGGACTTGCAGTACTCTACTAACTACCGTTTCGCTATCCGTGCTCTGTCAAAGCTTGACAAGAACATCAAGGGTGATGAGTCAACGTTTGCCCACGCCTCAAATTGGTATGGTCATGGCAACGGCCGTCAGTGGCAGGAGTATCTGGGCATTACGACTAACGACCGCTATCCTACTCCTATGGCCATCTATGTCAATCAGGCTGAGACGACAGAGAGTGACATGCACGTCTATTTCAACACCAACATCAATCAGTTAGGACTCAACCTGTCTGACGAAGATGACAAGGACAAGTGGGATGCCTACCACGAGAACTTCAACATCGACGAGAATGGTAACTTCGGATACAAGTACCTCACGGTAGTACCCTCCCCCAACAACCCCAACTCAACCGTAGGTGAAAAATGGAAGAAGTATGAGATTACTGATGAGGACCGTGCTCGCGGTTATGTGGTTGTCGATGGCCTGACGCCCAACTCCGTATATGTTATCGATGTCATTGACCCCACTGTGCCTGTAGACATTGATGCCAAGTACAACACCTGTACGGCACGCTCAGACGGACAGCCCGGAGAGCCCATTCTGCTGTCGCATGCTGATATGATGGCACAGGCTGGCAGCATCACCATCAAGGATCACGAGACTGTAAGTCATGCAGAAGTGTATGCTCATTCTGCCGACTACGATGCAGCGCCCATCAGCCATGTGCTCTATGATTTCATCTCGAATACTCAATATGCTGAAGGACAGACCTTTATGCTTGAAGGTGGCAAGACCTATTATCTCGACGGCAATGACATCACTTGTAAGGGTTTCGTGCTGCGCACTAACCCCGCCGACGTTGCCAAGGGTCTGCGCGCTAAGGTCATCTGCGGTATTGGTGAGAGCACAGCTATCTTCACACAGGGTAAGGAAGGTCGCCAGTGGGACGGCTGCCCATACTCCATGTTTACCTTCGGACGCTCACCGGAAGCTGGTGAGGGTGGTGAAATCTACATGAAGAAGCTCGCTTTCTATGACATCGATTTCGACAACCCCATGTGTTACAACTATGGCGACCAGAAGGCAGGCGTCGGTTCGGCAACGGGTAACTACTTCTTCAACATGTTCTCTGACGGTATGGCTGTCACACTTGACTCGCTGGTCATCGAGAACTGTACGTTCAAGCGCATTGTCCGTGGCTTTGTCCGCGAACAGGGTCCCAACTACAAGCTGTGGAACCACGTACTTATCAAGAACAATTTGTTCTTCGACTGCGGTTACTATAGCAACGGCGCCGGTGGCTACTGCTGGATTGACGGTGCCGGTAACAATGGCAAGACCAATATGCTGGCCGACTTCAAGGCTATTGAGAATACGTTCTACGATTGTCCGTTCCCGGCTTTCATCAAACAGCAACTGAGCGATGCCTATAAGTATGAGGGCAACTCTAAATGGAACATCACGTTCTCTAACAACACACTTGTAAATTACAACACACGTGGTGATGGTGCCATTTTCAAACTCACTCGTATTCCCAATGGTTCTGTGTTCAATGTTGAGAACAACCTGATTATGCTCTGTAAGCAGAGTGGCGACCAACGCCTGCTCCAGCAGTACGGTGCATACGTTCCTGATACGGAGACGATGCCAGACGGATCTGCAGGACAATGCACGCTGAATTTCCACAACAACTGGTCAACCAACAACGACCTGACCAATGGTTCAGTCTTCAGTTCACGTGCATTTGACAATGAGAAAGACGGCTTTGGATTCCTCGTGGCAAACCAAAAGGCAACGCTCAATGGTTCGTTGAAAGTTGCTGTTGCCGATATTTCAGCAACAGACCTGTTGATTAGTCCGTGTCCGCCACATATCGCCGCTACGGCTGAGGACCAGAACATGCATCGTGCTGATGCGCTTGACGGTACTGCTACGACTCAGTATAACGTGAACCTCTATTTCAAGGATAAGAACAACGACATTTGGAACAACAATGTCGGTGCCGCCCGATGGAGAAGCAAGTAAATTGTAGAATTGTAAAATTGAAGAATTGAAATTATGAATAAATTCAAAAAGTCAATATTTGCTGCATTTGCAGTGGTGGCAGGCATCAGCCTGACCACTGCTTGCAGTGATGCCAATGAGTATGAGGATGCATATACAGACAATCCGTCATGGATCGAGAACTATACCGATTCTACAAAGATTGCCCATCCTGAGTCATTGGCTAATACCAAATGGGTACGCGGCACAGGCATTAAGCAGAGTGCCTTTGGGCAAGAAGTGCAAGGCTTCGTAGAGAGCCTCGACTTTGTCAGTGCTGACTCTGTAGCAGTTAAGATGAGTCAAGGAACCACAGAAGGTACGTGGGTTGACGACTCCAATACGGAAAAATTGCCACTTTACGAGTATTCGTACAGTGAATCGACAGGCAGAATACAGATTCTGCAGCGCACGGAAAATAAAGGTAAGGTCACTAAAAATGCCATTTTCGTCGGTGTGGCTATTGTCGGCCAGCCGGAGACCATCACCATCGTACACTATGGTGACACGCCTGCACAGACCTATCTCGTAAAACAGTAAACAAATTTACATCATAGTGTTAAGAGACTGCTTAAAAACAGGCGGTCTCTTTTCATTTTTACGAAAACCTTTACGTAACTATTTTCAAAGAAAAAAGCCAAAACATTTGGTAATTTCAGAAAAAAGTTCTATTTTTGCACCGTATAATGCAAAATAAGCTACAGACAAATCTTTTTTTATTAACTAATAAGTTTAAATTATGAAGAAATTTTTTACTCTAATTTGTGCCCTTGTGGGTTTCGCTGGCGCTGCAAATGCCGCTACCGTCGACGATTTGGCAGTACTCAAGCACAGCTACGTACTCGTTTGCGACCAACTTGGTGCACGTCCTGGTAAGGGCGCTCTCTTTGGCAACGACCACTTCCTGGATGTTACAGGCGGTTCTGTTGCTACCAACAAAGGTCAGGTTGACCTCTCTGTATTAAATGAGGCTGACGACAACCACGTTAATCAGTACATCGTTGACAAGTATGGTGCTGACTATCCTGGTCTTCACTACAACTGGCTCCGTCTGAAGAACGCTCAGGACGTGATCGCCATGAACGTGACTGCCAAGTCAAAGATTATCTTCTTCCTGCAGGGTAACAACAAGACCGGTACGGCCGCTCGTATTCCAAAGATTGCTAAGGATGCCAAGCTGGAGAACGCTTTGAATGCTGCTCCTGATGCTGACTTCCCTGCAACCGACGCTGGTTTCCGCTATGAGTGGACTGCTACTGACGATGGTGTCATCTATGTTGGTTCTTACAATGGTGACATGTTCGTCAGCTACATCATCGTCGAGGCTAACGAGGCTCCTGGTACTCCTACTGTCAAGGTTGGTGACCAGACCTTCGAGAATGGTCTCTGGTTCCGCGAGGTTAGCTGTAAGGCTAACGAGTATAAGATGGAAGGTTCTGACGAAGGCATTCCTACTATCGTTACCTACACCACTGACGGTTCTGAGCCTAACGCAACAAGCCCTGTCTATAAGGAGCCTATCAAGTGCTACAAGGACATGACTGTTAAGTTCCAGGCTTATCAGGATTGGGGTATGGGCGCTGACGAAGCTTTCAAGTGCGACGGTGCCGACAACGATGGTAACGTCAACTTCGTATTCGATGCTCCTTCTATTGCTGTCGATGGTGCTACCTTCACTATTACCTCTCCTTATGCTGAACAGAATGGTTCAAACTACTATAAGTTAGGCGATGGCGAGGAAGTGGCAGGTAACGGTGCTACTTTGACTGAGTCTGCAACTGTTACTGCATACACAAAGATTACCAACGGTGACTATGCTACCTTCACCACGAAGGCTACCACAAAGGACGTTTACGTGCTGAATCCTATCAAGGAGAAGAAGACCATCGCCATTACTGCTGGTACAGCTGTTGTTGACGAGGAGGCTACCGCATCTTCTACTACAGGTACTATTTACAAGATTGAGGGTGGTGCTATCAGCGCCGACAAGATGGACTTCTTCGTAAAGGATCTCACCTTCGGTGTTCTGGCAAATGCTGACGAAGCAAAGGCTAAGTATCAGGTTCCTGCCGGTCAGGAGGCTTACATCCAGATGAGCAACACCAACATCACCTTCTTGGTTGCTGCTGGAGACGAGGTTAACGTAAAGGTTATCTGCTCGAAGAATGCTTGTAAGAACATTGATGCTGATGACGCTGCTGAAGACAAGCTGGTTGATGGCTGCACACCTGATCGTAGCTGCTATGTAAATGTTAGCGGTACTAACTACTGTGCTAAAGATGCAGAGGGCAAGGCTGTTTGCGACCAGAAGCTCTATCCTGGCGTTGCTAACATCATCGAGTTCAGCCTGAAGGGTGGTAAGACTACCAAGCAGAACGTAAAGGATGCCGAAGGTAACGATGTAGTGGGCGAAGACGGCAAGGCTATCCAGGAGGATGTCTTCACACCTGAGAACACTATCTACACCTTCCAGAAGTACTCTGGCACTGGTGCCATCCTGATTTCTTCTATCGAGATCACTCCTGCCGACCCATCTGGCATCAACACTATTGCTGCTGAGAAGGTTTCTAACAGCGTTATCTACAACATCGCTGGTCAGAAAGTTAGCAAGGACTACAAGGGTCTGGTTATCAAGAACGGTCGTAAGTTCATCCAAAAGTAATCACTTCCCTACTCTATTTATACACGAGGGCAGACCAACAAGGTCTGCTCTCGTTGTTTTTTCATCAATTATTTGGATTTTACATTTTTAGTTCGTACCTTTGCAACCGAAAGACAAATGTTACAAAACAAACACTACTTAAAATGAAACTAAAATTCTACGTATTGCTGAGTTTGGCACTCATGCTATGTACTGTAGCAGGCAGTGCCAAGAAAGTTCACACATTGGGTGACTCTACCATGGCACCCTACGACGAATCGGCCACTAACACCCGTGGCTGGGGAATGTATTTCGGTCAGTTCCTAACCAACGGATGGACCAGTATCAACTACGCTAAAGGTGGACGCGACTCACGTGGCGGCTACAACGAATTGTGGAAAAACGCCAAGAACAACGTGCAAGCTGGCGACTATGTGCTCATTCAGTTTGCCCACAACGACGGCAAGTACAATGGTGTAGACAATCTGGAACTGCAGGCGTACTACACCGCCAAGGGCGACGCAACCAATGCCGCAGCAGTGAAGAGTGACGGTCGTGGAACCACTCCTGCGACTACCTACAAACAGTGTCTGAAACAGATTATCGATGCTGTCAAGGAGAAGGGTGCCACCCCCATTCTGGTGTCAGCAGTCTGCCGCTGCTACTTTACCAACGGAGCTGCACCTATTACCCGTGTAGGCCGTCATGATCTGGGAGCAAAATACGATGCCATCGTCGATGGCGTACTCAAAACCAGCCAAAGCATTCCTGAGAGCGACCACACATACGACTACAGCTACCAGATGCAGCAACTGGCCAAGGAAGAGGGTGTCACCTTCATCGATATGACTACAGCGACGAAGAACCTCTATGAAAGCTATGGTTCCTACAACAAGTGCTATGCTGCCCTGTTTGACAAAGGTGCAGAAACCGACAATACCCACTTTAACCTCACAGGTGCATTGACAGTTGCTCGCCTATGTGCTCAGCTCATCAAGGATAAGGGTATCTTGACTGATGCCATTGAGATTCCCGCAGACCTCTCGTTCAATCCCACTACCGCCGACATGGGCGATGTCTATGTTGGCCAGTCAGCTACCAAGGAACTGACACTCAGCGGACTGGGTCTCGAACCTGCAACAGGCACCATTACCATCACGCCCTCTGAGGGCATTTTGTTGTCTACCGACAAACAAAACTGGCAAAAAACGTTGGAGGTCAGCTACGAGAGCGGCACACTCATCAAGACCTTATATGCCAAGGTGGCTGCTACTGCTGCTGGGGTGTTCAATGGTACGGTGACTGCTACGCTGGGCGACAAAACTACTGTAGCCAACGTAACGATGAATGCCATAGAATTGGGTGGCGGAGTCCCCTTTACCGCCACATGGGCACTGACCAGTAACGACAATGCTCTTGTCGATGGCAATGCCACTGCTGCCGATGCGAAAGTGGAAGGGATGGTAAAGTATGGTAATAACAGCCAGAAGGGTCTGATGGTCAGCACCAGTGAGGGCGGCGCATGGGTGAAGGCCGAGGATGACTCTCCCAACCAATATGTGCAGTTTACAGTAACAGCCCCTGACGGCAAGAAACTTGACATTAACCACATCGCCATGAAGGTTGGTGGGCACGGAGGTAATGGCATGCGTTGCCATGTTTACTATTCTACTGATGGCTTTGTTACGCGTACCACCATCTATTCGCCTGCTTCTATGTCCAGCGGTGTGATGAATGAGGTAGATGCTACCCCCGTTATCAAGCTCGAAGAGGGTGACCAACTGCAGATTCGCGTCTATCCCTGGTACACCAGCAATGCTACTGGCAAGTGGCTTTGTGTTTCTGACGTCATAGTGGGCGGACAATCCAAGGATGCAGCCGGTGTTAATATCACGGGCTCTATCGGCTACCCACTCAACAAGGGAGGACTAAACCAAGGTGACGATATCGTGTTTACCCCCAATGAACTCGCAGCAGGCTTTGCTGGTAAGACATGGACAGCTGGTAGTGCTCTGACGGTTGAGAATACGGTAAACTATCGTGGTGCCTCTGGCGAAACGAACATCACTCAGACGCGTATCTATAATGGTACAGGTGCCTCGCTGTCTTCATCAGCAGGAGCCGACAATACACTCATGCTGACGCTCACTCCCGAAGACGGTTTCTCATTCGTTCCTACCAGACTCAGTTTTCAGGCAGCCCGTTATGGTACGGACGGTGGTTACATCGAGGCTTCTGTAGATGCTGGAGAAACTCACGTGGACCTGGTGAAAAATGCCAATGTGAATCGTGATGGAAAAGGGCTGACTATCGCCTCGTTCTCTGAAGAGATTACTGGGGTAACAGCCACGGCCGACAAACCTCTGAAAGTTAATTTCTCATTCTTAGGTCTGGGTAATACCAAGCAAATGGGTCTCTCCAACGTGTTCATCGAAGGAACACTAGTTGGTGCTGCGACACAGGTGACGAAATATATGCTTACCACTCAGATTGTGCCAGCAGGGGCTGGTTCCATTACGCGCGACCCTGACTTAGAGCAATATAAAGAAGGTACACAGGTGACGCTGAAGGCTACCAAGAACTTCGGCTACCGTTTTAAGGAGTGGCAGGATGCTACAGGTGCCGTGGTGGCCACCGACGCCACCACCACCATTACGATGGATGGTGAAAAGACCATGAATGCTGTCTTCGAGGCCATTCCCGTCTATCAGGTTACGACAGATATCACCAACGACGCTGACCGCGACTTGGGCAGCATCACGTTGACACCCAACGACCATAACGGACAATACGAGGCCGGCACGAAGATTACCGCCACCGCCAACGAGAGCAAGATTCTGAAGTTTCTCTCTTGGACTGACGAAAACGAGAACAACAGTGCTCCCGCAACCCGTGAGCTGACTGTCAACAGCGACATGAAACTGGTGGCCAACTACGAGGTGCAGGACTTCATCGCCGTGTTCGATGCCAGCAAGACAGCCAACTATGCCTACGAGAATACCGCCGGCTATCCCTTCGCTGCTGACGAGACCTGGGATGCCAATCGTAACACCAAGGCCAGTGTGGTCAAAGTGAGCGACGGCTCGCTGCTCTACAGTCAGAGCACCGGCACCCCTGTGGTCCGCAACCGTCAGGGTGTCGTCATCGCAGCCATCAACGGACTCTACCAGAACGGTTATCATACCGCCGACATCGCCTGGCAGTACCAGTTCTCAACCAAGGGCTTCACATCGGCAACGTTCCATGCTGACATGTGTGCCAAGAATGCCGCAACCAAGCAGTATAAGGCCCTCATCAGTATCGATGGCAGCGAATTCACTGAGTTGAAAGCTGCCTGGGACGTCACAGCCAATGCGGTTAATCCTCTCGTTATAGAACTGCCAGCCAACGCCATTGGCAAGGAAACGGTGATGATCCGTATCACAGGTACTGGCGACGAACTCTATAATACAAGCTATGCTTTCGACAAGACATTCAACGAGATGCGCTACAGCGACCACTCAGAGTCGGGCGTAGGTAACGTCTATATATTAGGTGAGGCTGAAGTCACAGCCGACGAAGTGGCTCCCAAGGTTACTGCTACCGTTCCTGCCAATAATGCTACAGGTATCAGTGCCACAGGCCGTATCACGATATCATTCGATGAGAAAATCCAGGCTGTAGAGGGTGCCGCTGCTGCTACACTAAACAGCACTGTCATCACCCCAACCTGGAGCAACCGCTCGGTATCGTTTGACTACAGCATGCTGGAGTACAACACGACGTACACCTTTACGATGCCTGCCAATTACGTCGAGGATAAGTCGGGCAACAAATATGCCGAGCCTGTCACCATCACTTTCACCACCATGAATCGTCCTGTTGTGACCAAGGCACTCTACAACTTTATCGTGCCCGACAATGGCACCATTGACCAGGCATTGGCAGCTGCCAACGGGCGTGCTGACAAGACCACACGCTACCGTGTGTTCATCAAGAACAGCAGTAAGCCTTACGTATTCCATCCCGCAGGCAAGGTCACTGGCGGCGACGGCAAGGAATACGACAACCCCACCTCCGTGCTGAAGGCTGCAAACACCAGTTTCATCGGTGAATCGATGGAAGGTGTTGTCATCACCAACGTGACACCAGACGCCACATGGGACAACGGCTTCGGTAACGCCTGTCCGTTAGAAGGCATCGGCAAGGGCGACGTCTTACAGATCAAGGGCAGCGACTGCTACTTCCAGAACCTGACCATCAAGACCTCTATGGGCGACGCACATGGCCGTGACATTGCTGTCAACGACCAGTCCAACCGCACAATCTTCAAAGATGCCTGCCTGTGGGGCTATCAGGACACATACGTATCGAACAACCAAAACGGTAAGTTCTTCTTTGAGGGCGGTGTCATCCGTGGTCGTACGGACTATGTCTGTGGCAAGGGCGACGTATATTATAATAAAGTGACCTTCCGTCAGGTGAAGAGCGGCTATCTTGCTGTCCCCTCTATCCCGAAGAAGTATGGCTACATCTTCCAGAGCTGTAAGATTACCGGCGACACCAACGATGTCAGCGGTACCTACACCTTAGGACGTCCCTGGGGACAGGGCACACCCATCGCCCTGTTCATCGATACCGAGATGGAGGTGGTACCCAGCACTATTGGTTGGAACGAGATGTCTAACGGCTGGCCAAAGCGCTTCGCAGAATATGGCTCCCACACCTCGAAGGGTACCAGCATAGATCTCAGTGGACGTAAGACGGTCTTCGGCGAAGGCCATGCGAACAATCCTGTGCTGACTGCCGAGGAGGCTGCTGGGCACACCCTGGATGTGGTCATGGGTCAGGACGACCAGTGGCAGCCCACGCTGCTTACCGAGCAGGCACCCGTTCCCGCTACAGTCGTAGCCGATGGCGCTACCTTGTCATGGGAGAACAGCGACTACGCCCTGTTGTGGGCTGTCTGCAAAGATGGCAACGTCGTTGGTTTCACCACCACACCGACCTATACCGTTCAGGAAAATGGTTCATATACCGTTCGTGCCGCCAACGAGATGGGCGGACTAAGTGCTGCCTCACCAGTGGTTAAGGTAGTTGCCGCTACCGGCATCAGCCTTCAGACATCACCCATCACCCATCAGACATCTATCTACAACCTTGCTGGTCAAAAGGTGGGTACAGACTACAAGGGCCTGGTCGTCAAGAACGGTCGTAAGTTCATCCAAAAGTAATCACTTCCCTACTCATAAACAACAAATGGTGCAGTCAATAGGGCTGCACTATTTTTTTCACCCTTTCCTTTGTATAATAAAAATACTTGTTATTATGACACTTCAAGTGTCATCAGAGGAGTCGATGCCCATCCGACAATTGTATTATTAAATTTATTACTCATCAAACTTGTTTGCTCCCCTCACAGTATGGCGCAAGGCACTGAGAAGTTGTTGCGACTCCTGAACCAAATTCAGAAATACAGTCATACTCTCAATATTGAGTTGCTTGGCTTGAATGTCGTGGATGATAGTCCGTCGATAATCGGAAAGCTGTGATTGCAGTTTTTCGGCATCACCACGTATCAACGCCATTGTTTCGGCATGGCAGGCCCGGTTGAAGAGTTGTAATATCTCATTGCGCATCTGAATGAACTCTTGGATATATTTGCTTGGCACCGGACTGAAGTTGTTGCCTACATGCTCTAAGCATGGCTCACCCATACGTTTCAAGCAATATACCATTTGCGCTAGCGAGTTGATTGTCAGAAAGTACCATGTGCCCTTCTCAATACTCAACATGGGGTCTATACGTCGTTGGGCCATAATCTGTTTGCGTCGCTGGCGTTTTATATCTTTGCGTTGGTTTTCGGTCACCGCTGCGGTACGTTTCAGCGTACGATAGTCCTCATAAAAGAAAGCATCGGTCATCGATTTATAAGTTTCTGCTACCAATTGTAGTTGATGTGTGATGGTTAGTGCCACATGTTGTCGAAGCAGTATCCAACATTCTGCTTTATCGCTGCTACGAACAATGCGATCAAACAATTCGTCGGCCTCACTGGTCTTGTTGCTTTTTTCATAGCGCAGATGGCTTCGAATAAGCAAAAAGATGGCCAGCGCGATGGCAACGGCCATTGCCACAAACGATCCAAAGAACAGGGCGATGCAGACGAGGAAGCACAACATGAACGCTACACCAGCCGTGATGAACCAACCACCTATGACCGATAGCACACCAGTAATACGGAATACTGCGCTCTCGCGACTCCATGCTCGGTCTGCCAGCGAAGCACCCATGGCTACCATAAAAGTGACGTAGGTGGTGGATAGCGGCAGTTTGAGCGATGTACCCAATGCCACCAGCGTCCCAGCGAGAACCAGATTGACCGCTGCACGAATCTCATCGAAGGCGGCTCCCCGCTTCAGCACGGCAGCA
This sequence comes from uncultured Prevotella sp., assembly GCA_946188165.1. Classification (GTDB taxonomy): domain Bacteria; phylum Bacteroidota; class Bacteroidia; order Bacteroidales; family Bacteroidaceae; genus Prevotella. The sequence goes on from CAMHTW010000063.1 coordinate 11,398, forward strand.
TCGGCATTAAAGCGTGAGTCAATCCATCGCGCCACACCATTCGGAACTACAGAAGCCATGCCGTTGGCCATATTTCTGGACGTGCGCACCAACGTCCGTGCCACACCACTCGAACCAAACATCTCGTCACCCTCATCCTGTCGCGAGAGGTCCACCGAGGTCTTCACTACGTTCTGCGCCTTCTTTGAGAAGACCAGTGCGAGCACCATCACCACACCTGCCGCGATGAGATAGAGTGCGGGGGTATGAGCACTATCCATCAGTGAGTACATCATGTAGTCCTGCGATTCGCCATTGCCGTTGGCCATGTAGTCCTGATATGCCTCAAGTCCTGTCAGCGGAACTCCTATAAAGTTCACGAGGTCGTTGCCTGCAAATGCCATTGCCAGGGCGAAGGTGCCCAACAATACAACGAACTTTAGTACGGGCAGTTTCATGGCACTCAGCAGCGTCATCAACACCGAGAATGCGGCAATGCCACCACCGATAATCAGCCATGTATTCTCGTTTATGATTGCCTTCACTTCAGGTGTCATCAGGCTGCTGCCCTTCAGCCCGTTGATAAGCAGGAACCAAACAATGGCCGTCACAGATAGTCCACCAAAGATACCAATCTTTAACGACGATGCAACCAGACTTCCCATCTTGCCTGACTGATCTGTCGTTCTCCCGTTCACACGGTATGTAAAAGTGAAAACGACGCGTGCCACCCACTGCACCAGCATGCCGAGGACAAACGCAATGGCAACACTGAGGAAAATGCCAAGGATGACCGAAATGGCTTTCTCCGTGTTCAGCAGATCACCTAATGAAAGTAACGTTCCGTCTGCTGCCGTTGCCCCGTGGAGTATCTGCAGCAGGGCGATGGCAAATGCTCCTCCCAGCAGTTCGAATACCATCGAGACGGTGGTGGATGTCGGCATGCCGAGCGTGTTGAACACATCGAGCAGTACCACGTCGGTAATCATTACAGCCAGGAATACACACATCACGTCGTAGAATGAGAAATACTGTGGCGTCATGATGCCGTGCCGGGCCACGTCCATCATGCCATTGCTCAAGGCCGCTCCAGCAAACACACCGATAGCCGCCACTGACACAACTGTCCTGTATCTCGCCACCTTAGCACCGATGGCAGAGTTCAGGAAGTTTACTGCATCATTACTCACCCCGACCACGAGGTCGAACACTGCAAGTACAATCAGGAATATAACTATTCCGAGAAATAATGTATTCATCTTTAATTAAAAGGTCGTTATGATAATCCGATGAAAATAAATGTGAGAAACAACACTAGGATGACAAATCTCACCCAATTAAAGATTCTCTGAATTTTTTCTGCTTTTTCTTTATCCATACTTCTTTGTCAACTGAGGAATCTGTTCATGCCCTCCGTTGACGCTGCAAAAATACAGATAGGATGTTACAGACGTATTGCACTGGTAATACATGATTATTGCAACCTCACAATGTCATGAGATTGCAATATCTGCGAAACGGCATTGTCATGCCATCCATTGGGAAGAAGCTATGGATAAAGCTAACATAAACGACTAAGACGACTTGCAAAAGTAAGAACCTTAGGACGATTGGTACTCACCATCGTCTTCTCTTTAGCATAATACTTCACTTTTGCCATAATCGTAATGCGTATTAAGTTCTTTACTCCGAACCATTGCCCGGAATCCTGCGAGAAAACATGGTTTTTTGAGTTAGTGGGTAACTCTATTATAGTTACAGGTTAAGTCTAATAGAGTTAGTGGGTAACTCCAAATGAGTTAGTTTTTAAGTCCTATATACTCATTATTCCAAGTCTCTCCATTCTTCCATTGATGATTCTGAGGGCAAATATAACAAATAATCTTGAAACGATGTATAAGTACTTACACATTTTCATTAAAATGCCCTAAAAATTAGCATTTTTTGTATGTTACTGACCAAATACTCAATAATATTGAGTAACTTTGTGCCCATATTTGGAAATCGAAAGCAAGCGATATGAAAACAGAGAAACAAATGGCTATGGCTGCAGCTGAATTTGCAGAGCGGTGGAAAGGCAGAGGATATGAAAGGGGCGAGTCGCAACCCTTCTGGATTGACTTGCTTACAAATGTCTTTGGCATTGAAACACCATCGGATGGCTTTATCACTTTTGAAGACCATCGAATGGTAGATGCCTCCAACTTTATAGATGGCCGCATCCGTTCCACCAAAGTTCTGATAGAGCAGAAATCGTTGGGAAAGGATTTGCGTGCTGGCATCCGTCAAAGTGACGGCTCATTGCTTAATCCGTTCCAACAGGCTCGCCGTTATGTGGTATCGCTTCCAGTTTCTGAACATCCTCGTTGGATTGTCACTTGCAACTTCTCCGAGTTCCTGGTTTATGACATGGAGCAGCCCAACAGTGAACCTGAGCAGATACTTTTAGAGAATTTGGGCAAAGAGTATTACCGCCTTATGTTCCTTGTTGATGCCAAGAATGAGCATCTAAGCAAAGAAATAAAGGTGTCAAAGGAAGCAGGTGAGATTGTCGGCAAGATTTATGAGGCTCTTTTGGAGCAATACGATGATAACAGCCCCGAAGCACTCCGTTGGCTCAATATCCTATGTGTCCGCATCGTGTTCTGTCTTTATGCCGAGGACGCAGGAATCTTTACACATGAACAGTTTCATGATTTCCTTGTTCGCTATGAGGCCGAGGATATGCGTCGTGCTTTGCGTGACCTCTTTGAAGTGTTGAACACACCGCCAGAGAAGCGTAGTAGGTATCTTAAAGACGATTTAAAAGCCTTCCCCTACACTAACGGAGGACTGTTTGAAGAGGAAATAGAAATTCCTCAGTTCACCGAAGAACTTAAGGCTGCTCTTTTACAGAATGCCAGCCTTGAGTTTGATTGGTCGGAAATATCGCCAACTATCTTTGGAGCTGTGTTTGAAAGTACGCTTAATCCAGAGACACGACGGAGTGGTGGCATGCACTACACTTCCATCGAGAACATACATAAAGTCATCGACCCGCTTTTCTTGAATGATTTACGCCGTGAATTGGACGAGATACTGGAAGAAAAAGTTGAGCGGCAACGGCAGAAGAAGCTTGACGCTTACCAAGACCGCTTGGCCTCGCTGACTTTCCTTGACCCAGCTTGTGGCTCTGGCAACTTCCTTACCGAGACTTATCTTTCACTCCGTCGCTTGGAGAATGAGTGCATCCGTGAACGATACCACGGCCAGGCATTCCTCGGCTTTGAGGAAGTGAACCCAGTCAAAGTAAGCATTCAGCAGTTCTATGGTATAGAGATCAACGACTTTGCTGTGACCGTAGCCACAACGGCCCTATGGATTTCAGAGGCTCAAATGCTTCGTGAGACAGAAAAGATAATCAAGCGTGATATTGATTTCTTGCCATTGAAGTCATATAACAACATTGTGGAAGGTAATGCCCTTCGCGTTGATTGGCAAAGTGTAGTTCCGAAGGAGAAGCTAAACTTCATCGTAGGGAATCCTCCGTTTGTTGGTCAAGCAATGCGAACAAAAGAGCAAACTGAAGATTTGAAAGAAGTCTTTGCCCCCTCTAAGGATTATGGCAAACTGGATTATGTGGCAGGATGGTTTAAGAAAGCCTCGGACTTAATTGAAGGTACTGATGCCGAAGCCGCATTCGTTTCTTCAAATTCCATTTGTCAGGGTGAGTCCGTTAACCTGTTTTGGCAGAAACTACTTAGCAACAGTCTTTACATTAACTTTGCACATAATACCTTTAAGTGGACGAGTGAAGCAAAGTCAACGGCGGGTGTCTCTTGCGTTATTGTCGGCTTCTCGTTTAAAGAACGGAAAGAAAAACAGCTTTTCAATGGTGATAAATACGAAATAGTTGAGCATATAAACGGTTACCTAAAAGCAGCTCCAGATGTCTTTATCAAGAACAGGAGTAAGAGTATCAATGAGGGATTGGCAAAAGTCGTACAAGGAAGTCCCCCAGCAGACGATGGGCGTTTGTTGTTCAGTAAGGCAGAACGGGAAGAGCTTATCAAACGTTATCCCGAACTTGAAGATGTACTATTGCCCTTTGTTGGCAGTCGTGAGTTTATCAATGATACAGAATATACTCGCTATTGCCTATGGCTTGTTGGTAAACGACCAGCCGACTATGCACATATTCCAGAGCTAACAGAACGATTCCGCTATATAAGTGAGTATCGTATGAATAGTCCTGTAGATAGGATTCAAAAGACAGCGAACAAACCATACCTATTCACACAAAACAGACAGCCAGAGACAGACTATCTGATAATTCCTCGTGTATCTTCTTCATCACGGCGATATATCCCAGTTGGTTTCTTGTCCCCCAAAGTAATTGCCAGTGATTCTGCGGTTCTTGTATATAATGCTTCTCTTGTAGACTTTGGAATAATCTGTTCTAATGTTCATAATGCTTGGATGCGAGTTGTTGCAGGGCGCTTGAAGAATGATTATCGTTATGCGCCATCTGTTTACTATAACTTCCCAATGCCATCACCTACGGAAGAACAGAAGCAAAGGATTGAGCAAACGGCGAAAGCAATCATTGAGGCCAGAAAACTCTATCCGGACAAGAGCCTTGCCGATATGTATGGCGAAAACATGTATCTCTATCCCGAGCTGTTAACTGCACATCAAAATAATGACCGTGCCGTGATGCAGGCTTACGGTTTCCCTGTTAAGTCCACCTTTACAGAAAGTCAGTGTGTGGCTGAATTGTTTAAGTTGTATAAGGAAAAGACGGTATGATAAACTACTATTCCGAGATAAAGCCTGTTCTAAATAAGCTAAGAAAACTTAATGTTTTTGATAGTTTAGATGTTATAAGGAAGTATGTCTATACTTCTATATATAAAAAGAATGTAGGATATATTCAAGGAATAGAAAGCCCTCAATACTATAGTGTAGAAGTTTACTTTGCTGATTTCCTTATAAAAAATAGTCTTATATATTCTTCTATAGTGAGGGAAGATAAATCTTTAGTGCAAGCAAAAACAAGGAAAGAGGTATGTAAACCAATTATAGATTTACAGCATATTGTCAATGATATAAGAATGAAAGAACATCCTACCGTTTGGGTTAGTTCATATTTCTATAATCAGATAAACATGCAACCAGAGGGGAATGAGAAACTAATGCTCTATAGGCATTTTTATATGTACAAAGAGCCAAATGTTAGAGCAGTAATTGAGGAAAGTATAGGATTCCCATTAGAAAACTATTTCGGGATTTTATTCTTTTTATACTCTTGCTTCGTGAATCACTTTTGTCGCCCGAAAGAACATTTGTTCTTGTTTTTTAGAGATTGTGTCGAGGAGCCTGATGCTAAAGCCATGACATATTTATTATCGGTAATTAGCAAACCTTTGTCAGAACTAAGGGAACTCTGCAAAGATGATTCTCGATATGACGAAGATAAAATAATGGAGTACTATAGTGACTCGGCTCATATAAGATATCCACTCATAAGTTTCGAGGAAAAAATATATTGTGTCGTACCTGCTTATATACTGTTTTCCGCCTTGGATAATTTATATCTAAAGTTTCGCAAGTGATGGCACACCTGCATAATTTAACATAAAATAGGAATAA
>CAMHTW010000064.1 GCA_946188165.1 uncultured Prevotella sp.
CGCCCAATTAACAACCGACATTGTACTCCAAACATATAGTGCGTCCGAGGTACAACTGACGAAGCAGCGAAAGCAAAAGAGCTGGTTCATTTTGCCGAGATTCCCGAGCAAAACTCCGTTGCCTTTCGCGATGGAAGAATACAAAGTTAATGTCGGTACAAGAACACTGCTTTTGCCTTTTAGGTGGACTAATCTTTCAGGCAACCTAATGGTATAATCTTTACCCCATCAGGACGGGTGTATGCCATTTGACCTCCCGTAAGTATGAGCAAAAGATCTGGTTCACGGATGGGCATTTGCTTCTCTTTCTCATTATGCTCGCGGATAAGCCTTTTCAACTCAAGAAGATGGCTTGCCCCTTCCTCTATCTCGTTGCTTCCCAGTTTGCACTCTATCAAAGCATAACGCCCATCTTCAAGATGCAATACGAAATCGGCTTCCAAATCATATCGGTCATGATAGTAAGACACATGACTATATAGTCCTTGCGTATAGGCTTTCATGTCACGCACGCACATCTGCTCGAAGATAAATCCGAATGTTTTAAGTTGTGTGGTCAATGCCTCTGGTGTCAGTCCAAGAAGAGCCACGGCTATTGACGGGTCACAGAATCCTCGTTTGGGTGAGCTTCGTATAACTGTTTTACTGCGTATTGCCGGACACCAGGCATCTATGTCTTGAATGACAAACAGACGTTCAAGGGCGTTCACATAGTCGTTGAATGTGTCAATACTGCATTCTATTTCTTCAGATGACACCACATCGGCAAGCATGGTGGTCTTTTTGACGAGTGATGAAATGTTGCGAGCATACGAACGCAGTATCATCATGGCAAGTTTCTCGTTCCGACGTTTTCCGTCGATTCGTGATATATCTTCACTGCAAACGGTACGGACATAGTTGCGGGCTATCAACAACTTGGCTTTTTCCGAACGTGCCATAAGAGTGCCAGGCCATCCACCACGACAAGCTGCAAATATTATGTCCTCTATGCTCATCTTTGACCTGCAACCGTCAATATCGTAATTGGGATTGTTGAACAACTCCAACAGCGATACTTCACCTGTTGACTCCTTTGATTCCCAAAGGCTCATGGGCAACATGTTCATTTTGGCAATGCGACCGTTCCCCGAATGATGAATCTGCGACTTATCTACAGCATTAGACCCTGTAAGGATGAATTGTCCTGGCTCACCTCGTTTGTCAACCATCGTGCGGACAGCATCCCAAAGGACAGGGACATCCTGCCATTCATCTATCAATCTTGGAGTGTCGCCGTGAAGCAACAAGGATGGTTTGGACATTGCCGTAGCTAAGTATTCATCACGCATGTCCGTATCTTGCATTCTAATGGCACTTTTGGCAGTCTGTTCGGCAGTAGTTGTTTTACCACACCATTTTGGCCCTTCTATTAATACGGCACCAAATGCATCAAGAAGGTCTTTAAGCATGACGTCTGCTGTTCTGTTGAGATATTCCATATATTCGTACTTTAATTTGGCTGCAAAGATAATGTAAATATTTGGATTACGCAAGGAAATCTTGTTTTTTGAGGCATTTCATTCGGTGTTTTTGAGGTTTTTTAATCTGTTTATTTGATAATTCTCATTCTGTATTTTTGATTTTACCAAAACATTGGAACACTAGTGGTATGGAACCATGTTTTTGCATCTTTATGCACTTCAAACGCGCACGGAGTAAAAGGCCGTTTTGTTACGAGTAAAACGGCATGTTGGTTACTGCAAAAGGGTGTTTTACTTACTGCAAACCTATGAAGTGCTTTGGGTGGGGATATTTATACAAAACGTGTATAAGTATGCATTTGTGAATGTTTTTCGAAAGGCTTTCACACACACCTAACTACCTACCTCGACATCGTCTCAATGCCTATCTATAAACGGCTGATGGCTTAGTAGGTGTTTGATACAACAGGTACCTAACACCTACCAAAGACCTCAAAATTGTTAATTTCACATATTTTAAGAGAACTTTCGAGTGGAAATTATTGTCGGGGGCAATTATTATTTGTACCTTTGCAGTGGCATTCTGAGAGAGGGATGCTATAGGCTATGGAAAACACAAGCCTATAAACCAAATTATTAATTAAAAGTCTTTTTAAACATGAGTGAAAAACTAAAAGTGAATGGCGAGGCTATGAATGCTTCGCTAGAGGGAATGCTCGCTGTAGAGCAGTTTCTTAGTGATCGTTACTTGTTCCGTCGCAACGTGTTGAACGGAAAGGTGGAATTTTCGAAAAAGCCTGCTGAGGGCGAGGAAACTATGTTCCGAGTTCTGACGCAGCAGGCGCTGAACAGCATCGTGCTCAAGGCTAAGCGCGAGGACATCTGCGATGGCAAAAATCCGAAATCGGACATCCAGGAGTACATCAACTCCGAGGAGGTCGTGACGTTCGATCCCATCAATGACTACCTGACGCATTTGCCCCAGTGGGACGGACAGAACCATGTGGCTCGTTTGTTCAGTCGTATTCCTGGCATCAGCTCTGAGCAACTCGCGTATCTTAGTATATGGTTGCGCTCAGCTGTGGCTCATTGGATGCAGATGGACACGCTGCATGGTAACGAATGCGTACCTACGCTGATTGGCGCTCAGGGTTGTGGCAAGACAACGTTTTTGCGCCGATTGCTGCCCAAGCATCTGCGCCAGTACTATCTGGACCACCTGAACCTATCGAACAAGTTCGACAAGGAGATGGCGCTGACGAACAACCTGCTGGTGAACCTCGATGAGTTGGAGGCTATCCGCCCATCGCAGCATGCCAATCTGAAGCAGACGTTGTCGAAGAGTAAGGTGAACGGACGCCCCATCTATGGTGCATCGCAGGAAGACCGTGCCCGTTATGCCTCGTTTGTGGCCACGACGAACAATCCACATCCGCTGACGGATGCCACAGGAAGTCGTCGCTACATCTGCCTGACGATTCCTGAAGGACAGTTCATCGACAATGCTGGTAACATCGACTACGACCAGTTGTATGCGCAGGTGCTCTATGAGTTGCGTGAACTGAAGGCTCCTTACTGGTTTAATAACGACGAGGTGGCCCGTATTCAGGAGATGAATCTGGAGTTTACGGAGCAGAAAGACATTGCCGAGATGATTACCATCTGCTTCCGCAAGCCGAACGAAGGCGAACAAGTGAAGACGATGAATAGCATGCAGGTGCTGGAGGTTATATGCAAGGAGTATCCGTCTGTGAAAATCAACCACAGCACCAAGGTTCATCTGGGCTTCGCTATGAAGGAACTGGGCTTCGAGCACAGCAAGACGGGTAATGTGGCCTTCTACAAGGTCGTGCCCCTGAAGGCTGCATGAGGCGTCAAGGTAGGTGTTAGATACCTGTTGGACTAACACCTACCTGGTTCTCAGCCCTTTGTACAAAGGCATTATAAAGGATTTAGGTAGGTAATTAGGTGTTTTGGCATAAAAATAAGCATTGATTGTTGATAGTCGAATTACAAACTTACTGAGTGAAAAGTGATAAGTGAGTTTTGCAAAACGACATGTAATGTGTTCGTTTGTGCAAATAAATCCAAAATTAGTTGGTTGGAACATTATTTTTTCACTTTTCACTTTTCGCTTTTCACTTCTTTTTCGTAACTTTGCGCTCAGATTTTTTAATTTAGTATTATATAACTATTTAAGTATTATGGTAAATTACAAGGATTTAGGTCTCGTGAACACTCGCGAGATGTTTAAGAGAGCAGTTGCCGGCGGCTATGCTATTCCCGCCTTCAACTTCAACACTATGGAGCAGATGCAGGCTATCGTGCAGGCTGCCGTTGAGACAAAGTCACCCGTTATCATGCAGGTGTCTAAGGGTGCACGCAACTATGCTAACGCTACTATCCTGCGCTATATGGCAGAGGGTGCTGTGGCATACGCTAAGGAGCTGGGATGCGCTCATCCCGAGATTGTGCTTCACCTCGACCACGGCGACAGCTTCGAGCTCTGCAAGGACTGTATCGATATGGGCTTCTCTTCTGTGATGTACGATGGTAGCGCACTGCCCTACGAGGAGAATATCAAGATTTCCCGCCAGGTGGTTGAGTATGCCCACCAGTACGATGTCACCGTAGAGTGTGAGCTCGGCGTGCTCGCTGGTGTTGAGGACGAGGTAGCCTCTGAGGTTAGCCACTACACCAAGCCCGAGGAGGTAATCGACTTCGCTACTCGTACCGGCTGCGACTCGCTGGCTATCTCTATCGGTACCTCTCACGGTGCTTACAAGTTCAAGCCCGAGCAGTGCACACGCGACCCGAAGACTGGCAAGCTCGTTCCTCCTCCCTTGGCATTCGATGTGCTCCATGAGATCGAGAAGAAGCTCCCCGGCTTCCCCATCGTGCTCCACGGTTCTTCGTCTGTTCCCCAGGAAGAGGTCGACACCATCAACAAGTTCGGTGGCAACCTGCCCGATGCTATCGGTATTCCCGAGGATCAGCTCCGCGAGGCCTCTAAGAGCGCTGTCTGCAAGATTAACATCGACTCAGACTCTCGTCTGGCTATGACTGCTGCTGTTCGCAAGCACCTCGCTGAGCATCCTGGAGACTTCGATCCTCGTCAGTATCTGAAGCCCGCTCGTGAGAACATGAAGAAGATGTACATCCACAAGATTGTGAACGTACTTGGTTCTGACGGAAAACTGGCTCAGTAATTACAGGACAAGCTATTAATAAAAAAGAACGGGCGCAAGTGAATTGCGTCCGTCTTTTTTACATACTTATTAACTTTTACTTATAGTACTCGATGGTACGTGTCTGCTCCATCTCCTGACCCATCATCGAACCCTTACGGCTAATCCAGTTGCCGCGGTCGTCATACTTATAGTCGGTGTAGGGATTGGTCATCTCGTTGCCACCGAAGTTCATACTCTCTGCGGCAGGTGCACCCTTCTCATTATAAGTACGAGTGGTTGTCATGTCCTGACCCATCATGTTCATTGTCTGGCTCTTGATACGACCGTTCTCCCATTTGTAGGAAATGGTGATGTCCTGACCCTGAAAACTCATCTTGGCTGACTGCAGATAGCCGTTGGCATCGTACTTGGCATCGCTCATACCTTCGCGCTGCATCTTTCCGTCTTGGGTAAAGGTGATGACGATGTCGCGACCCATCATCTGACTTTTGATTGACTTGACTGGACCTGTGGCATCATTAGCCTCAACGTCATGGAACTTGGTTTGTGCCTGTATGGCAAAAGAAACTGCCAGCATAGCCACCATCATTAAAACTTTCTTCATAGTTGATACTTAAATTTTTGTGTTTAGAAAATAAATACATCAACCCTTAGACGTAGCGACTGTAGAAAGGTTTAATTCTTATTTGTCATTTTTTTGATGTCAGGAATCGTTCAAACTCACTTTCGAAGTTAGGTGTCAACACCCCCTGTCCCATCGCCTCGTTAATCTCTGCAATAGACCAGAAACGGCCACCGTCCAATTCATCCTTCGAAGGCTGGACGCGCCCGTCATAGGTGGTACGATTCACGTACACTAGCTCACGTTCGCGTTTGCTGTCGAACACATATTTGCCGATAAATTCAGGCACGAAGTCCGTGATACCCAACTCCTCTCGTACCTCTCGACGCAGTGCCTCTTCAGGTGACTCACCATAGTCTATATGTCCACCCACAGCCGTATCCCACTTACCAGGCTGAATGTCCTTCCACTCTGGTCGTTTCTGCAGATACAACTCGCCCAGACTGTTAAACACATGCAGATGTACCACTGCATGCAACAGTCGCGACCCATTATGACACTCGCCACGTGTCGCCTGTCCTATCACAGTTCCCTCTTCGTCAACTATCGGGAACCGCTCTTGCTCATTATCTTTCATTGTCTCTTACAAATTAAGGTCACACGATGTCCGAAAACACTGCATGACAGATATCGTTTGCAAAATTAAGCATTTATTTCTATCCACACAAAAAACGGTATAAAAAATTTGGCTTTTTACTGGTTTATTCGTACCTTTGCCCGCAAATATGAATAATTATAGAATTATGAAGAAAGTAACGCTGATATTGGTAATGGCCCTGATGGGGCTGGTGAGTTATGCACAGGAGAATGCTGTGCCAGTAGTAAAGTATGGCTATCTAAGCTACGACACTGTGTTCCAGGCTATGCCTGAGTATGCTACGATGCAGGCCAATCTGCAAACTTTGCGCGAGAAGTACGAGGCTGAGCAGAAGCGCGTTGAGGACGACTTCAACAAGAAGTACGAGGAGTTTCTGGACGGACAGGCCAGCTTCCCAAAGAGTATTCTGCAGAAGCGTCAGAGCGAGTTGCAGGAGATGCTGGACAAGAGCATTGCCTTCAAGAAGGAAAGTCAGCGCCTGCTAAGTCAGGCAGAGGCCGAGGCTAAGGCTCCGCTGAAGCAGCGTCTCGCTAATGTATTAAAGCAGGTGGGCGAGGCTCGTGGCTATGCCTTCATACTGAATACGGACGGCAATGTAGCTCCCTGGCTGAATGCCACTATGGCCGAAGACTGCACGGAAACAGTAAAAGCGTTGCTGAAATAAGAGGTAAGAGGTGAGAAGTGAGCCAGGGCCTATCGGTATTTTCGACAGCGGATATGGTGGTCTGACCATTCTACATGGCATCCGTCAGCTGTTGCCCCAGTACGATTACCTCTATCTGGGCGATAATGCTCGTGCACCTTACGGCACGCGCTCGTTTGATGTGGTCTATGAGTTTACACGTCAGGCTGTAATCCGTCTGTTCGAGATGGGGTGCCACCTGATTATCTTAGGCTGCAACACAGCATCGGCCAAGGCTTTGCGAACCATTCAACAGAACGATTTGCCCAAGCTCGATCCACAACGTCGAGTCTTGGGCGTTATTCGTCCGACAGCAGAGGTTATCGGACAGCTGACGCATTCGCGCCACGTGGGCATCTTTGCCACCGAAGGTACCATCAAGAGCGAGTCGTATAATCTGGAAATTCAAAAACTATTTCCTGATATTCAAGTGACGGGCGTGGCTTGTCCTTTCTGGGTACCGCTGGTAGAGTATAACGAGGCTGACTCGCCTGGGGCCGACTATTTCATTAAAAAGTGTATCGACCAGTTGTTGCGTCAGGATCCTGACATCGATACCGTCATCTTAGGCTGCACCCACTACCCTATCCTACTGCCTAAGATTCATAAGTATATTCCGCGAGGCATCCGTATCGTCTCTCAAGGCGAATATGTCGCCGAATCACTGCGACAGTATTTTGTGCGCCATCCGGACATGGAACAACGCTGCACACAAGGTGGACAGGTACACTACCTGACGACGGAGAATCCAGAGAAATTCAAGGAACAGGCTCAGGTATTCCTGAACGAACCTATTTCGGTGGAAAACATCACACTTGGTTAACTAATGGTTATTGGTTAACGGTTATTGGTTATTGTCTCAATAGTCTGCGGGCAAAATAGCGTACAGGATACCATACGCTCAAGAAACCTACGACTATCACGGTAACGAATATCAGCACGATGTCCCAGGGATGGACGCTGACAGGATAGGCATCGACCACGAAATTGCCCTCGCTGGAGCCCAGACGGACAATGCCAAACTGCTGTTGCAGCCAACAGAGCAATAAACCAATAAGGATACCAATAACGGCACCAAAGAATGAAATCATACGACCTTCAAAAAGGAAGATACGGCAGATTTGACTGTCGTTGGCACCAAGGTTGCGCAGCGTCTGTACGTCGTTGCGCTTGTCGATAATAAGCATGGATAGCGAGCCGATAATGTTGAAGCAGGCTATCATGAGAATGAATGTCAGGAAGATGTAGGCAATGAGCTTCTCGACCTTCATAATACGGAAGGTATCGTCCTGCTGTTCGTAGCGGTCAAGCACCTGAAACTTCTGCCCAGCAATGGTCTGCATCTCGTCCTTCACACGGTCGAAATTGCTGCCAGGCTTCAGGCGCAGTTCAAGGGAGGATAGCATACCTTCCCGTTGGAACAGACTGCGTGCAAAGGCTAATGAGGCCAGGATGTAGTTCTTGTCGTACTTGCCCTGCTTCATACAGAACACGACACCAGGCGAATAAAGCTCGTCCTCGACAAAACCTTCGGTGGGGTCTGTCATGTCGAGCTGGCCTTCGCGACGGGGGGCATAGATTTTCATGGCATCCTTATAGGTGTAGCCCAGGCCCATCTGATAGGCAACGCCCAAACCTGGAATACCATAGTTGATATCGGCAGCATGCAGGTCGAAAGTGCCGTCGCCCTCCAGAATTTCGCGGATATGTGTCAGCTGGTCGAAGTTGTCCTCGACACCTTTTATCTTGACCATCAACTGACGATCGCCATAGACAGCCAATGCCTGATCCTCAAGACATTCCGTGGCCACCTCAACCTCAGGCAGTTGGCGAATCTTGGTCAGAATGGGATCGTTAGCAGGGGCCGTCTTACCTTTGACAGGAACGACTTTCAACTGCGGGTCCATTTGGGTAAAGAAGGATGCCACAAGATCGTGGAAACCATTGAACACAGACAGCGTGACGACCAAGGCCATTGTGGCAACGGCAACACCAACGACAGAAATGCCGCTGATGACGTTAATGGCGTGGGTAGACTTCTTGGAAAAGAGGTAGCGCCGTGCTATGTAAAATGGAAAATTCATCTTATTATTTACTTCTTGAGCAATTCATCAATGCGCTCAATGTAATCCAGACTATCATCAATAAAGAAGCGGAGCTCAGGGACGATGCGCATCTGATGACGGATGCGGGTGCCCAACTCGTAGCGTATCTGCTTCTCGTTACGGGTAATGTTCTGAATCAGCTCTTCGCCACGCTCAGAGGGGAAAATGCTGAGGTAGGCGGTGCAGATGCTGAGGTCAGGCGATATCTTGGTACGTGTCACGCTGACCATCACACCATGCATGGAGCGAGTCTGCTCCTGAAAGATCAGCGACAGTTCTTTCTGGAGCAGACGGGCTATCTTGTTTTGTCTTGTTTCTTGCATAAATTACTTTTTCTCGTCTTTCTTCTCGTCTTCTACAATTTCCAACACTTCTACGTCGAAAATGAGGGCGCTGAAAGGCTTGATCTGACCTGCGTCGCGATTGCCGTATGCCAGCTCCTGGGGAATGTAGAGCTGCCACTTAGAGCCGACAGGCATCAGAGTGAGGGCCTCAGTCCAACCCTTGATGACCTGATTAGGAGCGAAGGTTGCGGGCTCGCCACCATGCTTCTCGGTAGAGTCGAACACCGTGCCGTCGATGAGACGACCCTCGTACTTTACCTTCACTTTGTCGGTAGTCTTTGCAACAGGACCGTTACCCTTCGTGATCACCTTGTACATCAGACCGCTGGGCAGTACCGTGATACCTGACTTCTTTTTCTTGGCCAGTTTGGCCTGGGCAGCCATAAAGTCCTCGCCAGCCTTTTTGTTGTCGCCATACTTCTCCAGCATAGTCTCGTTCTTGACTTTTTCCATCAAGCGCTGAGCCAGTCGCTGAGCCTCTTCCATGTTCATCAGACCGTCCTTACCTGTGTAACCGCTGACAAAACCAGCCATAAACTGATCCATCGAAATGCTTTTGCTGGCGTCGTCACCAAACAGTTCCTTGTTGATACCAGGCTTCATCTGACGGACAATCTGCTGACCAATCTGTAGACCAGCGTAGTAAGCAGCCTTCTGCTTGTCCTCGTCAGCGTTAACACCCTCTTTCAGACCCTTTACAAAGTCGTCAGTCAGGTTGACATCTATCTTCATCTGCTTGACGAGATAGTCCTTCAAGCCCTGAGTCTGGGCCATACCCATGCTATAGCTCAGCGAATCGATACTCGTTGGGGGTATCTGCTGGGCTTTTACTGAATTGAAAGTAGCACCCACCACAAGAAGGGCGAGTGCTACCATAATAGACTTCTTCATTACTTCTTAGGATTAACTTCGAGGAGTTCAATCTTGAAAATAAGCATAGAGAAAGGCTTGATATCAGTACCCTGCTGACGCTCGCCATAAGCCAGCTCCTGGGGAATATAAACCTCCCAAGTAGAACCAGCAGGCATGTGAGTCAGAGCGTCTGTCCAACCCTTGATAACTTGATTAGCACGGAAGTCGGCAGGCTGACCACGCTTGTATGAGCTGTCGAACACCTTACCGTCGAGGGTCTTACCTTCGTAGTGTACCTTTACGCGAGAGGTGTCAGCAGGAACAGCACCAGTACCTTCCTTCAGAACCTTGTACTGAACACCACTGGGCAGTACCTTTACGCCTTCCTTTTTGGCATTTTCAGCCAGGAACTTCTCGCCCTCCTTCTTGTTGCCACCGAACTCCTTCTCCAAGTTCTTAGCCTTGATGGCGCGCATCATGTCCTGAGCCACCTGACCAGCAGAGTCAACAGTCATCAGACCACCCTTGCCAATAGTACCGGCTACGAAGCCAGCCATGAAGTTCTTCAGAGAGATGCTCTTGGTAGAGTCGTCACCAAACAACTCGTGATTGATACCCTTTACCATCTGGTTAGAAATCTGCTGACCAATCTGGATACCTGCATAGTAGGCTGCCTTCTTCTTGTCATCACCAGCGTTAGCACCCTCGTTCAGACCCTTGATAAAATCGTCCATGTAAGCAGTGTCAACACCCAGACGACCTACGAGGTAATCCTTCAGACCCTGAGTCTGAGCCATACCGATAGCATAACTTACGGTGTCAATGTCTGTCTTCAGGTTTGCCTTTGGCGTACCATTGCCGCATGACCACATCATGACGGCAGCAACTGCTGCGATAGCAGCGAAAGTAAACTTTTTCATTTTAATGTTTAAAATTTAATATTTAATGTTTAATCTTTAATTTTCAATGTTCTTACATCACTTCAATGAGCTCTACATCGAAGACGAGAGCTGCAAAGGGAGGAATAGAACTGCCTGCACCACCCTCGCCGTATGCCAGACGATAGGGGATGAAGAAGCGATACTTGGCGCCCTCCTGCATCAGCTGCAGACCTTCCGTCCAACCTGCAATTACCTGTTGCAGTCCGAATACGGCAGGCTCGCCACGCTGGATACTGCTATCGAATACGGTACCATCAATGAGGAAACCTTCGTAGTGGCATTTCACCGAATCCTTGGCACTGGGCTTCTTACCGTTACCTTCTTTCAGCACCTGATACTGCAAACCAGAGGGCAGGGTAATAACTCCGTCCTTCTTGGCATTCTCGGCTAGATACTTCTCGCCAGCTTCTTTGTGTGCCTTACCAGCTTCAGCGCGCTGCTTGCTGATTTTCTGCTCCTGCTGAGCAAAGAATTCTTGAACAATCTGCTGAGCCTCGCTGCTCTTTATCTTTAAATCCTTACCACCCAGAACATCCTTCACGGCCTGGGCAAAATCATCGATATTCAACTCCTGACCACCCATGTTTGCCAACTGGTGACCGATGCCAATACCTAATGCATAACTCACTTTATCCATGCTTCTTATACCTTATTATTATAAAAACGGCTGCAAAGTTACAAATAATCCATGATTTTCGTGCGATATTTCGCGAAAAATTACTAATTTTGTGCATTCTTAATACTTTAGCTTATGAAAAAGATTGTAGTTTTAACTGGTGCAGGCATGTCAGTAGAGAGCGGACTGAAGACTTTCCGTGATGCTGACGGCCTTTGGGAAGAGTATCCTGTACAGAAAGTTGCCACACATGAAGGTTGGCTCAACGATCCGACGTTAGTTACCAACTTCTATAACATGCTGCGCAAGAAGTGCTGGGGCGTAAAACCCAACGAAGGCCACAAACTGGTGGCTGAATTAGAGAAGAAATACGATGTGACGGTAGTGACGCAGAATGTGGACAACCTGCACGAGCAGGCTGGTTCCAAGAAAGTTATCCACCTGCATGGCGAACTGATGAAGGTGTGTTCGAGCACCGACCCTGACAATCCACGCTATCAGCAGACGCTGACACCCGAGAATTGTGAGATTGAACCAGGCACGAAGGCTGGCGACGGCTCTTTGTTGCGACCTTTCATCGTATTCTTTGGCGAAGCAGTACCTAACATCACTATTGCTGCTGAGGAGTGCCAGACAGCCGATATCTTCATCATCATCGGTACGTCACTTAACGTATATCCTGCTGCTGGTCTTCTCCATTACGTTCGTCCAGGTGTTCCCGTTTATCTGATTGACCCCAACCCCATTAGTGCTGGTAAGAGTGTAACACAGATTCAAAAGGGTGCCTCGGAGGGTATGAAGGAGTTGATTCAGAAACTGTAATAAAAAAGTAAAGCCACCTCTCACAGGCGGCTTTACTCCGAGGAAAATGATAAATATAGATTAAAATTACTAGTTGTGTGCGTTACAAAGGTACGAATAGTTTTTGAATCCGCAATACTTTTTTCAATAAAAAGTGCCGATTTAACGCTATTTTAACACTTACTACCAGTTTTTTATCTATCAATCTTCTTTTGTATTCAAATTTTCGCTTTTCAAGATGCGCTGATAGGTGTCATTATCGTTAAGAATACGCTCAGCTTCCGTCAACATTTTGTCTTTACGAAGAGCCACCTGAAGTTGTCCGCCTTGATAATAATAAGCCGAAATAATCTCCTGCTCCAGCAACATCTGAATCTCCTCCCGATGGGCATCTAAGTCGCGAGCCACATCATGATGGTCTATCTTGGCCTTCAGTGCATCGAATTCTGCCTTGGCATCGTCGTAATAGCCTTCGAACTTGGCAGTCTTTATCAGTTCGTCAAACTGTGACTTACTTACCTGGTCGTAGGTAAATCCAGCCTTAATGACACGCTGCTTGAAATCCTCGTAGTCGGCATCCGTTAAGTGGAAGTCCTTGGCAGAGACTATAGTGGGGTGCTTCGAGATGTAGTCCACGGCATAATCGAACATGACCTCCGTAGAGTCCATACGATCCAGATAAAGCGTGATATTTGCCATTGTATCGGGCTTTATCTCCACGTCAGGCTTGATACCTTCCTTCATTTTGATGCCGCGTCCACTGGGCAGATAATAACGGGATGTCGTCAACTTCAGGTTGGCATTGTAGGGCAGATTGATGTTGGGCACCTGCACAAGTCCCTTTCCATACGTACGCGTACCTATTATTATACCACGCTTCAAGTCCTGTAAGGCGCCACTGGTAATCTCTGAGGCAGAGGCCGTCTCACGATTCACCAATACCACGATGGGCATTACCGTGTCCAGCGGTTCCATACGTGTCCTGTAGTCATTGTTGGCACGTTTCAGCTTTCCCTTTGTCTCTACGATACGCTGCCCCTTGGGCACCCACATATTCAGGATGTCCACACATTCTGACAGCGAACCGCCACCATTGTTTCTCAAGTCCAGTATCAGCTTCTCGGCGCCCTGTTTCTTCAGGTCGAGGAAAGCCAGTCGCATGGGTTTCGCCGGCTCGCCAGTAAATGTGTTCAGATTGATATACCCAACCCTATTGTCCAACATGCCATACCATGTAATCTCAGGCATCTTGATGGCACGACGCGTCATCTTGAAACTCATCTTCTTACCCGTTGAGGGACGCTGTATCTTCAGCATAAACGTCGTACCTGGCTCGCCACGCAGATGGCTGCTTACATACGATACGCTTTTGTCTGTCGTCACCGTATCATCAATCTGCAGAATGATGTCACCCTTCTTCAAGCCCGCCTCGGCAGCAGGCATACCCTCGTAGGGCTCGTCAATTACCACACGTTTCAGCTTCTGGTGGTAGCGGATCAAGGCTCCTATACCAGCATACTTACCCGTCAACATCGTCTTCAGGTCCTTCTGACGCTCCTCAGGATAGTACTCCGTATAGGGATCCAGCGTATTCAGCATCGCATCGATACCTGCCGTAATTACCTTGTTGGCATCCAGGGTATCCACATACATCAAGTCCAGATTCTTGTATAGAGCATTGAATATCTCCAGATTCTTACCAACCTCCAACTGATGGTTTTTGCTATTCTGACCGTATGCCATCAGCGACAGCAAGCACACCATTATCTGTAGTAAAATACTTCTTTTCATCTTTATTATTATTTATTTTGGGGGCAAAGGTACGATTAAGTGAGCAAAATGCCAAATTTATTTGGATATTTTCGAGCAAAAGTACCTTCGATGAAGTCAAAATTATAAAAAAATACCCATACCATGAATTTTTTCGCCAAAAAGTTTGCACGTTTCGAAAAATTGTCTTACCTTTGCACCCGCAAATCAGAAATGATACGCACCTGCTTCAGTAGCTCAGTTGGTTAGAGCACCTGACTGTTAATCAGGGGGTCGTTGGTTCAAGCCCATCCTGAAGCGCCAAAGAAAGAGTCCTGTAGGTCAATAACTTACAGGACTTTTCTATTTCTCACATTTCAAAATTGCACCCATTTTGCACCCACCGCAGCCGTAGCAGGCAGAAAGCCCATATCGTTTGCCCATCCTGTCAGGTACGACCAATTTACAAATAGGTTAATACCGAAAAGTTGACATGTCTATTGTTACTATTACCCTGCGTCTGCTCTTGCAGGAAATGGTAACTCAATCCCAACCTTCTTCATCGTTATTCTCCATATAGCGGCTCATGCCGTTGTCATCCATATCATCCTCTGATGCAGGGTCAAAGCCACGCATGTTGTCAGGCTCATGGTGGGGATGTCCCTTGCCATGAGGCGGTGGAGGTGGTGGCCCGTCAAAGCCGCGACCGTCTGGTGGTGGAGGTGGCATATGTCCATCCTCAAAATCCTCAGGCGAAGGATGGTGAATTGTGTCAGGAAGCAATGAATCTGTTTCAGCAATGTTTTCCATATCGTCCTGAAAAACATCGCCAGAACTCTTCCTGTTGTTACATGCCACAATGAATAGTATGGCAACTGCGTATATAATATATGTATATCTTTTCATTTCACGATCTCCTCATATTTCTTGATGGCATCCCTCATAATCTCATCATGGTCAAAAGCCAACTCTGGTAGTGTTGATAGTGGCCACCATTCAGCCTTGGCTGCATCATCCTGACCATTGACAGCCATCGGCGCAGCAACGATAGCGAGATAAGCCACCGTGACCGTCCTCCCTCTTGGGTCACGGTCAACCTTAGAGTAAGCACCTATCTGATGCACCTCACTCACCTTCAGTCCCGTTTCCTCCTCCAGTTCACGGATGGCACATTGTTCCGTAGTCTCTTCCATATCCATGAAACCACCAGGGAATGCCCAGCATCCCTTGAAAGGATCGTCACCACGCTCTATCAGCAGCACCTTCGGCTCTGCTTCTTTCGTTATAACAATGCAGTCAGCCGTTACAGCTGGTCTTGGATATTTATAAGTGTATGCCATAATTTTATTCCTTACGCAACTTTTGCTTAATATCGCTCGCAAATCGCTCTTAATTTTTAGATTTTAAGAGCGACCATATTGACTCATTTCCTACTGTAGTATTCTCAATATCACCTTCGTCCATCGAGACCTTTTCTACCGCCATTGAAGGTTGTGGCTGGATTTTTCCGTCAGCTCTGAATAGTCCTCCCAACCCTGTCACTCTCTAAATCATTGAGCAGTGCTCGTATCTCATCTTTCGTCATATCTCGTCTTCCTTTATTTCTATAACGTCTTTATCCGTTGCGATATTATTGGTGTAATATCGTTGTAGTCGAACGTATCTGTAATGATTACTGGCATAGTATCAGAAGACTATTTGTTTTTTACGACCTCCCAATAACCATCTTTTCGACCATCTTTGCGGACAACAATCCCCATCGCCTGAAGCTGGGAGATATGTCGCTGAAGAGTTCTGAACTTTATACCAGTCTTTTGCGCCATTTCACTGGTCGTAACAGACGGGTCGAATAGCATTTCTTTTACAATAACCTCTTGGATATCAGACAGTTCTTTTACGCCACCTTTTACGCCATCTTTTACGCCAATTTCGGCATGTTGCTATTGTTCAGTACCATTCTCTATCACTTCCCAGTAGCCGCCCTTGTCGCCTCCTATGCGACGAATGACACCATTTTCGCGCAAAGTCTTAATTCGTTTTTCCACTGCACGCGAGGACACCCCAAGCTTCATGGCAATTTCAGCCGCAGTAACTTTGGGATTTAGCCTAATAGCAGAGATAATTGCTTGGTTTTTCTCCGAACTTTTCTCCGAACCAGAACCATTTTTCTCCGAACCTATGGCACTTTTCTCCGTAGTAATCACCGTAGTTTTCTCCGTAGCGGGTTTATTGCCACATCCAGCATGAATAGGGATATGAATCAGGAAGGTCAAACGGTCTTCGGTAGTCTCAAAGGTGGCACGGAGAGAACCATTATCAGCAAGTTTCTCTTGGATGGTGGGTACACCTGTAGAGCGGCCTTCTGTCAGATCCAGTTCCTTCAAGAAGTCTCCAAGACGGCGATTCCTATAACGACGGCTCTTCAAGATGTCACCTTTCTCAATGGCCGACATAGGAATACTTCGGTCAGGCCCAGGACAGTTCAGTATGGATATTCCTTCTGGCTCAATGGTAATCTCCACGGGTTCGTGTTGGGCATAATCTCTGTGATAAAGAGAGTTGACCACAGCTTCCTCCAGCGCATCGTAAGGATAGTTCCAATAACGGTTGGCTTCTTGCTTGCCAGATACCTTCTCCACTGTTTCATAGAGAATAGTAGTACTAAAGAAATCCATTGTCTGCTTGATAATCTGAGGTATGCTGCCCTTGAATGTCTTTTCTGTAAAATTCTGAGGATTCTTCACCTTCCCATCAGGGAACACCACAATCTCTACCTGGGTATAAGGGAAGAACTTCTCCGGATGCTCGCAGAACATCATCGCCGCCACATTCTTAATCATG
>CAMHTW010000065.1 GCA_946188165.1 uncultured Prevotella sp.
TTTTCGAGTCGAAGCAACACGCCATCGTGCCCTCTGCACCGATGGTTATCAAGGATGACCCCACGCTGATGTTCACCAACGCGGGTATGAACCAGTGGAAAGATATTATTCTGGGTACACGCGACCCAGAGCCACGCCGTCGTGCCGATACCCAGAAGTGTCTGCGCGTCAGCGGTAAGCACAACGACTTGGAGGAGGTAGGTCACGACACTTACCACCACACCATGTTCGAGATGCTCGGCAACTGGTCGTTTGGCGACTACTTCAAGGAAGGCGCCATCGATATGGCTTGGGAGTATCTGGTGGATGTATTGAAACTGAATCCTGAGGACCTCTACGTGACGGTGTTCGAAGGTTCACCCGAGGAAAACATCCCTCGCGATGACGAGGCTGCCAAGTATTGGGCCAAGCACGTGCCTGAGGACCATATCATTAATGGTAACAAGCACGACAACTTCTGGGAGATGGGCGATACAGGTCCCTGTGGTCCCTGCTCTGAGATTCATGTTGACTCTCGTACGCCTGAGCAGAAGGCTGCCAGTGGTAAGACTGGTCGTGAACTGGTCAACCAGGACGACCCACAGGTCATCGAAATATGGAACCTTGTGTTCATGCAGTTCAACCGCAAAGCCGATGGTTCGTTGGAGAAGCTGTCGATGAACGTCATCGACACCGGCATGGGCTTTGAGCGTCTGGTACGCATGATGCAGGGCAAGCACTCTAACTATGACACTGACGTGTTCCAGCCCATCATCAAGGCTGAGCAGGACATCACCGGTTTAAAATACTTTACTTTCGAAGAAGAGACAGTTAGTCCTATCAGCAAGGAACAGGACAATATCAACGTCGCCATGCGTGTCTGTGCCGACCACCTGCGTGCCGTTTCATTCTCGATAGCCGATGGTCAGCTGCCTTCCAACGCTAAGGCAGGCTACGTCATCCGTCGTATTCTGCGTCGAGCCGTACGTTATGCTTACACGTTCCTCGGACAGAAGGACGGTTTCCTCTACAAGCTCGTCCCCACCCTCGTTCACGAGATGGGCGACGCCTTCCCTGAATTGAAGGCTCAGCAGCAGTTGATTACCAAGGTCATCAAGGAAGAGGAAGACTCATTCCTGCGCACCCTCGACAAGGGTATCTCCTTGCTCGACAAGGCTATGGCCGAACTGAAGGCTCATGGCAAGAACCAGTTGGATGGCGTACAGGCTTTCCGCTTGTTCGACACCTATGGTTTCCCCCTCGACTTGACAGAGTTGATTTGTCGTGAGAATGGCTTCACCGTTGACGAGGAGCAGTTTAATGTCGAGATGCAGAAACAGAAGGAGCGTGCCCGTAATGCCGCTGCTGTCGAGAATAGTGACTGGGTAGAGCTCAAACCCGGCGAACAGCAGTTCGTGGGCTACGACTACACGGAATACGAGTGCGAGATTCTGCGCTATCGTAAGGTGACGCAGAAGAAGAACGAGTTCTACGAGATCGTACTTTCTGCCACCCCGTTCTATGGTGAGATGGGTGGACAGGTAGGCGATCAGGGTGTACTCGTCTCTGAGAACGAGACCATCGAGGTCATCGACTCGAAGCGCGAGAACGGTCAGACCGTTCATATCGTGAAACAATTGCCTAAGGACCCATCGGCCCAGTTCATGGCTTGTGTAGATACTGACAAGCGTGACGCCTCTGCTGCCAACCACACTGCCACTCACCTACTCGACTATGCGTTGAAGCAAGTATTAGGCGACCATGTGGAGCAGAAAGGTTCGTTTGTAAGTCCTGACACACTGCGTTTCGACTTCTCTCACTTCGAGAAAGTCACTGCCGAGCAGATTCGTGAGGTGGAGCGTATGGTCAACGACATGATTCGTCAGGACCTGCCACGCGACGAACATCGCGACATGCCGATGGACGAAGCCAAGAAGTTGGGAGCCATCGCCCTGTTTGGCGAGAAGTACGGCGACAAGGTGCGCGTCATGCGTTTTGGTCCGTCGTGCGAGCTCTGCGGTGGTATCCACGCCACCAGCACAGGTCGTATCGGTTTCTTCAAGATACTCTCTGAAAGCAGCGTTGCCGCTGGTATCCGTCGTATTGAGGCTACCACAGGTCGCGACTGCGAGGAGCGTCTCTACCAGATGGAGGACATTCTGAACAGCATCAAGTCGTTCTTCAACAACGCCAAGGACCTGCAGGCAGTTATCCAGAAGTATATCGAGGAACACGACCACATGAAGAAGGAGATTGAAGGTTTCCAAGCTCAGGCCATAGAGCGTGCTGCCCAGCAACTGGTGGAGAAAGCCCGCGAGGTGAATGGCGTAAAGGTCATTGCCAGCGTCCTGCCCATGTCGCCTGCTGCTGCCAAAGACTTGGCCTTCAAGGTTCGCGCCGCTGTCGAAGGCTCGCTGCTATGCGTCATCGGTTCTCACGAAAACAACAAGCCCCAGCTCTCTATCATGATGAGCGACGATATGGTCAGCGACCACGGACTGAATGCCGGTCAGATGGTGCGCGAAGCCGCTAAGCTCATCCAGGGTGGTGGTGGTGGTCAGCCCCACTTCGCACAGGCTGGTGGTAAGAATGTCGATGGCCTCAACGCCGCTGTTGACAAGGTCATCGAACTGGCAAAACTATAAAACGATACACATTGTTCACACTTTTTAACGGCATGCGCTGTCATATTTCTCAGCGCATGCCGTCTATTTTGTGAAATGAGTACAGAAATCAGCAAAGAGAGTTTCGCCCGACTGGTACAGCAACATGCCCCACAGGTGCTCGACTTCACGACCAGACTGCTATCTGATCGAAGGGAGGCCGAAGAGGTGGCACAGGATGCCTTCGTCAAGGCTTTCAGGCAACTGTCGTCGTTCCGTGGTGATTCGTCGTTCGTGACATGGGTGCAACGCATTGCCTATCACGAAGCCATTGACCACCTGCGACAACGAGCACCCTACATGGTGGACATCAGCGAAGTGGCTGCCATATCGGATGATGAAGAGCTATCGACGGGTCGTGAAGAGCGCATCCTACTGATGGAAGAAACTATTGACGAGCTGCCACCTGACGACCAATTGCTGCTTCACATCTATTATTATGAAGACCAACCGTTGCGAGACATCGCCTACATCATGGATGCGGAGCCCAATGCACTGGCACAACGACTCCACAGGATTCGGAAGAAGCTATTACGGATGATTAAACAGAAAGAAAATGAACAAACTGAAAGATAGTGACATACGCGAGGCCCTGCGTCGAAGGGAAGCACGACGGACGAAGCCCGAAATGCCAGCAGACTTCATGGCCAACGTGATGCAGGAGATTGCCCCCAAGCCTGCACGAAAAGCGAGATATGCATACCTGACAGCACTCACCGCAGCAGCCTGCTTAGCCATTGCCGTACTGATGGTCTGGCCAACGGAGGACAAGCAAAAGCCGGACGAGAACACGCTTTTAGTCCGAAGCAGTCGGACTGCGAGTTCTTTGACCTCAGATCATTGTGTGGCGCTGCAATCGAACCCGTCGGACTCGCAGTCCGAAGCCGTCGGAATAAAAGCTAGTGTTCATGAGGCTGTTAATAATATAGGTACAGAAAGTCGGGCGCTGCCAGCAAAGCGGGCTGTGCATCAGCAACAGAGAACAGACATAAAATTAGTAGCACAGCAAAACACAGCCCCGGCTACTGACAGCCTCGACTATTACATCAGCAAGATAGAACACGAACTGGCCCGTGTGGATGACAGTCTTTATATTGAGCGCATTCATCGGGTGATGCATGCTGACGAGCGACTGCAGCGCATCGTCAACAACTACATTCTGAACGAGTTGCACAAAGATGCCCACCCCCACCAAGCCACAATTATTAACAATGTAAATACAGACGAAGATGAAGAATAGAAACTTTTTATTGGCAACATGCCTGATATGGGTTATGTCAATAAGCGCACAGACGAGCGACGCAGCCCGTCGCGTCCACGAAAAGCTGCAGGCATTTGTTGCCTCAGGCGAATATAACGTCAGCCAAGGACGTGTCGTTACCAGCGACGCAATTACTGGCGGCAAGGCTACGGCTTACGAGTTTAGCCAGGTATTTTCTATTGAGAACAGCAACGATGCCACCATTTTGTTTCGTCACTTGAAGGAACTGGAGCAGACTTTACGCAGCGAGGCCGCTCATGCCAAGGAGGTAATGATGCACGACGCCCAGGAGGGTACTCCATTGGCTTCGGGCGTACGATGGCTCTTTGGTAATCCTAAAGGGATGGTCAGCGGCAAGTATGTCTTCGGCACCCGGCAAAACATCCGACTGCTGTCGTTCGACGAGTCTGACGGCCATCGCTATGCTGTCCTGTTGGTGTGGGAACAGCAGATTAAGAAAGACCAACAGGTTGGAGATATTTGGATGATGAACGGCACCATCTTTGAGATTGCAGCCAAGAAGCACGACGACATGCCTTTCCTTATGCCTTATTCCGAAACGCAGAATATGCCTTTCCTTATGCCTTATTCCGAAAGGCAGAATATGACGGCAACCATTAAGTATGACACAGACCCTACAGCCCCACAGACCTACGATGAACTATTGGCTAAAGTGAAGCAGACCTGCCATATCTACGATCGCGAGACATCGGGGGGCAAGACGGCTGCCGTCGTGATACTGCATAAGATGTGCGACGGCTATCCTCACCAGCTGACCCAAGAGCAGTATAACACGCTCATCGGCATCCTCAGCCCATACGCAGAGACCGCCTCAGGCCAGAAGCACAAGGATATGTTTGGCTACACCTGTTACACGCTTTATAAGAAGAGTGAGCATTATCAGGCAGAAGGCGGTGAGGTGAAACGACGCCCAGCCATGATTACCTCTTCTACCATCTCTACTACACAACTGCGTAAGATAGTATCATACAATGGGCTGATTACAAACGGCTCTGAAGACCTGCAACAGGTGGACTGCCAGATCAGTGGTACAGCCCCAACCGATGCAGACAGCATCACCGTCCGACGTACCGTATCCTCTTTCGAGGAATTAGGAAAATTCCCCGTCCACAACGGTCGCTTCTCATTCACCTGCCGACTGCCGAAGGACGAGGTGTGCGGATTGAGCACAGACAACCGCTATTATACCTACTTCTGGGCAGACGGACAGCCTGTCAAGGCAGACCTGCAGAAGCATAGCGTCAAAAGCCAAAAGACCTCACAACAGCGCAACAATTTCCTGAACGAAATGGAGGCAGAGCGGTTGCGCATGCTGAAGATGGAGAACCGGGCAGAGCTGGATGCCGCCATTGCCAAACAGCGCGAACGTTACCGTCAGGTCATCTTCCAAGGCAACGACGACCTGCTGAGGACCTACGCCATCTACAAGTCATATACCGAACTGACATACGACGAACTGAAACCCTTCCTCAGCAACCGGTTCCGCTACGCTAACCATCTGCTGATGGCACCTGTCAAAGAGTATGTGGCAGGACTGGAAAAGCGCCGTCCAGGGAAGCATTATGAAGACATGCTCCTTGCAGACACGCTGGGCAACGCCCACCAGTTGAAAGAGTACATCGGCAAAGGGTATGTCGTGCTGCACTTCTGGGAGAGCTGGAATCGTGACGAGTTCGATATCCTGCCCCAACTGCGCACGCTCTACGACCAGTATCATGCAAAAGGCCTGCAAATCGTCAGCCTTGTGATTGACGGAAACAACACGAAAAGCTGGAAAGAACGTCTGAAAGAAGAAAAGCTGGCCTGGCCGCAACTGGCCACTTACGCTGCCAAGAATGCATACGGCATCTACTCATGGCCCGAAACCGTTGTCATCGGCCCAGACGGCACCATCGTCGCCAGTCCCTCGACAACGCAAGCATTAGAGGCAGAACTGAAAAAGATTTATAGTTCAAACCGTCAATAGAAAGACTCGTTAACCAAAATAAGTTTAGAAAGGCTTAAAATTAAATATCGGTAAGATTTTGTAACACAATCGCTTCGCGTTATTCCATAGAGATTCCATATCTTTGCAGTGTATTGTAATCAATGGATAATTGATAATGGACTACAGGCGATACCTTCTCATACTCCTACTGCTTGCCCTGGCCACAATGGTCAGGGCGCAGGACGTGGAGGACAAGAAACGCATACATGTGCCAGATTCAGCGAAGATGACGACGCCACGCGCTGACCAAAAGTCAGAGAATGATTTTGAGGAATGGCTGCGCAACGAACCTATCCGACCTGAGTTGCACGACTCAACAGCCATCAGCCCGGTAGTGCCATCTACGATGCGAGCAGACCCCTCGAAATTGAAGCCTAAACAGCCACCAGTCTCCATCAACATTATGACGCCCGAACTGCGTACAGACATGCGACTGGCCTACCATAGTCATTGGCTAGAAGAACAGCGCAAAGCCCAACAAGGCGGAGCCATGACCATTGGCGTCAACCCCCTCAGCCTGATTGCCATCGTCATCCACAAGTTATTCCCCAAGCACAAATCCAAGAAACAACGAGAACGCGAGCGATTACAGCAGATTCTGGATAACTACTAAGCCATTAGTCCGTCCCTACGGACTCGCAGTCCGAACGGCTCGGACTGCGAGTCCGAAGCCGTCGGACTGAACGCGAGCTTACGGAGCCAGAGGGACTGGTGAATGACATTGACGATGGCTGAGGGACTTGATGTTTTCGGCCTCCCTTACGAGTTCCTAACATGATAAGGAAAAGTTAATAACTAAAGAAACTAATTAAAATAGTTTAAAAACTAAGGCTTTTAGTTGTTAGTAACGAAAAGTTTTAGTTACTTTGCAGCAGATATGATAATTGACGCAAGAAAAAGGTTAACTTAAAACCCAGAAAAAGAATGAAGAAACTGACCAACAAGGAAAAAGAAATCATGGAGTTGTACTGGCAGTACGGCCCGATGTTCGTCCGCGAGTTGCAGGAGCACTATGCTGAACCGCGCCCTCATTTCAATACCCTTTCGACCATCGTCAGAATATTGGAGCGCGAGGGTTTTCTGGACCATAAGCAGTTTGGCAATACCTACCAATACTATCCTCTCATCACAGAAGCGGAGTATGGACGCAAGTCGATAGCAGGTATCATCAAGAACTACTTCGACGACTCCTACCTCTCAGCCGTCTCCTCGTTTGTCAAGGAAGAGAAGATTAGCGTAGAGGAACTGCGCGAACTCATCGACCAGATTGAGAAAAGTAGTTAAGTAGTTAATGTCGTTAAATAATTAAGGCAAATGATGGACTTTCTGATATATGATGCCAAGGTTGCGGTACTGATTGTAGTTTTCTACATGTTCTACCGTCTGTTGCTTAGCCGCGAGACGTTCCACCGAGTAAATCGTGGTGTGTTATTGCTGACGGCAGTGGCCTCGTTTGTACTGCCACTGTGTGTGATTACCTTGCACAAGACAGTAACGCTGGAAGTCACGCCAACGGTATCTGTCGGCGATCTACAGATGGAGATTGCCGAAGAGATGAAACCTGAAGTCTGGCAAATTGTGCTGCCCTTTATATTTATAGTAGGTGCAGGGGTAACGCTGGGCCATACGCTGGTATCGATACTGAAAGTCATGCTACTGATACGAAGAAGCGAACGTCATCCACAACCTGATGGTACCATTCTCTGTGTGACCGGTAACACCGAGGTGTCGCCATTCAGTTGGATGCACTATATCGTGATGAACCGCAGCGACTACGAAGAACATGACGCTGCCATTCTTGCTCATGAACGGGGACATATCCGTCTTAGGCACTCCTTCGACGTTGTCCTCGTCGACCTACTCACCGCCTTGCAGTGGTTTAACCCTGCCATGTGGATGCTGCGCCAGGATTTGCGTGCCATCCATGAGTACGAAGCTGACGGTGAGGTACTCTCTCAAGGGATTAATGCGCGTCAATATCAATATCTGTTAATTACCAAGGCCGCAAGCATTGGCGGGTACTCCATTGCTAACGGAATTAATCACAGTACCCTTAAAAACCGAATCACAATGATGTTACATACAAAATCATCGAGCCGCAGCTATTGCAAGCTGTTGGCCCTCCTGCCCATCGTGGGCATCACGCTTGCACTGAATGCCAGAACCGTCACTGACTACGTCTATAACGAGCCCCAGAAGCAAGTGCCTGTCAAGAAAGGCAAGAAGGCTGCTACCATTAAGAATGGGAACAAAAACATACTTCAAATAGTAGAATCTAAGGAGTCTCAGACAACTGACCAGCAACCACACAGAATTGAGAAAGTTCAGGAAGACAGCCCCTTCGATGTGGTTGAGCAGATGCCTCAGTTCTCTGGTGGCATGAAAGCTCTAATGGACTACCTTTCTACGAATATCAGTTATCCGAAAGAGGCTCACAAAAAGGAAATCCAGGGTCGTGTTCTCGTACGCTTTGTCGTTGAGAAGGACGGTAGCATCTCTAATGCCGAAGTGGTGAAGTCTGTTGACCCATTGCTCGATGCCGAGGCTCTGCGTGTCATTTCCTCCATGCCGAATTGGATTCCTGGCAAGCAGAATGGCAAGGCTGTCCGTGTCAAGTACACAATACCCATCACCTTCAATTTGAATGGTGACATAACAGACAACAAGGACGCGGTCCTGAAAGCAGCTTCAACCAACAAAATTATGATAGGCAAAGAACATGCCAACGAGCATCCGCTGATTATTGTTGATGGAGTGGAAGCTGGATCTGACGCACTGAAGAAAATAGCTCCTAATGACATCGAACGCATCGAAGTGCTGAAGGACCAAGCTGCCATCGACAAATATGGTGAGAAAGCCAAAGACGGTGCCCTCATCATTACGATGAAGAACAAGTAATCTTTTCAAGAGGTGAGAGGTGAGAATTAAACTCTCACCTCTTAAAAATATTACAGGCGATGCTGTCTGGGGGCTGCCTATTTCCTGATGCTCTGCTTCAGCTTCAGAATACGACGCACGCTCTCGTCAATGCGCTGCTCTGTGATTTCACCGGCTTCTACAGCCTTGATTACCGCGTCGAAAGCCTCCGTGAACACTTGCGGGCCGAGCACAATGTCTACACCAGCCTTGATACAGCCCACGGCAGCCTCGCCATTGGTGTACTGCTGGGTGATGGCTCCCATCTCCATCGCATCGGTGATGATGAGGTTCTGATAGCCCAGTTCGCGGCGCAGCTTGTCTTGTAGAATGACCGATGACATCGTGGCAGGAATGTCACTGCCCGTCACGATGGGTGCGCTGATGTGAGCCGTCATGATGAGTTGACACCCCCACTGGATGCCTGCCTTAAAGGTCACCATTTCGCACGAGAGCATCTCCTCCCACGTCTTCTGCGAGCTGGCATAGCCGAAATGCGTGTCGGCCTTGGTGTCGCCGTGGCCGGGGAAGTGCTTGATGCATCCTGTGACGCCGGCATCCTTCAGTCCCTGCAGATAGTTGGTCACCATCGGGGCTGCTATCTCAGGCTTGTCGCTGAAGGCACGAGCCCCGATGATGATGTTCTCAGGATTTGTGTTCACGTCGGCCACAGGGGCGAAGTCAATATCGAAGCCGTAGCGGTGGAGGTAGGTGCCGATGGTGTTGCCGCACTCGTAAGCATTCCGTGGGTCGCCAGTGGCGCCGATGGCCCCCATCGACTCGTAGGTCTTCACCTTGAAGTTGCTGTTGCGCCCTATGCGAGCCACTCGCCCGCCTTCCTCATCAATGCACAGCAGGGGTGAGCCTTTCAGCGCACGAATCTCAGGGATGAAGCGCGAGAGTTGTGCCTCGTCCTCGATGTTGTGCGCATAGAGAATGATGCCGCCCACGGGATAATCCTCGTTCACCTTCCGCATCATCTCGTTGACAGCCTGCAAACGAATTTTTGTGAGGTCATCGACACTCTGGTCAATGCCGCCGGAGCGGTTGAAGTGGATGGTGGTGTCGAGACATTCTGGTCGCACATAGAACATCTGTCCCACTTTTTCGCGCAGCGTCATCCGCTGCAGTTGCGACTCCACCTCATCTGTTGGAGGCGTATCTGTGTTGTCTTCATTCGAACACGAACTGAGCATCATCAGGCCACAAGATGTAAGGATGGTGGCCAGCATCCATAGTTTTATTTGTTTCATGGCTGCAAAGGTACTAATTTTCTACGAAACACGTCGCAAATACAAACATTTTAACTCCAACAAAAGTTAAAGTTACGGGTTTATCTCCGATATTTATCAGAAATGACTAACTTTGCCGCAGGTCATCCACATCCGTGTGTCGGAGCATGAACTGATGGAGCGGGTGCGTTCCTGCGGAGCCACCCCTGCCAGTTTGTTCGCTGTGCTACTGTCGCGAGCCGTCAGCCGTCTGCATCCGGACTTTTTTGTGGCGACACGACTATAGGTCGGCATCGATGAACGTACGGAACTGCTGGATGCCCTGATGGTTGTTGTCAAGGGCTTCCACCTCTTCCAGATACTTGAGTGCCTTGTCCTTGTCGCCCAGACCATAGTAGCCGAGGGCCAGCATGTACTTGCAGTGGATAAGGTTCTTCGTGTCGAGCGAGTCCTCCCAAATCAACAGGTCGGGCAGTGACACAGCGAAGTAGTCCATGACCGGATGCTCAAAGATGTGCTGTTTGCCGTAGTTGATGAGTTTATGGAACAAGCTGCGCGCTTTATCCTCCTGACCTAAAGCACGGTAGCACAGGCCGGCATAGAAAATCTTGTCGGGCTTAGCATCGTTATAATACATGGCGGCAGCGGGTTCCGTAGGTCCTGCAGTACCCTCCTCGTAGCGTCCAAGGAAGTAGAGGATGTCGTTGTCCTGTGCGCCATAGAGTTTGCCCTCGCCCAAGTGTGGCGGATAGACGAGACATTCCTCCAAGAGACGTTTGGCTTCTTGTTGGGCGGCAGCATATTTTTCACTATTTACTTTTCCATTTTCACTTAGCAATTGCTTCGCTATCTCGATGCGACAAATCTGATACTGTGCAGGAACCTTGCCTTCCCCACCCTCCCAGGGATGGAACTGGTGGGCATCGAGTTTGGCCATGGCTTCCTGATAGCGACCTAACTGATTGAGCAGTGTAATCTCCTCCAACACGAGGTCGTCGCGCTGGGCAATCAGTTGCGGATACTGCTGCAGGAAGTCGAGACGCTCCTGATGCGGTTTATGCAGACGCTTGTAGAGTTGGTCTAACTCCATCAGGATTCGGCTGTCCGTCTCGTCCAGATGGAAGGCCTTCTCCATATATTCAACAGCCTCATCCTGCTTATTCTGTTTATTGAAGCGTGCCAATGCGAGATTACGCCAAACCGTTGGAAATTTGGGATCGAGCTTGGCAGATTTTTCCCAGTACTGAATGGCAAGGTCATACTGACGTTTGTCATAGTACAGACAGCCTAAATAGTAGGGTGCACGTGCATCTTCGACAAAGAACAGAAAGTCCATTTCCTGAAGGATCAGCGCATCTTCCAAACGGTTGGGGAAGCAATAATCCGGGCTAGCCAGTACTGCCTTCTGCCTATATTCAAATAAATTCGTTACGTTACCGAGGTAAGACAGATAATAATAGGTAAGCGGTGACTCTTCCACATGGTGACTAATGGCCGTCTGCAACACCAGTACAGCTTCATCATCAAGTCCGGCATGCATATAGTCGAGGGCAATCTCATGGTAGTTATAGATATTACCATGCATCAGTTCCACCATACGTTCCAAAGGCTCACTGCTATCAGTCAGCAGATGTTCCTCGACCATGCAGGCATAGTTGAAGTGGTCTATTCTGTAAGATTCTCGAATCCATGCCAAGGCCTCCTCTTTCCGTCCCAACTTGCGCAATACTGCAGCTTTCAGAGCACGCGCCTGATGGTTGTGACTGTTGCTAATCAGAGCACGCTCCAGTTCGTCGAGAGCATCCTCCCAACGTTCGTCAGAGACACTGATACAAGCTGCCTCATAGTAGCCGGCATCAGCCCACGCCTTGTTCCAAGTAGATTTCCAGAAGCAATCGTAGGCAGACTGTATCTTTCCCATGAACTTGTTGACAACACCCAGATAGAACTGTGGCTCACCATCGTAGGGATTGGGATTACGTTTCTTCTGCACCTTGACAGCTGTCTGCAGATACGGTTCCGCCTTATCGAAACGGGCACGGCGCAGGTACCAAAGGCCCATCTGCATGTTACAACGATAATCCTGCGGGTCGCGACGCAGTGCCTCTTCGTAGTAGTCGAGTGCCGACCATGTGGCATGACGGTATTGCTCCAAATGAAGACCTGTCAGATAGAGCTGGTCGACGGTCTTCGTCTCTTGAGGCGAGAGAGCAGCCTCAGCAGCATCGGGAATGGGACGGATCTCGTCTGGCTCCTCATACCACGTCAAATAGTGATGCATGCGTGTGTCGTCTGGACGGTCAATGTCTAAGCGCAAGTCTGATATCTGCTCATTGCCCGTCTCTACGGTTTCTGTCAACACTTCCTCTGGTGTCAGCGTTACCACCTTGTCGTAATACACTTCGCCATCCTCTCCGTCGAGGATGATCCTGACGGTTTTCTTGGATGTAGCCAGGATCTTAAAGGTAACTTTATGTTTGCCGACTTCCTCGATGTTCATGACAAAATCCTTAGAAGCTTGCTTGACTATGCCCAATTCACGATAGGGCATGAAGTACTGCACGAACTGTTTCTCCTCGTAGGGCATGAGCCACGTGAAGTCGGGCTGGTTCTCGGTATAGACACCGGCCATCAGTTCGATGTAGGGACGGAAACCGGCGGAAGTTGCATCTGTCAGATTCCTGTCCCACGCACGTCCGAAGTCGCCGTTGCCCCACGTCCACTGCTTCTTGCCTGGCGAGAAATGGTGACTGGCCACATGCAGCATGCCGCCTTTCGTATCGTTCTCGTAGCCGCCCTCGAAGTCGTACTTTGAATTGACGGCCATGTAACTCGTCGGCACGTAGATATTCTTGTAGTTCGATATGTCCACGCCTGCGGAATAGTCCATCTTATAATAGGTGCCCGTAGCGACGGGGAACGACGAGACGGCACGTTTACCATGATCGAAGACAGCATTAACGTCGGGCGGGAACACGCTCTGGTAAGCATCGTTCACTTCGACGGCAGGATTGGCCCACCAGAGGAAGGTCTGCGGCAACGGGGTACGGTTCGATACACGACCTTGTATTTCCAAATAGGCACAGCCTGGACGCAGCGTAAAGCCGGCCATGCCTTTTTGATGGAACATACGCTCCATCTCGTTGACCCAAACCGTCACCGAGCCGTCCTCGTTCTCCACAATGTCGCAGTCGACGGGCAAATAAGTGGAGGGACGGTGGTGCTGTGGCCAGTTAAACTCGATGCCGCCCGATATCCACGGGCCTGTCAGTCCCACGAGTGCGGGCTTGATGACGTGATTGTAGTACACGAAATGGCGCTGCTTAATTTTGTCGTACGCCATCTGTACACGACCGCCCAACTCGGGTAGTATCATCACCTTGATGTACTCGTTCTCCAACCAGACGGCAAGCCATTGCTTGTCGACTTTCTCATCCGAAATCGACTCAATGACGGGATAGGGATAGACCACGCCGCTCGAACCCTGATAGACGCGTTTCTCCAGGAATATCGGGTTCTTCTCAGCCTTTCCAATTTCGTAGGTTGGTATCGTTACCAACTCTCTCCATGCTTTTACCATATTCGTTGTGTATATTTTTTACTTTCTATTAATTCTGCCACTTTTTTGGCCCAATTATGCCACTTTCGAGTTTCTACTGAAAAACTTTTGAGTTAGTACTGAAACTCCGCGGAGTTTCAGTACTAACTCGAAACTCGTGTAGTAGGGCCAGATTTCTCATCCTACTAACTCGTTTTCTAGTTGTAATAAACTTTTACCCTTCGTCTCGGGACAGCGGCGCCACAGGAATACAAAGGCGCAACAGCAGATGGCACTGTAAATCCAGAACGAGCCACTGCTGCCCAGTGCGGCATTCATCGAAGGGAACGAGAACGTCAGCGTACAGCAGCCCACCCACAGGGCAAACGTACACGTCGCCATGGCTATGCCGCGCACGCGGTTGGGGAAAATCTCGGCCAGCAGCGTCCACGTGACCGGTGCCAGCGTCATGGCGTACGTCGAGATAGCGGCCACCACCAGCGCCACCATCACGAAACCCTTCACCTCGAAGAAGTAGCACGTACCCAGAATCAGATAGATAAGCCCCAGTCCACCAGCACCCAGCAGGATAAGCGTCCGGCGGCCCCACTTCTCGATGGTATAGAGCGCGACAATCGTAAAGACGACATTGGCAATGCCCGTAATGACAATGTTGATGAACATGCCATCGACATCGAAGCCTGCGCCCACGAAGATTTCCTGCGCATAGTTGAAGATGACATTCGTGCCGCACCACTGCTGGAAGACTGCAATGACCAATCCCAACAATAAAATGCGACTATATTTGCTTTGAAACAGTTCACGAAGGCCAGCCTCATTTCTCATTTCCTCATTTCCTTCATTTCTCAATTTCAGGAATACCGGGCTCTCCGGAATAAAGAAACTCATCATCAGAAACAGCGCAGCAGGCAGCGTCTCGGCCCAGAACATCCAGCGCCAACCCCACTCTAAGTTCCACGCCTGTTCGGCAGCAACCGACGTGTCACGCGCCAACAGCATGTTCACAATCTGTGCCGCCAAGATACCCAGCACGATGGTCATCTGGTTCAGCGACACCATACGGCCGCGAATCTCCGTAGGGCTGACCTCGGCAATGTACATAGGTGCCAAGGCCGAAGCGACACCGATGCCCACGCCGCCGATGAAGCGGGCAATATTAAATAAGGTAAAGTCATTGAACAATCCCGTACCCACTGCCGACACCGTGAACAACACTGCCGACACCATCAGCAAGGGCTTGCGACCATACTTGTCGGCAGCGGCACCTGCCACCATAGCACCTGCCAGACAACCTATCAAGGCCGTCGTCATAGCCACGCCCTGCAACAGCGGCGAGTCACTGATACCGAAGTAAAGTTCATAGAACGGCTTGGCTCCACCTATTACCACCCAGTCGTAGCCGAACAGCAGTCCGCCCATAGCCGACACAGCACAGATGAAGTAGAGAAATCCTTTGTTGTATTCCTGCATACACCTTGTTATTAATGGTTTCTTATGTAGTTATGACTCAAAATTTCCGCAAAGGTAGTAAAAAATCCGCAATTCGGAATTCGGAATTCGGAATTATTTCGTATCTTTGCAAAAAATAACAAAACTATAAGCATTATGTACGATAAAGAACGGGGGCTATATATAGCCCATTGCGCCAATGGAGCGCTTTCGATTACTGGTAAGATGGCAAACCGCCACGGACTCATAGCCGGTGCCACAGGTACGGGTAAGACAGTGACGCTGCAAGTGATGGCCGAGACTTTCTGTCAGGCGGGTGTACCGTGTTTCATGGCTGACATGAAGGGCGACCTGAGCGGCATCTCGCAGGCAGGTAAGATGAGTGGTTTCATCGAGAAGCGACTGCCGGAGTTCGGCATCGAGAATCCTGAATTCCAAAGCTGTCCCGTCCGTTTCTTCGACGTATTCGGCGAACAAGGGCATCCCATGCGTGCCACCATCTCGCAGATGGGTCCGCAGTTGCTCAGTCGTTTGATGCAACTGAACGAGACGCAGGACGGTGTGCTGAACATCGTGTTCCGCATTGCCGACGAGCGCGGACTGCTG
>CAMHTW010000066.1 GCA_946188165.1 uncultured Prevotella sp.
ATTGAGACAACAAAAAAATTGGGTATATTTCTTAGAAAATACACCCAATTCTTATTTGTGACTCGTCACAGATTACTTTCCGTGATGCTCGTCAGATACTGTTAACTTCTTACGGCCCTTAGCGCGGCGAGAAGCCAATACGCGACGACCATTCTTTGTTGCCATGCGCTCGCGGAAGCCATGCTTGTTCACGCGGCGACGATTGTGCGGCTGAAATGTTCTTTTCATTGTTCTATCGTTATTTATTTGTTATGATTCAACGTTTCAAACTCCTAAAATCAGAGTTTCGGGCTGCAAAATTACGCATTTTTTTTGAATCGTGCAAGTTTTTTTGCAAAATTTCTCATTTCTCATTCCTCATTTCTCATTTTTTTTGTACCTTTGCACCCTGAAAAGGTGCGAAACTGACATTTTACATATTATTATAACATATTTTTATGATTAATTCACAAGACATCAAAAAGGGAACCGCCATTCGTATGGACGGTGCTATTTGGGTTTGCATCGACTTCCAGCATCGCAAGCCAGGTAAGGGTAACACCATTATGAACATCAAGTTGAAGAACGTTACCGACGGACGCGTGTTGGAGCGTCGTTACAACATCGGTGAGAAACTGGAGGACGTGGTCATTGAGCACCGCGACTATCAGTACCTTTATGAGGACCAGGAAGGTCGTATCTTCATGAATCAGGAGACTTTCGAGCAGATTCCCATTGCCAACGACCTCGTGATTGGTCACGAGTTCATGAAGGAAGGCGACGTGGTATCAGTTGTTAGCGACACGACAGACGGTACTGTACTTTACGCTGAGATGCCTGTTAAGACCATTCTGCGCGTGACTCACTCTGAGCCTGGTATCAAGGGCGACACCGCAACCAATACACTGAAGCCAGCTACTTTGGAGACTGGTGTGGAGGTTCGCGTACCTCTGTTCATCAACGAGGGCGACCTGATTCAGGTTGACACCCGCGACGGTTCATATCTGGCTCGTGCCAAGGAGTAAATACAATTGAGAGTTGAGAATTGAGAATTATGAAATGACTTAAGTCGGTAATGTCACGAAAAGGTGTAATCATAATTCTCAATTTTCAATTCTCAACTCTCAATTGATGATTATGAAATATTCCGTCATCGTTCCAGTCTTCAATCGTCCCGACGAAGTGGACGAGCTGCTTGAGAGCCTTTGCTCCCAAACACTCAAGGATTTCGAGGTTGTCATTGTAGAGGACGGTTCACAAAAACCTTGCAAGGATGTTTGCGACAAGTACGCAGACATCCTTGATTTGCATTATTACCTGAAAGAGAATAGCGGACCAGGACAAAGCCGTAACTATGGTGTAGAACGTGCCCAAGGCGAATACGTCATCGTGCTTGACTCCGACGTCGTACTCCCCTCTGGCTATCTTGCCGCCGTTAATTCTTCACTCTTCACTCTTCACTCTTCACTAGACATCGTCGCCTGGGGAGGTCCCGATGCCGCCCATCCGTCATTTACCCCAGTCCAAAAGGCCATCAGCTATTCGATGACCTCTTTCTTCACCACAGGTGGTATTCGCGGAGGCAAAGCCAAGCTCGACAAGTTCTATCCCCGTTCGTTCAATATGGGCATCCGTCGTGATGTCTATCAGCAGTTGGGAGGCTTTTCAAAGATGCGCTTTGGCGAGGATATCGACTTCTCGTACCGCATCGTAGAGGCGGGCTACAAGCCACGTCTGTTTCCTGACGCATGGGTATGGCATAAGCGCCGTACGGATTTCCGCAAATTCTTCCGTCAGGTTTATAACAGCGGCATAGCCCGCATCAACCTTGAAAAGCGCCACCCGGGCACCATGAAACTGGTACATCTCTTGCCAATGGTATTCACGCTGGGCGTCATTGGCTGTCTGCTACTGATTCTTGCCGGTGCCGGACTGTATGTCGAGGGCGAATGGCTCGATGCTAAAGGTCTGCGTCCTACCGACAACATGCATCAGGGTGTAGGCTTTGTGTTCTGTGTGTTAGGATTATTTCCATTGCTCTTCTATAGCACTGTGATTTTCATCGACTCTAGCATTCGCAACCGCAGCCTTTGGGTTGGCTTACTCAGTATTCCTGCCGCCTTCACACAGTTGATGGGCTATGGCTTCGGCTTCATTGTAGCGTGGTGGAAGCGCTGCGTACTGAAACAGGACGAATTTACGGCCTTCGAGAAGAACTTCTACTCTTGAGTGGAGAGTGGAAAGTGGAGAGTGGAGAGTTTGTTACCGCTATTCATAAAGTTGCCACAACTATTAATAGATCTTAAGATGCCACACAAGGAAAGCATATTAAAGCTGAAAACAGAAGCATTTGCCTTTCGGGTTATCAATCTCTACAAATATTTAGTAGAACAAAGGGAAACTGTTATCAGCAAACAAATATATCGAAGCGGTACAAGCATTGGTGCAAACGTAGCTGAGAGCATCAACGCGCAAAGTCATGCAGATTTTGTCAGTAAACTCAGCATAGCATTGAAAGAAGCCAATGAAACAGAATATTGGCTGAAAACATTATTTCAAGGAAAATATATCAATGAAAAAGGCTTTCAATCGATGTTTAAAGATAATGAAGAAATCATAAAGATCTTGGTCAAATCTATAAAAACCGCAAAAAAAGGAAGTAATGAATAGTAAGAAAACAACAGCGGTAGCAAACTCTCCACTCTCCACTCTCCATTCTCCACTAAAAATATCCCAGTGGGCTGAGGAGGACCGTCCCCGCGAAAAACTGGAGCGACTGGGAACCCAAGCGTTGAGCGATGCAGAACTGCTGGCCATACTGATCGGGTCAGGGTCACCTCAGGAAGACGCTGTGTCGCTGATGAAGCGAATCCTGAATGATTGCAACAACAATCTGAACACCCTGGGCAAACTCACCATCCACGACCTTTGTCAGTACAACGGCGTAGGCCCCGCCAAGGCCATCACCATCCTGGCAGCTTGCGAACTTGGCAAGCGCCGTCAGTTGGAGACTGTCGAGGAACGGCCTGATATCGGGACGGCTACACGCATCTACAACCACATGCACCCCATATTGCAGGACAAGGACGTAGAAGAGTTCTGGATTCTGCTGATGAATCAGAACCACCGCCTCATCAAGAAGGTATGTATAGCCCACGGAGGCATCAGTGAGGTCAGTGTCGATATCCGCATCATCATGCGCGAAGCCGTACTGGCCAATGCCACCATCCTGGCCGTCTGCCACAACCATCCCTCTGGCAGCCTTTCGCCCAGCCGTATGGACAACGACCTCACCCACTCTATCCAGAATGCCTGCCGGCTGATGCGCATTCACTTCCTCGACCACGTCATCGTCACCGATGGCGCTTACTACAGTTATCATGAGGAGGGACTGGTGTAGTGATGGAAGATGGATGATGGAAGATGGAAGAGATGAGAAGTAAGAGATGAGAGGTAAGAGATATGAGCATTATAGATATTATCCTTTTGGCTATAGCTCTGGCAATGGACTGCTTGACGGTATCCATCGTCAGCGGCCTAACCGCCCGGGACGGTCAAGCTACTGAAACCAGATGGCTTTACCGCATGGCCTTCCTCTTTGGCTTCTTCCAGGCCTTCATGCCACTGTTAGGCTGGCTGGGCATCATACATTTCGAGACCTATATGGAAGCCTACGACCATTGGATAGCCTTTGGCCTGCTGGCCTTCGTCGGGGGCAAGATGGTATGGGAGAGCTTTGGTGACGACGAAGAACACCACTTCAACCCTCGCCTGCTACGTACCCAGTTGTTGCTGGCCGTTGCCACCAGCATCGATGCCCTGGCCGTAGGCATCTCCTTTGCCTGCACAGGCTATACCCAGCTGTCAGACCTCACCCTGCCTCTTATAATTATAGGCATTGTCTCTTTCCTGTTCAGCATCATGGGCTATCACTTAGGACGCCATTTCGGACGTGCCATTACAAAACGGATGAAGCCCGAACTCATGGGGGGCCTCATCCTTATCGCAATAGGTGTGAAAATCCTGCTGGTTGGGTGACCCCGACCATCAATGGAATTTGGGGGAGCTACCTGTATTACACCCGCAGACCAACTGACAACCTGGGGATAAGAAAAATGGTCGACACCTCTAACACCTCTAACACCCAGGAAACAGAGGCCAAACCCAGAAAAATAGAGGCGCCGTTTGAAAAAATGGCGGCCCCACGCAAAAAAATGGCGCCTTTAAATTTTCAAACGGCGCCTTCGTTCAGGCGAACGGCGCCTCCATACGTGACAACGCTGTCGAGGTTCATAAAAATGGCGGTGAAAGAGACAAAAAAAGCCTCCCTCAAGCCGGCAAACGAAAAGCCACCATGCATTTTGCGCATTTTGATATCATACTATTCCGTATTCGCGTTTTAACCAAAGCTCAAACAGCGGATCCACGAAGGAGAATGTATCTCTGGTTTTCTCAACCAGATCTTTTTCGACAAGCGTTTTCTTGTTCCTTGTGATTGTCTGCGACTGGCCAAGACGATACTTCTCTACCACAGTATTAGAAAGGTACTTCCATCTTTATACGAACATAAAATTATATGCAAAAATATAAAATTATACGCATACGTATAATACAACTGCGTATAATTAATTCTTTTTTAAGAGATAGTCAACTTTCGCAAGCTCTGCTTGCCTCAAGTATGAAGGGTGCATAGGGTGCAAATGATTTGGGTGTTAGAGGTGTTAGAGGTGTCGCCTATTTTTATTGACGCTCACACGGGGTCTGTCCCCGTGTGGGCTCGAAAAAATCCGTAAACCGCTGATACACGATTTACGGATTCTTCTATACATTTTACGGAATCGGCCTACC
Organism: uncultured Prevotella sp.; assembly: GCA_946188165.1. Taxonomy (GTDB): domain Bacteria; phylum Bacteroidota; class Bacteroidia; order Bacteroidales; family Bacteroidaceae; genus Prevotella. The sequence goes on from CAMHTW010000066.1 coordinate 4,828, forward strand.
AGCCAAAGGGTACCTCTTCGTCTTCTATGAGGTTCTTGTTCATACCATATTCGTCGACGCTGGCGGCAAGAATTGCCGTACGCTGTGTCAGTACTACCGTCTGCATTGCGGGCTTCATATATGCTTTTTTATTCATAGTTGTGTCCTTCTTTCTGTTAATTGTTGATGATTACCTTGAGCTTCGCTCGAGCTCGTTACCGTTCGGAAGAATTCGAGCAAGCTCGTTTCTTCTCTCACTTAATCACGACCTTTTTACCGTTCACGATGTACATACCTTTTGTGGGGTTTGCCACGCGGCGGCCCTGCAGGTCGTAGACCTCAGCGTCGCTGTTGGTTGTCTCTGCCTTCGGCATCTCGATGCCCGTCACATTGCCCTCGACGAAGTTGAGGAAACTCGGAGCACCTGAGCCGCTATATGTCAGGTATGCCTTGTTGGCACCGATGGTTCCAGTAGAGCTAAGTTTGTAGAAGCCCACACCGTTTGCTCCCTTGTTCAGCACGTAGGCATTGCCAGGGTTCGCGATGGCGGTGGCGGTGCCCACCAGCTGGTTGCCCTCGAGCGTTGCAGACGTAGTGGCTGCTGTCAGCGTGATAGTAGAGGCTGCTGTCGATTTCAGGATGACGGCCTTGCCTGCCGGGATTTCCCTGCCCGGAACTTCCGTCATGGTCAGCTGGTTGCCACTCAGTGCAGCCTGGAACACCTTCGTGTTCTCATCGGCAGTGAAGCCCTGCGTAGCGTTAGCGTTGTAGTAGGTGGCCCAGTATTCGCCCGATGCACCCTCGTTGGCGGTGACGTTGAAGGGGGCGTAGCCGTAAACCTCAATCTTTTTTATACCTTTAGACGTGTATGCCAGAATGGGGGTACCATTTACTTGCGGTGTCTTATCCTCTTCTGTGGTTTCTACTACAAAGGGAGCTTCGCTGTCTGTAGCTGTACGATTGGCGTCGTCATAGAATATACATTTGGTGATGGTATATCCTTCGGCAGCGGTGACGGTTGCCGACCAACCGTATCCCCACCATCCCCAGTTAGCGAGGTATGCTGAGCTCCCTCCTGCAGTATAACTGAATGAAACGGTTGCCACATTCGCCGTACTGTAGCTGGCTTGCTCTTTGGCTGTTGCTGTAATCGTGGTCAGCAGCGTCTCGGTCTGCGCCACTGCGCCCGTAGCTGCCATCAGCAGCAGGGCAAGAATTGATAGTAGTTTTTGTTTCATACTTGTTTTGTTTTTTTAATTGTTAAACTTATTATTAATGATAAATACTATTGTATACATACGAAGAAGCGGCTACGAAGGAGCATAGCTCTCCGCAGCAACAGATGCGCCCGACACTGCCTTACGGCAGCATCGGAACGACATGGGTTAACGATGATGTCTAATAAATGGGGGAGGCTGTCCGAAAACTTAATGTGAGCTAAATTGAGCACATGAACATCTTCCTCCTTTTTGCAACCATCTGATTATCAATAAGTTTAATTGTTTTTAACCTAATAAATTCTTTAATGTCATCTATTTTCAGTAACTTTGTACCTATAACAACGGTACAGAATATGGCATATAAGAAAGGTGAAGACAGAAGGCAACGGACGCTTTTCCCCGACTGCATAGACGACTATGTGGGAGAGGATGCTCCGGTTCGTCTGATGGATGCGTTCGTAGATCGTTTGGATATGGAGAAGCTTGGATTCCTGCGTTTTGTCCCTGCTGATACAGGTGCTCCGGGATATAATCCCCGTGACCTACTGAAGTTGTACACATATGGTTATTACTACGAGGTGCGGTCATCACGAAAACTGGCCCGGCAATGCCTGATAAACATAGAGGTGATGTGGCTTCTCAGTAAGCTTGCCCCAGACTTTCGCACGATATCCGACTTCCGCAAGGACAACAAGGCTGCTATCGAGAAAACATTCAAGGAATTCAACCGTTTTTGCTATAGTCAGGACCTTTTCTCCAAGAGCTATGTCTCTATTGACGGCAGCAAGTTCAAAGCTGTCAATGCCAAAGACAGGAATTTTACCCTCAATAAGCTTGATGACCGCATAGCCCGACTTGACCAGCACATCGCGCATTATATGGACGAGCTTGACGCATATGATGCAGAAGAGGGCCGCAAACTGTCGAAAGTGGACCTGGAGCATAAGCTGGAGAACTGCAAGGAGCGCAAGGAGTTTTACGAAGGCTACCGCGAGCAACTCGAACAGAGCGGCGAGAAGCAGATGTCGCTTACTGACCCAGACTCCCGTCTTATGAAGGCCAACAAAGGATTCTGCGTAGGATATAATACTCAAGTGGCCGTAGATGCTGAGAGCCATATGATTGCAGGATTCCAAATGACGAATAATCCTACGGACCATGGACAGATAACCAGTGTGGCTGGTGATGTGAAGCAGGAATATGGTGTGGATATCCTTGAGGCAACAGCCGACAAAGGGTATGAGAGTCCGGAGGATCATGCCAATGCCCTTGCATCGGGTATCGTGCCCAACGTCATCCAGCGCAATGGTGGATGTACCGAGGAGGTGAAGTTTGATTATCATGATGTAGAAATCACTGATGAGCAGAAAGCCAGCACCAAGCCTGAGGATTTGAAGACCTGCCTTGAAGCAGGTGTCGTTCCTGATGCTTACAAGGATATTCTTACGGATGTCAAAGTTGTCGAAGAGAAGACATATGTGGCAGATATCGCAGACTCAGACGTACTGAAGATGACTGATGCAAAGATGAAAGCCAAGGCTGCTGAAGGATACTTTGTCAGGGCTGCTGAACGCAATTTCGTATATTGCCCTCAGGGACAGATGCTGCGTCAGAAATCTATCAAGCGCAACGGCATGATACGCTATTGCAACAAGCTTGCCTGCAAAAACTGCAAAAACAGGTGTACTACGGCAGACTTCAAGGAGGTCGACTTTAATAAGGACAAACTTATTATACTGGCCAGGGGCTATAAGCCGCAGGCTTCTGATGACAATGATGATGAACGTCCCAAACCTCCCAGACAGAAGAGAGCGAAAGTGGTGAAGAAGGTGGTAAAATACGTGCTTCATCTGGACGAGAAAAAGATGGATCAGCGGAAATGTCTCTCAGAGCATCCTTTCGGAACACTCAAGCGATCGTTAGGACAATATTACTTCTTGTTAAAGGGCTTCGCCAAGGTGACAGCTGAAATGGCTTTGTTCTGCCTCTCGTATAACCTGCGTCGTGCCATCAACATGAAAGGTGTGCCCGCACTCGTAGCAGCCCTCAGGTAAGAAATAGGGATATATTAAGCGTTTAAATCGGGGTCTGCAAGGCTCATTTTAAGCCATCAGGACCTCAAAACTCAACTGAATGCAAAAATCTTATTAAATATCTGCCCCTCGGTTGAGGCATTTATATGGCCTCAGAATCAGCCTAAATCAGGTCATAATCCCTTTGAAATCGGGAGTTCTCGGACGGGCTGGGGGGGGGTATTTTTTGTCTCACCCGTCCTGCCTACAAGTGTCGGGCAGGGCGCAGCGGCGTGGCGGTATGTCAGGGGGAGATAGGGCATAATTGCTACTTGTTATTTGTATGGGTGTATAGGGGGTATTATTCTACATCCATCATATCGAAGAACATAAGGCGGGTATGTTCGTCGTCTTCTTTCTTTGTGAGTTCCTGAAATCCATTCTTGCGGTAGAACTCTATTGCCGACAGATAGGCATCAACGGTGATGTAACGAAAAGCAGACTGATTCTGTCCCACATTTAGGCGTTCCTTCAGTTTGTCCATCAGCCAACTGCCAATGTTTTGTCCGCGATAGTCAACAGAAACGGCAAAGCGTCCTACCTTGATACAAGGATAACTGCGGAACTGCTTGCTGACAGGGAACTTTGCCCTGATTTTCTTCCAACGGCTACCAGTAATCTCACTGCGGCTGATGCGGTCGTTCAGCAGACAAAAATACGCAGCAATACGCCCATTGTCTTCCAGAATGAACGTATTAGCAATGCGAAGTTCCTGCGCGTGCTTTGCATCATCGAGCAGGAATCGGTTGAGGTCATTATCTCCGCAGTCGAAGGCTACAAGCGGATAATCTGGCGTGAGAGGAACGAGCTGCATACTGTTACCAGCACCATTGAATATGTTTACTTGCCTCGGCTACACGTTCTTGGAACTTCCTGCGAGCCTCGGCACGCTCCTCGGGAGTCCTGTTCTCCACCTCCAGCCTTCGCATCTCGAAGTTGAAGGCATCCTCGCCCTTCAAAACTGGGGTTTCTCTGATTGGTCTTGCCATAATAAATACGTATTTATGTGAAATTTCGCTGCAAAGGTACAAAAAAGTTATTTAATTACTACCTAAAATCCGCAGATAATTTTTCGATTATTTGTCCAAAACAAAAAATATTCCACCAAAAGCGGTGATTTTAATATTTGATGGCGAAAAAAGTGATGAAGTCAGGAACACTATGATAGAACATCAAAAGTGGACGTCCAGTCTTATGTCCTTATATCTTTATCTGTCCATTGGCATATCTGTTTTGATGTTACACATTAATATTATATATGGTTTCAATTATCCAAATGCCAAGGGCTGCGACACTTCAAAGCGAAGGCCAAGGGCGCTGAGGATTCTGAGGAACATACCTGCACCAGGCTCCACGCTGCCATTCTCTATGCGAGAGATATACGACTTATTGGTTCCCACACGCTGAGCCAATTCCTGTTGGGTGACCTTCTCGCGCTTACGAGCATCACTGATAATCTGCCCCACGCAATAGGCATAAGCCTCCTTACGGAATGCCTCGCGCTCTGGTGTTCCCACCTTTCCGTAGCGTTCGTCCATCATAGCGTCAACGCTCATTATGTCATTTCTTTCCTGCATAGTATTCCTTTTTTATTTGTATTGCCTTGTTAATCTCGCTCTGCGGTGTCTTCTGCGTCTTCTTCTGGAATCCGTTGAAGAGCATTACCACATTTCCATCGTCGAAGATGAAGAACACACGGAAGATGTTACCGCCATGTTCGGCACGGAGTTCAAAAATCTCGTCGCGCAGGTATTTGACGAACTTGGCATTGACTCGTTCCTGTGTTTTCAACATATCAATAACGTAGAACACTTTCCGGGCTTCGGCTTCAGTCAGTGAACTAATGAAGTCTCTGAAGTAGTTCTTGTACGCTGATATGGTTCTTTCGGCTTTCATGGCTGCAAAGGTACAAAAAGTTATTTTATTACTACCTAAAATCCGCAGATAATTTTTCGATTATTTGTCCAAAACAAAAAATATTCCACCAAAAGCGGTGATTTTAATATTTGATGGCGAAAAAAGTGATGAAGTCAGGAACACTATGATAGAACATCAAATGCGGAAGGCAACGACCATGAAGATTGTTGAGAACGAATACTACAACGGAGACTGGTGGCTCATGCAGGTACGCATGGTACAGCCACTGAACGTCAAGACGAAATAAAAGCGGAAAAAGTGAGAAAAAAAGTCGGAAGTTTTGCACTTCCAGTTTTTTTTCGTACTTTTGCAGCACATAAAAACAAAAGGCTATGAAATCTCTCTTTCTTACATTGCTCATTGCTTACTTCTCATTTCTCATTTCCTCTTGCCAGCAAGAGGACAAACACTACGTCATCGGTGTCTCGCAATGTTCAGCAGACATCTGGCGCGAGAAGCAGAATGCCGAACTGCGCATGGGAGCCTATCTTCAGAACAACGTAGAACTGCGTTTTGCCGCCGCCTACGACAGCGACGAACGCCAGATAGAGCAGATTGACAGTCTGGTGGCTACCGGCATCGACCTGCTCATTGTCGCACCGAACCAGGTACAGACCATCTCGCCAGCCATCGACCGCGCCTACGACAAGGGCATCCCCGTCATCGTCTTCGAACGTAAGACCAACTCACAGAAATACACCGCCTTTATCAGTGCCGACAACTACGAGATGGGGCGCGTGATGGGCGAGTATATTGCCTCGCAACTGCACGGCAAGGGGCGCGTCATGGAAATTATGGGACTTGAAGGTTCGTCGCCAGCCATCGAACGACACAACGGCTTTGCCGACGCTCTGAAAGCCCACCCCGACATTCAGGTTGTAGCTACCCTGCAAGGCGATTGGACAGAGGAGAGTGCCGTCAAGGCCGTGAAAGCCTATCAGGGCGACCTGACAGACATCGACTTCGTCTTCGGCCAGAACGACCGCATGGCAATAGGAGCCCGCAAAGCCATACCCACCCCCGACCCCTCCCGAACGGGAGGGGAGTTATATCAGTCCTCAGACTTCAGCCCTCAAACATCAGACATCAAACATCAAACATCAAACATCAAACATCAGACATCAAACATCAGACATCAAACATCAGACCTCAGCCATCAAACCAAATTCTGCGGCATTGACGGTCTGCCTGGTGAGAACGGTGGCATTCGACTGGTGCGCGACAGCATTCTTGACGCTTCGTACATCTATCCCACCCATGGCGACCAAATCATTGAATTGGCCGTTAATATTCTCGAAGGAAAACCATACGAGAAAGAAACCATGCTGATGTCGGCCCTGGTGACTAGTGACAATGCCAAGGTGCTACTAATGCAGGGCGAGGAGATGATGCGCCAGGCAGAATATCTGGACCAGCTGCACAACCGTGCCGACAACTATCTCCAGCAGTTAGACACCCAGCGCGTCGTCAGCTGGATGTCAGTGGGTGTCATCGTACTGCTGCTTATTACGATGGTGCTGTTCTATCTGTACTACCTCAAGAAAACTGCCATCCAGCGTGAGCATGTCGTCAACACCCTGTGGAACCTGAAACCGGAAGACATCCCCCAGGCAACACTGCAGGCTTCCGAAAACCATGAAGAACCGACCAATGACGAACCGGTTGCCGCATCGTTCTTCATCACCCGTTTCAAGGAAGCCGTAGAGGCACGCCTGACTGAGAGCGAGCTTAGCGTCGAAGACTTGGCCGCCGACATGAACCTAAGCCGCGTCCAGCTCTATCGCAAGGTGAAGTCGTTTACCGGTTCCACGCCGGTAGAACTGGTACGCACAGCCCGTCTGAACCGTGGCTACCAATTGTTGCTGACCACCGACAAGAGTGTCAGTGAAGTCGCCTACCAGGTCGGCTTCTCTGCACCGTCCTATTTCACCAAATGTTTCAAGGAAGAATACGGCATGCTGCCAGGCGATGTGAGAAAATAATTAAGAACTGAAAACTATCAAAAATCGTTCAATGCCTAACATTATTGTTGCATTGAACGATTTTTTTCATCCCTTGAAACATCTCTTTTAGCCCGTCTTTATAAATAAAAATAACTTTGCAGCAGGAAATTTTAATTTTACTAACCAATTATTAACAAACAAATGAAACAAACAAAAAGATTCTTGCTCAGTTTCCTGGTCTTGCTGCTAAGTACTATAATGTACGCGCAAACGGAGATTTCAGGAACGGTGACCGACGACATGGGCCCAGTCATTGGTGCTACGGTGATGGAGAAAGGTACCAGCAATGGTACTGTAACCGACTTTGACGGTATTTTTAAGCTAAAGGTAGAGGCTGGCAAGACGCTGGTCATTTCGTACATCGGCTATCAAACTCAGGAACTTCCTGCCGCTAATGGTATGAAGGTAGAGATGAAAAGCGATGCCCAATTGCTAAACGAAGTGGTAGTGACAGGTTATCAGGTCCAGCGAAAGGCTGACTTAACAGGTTCTGTAGGCGTTGTAGAGACCAAGGACTTCAAAAGCAGCAACACCGACCCAATGTCATCATTGCAAGGTAAGGTGCCCGGCATGACCATCAGGAGCAATGGTTCTCCCTCAGGTGAGGCTGATGTTCATATCCGCGGTATCGGCTCAATGGGTGGATCAAGTACTGCTCCGCTTTATATCGTGGACGGAATGCCCTACAGCGGTTCGCTCAACAATCTGAATACCAACGATATTGAGACCATGCAAGTGTTGAAGGATGCTGCCTCTGCCTCTATCTACGGTTCGCGCGCTGCCAATGGTGTGATTGTTATTACTACCAAGAAGGGAAAGAAGGGAGAAAAGATCAATATCGACTTCAACGCCTCAGTATCTATGTCGTGGATGACGCAGAAGATGAAGCTGCTCAACAGCCAGCAGTACGCTACTGCTCTGGTTCAAGCTGCCCTGAACGACGGCAAGAACCCTCATGACTATGCTCAGAACTACGGATTGACGCTTACTGCTGCCAATGGCACGCCCATCACGGTGTACAATCCTGCCACAGGTGCTATGGAGTCCTATAGCGTTGGCGGTTACTACGACGGCTTTATGAATGCCAAGCAAACCATGCCATACAGCGACACCGACTGGGTAGACGAAATCGGACGTACAGGTATCACCCAGAATTACGATATAGCTTTCTCAAAGGCTAGCGAAAAGACCTCACAACTATTCTCTTTCGGCTATAAGAAGGCTCTGGGTGTGCTGAAGCATACAGACTTTGAGAATTTCTCAGCCCGTTTCAACAGCAGCTACAAGCTCAATAGCATTATCAGCGTCGGTGAGAATGCACAGTTCTCTTATTCAAACAGTGTAGACTGTGCGCCTTTGGAGAATGCTCTGAAAATGGCTCCGACACTGCCTGTCTATGAAATCGACGGTGAGACTTTCTCTGGTCCAGTAGGTGGTATGAGCGACCGTCAGAACCCAATGCGCGAGCTTTACCATAACAAGGACAATAGTCTGAAGAAGTGGCGCATCTTTGCCAATGCCTACGTTGACATCACGCCTATCAAAGGCATGCTCTTCCGTTCGAACTTCGGTATCGACTATACGAACGGCTATATCCGCTCGTTGCAACATACTTTCGATTCAGATGTCGTGAAGAACAGCACGAGTGCCAGCACGATGTCGCAAAGCCACAGCACCAAGTGGACTTGGTCGAACACGCTGCAGTATAACTTTGACATCGTTGAGAATCATAATCTGAACATCTTGGCTGGTATTGAGCATCATCGTGACAATGGCATCGACTTCTCTGCACGCCGTGAGGACTATCCGCTCGAGACCTTAGACTATATGTGGCCTGGTGCAGGTACAGGCATTCAGACGGTTACAGGTGGTGGCGACAGCTACAAGCTGATGTCTTACTTCGGCAAGATTGACTACAACTGGAACGACCAGCTGCTGGCTTCGGTTACCATGCGTTACGACGGATCAAGCCGTTTTGGTAAGAACAACCAGTACGGTTTCTTCCCCTCAGCATCTCTCGGTTACCGTATCTCCAAGCACATCAAGGCTGACTGGCTTCGTGACTGGAAGCTCCGCGTCAGCTATGGTGTGACTGGTAATCAGGGTATGAACTCGAACAATGCGCACTACGGACTCTACATCGCCAACTACGGTTCAGACCGTGAGAACTCCACGGCATACGATGTCAACCTGCAAGGTTCAGGCACACTGCCTTCTGGTTACTTCAAGAGTCAGTCGGCCAATGAAGACCTGAAGTGGGAACAGTCGTCACAGTGGAACTTCGGTACCGACTTCTCGCTCTTCGGCGGTGATCTGTACGGATCTTACGATCTGTTCTTCAAGGAGACCAAGGACATGCTCGTACAGCCTGCCTTCCTCGGAGCCATCGGTTTTGGCGGTCAGACTTGGATTAACGGTCCTACACTGAAGAACTGGGGTATGGAGATGAACCTGGGTTATCGTCACACGACAGCCTTCGGACTTTCTTACGACATCACAGGTAACATTGACTTCTTCCGCTCTAAGGTGACTTACCTCCCGGAGAATTCAAAGAACTCTTATGAGCATAACGATTTCCACAACCTGGCTCAGGACGAGAAAGCATACGGTTCGCTCATCGGTTATGTTGTTGAGGGTCTGTATCAGAGTCGCGAGGATGTACTTGCTCACGGACAGGCCGGAGCCCGTGTAGGCGGCTTAAAATATGCCGACCTCAATGGCGACGGTAAAATCAACGAGGCTGACCGCACATGGATTTACAATCCCGTACCCAATTTCTCATACGGTATCAATATCAACCTGGCATATAAGAACTTCGACTTCACGATGTTCTGGCAGGGTGTAGCTGGTGTCGATGTCATCAACAATCAGAAATACCAGACCGACTTCTGGAGTATCACCGATGCCGGCTCAAACAAGGGTGAGCGCCTGATTGATGCTTGGACACCTGCCAACAGCGGTTCATCGATTCCTGCCCTGACCACATCGAATGGTGCCGACGAGGGCCGTATGTCTTCCTATTTCGTGGAAAACGGTTCTTACGCCAAGATGCGTACCTTACAGCTGGGCTATAAGTTCCCTGCTCAACTGGCCAAGAAACTGTTACTCTCAAGTGCCCGCATCTATCTCTCTGGCGACAATCTCCTGCTCATCAAGTCAAGCTCTCTGACCTGTTCTGATCCTGAGAATACAGCATGGGACTATCCGCATACCGCTTCCTTCACATTTGGCATACAGGTTGGATTCTAAGAAGTTAAGAATTAAGAGTTAATAGTTAAGAATTAAGAGTTATGAAAAAGATTCATTTATATATCTCGGCTTTGCTGCTTTCAGTATTTGCAGTATCCTGCACTGTTGACGACGTGAAGCCACAGGGCACGTTGGACGAAGAGACAGCATATTCAAGCCCCGACAAACTGGTTACCGCAGCATACGCCAAACTGGGCGACGACTGGTATTCCTATCCGTTTAA
>CAMHTW010000067.1 GCA_946188165.1 uncultured Prevotella sp.
AGTACCAAATGTTACACTATATCCTTCTACTATATACATTGATGCAGATTTAGAGAATTCACGTATTAACAATGTCTATGGAACTCTAATTGACGAGAAAAAAGTATGAATATTCAAATCCATCGTGGCCTTGAACAGATTGGAGGCTGCATTACAGAGATAAGTACAGAGACTTCGCGTGTCTTTATCGACATGGGGCAGAACTTACCTGGCAATGGTGAACAGACGACACCAGAGCAGGATAAGGAAATGGTAGAGAGCTTCTTCAAGAATAATCCGAAGACGTATGAAGCTGTTATCTACACCCATGCCCATGAGGATCATGTGGGATTGTTCAATTATGTTCCTAACAACGTTCCTCAATATATTGGTGAGGGTGGCAAAGAAATCTTAATTGCCAAATATGGCCTAATAAAAAAAGGTCATGAACTGGAATACAATGTTGTTTCGGCTGTATCTGCCCACAATGGTAGCGAATCGCAAAAACAGTCATGTGAGCGATTGGCAAAAACTATAGATGAGGATAAGGAAAAGATACATAGGCTGAACAGTTTCCGCACTTGGCAACGTACTAAACCACATGCCCTGCCACAGTCTTTTGAGGTGGGTGATATTCGCATTACACCATTTTTTAATTGCCATTCCATATACGACTCCTATATGCTTCTGATAGAAGCTGATGGCAAGCGGATATGGCATACAGGTGATTATCGTATGCATGGGTATATGGGTAAGGGGCTGATACCCACACTAAGACGCTATGCAACGGATATAGACATTCTGATTACTGAAGGTACGATGTTGAGTCGTGATGATGAATGTATTCATGAGCGTGAGGTCTCTCGCAAAATGGCCAGCATTATGGATGCGTTTAAATACGTAGTAGTGTTGGCTTCTGCTACGGATATCGAACGTTTAGCATCCATCAAAGAGGCAGCAAAGATAACCCGTAAGGACTTGTATGTCTGTAGTGGATACATGAAACAAACGATGCAGATTTTTACACGTCGTGAAGCTGAAGCATCAAAAGGACTGTTTGCGTTTCATCCAAAGTATGTCGGATATGAAAACTCAAAGACACACGCTATGCAAAAGAAGGGTTTCGTGCTTATCACAGGTGTTACGCATCAGTCTTTCGTTGAGGAATTGTGCGAGAATCTGGATCCTTCAGAAGTGCTTCTTATCTATTCTTCTTGGGACGGTTATTATAAAGACCCAGAACAGGTGAAAGTAAATCCACGATACAAAATGTTTCGTGACGCATTCCATAACGTAGTGGATATTCATACCTCTGGCCATGCTGACAGAAAGACCATCAAACAAGTCATTGAGACTGTGAATCCTAAGGAAGCGATTATTGGAATCCATAAGGATAAAGGTCAGACTTTGAATTCTTTGGATGTGAGTGAAGATATAAAAAATAAGATTATAAATAATTAGAGAATGGCACAGATAGGATATGGATATGGGAGTGAGTTTCAGTTAATGAGATTCTTAGGCCATCATCGGCATCTATTGGAGTCTGAAATATGTAAACAGACAGGAATCGGTGAAGGTCAATTCAATTGGTTAGACTTTGATTTCGCTGATAGGCGAAAGGTAATATCTGGTGATAAAGAATTAAGCGGATTATTATTCCTTAGCAAAATTCCATTTTTGGACAAAGAAACAATTGATGTTATTTTGAAAGATTATACTAGTTATAAGATAAGCAACATTAATACTTGGCAAAGTTGGGATGCTATTTTTACATTAGACGAAACTATTTATCTGGTTGAAGCAAAAGCACATGTCGGCGAAATGGTCTCAACTCCGCAAGAAAGGATATCAAATAATGAAATATTAAGTTTTATGAAGAATAATCTTTCGGCTTTGCCAGTTTCTTCCGAATGGTTGAAAAGTTATTACCAACTTGCGAACAGATTGGCGACAACTGCTTTTTTACAGAATCACTTAAATCCAAAAGGATTCTCTGCTAAAACACTTTGCATATTCTTTACTAATGGCTTTTCTAAACCTATTTTAGGGAATAGGAATATAATCGTAAATATGGCTAATATTAATGATGACGCATCAATTGCGGATTATGAGAAAGCAATCAAACTTGAAATGGAAACTTTAGGGATTCGAGAAGAGAAAGTATCTCATCTGTTAACAAAACCTGTATTTATTGAGGCAAATCCAATTATTAATGAGAATCTTGCATCTTTCTGATACTCATGGCCAACACCGAAGAATAAAGTAGAAATTCAGAACCCGTCTTTTCGGGCAAGGAGAAATAAAGCGGAAGTATTTGAAAATAATGCAAGAGTATTGAAAAATAAAGCGGAAGTATTGAGCTATAAATGCCGCTTATCGCTCTCACATCACGTGCTTATCGCTCGTGGCCTTTGAGCTTATCGCTTCTGCCTCTTAAGCGATAAGCAAGCGAGCCTTCCGCTTATCACTTGTCAACCGCTTGGATATCGCACGTTAAACTGTTCTCAACTACGCAGCTAGTAATCATAATAACTGCGCTTCCTGTTGCAGCAGAAAGCGTAATTATGAAATTTACAAGCATAGTAGTTGCACTCAGAGCAAAACGGCATATTACTACCAGAGGAACAGCCTTTCTCTCCAAGAGAAACGACGTATAGCGAAAGAGATTAGTCCGTCCCGACGGACTGCCAGTCCGCTCCCTACGGACTACGAGTCCGAAGCCTTCGGACTGGGAGTTTGCATTAATCGGACTGAACAAGAGCCTTAAATGAAGAAATTACGATTATTCGATGAAGCGAACGCGAAAAATCAAGGAATTCGAAAATGTCCCTCACATACTCACATGGCCCCTCTCAAAGGCCGATGTATAAAGGGCTGAAGGCATGTGAGGGACATTCGTTCTCCCTCACGTCTCCCTCACTTTTTTATCTTCGAGCCCTCACGTTAATATGCGATAGGAGTGAATGTGACCCAAAATGTGAGGGTAATGTGAGGGACATTGCTTATCCCTCACGTCCTTTAAACGCCCTGCATATAAGGGCTTGAGGCCTGTGGTGTGAGTATGTGAGGGTAAAAATGAAATTCATCTAAAAGAAGAGGTGACCTTTAGAAAGTCCACTTGGCTGCTAACGTCGGGATAGCGTAGAACTTATGGCTGTTGCCATCGTTGTCGAAGACGAAGTTGTTGCTGATTTCGACCTCAGTACCTAAGCTGACGTTCACGTCGTCCATACCCTTCAGCTTATTGAGATTAAACCAGAACTGGGGTTCGCTGAGCACGATGAGTTTGCCACAGACATCCTTATCGTACCATACATCTACGAAACCAGAGAAAGTGCAAAGCCCGTTAGCAAACGTGTCGCCCCATACACCCGTCAGCTGGAAGCCATTGAAGGCACCGCGATTAGTCCCTTTGAAATAATACTTGTAGAGGGTCTGCAAGGAAAGCGTCTTCGAGAAATCGCCGCTGGCCCAGTTCCATGCAAAACCACCCAGGAAAGCATGTTGGAAGCGGTTGCCAATGCCTGTATGCTCGATGGTCGTAGCACCACCGTTATACTCGACATGAAGGGCAAAAGGGGTCTGCTTGCCCAGTTTGAATTCGCGGGCAATCTCCCAATAGGCACCAGCAGCTCCGTCCGTAAAATAGTCGATATCGGTAAACATAAACGTGCTACCCCACTTGTCGGGCTTAAACATTTCTACGGTCGTGGTGACATTAGGACGTCCAGACAGGCCTTCATACAGTGAGTGTCCCAAATCATAGTGCAACTGTATGTTTTGGGCCTGTGTGCCAAAGGCTACTACAGCCAACAGGGCAGAAATAACAATCTTTTTCATATTCTCAATTTCCAAATTATTAATTATCATTATCAATTATCCATTCTCTTCAACGTCTCTATCATGATACGTGCTGCCTCGTCGGGGGCGTGGCTGTCGCCTAAGATACGATGCACCTCGTCATAGTCGCTGAGCATTGGTGTGCGTCCAGCACCACCAGGCAGGATAGTTTCCAACTCACGACGAATATTGGCCACACTGAACGTCTCAGCGACAAGTTCGCGAACCACTTCGCGGTTGGCAATGAGGTTGACCAGCGATACATATTTAACCTTGATGAAGTGGCGTTTGAGGAAGCCTATCAAACGAGGCAGTGGTGTTTCATAGCACACAACCTGAGGCACGCGGAACATACAGGTCTCAAGTGTGGCAGTACCGCTGGTAACAAGGGCGGCAGTAGCTTTGGCTAACAGGGGGTAGGTCTCGTTCATAACCAGACGTACATGACTGCCAGCAATGAACTGCTGGTAATAGTCGGGGGTAATGCTGGGTGCACCAGCCAATACGATGTCGTACTGTGAAGCCAAATGCTTGGTAGCCTCCATCATGGCAGGCAGATTATCCTTGATTTCCTGCTGGCGCGAACCAGCCAAGAGGGCTATAAGCCTCCTCCTATCCCCCTCCAAGTAGAGGGGGGACTCCGATGCGCAGCCTTCTCCCCTCCCTACTTGGGGAGGGGGCGGGGGAGAGGCTAAATATTCCCTCACTTCCTGAGCCGTGGGATTGCCCACATAATGGATGGGATAGTGGTGCTTTTTCTCGAAAAAGTCGACTTCGAAAGGCAGGATAGAAAAAAGCTCGTCAATGTCGCGCTTGATATTCTTGATGCGGTACTCCTTCCAAGCCCAAATCTTTGGCGAGATATAATAATACACAGGACATAACGCATTGGCCTTCACATATTTGGCTATCTTCAAATTGAAGCCCGGATAATCGACAAGGATGACGACATCGGGTTGCCATTGGGTAATATCTTGCTTACACATCTTCATATTCTTGAGGATGGTACGAAGGTGCAACAGTACTGGAATAAAGCCCATGTAGGCCAACTCGCGATAGTGACGGACACGTGTGCCTCCGACGGCAGTCATCAGGTCGCCCCCGAAGAAACGGAACTGAGCCTCAGCGTCGCGTTGCTTCAAAGCTTGCATCAGGCGTGAGGCATGCAGGTCGCCACTGGCTTCGCCAGCTATCAGGTAATACTTCATGGAAATTAAACATTAAATTCGCTTCGCTCAGAAACATTAAACATTAAAAATTAAACATTAAACATTAAAAATTAAACATTAAACATTAAAAATTAAATTCGCTTCGCTCAGAAACATTAAAAATTAAAGATTAAACATTAAACATTAAACATTTGAGGTCGTCCATTGCCTCATAGGCTGTCACGTCGATACGGGTGGGCGTGATGGCCACATAGCCATGATCCAGTGCCCAACGATCGGTATCCGTAGCCTCAGGTTCATCATTCTGATAGTGGCCCACCATCCACCAGTAGTCGTAGCCACGCGGATGATGACAGCGTGAGGTCTCATTGTACCACGAACCCAACGACATACGGCAGACCTTCATACCCTTGTAGGTCTGAGGTCTGAGGTCTGAGGTCTGAAGTTCCAAGAGCGGGAAGTTCACGTTCAGACAGACGCCCCGAGGCAGTCCATGCTTCAAAACGTGCTTCGTAATCGTCTCGATATAAGGGCGTAACGGTTCGAAGTCGGCATCGGCACGATAGTCACACAACGAATAAGCCACCGAAGGAATATACTTCATGCAGCCTTCGAGCGTGACACCCATCGTACCACTGTAATGGGTATTCACTGAGGCATTGTCGCCATGATTGATACCGCCAATCACCATATCGGGCTTGCGAGGACAGAGATTAGCCAGCGCCATCTTGACACAATCGACAGGGGTACCGTTGCACGACCACACCTCTACCCCATCCTCCTTGCGACGCTGAGTCAGCGTCAGCGGCGTAGTGGCTGAGAAAGCGCAGGCTTGTCCACTACGAGGTCCGTCAGGTGCACACACCAGCACATCGCCCATCGGGCGAACCATCTCTATCAAGTCGTTGATGCCCTTGGCCTGGTAGCCGTCATCATTGGATATCAATATCAGCGGTCTTTTCATGCTGCAAAGGTACAACAATAAATTAAAAATTAAAAATTAAAGATTAAAATCTCCCAAATTTAACATTTTTAGGCAGAAAAATAATTAAAACTTTCTTTTTTCATCTTTTATCTTTAATCTTTTTCGTACCTTTGCAGCCTATTATATATATACGAACGTAGAATATGGGAAAGATTATTGCATTGGCCAATCAGAAAGGTGGCGTAGGCAAGACTACGACGACCATCAATTTGGCCGCATCGCTGGCAACGTTGGAAAAGACCGTTCTGGTGGTTGATGCCGACCCACAGGCAAACGCCTCAAGCGGTTTGGGTGTGAACCTTCAGGAAGTGGACTGTTCGCTGTACGAGTGCCTGATAGACCACGCTGACGTGCGCGATGCTATCTACACAACAGATATTGAGGGACTGGATATCATCCCCAGCCACATTGACTTAGTTGGTGCAGAGATAGAGATGCTGAACATGGAGAACCGTGAGCGCATGATTGCCAAAATACTGGCTCCCCTGCGCGAAGAGTACGACTATATCCTGATAGACTGTTCGCCCTCACTGGGACTGATTACCGTGAATTCGCTGACAGCGGCCGATTCGATTATCATACCAGTGCAGTGTGAGTACTTTGCATTGGAGGGTATCTCGAAACTGCTGAATACCATTAAGATCATTAAGCAGAAGCTGAATCCGAAACTGGAGATTGAGGGCTTCCTGCTGACGATGTACGACTCTCGTCTGCGTCTGGCCAACCAGATTTTCGACGAGGTGAAGCGTCATTTCCAGGAATTGGTATTCAAGACCGTGATACAGCGTAATGTGAAGCTCTCCGAGAGCCCCAGTCATGGTCTGCCAGTCATCTTGTATGACGCAGACTCGACAGGTTCGAAGAACCACTTGGCACTGGCAAAGGAAATTATCAATAAGAATAAGAAATGAGTAATGAGTAATGGGTAATTACACATTAACAACGAGTTATGGCAGTAAAGAAGAAATTTTCGACAAGTGTATTGGGACGCGGACTGGACGACATCGGAACTGGTCGCGGACTGGATGCACTGATAGATACCACCGCTGAGGTAAAGACGGAAGGGTCGTCGAACCTGAACGAGGTGGAGATAAGCTTGATAGACCCCAACCCCAATCAGCCCCGTCGAGAGTTCGACCAAGAGGCCCTGCAGGAGTTGGCAAACAGCATCCGAGAGTTGGGCATCATACAGCCCATTACACTGCGCAAGGTGGCTAACCGTTACCAGATTATTGCAGGTGAGCGCCGCTGGCGCGCCTCGCAACTGGCTGGTCTGCAAAAGATTCCCGCCTACATTGTCGATGTAGAGGATCAGGGCGTGATGGAGATGGCACTGGTAGAGAACATTCAGCGTGAAGACCTGAATGCCATCGAGATAGCATTGGCCTATCAGCATTTGGCTGAAGCCACAGGCATGACGCAGGCAAAGATATCCGACCGTGTCGGCAAGAGCCGTGCGGCAGTCACCAACTATCTGCGACTGCTAAAGTTGCCTGCCCAAGTGCAGATGGCACTGAAGAACCACGAGATTGAGATGGGACACGCCCGTGCGCTGTTGGCTATTGACAGTCCTTCGCAACAAATCAAGCTCTTCCGTGAGGTTCAACAGCAGCAGCTATCTGTACGAAAGGTCGAAGAGTTAGTGCAAGCCCTGAAGAACGGCGATGACGTGAAGACGGCGCGCGGCAAGATAGCCTCAAAGAGCCAGTTGCCTGAGGAGTTCAACATTCTCAAGGACCGTCTGGCACAATTCTTCCAAACGAAGGTTCAGATGACCTGTTCGCCCAGAGGCAAAGGCAAGATTACCCTCCAGTTTGACAACGAGGAACAGCTGGAACGAATCATGAACATATTAGATGGGGCGAATGGGTAGGCTCATGATGATAGCCATGCTGCTTGCAGTAGCCGTTTCAGGCTATGCCCAGCGGGACTCGTTGACAGTCATCGAGACTGGTGACAGCATCGGGCGTATGCTGGCTCCTATGGACTCCGTCGTTGCGGAAGATACCAAGGCGTTGCTGGCTGACAGCACTTCGGTGGTTGTCAAAAAGCAGCGTAAGGAGAAAGTCAAGCGTGACTGGAACACATGGACACCCGACCCGCAGCGTGCCTTGTGGCTGGCACTGGTTATTCCAGGTGCTGGTCAGATATACAACAGAAAATACTGGAAGTTGCCCATCATCTACGGTGGTTTCATGGGTTGCATCTACGCCCTGACGTGGAACAACATGATGTATAAGGACTATTCTCAGGCCTATCTCGACATCATGGACAGCGATCCTGGGACGGCATCTTACAACAAGTTCCTGCACTTAGGAGCTCAAGTGACCAATGAAAACGAGGAGCGTTACAAGAAGCTGTTCAAGAGTCGTAAGGACAAGTATCGTCGCTGGCGCGACATGAGTTTCTTCGTGATGCTGGGCGTTTATGCCATATCGGTAATTGACGCCTACGTGGACGCCGAACTCTCGGTATTCGACATTTCGAAGGACCTTAGTTTGAAGGTGGAGCCTGCAGTCATTCCCAATATGATGGGGGGCAATCCGCTGCAAGCACAGTCGATAGGCGTCAATTGCAGTCTCAATTTTTAAATTGAGAAATTGAGATAATGAGAAATTAAAACAATGAGATATTAAGATAATGAATAAGATAGGAAAGACAAAGGAGACGATGAGTAATGTGGCAAAATGGCTGATGCTTTTGGGCCTGCTGATATTTTTGCCACTCAGTATGAGTGCACAAGTCATAGATGAGGACGAAGATGACGAAGAGCCTGACGAAGAGGACGAGATTACCGTAGTAGATCAGAGCGGCAACGAGGAAGTCATCGAGTTTCCCGAGGCCATGACCTACGATCTGGACTCACTGCTCAACGTCTATATGGCTAAGACCTATCTCGACGAGCCGCAGGACTGTAACATGAAGGATGTGAATCCTGAGTACAGCAAGCAGGAGTTTGTCGACCGTCTGTATCGCATGCCATGTGTGATGGAGATGGCCTACAACGACGTCGTACAGAAATTCATCGACCGCTATAGTGGCCGTCTGCGCCGCAGCATCAGCTACATGCTGGGGGCTTCGAACTTCTACATGCCCATCTTCGAGGAGGCGTTGGAGATGTATCAGCTGCCTTTGGAACTGAAGTATCTGCCCATCATCGAGTCAGCCCTCAACCCAAAAGCCGTCAGTCGTGTGGGGGCTGCAGGTCTCTGGCAGTTTATGCCTGCCACTGGCAAGCAATATGGCCTGAAGCTGAATTCACTGGTCGATGAACGCCGTGACCCCGTGAAGTCATCACAGGCTGCAGCCCGCTATCTGCGCGACCTCTACAAGATTTTCGGAGACTGGAACCTGGTGATTGCCGCCTACAACTGCGGTCCGGAGAACATCAACAAGGCTATTCGTCGTGCCAACAACGTCACATCGCTGAAAGGAGCGGACGGCGAGCCCCTTCCCGTTGTCAAGGACTATTGGCACATCTATCCCTACCTGCCTCGCGAAACGCGCGGCTACGTGCCTGCGTTCATTGCTGCAAACTATATCATGACCTACTACTCGTTACACAATATCTGCCCAATGACCACTCGCCTACCCGCTAAGTCAGACACGGTGATGGTCAGCCGCAACGTGCATCTGGAACAGGTTGCCGCGGTCGTAGGTCTGAATATCGACCTGCTGCGCTCGCTCAATCCGATGTATCGCCGCGACGTAGTGCCTGGTGCTACTGAACCCTCGCCCCTGCGTCTGCCACTTGCCGACGTAGGTCGTTTCCTGGATTTAGAGGACTCTGTTTATACCTATAGGGCCAACGAGTTACTCAGTCGTCGTGCTGAGGTGGAGGTACGTGACGACGTGCCCACCTATTATCATAAGAGCAAACGTACTGTCAAGCGTGGCAAGAAGGCTCGCACTTACCGTAAAGCGCGTGCCACCAGAGGTCGTGCAAAAGCCACAAAGACACGTGCCAAGGCTACTCGCAAAAGGGCAGCCACACGCAAAAGGGCTGCTGGCAGTAAACGTAAGACAACCAAAAGAAGGAGAAGATAAACTATGGATGAAGACATGATGCGGGAAGCCGCTGACGACAAACTGATAAACGATGCCTTCCAACATTTGTTGGATAGCTATCTGTCATCACGCCATCGTAAGAAGGTAGATATTATTACCAAAGCATTCAACTTTGCCCGTCAGGCTCACAAGGGCGTGCGCCGTCTCTCAGGCGAGCCCTATATCATGCACCCCATTGCCGTTGCACAGATAGCCTGCGAAGAAGTGGGATTAGGCTCTACCAGTATTTGTGCAGCTCTGTTGCACGATGTGGTAGAAGACACCGACTACACCACGGAGGACATCGAGAACATCTTCGGTCCGAAGATTGCGCAGATTGTGGAGGGACTGACCAAGATCAGTGGCGGCATCTTTGGTGAACAAGCCTCGGCTCAGGCAGAGAACTTCAAGAAACTGCTGCTGACAATGAGCGAGGATATCCGCGTCATACTTATCAAGATATGCGACCGTCTGCACAACATGCGTACACTGGAGTCGCAACCTGCCAACAAACAGTATAAGATTGCAGGCGAGACGCTTTACATCTATGCTCCCCTGGCTAACCGCTTAGGACTTAATAAGGTCAAGACGGAACTGGAGAACCTCAGCTTCCAATACGAACATCCAGAGGAGTATGCCAGCATCAAGTCGAAACTGGCTTCGACAGAGGCTAAGCGCCATGAACTCTTCGACGAGTTTACAGTTCCCATTGAGGTAGAACTCCAGAAGATGGGTATCCATTACGAAATCAAGGAACGCGTGAAGTCGCCCTACAGCATTTGGTCGAAGATGCAGAACAAGCATGTGTCGTTCGACGAAATCTACGATATCTTGGCTGTGCGTATCATCTTCACACCCAACAATCGCGAGGATGAAATCAACGAGTGCTTCAAGATTTATGTTGCTATCTCAAAGATTTACAAGAGTCATCCAGACCGTCTGCGCGACTGGCTCTCACATCCGAAAGCCAACGGCTATCAGGCACTGCACGTCACGCTGATGTCGCACCAAGGCCGCTGGATAGAGGTGCAGATTCGTTCAGACCGCATGAACGAAATTGCAGAGCAGGGATTAGCTGCCCATTGGAAATACAAGGAAGGCGACGACGATGAATATACCGAGGACGAAGCCGAGCTCAACGAGTGGCTGCGCACCATTAAGGAGATATTGGACGACCCACAGCCTGACGCGATGGATTTCCTTGATGCCATTAAGCTGAACCTTTTTGCATCCGAAATCTTTGTCTTCACGCCCAAGGGTGAAATCAAGACCATGCCTACAGGATGTACGGCATTGGACTTTGCCTTCACCATCCACACCTTCTTGGGTTCACACTGTATCGGCGCCAAGGTCAACCATAAACTGGTGCCCCTGAGCCACAAACTGGAGAGTGGCGACCAGGTGGAGATTCTGACCTCCAAGTCACAACACGTACAGCCCTCATGGATCAACTTTGTGTCCACAGCCAAGGCGAAAGCCAAGATTCAGGCCATTCTGCGCCGTAACAATCGCGACCAGCAAAGATTGGGAGAAGAATTGTTTGCTGAATTCTGCAAGAAAAACAGCATTGACAATATACAGGCTGCAGCCGACCAACTGACAGAGTTCCACGAGTCACGTAGTCGCGACGACTTCTACCAGTCATTAGGCGACAAGACCATCCTGCTCGGTGAGAAGGACCTCGACGAGTTGCAGGGCAAGGAGGCTGGCAAGAAAGGCTGGCGCAGGCTGGTGCCATTCCTGGGTCGCGACAAGAAGAAGAAGGAAGGTGCCACCGAACAACCTGAGCTCTTTGTGGTACCCGAGAAGTTCAACCGTAAGAAGCCCATCTTCATTACTGACGACAATATTACGCAATACAAATTCAAACACTGTTGTCACCCCATCCCAGGCGACGATGTGCTGGGCTTTATCGACGGGCGCCATCAGATAGAGATTCACAAGCGTGCCTGTCCTGTAGCTGCCAAACTGAAAGCCAGCTTCGGCAATCGTATCCTCGATGCCAAATGGGATATGCACAAAAAGCTCTTCTTCGATGCGACCATCCGCATCCAAGGCATCGACCGTGTAGGTATGCTACTCGACATTTCACAGATTATCTCCAACCAGATGAATGTCAACATCCACCGTCTGACCATTACCTCTGAAGACGGCATGTTCGACGGCTCTATCGAACTACGCGTCCACGACCGTGATGACGTGAAGGAGATTATGAATAATCTGCGCAAGATTGAGGACCTGAAAGATGTGACGCAAATCATGTAATATTGAGAAATTGAGATAATGAGAGAATGAGAAATTAACTACAAACTACTATAAAATGAGTAAATCTTTATTATGGGGCAGAATACTGCCGTTACTGTTCACTTTTCACTGTTCACTTTTCACTGCTTTTGCTGCAGGCAAAAGCTATGACAATCCCGACACACTCTTTGTAGCACGTGACGGTACTGCCGAGTTTCGTAATGTGAACGAAGCCATAGAGGTCTGTCGCGCCTTTATGGAGTACCACAAGGTCATCTATGTAAAGAAAGGCGTCTACAAGGAGAAACTTGTCATTCCACAATGGCTCACCAACATCGAGATATGCGGTGAGGACCGCGACCAGACCATCATCACATGGGACGACCATGCGAACATTAAGGCTGACATCACACCACTTACAACCAGTGGCGAAGCCCAGAAGATCGGAACATTCCGCACCTTTACCCTGAAAATTCAAGGCAGCAAGATTACGCTGAAGAATATCACTATCGAGAATAATTCCGCCCGACTGGGACAGGCTGTGGCCCTGCATACCGAGGGGGACCGTCTGACGTTCGTCAACTGCCGTTTCCTGGGTCATCAGGACACCATCTATACAGGTAATGCCAAGACACGCCTTTACTTCAAGGACTGCTACATCGAGGGCACTACCGACTTCATCTTTGGCCCATCGACGGCTTGGTTCGAACACTGCCAGATATTCTGCAAGGCCAACTCGTATATCACCGCTGCCTCGACACCACAGGACGTCGCGTACGGGTACATATTTAATAATTGTAGCATCAGCTGCGACCAAGGAGTCGATAAGGTCTATCTCGGACGTCCTTGGCGCGACTACGGCTATACACTGTTCATGAACTGCCAGCTGCCCCGTCAGATTCGTCCAGAGGGTTGGCACCAGTGGCGTCCTGAAGCCGTGAAAACCGCCCGCTACATGGAGTATAACAATACGGGTGAGGGCGCTGCCACTGACAAGCGTGTGGCGTGGAGTCGCCAACTGACCAAAAAAGAGGCCTCGAAGATTACCCTCGAAGCCGTATTCGCTATTAATGATACATGGAAAGTTGAGCCCTAACGGCTCACTTTCTCACCTACTCATTTTCTCAATTTCTCATTTTCTCAATCCCTAAAGGTAGTCCATTTGCTTTTTTAGGGCCTGTAATTCTGAACGTATGTCCATCAGCCGCGTCAGCACCTCGGCTTTGCGGTCAGCACCGTCGCGATTGCTGTTGATAATCTTCTTGGCAGCAGCCAACTTGAATCCACGTACCTTTACCAGGTTGTGAATCAAGCGAATCTGTTCGATGTCTTTCTCCTGATACTGGCGTATCTTGGCAGACCCCGACACTTTGGGCTTCAGATACGGAAATTCCTGTTCCCAATAGCGCAGAGTACTCTCGTTGACGCCAAACATCTCAGCCACCTCACGAATGGAGTAGTACAATTTCAGGTTCTTGTTCAAGTTAAGTGCCATGTTTCTCTCTTTTTGCTGCAAAGATACAAAAAAAGTAAGAAATAAAAAATAAGAAATAAAAATAATTTTGTAATTTTGCAGCAAATTACTAACAAACTATTAAAAAACGTACTATGTCAACATTAACTATTTGCATTGTCGTACTCTTTGTGGTGGGCTATCTTTGTATTGCCCTCGAGAGTTTGACGCGAGTCAACAAGGCAGCCATTGCGCTGCTGATGTGTGTGGGTTGCTGGACGCTGCTGATGTTCGGTCCTGCGGCCTATTATCCAGAGATACCGGCTGATGGCGTCATCCATCATATTGCCGAGGTCATTGAGCATCATCTTGGCGACGCCGCAGGCACACTGTTCTTCTTGATGGGTGCCATGACCATTGTCGAGATTGTCGACACCAACGGTGGATTCAACTTTGTGCGCGACACGATGAAGACACGTTCAAAGCGCAAACTCCTGTGGCGTGTTGCCTTTATGACCTTCTTCCTATCAGCCATCCTCGACAACCTGACGACTTCCATCGTCATGATTATGGTGTTGCGCAAAC
>CAMHTW010000068.1 GCA_946188165.1 uncultured Prevotella sp.
CTTGCTGTAGAAGAAAAACGAGAACCCAAAGAATCTGAATACTTCTGGCATATTTCTTTCGTTTTATTGTTTATCCGCCACAAAGATAGGAATTATTTTTGATACCAAGAACGTTTCGGCCAAATATTTGCTATGATTTAACATTTGGGTGCTAGTTCGTTTATAGAACGACAACTACAAAAGTAAAGAACACCTTCTTCCTCATCCTCTACGAGATGGGCCAGAAAGCCCACGACGTCCGCCGCATCATGAGCATCACCCAAGAGATCATCCGCTCTACAAGATACAGGATTGTGCAGAATATGAAGAAGTAATTTTAATAGTATTTTCTTCCTATTATATAGTAAGTAGAAAGCGAGAATGTTACAGGAGGAAGACAAGAATTCGTACGGCCAAACTTCGCTCGCCACCAAAGGGATGCAAGAATGATTGACAGAAATAACCCCCAAATTATCCGAAATTGTAAAAAAGACATAAATTTGGCGTTTATTCCGAATCAAATCGAAGGATTGTTGATGATAATTTGCTATAGCAAATTTAAATATAATTCTGTGAATCTCGCCATATTTTAAAGAATCTGGTACATAAAATCATTAGTGTCCACTAAAAAATGGACGAGTTAAAAATAAAATAAATTAGGTTCACCTGAACCGCTTCGGTCTTTGTCATTTTTGAATATAGTTTTGTCGAAGAGATCTCTGAGATGCGTTGTGTCAGTGAGTGACATGCTGAGGATTTGCAGTACCTCATAGGTGCTTCTATCCAGTCGCATATCATGCTGCACAATGGCAACGAGGCAGTAGGCACAGATGGCAGAGTAAATCTGTATTCTGACAGCGTTTTCAGTAGTGCCCCAGAATTTCTAGATTTTGAGGTGCTGCTTGAGCCACTTGAAGAAATTATGAGAAGCTACACATAAGGCCTGTAGCGATGCAAAAAAATGCTGCTATTGCAAAATACTTTCTCATATCATTAATGATTATAATGTAGGTATTCCAGACATGTCGTCGCTGGGCAGTTTGAAACAAAACGACGAAGGACTCCAAGCCGGGGGAGCCGTCTCGTTGAGGAGTAGCCAACGGCTCCAGCCCACAAGGCGGTCGAAAGTGGTTTGCTGATATGTATCGGCAAAGGTGCTGGGCCAAGTGCCGCTTTCCTGGAATACATAATGATCGAGACTGCCACTGCTGCTGTCGCCATCACCTGTCACGTATTGATAGGTCTCGGTAGTGCCATCGGTATAATAGACTGTAGCTGTTTGTAGTTCCGTGTCCGATAAATCATAGACGTAATAGATATAATGGCCTCGTACGGCGAGTATCATGCTGTAATCGACCTGATAGTTGTGGTTGGTCAGGTAGCGGGCATAGCGCTGGTGGGCGATGCAAGCGTTGAAAGCATCGGCGAAGCGGTTATAGAGGGCGTAGTTGAAGACGTCAGGCAGCACCAAAAACAGGCTCTCCATGTATTTGGCCATGTCATACAGGGGGAATTGGTTGTACACCTTCACGGCATTGGCCGTACATTCGTCGATTGCGGCACGCTGTTCTGCGGTGCCGTTCTGGTAGGTGTCAACCAGGCGGTCGGTAAATTCTTTCAGAACGGGTGCCAAATCATCTAAACGCTTGGTCTCGGTCAGCGTCATGTCGTAGTAATTGGGTTCTTCGGGGTTGGCAGGGTCATATAGATTTTTGTCCCAACTATCCACGTTAGCATCGACGAAGTTGACCAGCGCCGTCTTTGTATCCAGTCCTGCGGCCAAATTATCGGGAAGACTCTGCATAGCCCCAATAGTCCCCCACAAGGTATAAGTAGAACAGGCAATGTAGTCGGTCACATCCTTCACCTCATAGAGGAATTCCAAATTGTTCATCAGGCAGAGGTAGGGTATGATGCCATCAATTCGTATGTCGGCATTCTTCACTGCCCGTGCGAAACTCTTGCCCGAGAAGCACTTATGTTGATTGCCGATTGTATTACCGTTTTGATAACCGTCATCAAAGACCAGACCACGAGTTATGGCTGACTCAGGCAGGTCGTGATTGGGCAAATAGCCGCCACCATGATCGGCCATGACGAGGATATATCGCTTGGCGGGGTACGTCCGGGCAGCCCAGTTGATGAAGTTGGTCAGCGAGTCGGGACAGGTGAAGTCGCAGTTCATCGCGCCGTAAGGCTCCGTTTCCAAAAACTGTTGGCGCAGGGTCTTCGCGGGGTCAACGGCAAAGCGATAGGTGGCACTGCGCTTGGGATGGAACAGGAAAAAGTAGTCCTCCATCGTCATCGCTTCCAACTCTTTCTCCGTCTTTCCAGCTGCCAACTCTTTAGCCTTCTGAGACACCTCCTCGTCAGTCAATCCTTGATAGACCAAAGGGTTGAGCGAAGCCTTGTACTGTGCCACGATGTTGACGCGATCGAAGCTCTCAGGCCTGGCATCGTAGAATTGCCGGAAGTCCGCCAAGATGTATGGATCCACATTTCCGCCACCGGTGCCGTACCAGATTATTGTGGCCTCAGCCAGTTCTTCCTGTACCGGATTCGTTGCGGGGATGTCTTCAACAGAACATGATGTCAATACTGGCATTGCCATAAGCAGCGTTATGGCCGCAAGTGTCATGAGGATCTTTTTCATTGTTTTTTGAAATAATGTTATTTGTCTGCTGTTTCTACCCTGACCATTTGGGTAGTTATGGTTTTCGTCGTGCCCCAAAGCGTTGTATCCTGCACATCGCACACCATGATTTGTCCGGAGAGGTCGAAGGACACCTTAAACGACGACGACCAGTCTTTTTGTTTGGAAACCTGTATAAACATATCCTTGACACCTTCCTTTTGTCCCTTTGAGCGTTCCAATGCCGACTTGGGCAATTTGCTGAAATCGACGTCAATGGACAGTATCTCCAGCGTTTTGTTGTCGAAATCCAACTTCAGCGAGTCGCCATCCAGCCTCCAATGGCCCTTGAGACGAGTCGATGTGGGCACAAGAATGGGGACATACATCTCTTCATCTTGCAGATACAAATCCAACTTGTTGACCGCATCGCAAATAAGTTCTACTGTCTGGTCTTTCTTTAACTTATAATGAAAGACATCATTATCAAGCAATTGATATTCCCACGTACCAATCAGCTGTTGTGCAGTGGCGGGCATGGTCTTGTCAACATTCTTCTTGACATACTCAGCCAAGTCGTCGTCCGTAATATCCGCCATGAACTTATTCTCGCGGTTCAGGTGGACAAGGTGCGATATATAGTAGCTGTAAGCTTCCCGGCGCTTGAAGAAATATCTCAGGTAGAGTCCTGTGGTATTTTGCTGAAAAGCACGTCGCAACAGACTCCTGCTGGCATTTTCAGACAGATTACCATCGGTATCAAAGTCTCCAAAGTCCAACTGCTGTATGAATTGGCGATAGTCTGCATCAGAAATAGGGCGGCTGAATTCAATATCTTTTTCAATACATCCCAGCAGTTCCCGTCGCAGCCGGTAGCTTTCGCGTACATTATCGTAGAACTGGGTATATGTCATGTTCTCGCGTACCTCAATATTGCCCGAAAAGGCCTTCTCTTTCGAATCGTCAGCCCATTTAGGCTGTGTAGTCACGTCCTCTACCAAGTAGGCGACAGCCATTTTCAGCGAGTCGGACGATATGGAGTCCAGTTCCTCCTGATGCGTAAACAAATAGTAGGTAACCTCAGAGAAGGCTGTCTCCTTTTCTAAGTCTTCCTTGAGCATGCGGATGATCTCGTCGATATCATAGACCGACATGATGGCCGTCTGGCGCTGCTGGGCAGCCTTCTCCCGATTGTCCAGCAGTGCTGAGGTACCGAACGTCAGCACGATAGAGATGGTGGTACCGAGGAACGTCATCAGCAGTTCTTTGAACGAACCCTTTAGTGTCAGGTTGCGCCCGAATTTGGGCATCTTGAATTTCGCGTTCATAAACGACTCTGTTTTTTCTTTACTCTCACTTCATCACAATCTATAAGCCTTAAAGAATATAGACGCCCTTAGTGGTAGATTCGTCTGCAAAATTAGCAATAAAATACAAATTCAGCATAAAAATATACAGTTTTTCTCGTTTTGAGACTTTTTTTTCCTACTTTGGGACTGTTGTTTCCTCAATACAGACTACTTTTGCAAGCGAAATCGAAAATATAAACTAGATTGTAATTAATATGAAAAAGATTATGATGACGCTGGCAGCCGTCCTTTGCTGCGCAATGACAACAACTGTGTTCACCGCCTGTACCAATGACAACGGCGACAACCCCGTGACTCCCCCCGAACCGGAGAAAGAACTGGCGGAGTACACCATTCTCTACTATGCCCATGGCGGCGGAAACTTGGACTATTACGCCCTTTCAATGATTGCAGACTTCTACAAGGCCAATCCCGATGCTTACAAGAAGGTGAACGTGGTTGTGCAGTACAAATTCTCGAAGGCCCAAAACATAACAGGACTAAGTTATTATTTTGACGCTTTTTCTGAGGACTATGGCAACAAGACCATCCGCTGGGCCATTGACCCTGCAAAGACATTTATGGAACAAGCCTCTTCGCAGGACAACATCTATGGTGCCGACAATGCCGACATCACCTGTCCCGACTCTCTGACCAACTTTATCAACTGGGCCGCCAAGGCGTATCCCGCTAAGAAGTATATGCTTATCATGAACGACCACGGCCGTGGCTACGTCCCTCATGATGAGTTGCCGGAGATACCTGCCACCACCAGAGGCATGATTTACGACACAGGCAACAAAGACAAGCATTTCACCGCAAAGAGTTTCCATCGTGCCGTCGCCAATGCCAATGTTCGCTTTGAGACAATCTACTTGTTGGCCTGTCTGATGAACAACCTGGAGTACCAGTTCGAGATACAAGATCTCTGCGACTACGTCATTGCCTCCACATATGTCATGCCGGCTTGGGGAGGCGCCCTCTACGACCTGCCTGAAATACTCAGCCAGCCCAATGTGGACATAGAAAGAGCCTTGGACGCATACTGTAAGGCCGACGTGGCAAGTTGGGACATTATATACTCCGTTGAAGGAGGATATCCCGAAGGTTATCCTTTTTACTCCGACCTGACTGTCACCCGTACTGCCAACATCGCTCATCTGGGCGAAATGATGCGCCAGTTCACCGACCGTCTCTGCAACACTTATTCCAACGGAACAGAGCGCCAAAAGGAAATTATTGACAGTTGTACGGCACACGCCGTAAAGGTACAATCTGAATACCCATATTACGATGTTGCCAAGTATATGTCGAGCATCATCAAAGCGCTGCCCGAGGTCTATGGCGACGAATTCTTCAACCAGATGAAGGAAACCTTCAACAGTTGTATCGCGGCGCAGTACTACGGCAAATACCTCACCACCCACGACTACATGGTGGACTACAGCGTAATGCTTGGTACAGGGGGCAACTATTCTCTTATTAAGTTTACTGATAAAATACCTATGTGGGAAGAAGAATATTGCACTGATGGTTCATGGGGTCAATATTCAATGATACGCAGTGAGGATGGAACCTATAAGAGGGGAATTTTTTTAGAAGGGGACTTCCCCTGGGGCTCTACGCTGGCCGACACCTACGAGCAGCTGGCCTTCGACCGCGCTGTAGGCTGGAGCCGCTGGCTGCGCCTCAACCGCCAATTGCCCGACAATTTATGTCCGTCAGACATGCACTATGAGCTGCCCATGCCCGAATAAGAAAGAATCTATGACTAACATCATTTATTTATTCACTTAATACATTATGACAATGAAAAAGATTTTAATGACACTCGCAGCCGTCCTTTGCTGCGCAATGACAACAACAGTATTCACCGCATGCGGCAGCGACGATGACAACACAAACACGCCTCCTGCCCAGCCCAAGGTCGTATCTTACCAAATAGACTATAGCCTTGAATTCCCTAAAGAATTTACTTTAAACTCTGTGGTCTGTGGCAACCTTTATTTACTTTGTGACAAAATAGAGGTTGGGTATATTGACGAGAACGGACAGGAACAAAGAGAAGTTATCAACAACGGAAAATGGTCCAAGTCTGTTACCTATAAATATAAAAAGAACCTTAAGACCTATCTCATGCTTTATGTGACCAAGCCAGCGAGCATTGACGAATCGAGTCTGACCTACGACCAATACGCTGACCAAATCAACATCATGCCAAACCAGCTGGAAGGCATCACAACCTTCTACGACAATGGTAAAAGTGAGAAATCCCCCATCGCCACCTTCAGTTTTTACGCAAAAGACACAAGCAACGCTTGGGGAAAAAATAAGGTGCCGTCTGTCTTCGACAATGTAATCAAACCAGAGGAAAAAGTTCTGAAGATCGAGTATCTCAACTAAAATCGCCCATTTCATCTAATCCAACTGTTGAAGTGAAGGATGTCATCGCTATTTACGAACTTGGTAATTCAGTCCAATAAATATTTATATAATTTAATATTTAGGTAAAATGAAACAATTTTTATTAGCATTACTGCTCGCAGCACCTATGCTGTTTTCATCGTGTTCAAAGGAAGAAACTACTATTTCTGGTATTGATACTATTGAATATGGCAAGCGTCTTCCTGTATCTAAGTCAGATTTGATCAAGTATGAGATACTTAGAAATCTG
Organism: uncultured Prevotella sp.; assembly: GCA_946188165.1. Lineage (GTDB taxonomy): Bacteria > Bacteroidota > Bacteroidia > Bacteroidales > Bacteroidaceae > Prevotella. The sequence goes on from CAMHTW010000068.1 coordinate 6,635, forward strand.
ACTGATGGTAAATACCAATACATGGTATTCAAGAATAATGTTGCTGGTGTCTTGATTACAGATTTGAATAATAGACCGCAAGGTTATGCTTATTCCACACAATGGGGTGTTTCCAACAACACTCTGACTGTGATTACGGAAAAAGGTGTTACCAATACTTTTGAAGTTAGCAAGGAATATAAGAAAACAAGTGAGTATTCTCATACCCTCACAGTATATCTGAAGGAGAGTGATGGAAAAGAGTATGCTTATGATTGCACAGAAGACGGTTCAAACAGTGCCCTAGCTGCAACAATATGGAATATCATAAATGAAATAAGATCAAATCAATAACGGGTCGGTTCCGAATTTTCTATCAGCTATCAAAATCGCCCATTTCATCGAAACATTGAAGCCTGGCAATTGCTGCCAGGCTTACTTTTTCCCGTTTTGAGACTCTTTTTTCCTACCGTGGGACTTTTATTTCCTGAAAACAGACTACTTTTGCAGACGAAATCGAGAAGACAAACTTTATAACAAGTAAAAATGAAAAAGATTCCCTTTCTGATGGCGATGGCCATCATGGTACTGGGCTTCACCGCCTGCAACAACAATGAAGACAACCCGACGACAAATCCGACTGACCCCAAGGCCTTGGTGGGTACATGGGTCTGCGACCTCTCGGGTAAAACCTTTTCCCTTTGGAACTACGGAAAGGCGTGGAACGTGTGGACGTTCACTGCCGACGGCACGGGCGTGTGCGACACGTACTTCTTGGCGGGCGACGAGCCTGTTGCCGTGCAGCACCAGCCGTTCACCTACACTGCCGAGGAAGGCAAACTGGTTACCGTGATGGACGACGGCCCTTGGGACTGGACGTATCAGACCGCGGATGGCAAGCTGGCGATAGGCTATGAGGGCGGCAGCGTGATGACCTTCGACAAGGCCGATGCAGCCCAAGCCACCCAGTTCGACGAGTGGAGCAAGCGGAAACTGCTGTCGGTGCCCGGCCTCCAGGCCCGGTATACTATCTTCGTTTATGGCAACGCCGGCGGCAAGATGGACAACGTCATTGAGCAAGACTTATGGAAGGCAGTCAGGCCCTACCTGAAGGACTCGACCAAAGTGCGCGTGGCTGTCCTCTACAAGTATGGCCAAAATACCAGTGGCCAAATGACTGATGATGGCGATGTGGTGTGGTTCGAACTGAACAGCGAGACCGATCTTGACCGCTTGCACGAGGGGGGCCTGAACGCGCTCGGTATGCACACCGAGGCCATCGCCACCAAGCTCTACGATCCCAACACCATCCACCAGTTCATCGAGTTCAGCAGCCTCTTCTGTCCTGCCGAGGAGTACATCTTCACCGTCTGGGGACATGGCAACGGCTTCGAGCCCACAGTTGACATCCCTGGCAAGTACCACGAGAATACCGATGCCACACGCGGCGTCATCGGTGACGAGTGGAACGGCGGCGAGAAACTGGACATGTACGAACTCTCACAGGCTATCAAGGCCACGGGCCGCGCCCCGCTGAAGGGCATCTTCTTCCACAACTGTCTGATGGGCAATATGGAGTCGCTCACCGAACTACGCGACGTGGCAGAGTACATCGCCTGCTCTGCCCACTTGCTCAATAGCGACTACTCTATACTACCAGCCTTCATCAGAGGACTCATCGAAAAGGACAATGTGGAGGATGCTTTTGCCTACATGCTCAACGACGTCACTCCCGCATGGCAGGAATGTTACAGCCATGACGAGGGGAAGGCTGTCAATGGCGACTTCAAACTGTTGCGTACCAGCGAACTGGACGGTATCATCGACGTCACTCGCCGGTTGGCTGACCGTCTTGTCGCCCTCTATCCCACACAGAAAGAGAACATCGACCTTGCCACCAAGGAAGTTTATCGCTTCATATCGCTCTACGACGATGTCAACTTGGCATGGGCTAATCCTTTCTTCGACCTCCAGGACTATGCTGACAAGCTAGCTACCCACACTGGCGACGGCGTACTGAAGACGATTGCACAGGATATGAAGACGGCCTTCGACCGAGCCATCCTCCAGCGTGCCGACATCAGCTGGAGCGTACAGCACCTCGACCACTACAGTCTCAGCGTCTGTCTCTATCACCAGCTCTTCTGGGACATTGACATAATAAGCAAGGGTAACCCCTGGAATTGGAAAGTCAACATCGGCGAAGGCTATGAGCAGTGTACCTTTCACAAACTGACTGGCTGGGGCAACTTCCTCCGCATCAATACGGGGCTGCCTTGGGGCAATCCTACCAGCGGTGGCGGCGGGGCGATAGATGTCTATGGAATGCCGTCCTCAGATTCTCGCAAGGTAGCAAGGAAATAAAAAATTCCCATTTCATCGGTAAAAGTAAGCCTGGCAATTTCTGTCAGACTTACTTTTTCTCGTTTTGAGACTCCTTTTTCCTAACATGTGACTGCTGTTTCTCGGAGTAGCCTTTTTTAGTTAAATCAGTTAAAAAAATCATATTTTAGTGTATAAAAATTCGGGATATGCAGTATTTTTCATACTTTTGCGGCATCATTACAAATGATTATGAGGAATAAAACGGAAAAGAATAAAGTAAAACTGATACGGGCTTTAATGCTCTGTATGCTCTCTATCTGGCCGCTGGGCATGAGTGCTCAACGCCTGTTGACATTGGACAGTTGTAGGGCTATGGCACTGCGCAACAACAAGCAGATGAGTGTGTCGAAGACCAAACAGGATGTTGCTGCCAATCTGCGTAAGTCGGCACGGGCGAAATACCTGCCCCATGTCAATGCATTAGGCGGCTATGTATGGACCAGCAAAGAGATATCAATACTGAACGACGACCAGAAGGCGGCACTCAGCAACTTAGGCACCAATGCCGCTACGGGACTACAGACATCCGTAGCGCCTTACGCCTCGATACTGCCTGCGCCATTGCAGACGAAGCTGGCTGGCGACTTAGGGGCATTGGCTGGCACGCTCGACCAGTTTGGCATGGGTGTCGTCGATGCTTTTCGTACCGACACGCGCAACATGTTTGCCGGTGCCGTCATGTTCACCCAGCCAGTATTCATGGGTGGTGCCATCGTCGCCATGAACAAGATGGCTGATATCAATGAGGAATTAGCAGCCAACTCTCTGGAGGCTAAACGCCAGAATACACTGTTCAGCATCGATCAAGCTTATTGGCAGGTTGTGTCGCTACGCCATAAGGAGAAGCTGGCACAAAGTTTTGTGGAGCTGGTGAAGAAACTGGACAACGATGTGCAGAAAATGTTGGATGAGGGTGTAGCCACCAGGAGCGACCGGCTGAACGTCAGCGTGAAGGTCAACGAGGCTGAGATGGCACTCATGAAGGTTACCAACGGTCTGGTACTGTCGAAGATGCTGCTCTGCGAGCTTTGCGGACTACCCATCAACGAACAGGTGAAACTGGCTGACGAAGACAGGGAAGAGCTCATTGAAGACCGTGAAAGGCTGGCTACCGCCGACGTCACCTTTGCGACACAGAACCGTCCTGAACTGAAGATGCTGCAGAATACCGTCGATTTGGCTCATCAAACCACTAACCTGCTGAAGGCGGGCAATCTGCCGAAGGTACTGCTGACGGGCGGCTATGCCGTAAGCAACCCTAATATATTCAACGGCTTCGAGAAGAAGTTTGCCGGTTTCTGGAATGTGGGCGTCATGGTCCATGTGCCCATCTGGAACTGGGGTGACGTACGCTATAAGGTACGGGCTGCCAAGGGAGCCGCCACCATTGCCAGTCTGGAACTGGACGATGCCCGCGAGATGATAGAACTGCAGGTCAACCAGAAGGCTTTCCTCGTCAACGAGTCGAACAAGAAGCTGGCCATGGCTCAGTCGAACATTGCACATGCCGAAGAGAACCTGCGTACTGCCAATCTCGGTTTTAAGGAGGGGGTCATCTCCTCGACCACCGTCATTGAAGCTCAGACAGCTTGGTTGCAGGCCATGTCACAAAAGATTGACGCTGAAATCGAAGTCAAGCTCAGTCAGGTAGAACTGCAAAAGGCACTGGGTACGCTTGAGTAATGAGGGATTGAGAAATTGAGAAGGTGAGAAATTAAAATATCAACTATTTATGAAAAAAATATTATTATCAATGGCAATGATGGCCAGTATCACAGCAAGTTATGCACAGAAAGCACTTGTACTTTATTATTCAGAAACGGGAAGCACCAAGACGGTAGCAGAGGAGTTGCAGAAGCAGCTCGGTGCCGACATCGAAACGATTGAGGCTACCAAACCTTACTCTGGCAACTTCCAGGAAACCATGCAGCGCGGACAGCGTGAGATGCAGAGTGGCCAGTGGCCCGAATTGAAAGCCCTGAAGTCGAACCTTTCCAAGTACGACGTCATCTTCCTGGGCTACCCCATCTGGTTTGGCACGTATGCCAACCCCATCCAGACTCTGGTAAAGAGCAACGATTTCGCAGGCAAGACCATCGTACCATTCTGCACCTTCGGCAGTGGTGGACTGAACACGTCAAGCGATGCCCTGAAGAAGTCCCTGCCCAAAGCTAAGATTCAGAAAGGCTATGGTGTGCGTACTGCTCGTGTGGCCTCAGCCAGCAAAGAACTCGACCGATTCCTGAAAGAGAACGGCTATAAGAAAGGGACTGTCAAGAAACTGCCCGAGTATTCTGCGCAGAAACCTGTGACAGAGGCCGAAAAAGCTATCTTCGACGCTGCTTGCTCCAGCTATCAGTTCCCACTCGGCACCCCATCGACAGTAGGTAAGCGCACCACTGACGATAGTACCGACTACAAATATACGGTCAAAAGTCGCGGCTTCGATGGCGCAGAGTCCACCTCTACCATCTACGTCACCGTTGGCAAGCAGTCTGGTGCCAAACCAGAATTCACCGAGGTTGTACGCTAAAAACCGTGTCATCAGAGAAAAATTGATATTAATACAATAAAGTAACGAAGATTATGAAGAAACTATTTTATCCCCTGCTCATTGTCTTTGCCGTCATCCTCACTGGCTGTAACAAAGATAATGCAGTTAATCCGGTTTTACCGCCTCAATTTACGCTGTGGAACAATTGCGAAGCCCTTACTGCCCTGCAAGAATTTGTGACAGACGTGACGGACCCCAACTCCGCGAACTTCATCAAGGAGGAAGACCGTATTGCCACGTTTGACATGGACGGTACCTTCGTCGGCGAACTCTACCCTACCTATTTTGAATACAACATGCTGGAATATCGTGCGCTGGATGATCCTACCTATAAAGACAAAGCCCCCGAAGATGTCAAGGAGGCTGCCCAGAACATCAGAGACTTTGTCAGGGAAGGCAAAAAACTGCCTGACGCTTTCGACATGAAGCATGCCTACGCGGCTGCCAAGGCGTATGCCGGCATGACTGTAGCCGAGTTTGATGCCTACGTCAAGGCGTATGCCGCCAAGCCTGCCAACGGTTTCAAGGGAATGACCTATGGTCAGAGCCACTATAAGCCTATGCTGGAGGTATTCAACTATCTAAAGGAAAATGGTTTTACGGTCTATGTCGTGTCTGGTTCCGACAGATTCATCTGCCGCGCATTGGTTGAATCTATCGGCATTGAACCAAACCGCGTGATAGGCATGGACGTGAAGTACCGTTCCAGCAACCAATCGAGCAACGAGGCAAGCGTCAATCACATGATGACTCAAGATGAAGATCTCGTCCGCACAGATGAGCTCATCATCAAGAACCTGAAAACCAACAAGGTGCTGCAAATCAGTCAGGAGATTGGCAAGGTACCCGTCCTGTCGTTTGGTAATAGCAGTGGCGACTGTGCCATGCATAACTATTGTCTGAGTAACAACAAGTACCGCTCAGCAGCCTTCATGCTCATTGCCGATGACGACGTCAGAGACCATGCCAACAGAGAGAAAGCCCTCAACTTGGGTCAGCAGTGGCGCGAGGCAGGCTATTATGTCATCTCGATGCGCGACGACTTCAAGACCATCTACGGTGACGGCGTAGAAAAAACAGATTTTACATTCTAAGGTATTTATTACCTCCTTATACCGCTACATCGCGCTGCCGCCAGAAACGGTAGGTGATATCCTCGAAATCGCCATCCATCGTACGACGATAGAGACGTTGGTTGGTGGTGGCTGATTTCAAGGGGCCGAGGTGGCGAATATACGGACCAATCTTGATATATTCAAAATCCTGCTTGTTGACGGTAGGTGGCACGCGCAGACGTCCACTGTACCATGCCACATGGAACTGTGGATGGTACTCGTGGATGTACTGAGCCAACTGGTTGACGGTTTTCGGATCGGCGTCGCCACCCATGAATGCGATACAAGTAATGTCAGTTCCATATTGGCTGACAAAGTCATCGATAGCATCGGTCGTCAAGGGCATTCCGATATCGTCCCACAGATAATGGCTGTGACAACCCGGGCAGTGACACGGGCAATTTGAAATATTAATCGCCAGTGTCACTTCGTCGGGTATCTCCTGAAAAACAACCCCTGTATTAACGTATTTCAACATAACCTAGAAATCTCATTTCATTCATTTCTCCGCATGTGCATAGAAACGACGTGCGGCTTCTTCCTGACGTGGCTGCGAGAAATTCGAGACACGCTTTAGATAGCCAATGATGCGCGTCATGTAATCGACATTCTTTGAGTGGCAGTGTGGGCACTCCTTCAGATAACGCTTGTCGATATGACCGCAGTCATTGCAAACGGTATTGGGAATGTTGAATGTAAAGTAATTGCAACCCTCCTGGGCAGCGACCTTCAGCAGGTGCAGATACTGCTGCTTGGACAGATGCTCGTCCAGATTCATGTGAAGGGCGGAACCGCCAGTAAGGTGCTCGATATAGGGACGTCCATGCAACTTGAACTTGTCGATCACACTGAGCGAGTCGTCCTCAACAACATAGAAGTATGAGTTGTAGCAATCGCGTGGTACGAAGTAACCGTCCTCACGGTCCCACTTGGCATGCTTCACACCGACGTTTTCGGCAGGAATCATCTCGCAGTTGAACATAACCTCCTTCGAACGGTACTTCTTGTTATACTTCTCAATGAGTCCGAGAATGCCCTGCACGAACTTCTGATAGTCGTCGTTAGGCGTAATCTTCAAGCCCATAAACTCGGCAGCCTCTACCAGACCATTGATACCGATGGTCAGATACTGGCGGTTGATATTGATGTAGCCAGCATCGAACAGAGGCAGCATGCCATGAGCCTGCAACTCCTTCAGGTTCTCATTGTAAGCCATCTGCACCTTATGGCACAGGTCGATTATGCCACCCAGATACTCCAGATAGTCCATCTTGTGATTGACGGCATACTGGATGCAGCGGTTCAGATTGATGGTCAGCACAGACTTCGAACCAGTAGAGACGCCACCAGCACCGAGGGTATAGCTGAAGCCATTGTCGGTAATCTCATTGCGCAGACGGCAGCAAGACGACAGGGAGTCGGCATTGTCGCTCATATAGGTGAAGAACGAGTGACCCTCGGCATACATCTCAGCCGTGAATTCGCCCCACTCCTTGTCCTTACACTCACCATTCTCGTCAACGAGCAATGCCATCGTCTCAACAGGGAAGGTCAACAGTGTCTTGGTACGCTCCTGGTTGAACCACTTCATAAAACGCTTCTGCAACCAAGAGAGACC
>CAMHTW010000069.1 GCA_946188165.1 uncultured Prevotella sp.
TAGAATGCCTGCCTGTCACGCAGGAGGTCACGAGTTCGAGTCTCGTACGCACCGCTTCCGCAATACTTCGTGAGAGGTGTTGCGGATTTTTTTTGCTAATAATTCTTTATTTATTTTCGTATCTCTTTCCTTTTTTGTACTTTTGCATGTCATTAGGAAAATTACAATTCAATCGATTAATAAAAAAATGAAGCAAACTATTCTTGTAACAGGTGGCACGGGCTTTATTGGAAGTCATACTACCGTAGAGCTGCAACAGGCTGGCTATGAGGTTGTTATCATCGATAACCTCTCGAATTCAAATCTCAATGTCCTTGACGGTATCGAAAAGATTACGGGTATTCGTCCTGCCTTCGAACAGGTTGACTGCTGTGATATGCCGGCATTGGAGAATGTGTTTAAGAAGTATCCTAAAATTGAGGGCATCATTCATTTTGCAGCCTCTAAGGCTGTAGGTGAAAGCGTCGAGAAGCCTCTGATGTACTATCGCAACAATTTGGTGTCGCTCATCAATCTGTTGGAGCTCATGCCCAAATACGATGTTAAGGGCATCATCTTCTCTTCGTCGTGCACCGTCTATGGTCAGCCCTCACAGGAGAATCTGCCTGTTACTGAGAATGCCCCCATCCAGAAGGCAATGTCACCTTATGGCAATACTAAGCAGATTAATGAGGAGATTATCCACGATTACATCCATAGCGGCGCACCTATCAAGTCGATCATCTTGCGCTATTTCAACCCCATCGGTGCTCATCCCACAGCCCTGATTGGTGAGTTGCCCAATGGAGTACCCATGAATCTGATACCCTTCGTGACCCAGACTGCTATGGGAATTCGTGAGCAACTGAAGATTTTTGGCAACGACTACAATACTCCAGATAAGACTTGTATCCGCGACTACATCTATGTTGTCGACTTGGCTAAGGCTCACGTGAAAGCTATGGAGCGTGTACTTGACAAACCAGACACCGATGCTGTCGAGATTTTCAATATCGGTACTGGTAAGGGACTCTCGACACTTGAGGTCGTCGAAGGTTTCGAGAAGGCTACGGGCGTTAAGGTCAACTGGACTTACGCACCACGTCGCGAGGGCGATATCGAGCAGGTATGGGGTAATGTCGATAAGGCCAACAAAGTACTTGGTTGGAAGGCTGAGACACCCACTGAGGAAGTTCTGAAGAGTGCCTGGAAATGGCAGCAAAAACTTCGCGAAGACGGTATTCAGTAAATGAGTTTGAAACAAGGGGAGCCATTTATTTTTGGTGATTGATAGGTTTGCATGACCTTTGTACCCGAATATGAGATACAATACAAATCAGCAGGGCGAGTACGACCACTTTGAAGTCCACGAACAACAGGGACTTCTGGATTTTTTGTTGCAGAACGTCAAGCAGACTAAGACGAAGATCAAGGCGACGCTTCAAGGACAGGGTATCAGGGTAAACGGCAAGACGGTAACGCAGTTCGACTATCAGTTGCAACCTGGTATGAAGGTGGCTGTATCGCGAACGAAGCGTAACCAGCAACAGTTCAAGAGCCGTTACGTGAAGATTGTCTATGAAGACCGCTGGCTTATCGTCATCGAGAAACAGCCTGGCATTCTGTCAATGGCGGCAGGTCATTCGTCTCTCAATGTCAAGACGGTGCTCGACGATTATTTTAAGAAGTCGCACCAGAATTGTCGAGCTCACGTTGTTCATCGTTTGGATCGTGATACAAGTGGCTTGATGGTTTATGCCAAGGACATCGATACTGAGCAGATACTGGAGCATTCGTGGCATGAGATAGTCTATGACCGTCGTTACGTGGCTGTATGTTCTGGCGAGGTGGAACCCGATGACGGTACGATAGCCAACTGGCTCAAGGATAATAAGGCTTACGTTACCTATTCGTCGCCCGTCGACAATGGTGGCAAGTATGCTGTGACACATTTCCACGTGTTGGACCGTACGACAGAACACTCACTCGTTGAGTTTAAGTTGGAAACAGGTCGTAAGAACCAGATTCGCGTACACTCTGCCGATATGGGGTACCCCGTATGTGGCGACACGAAGTATGGTAATGGCGACGACCCCCTGCATCGTTTGTGCCTGCACGCCTGGCTGTTGTGCTTCTATCATCCCGTAACTCATCAACCCATGGAATTCGAAACACCTGTACCCGCCACTTTCCGACACCTTTTTAAACGATAATCCCGCAATAACGTCATAACGATATAACAACTTAATGAAACAATGATTAAGAGAATAGGACTGTTAACAGTCATAATGACTATAACGGCATACGCCAACGCTTGTACCAACTTCATTGTAGCCAAGGGCGCCTCGAAGGATGGCAGCGTTATCTGTTCGTATAATGCCGACTCGTATGGTGCTTTCATGAATCTCGCCCATTATCCTGCTGCCAAGCATCAGAAGGGTGATATGCGCAAGATTTTCGAGTGGGACACCAATAAATATTTAGGCGAAATTCCTGAAGCATTGGAGACTTATAATGTCGTTGGCAACATCAACGAATGGCAGGTAACGATAGGCGAGACGACCTATGGAGGACGTGAGGAAATGGTTGATTCTACTGGCGTAATTGATTATGGTTCATTGATATATATCGCTTTGCAACGCTCAAAGACTGCTCGTGAAGCCATCAAGACCATGACGACACTGGTTGAGACCTATGGTTACTATAGCGAGGGTGAAACCTTTACCATCTGCGACCCTAACGAGGCTTGGATATTGGAGATGCAGGGCTGCGGTCCTGATCGTCAGAAATCCAAGGAACGTGTGGTATGGGTAGCCTTGCGAGTGCCCGATAATGCCATCTGCGGACATGCCAACCAGAGTCGCATAGGCCGTTTCAATCCGAAGGACAATGAGAATGTGATGTGTTCGAAGAATGTCGTCAAGTATGCCAAGAAAATGGGCTGGTATGTCGGTAAGGATGAGGATTTCTCTTGGAAGATGGCATACGCCTTCCCCGACTTCTCAGGTCGTCGTATTTGCGATGCCCGTGTGTGGAGTTTCTTCAATCATCATGTGAAAGGTATGGATCGCTATCTGCCTTGGGCCCTTGGTATCGACCCCAACGCCGAAGATATGCCTTTGTGGGTTGTTCCCGATCAGAAGTTAGGTGTGGCTGACATTATGCAGGACATGCGTGATCATTTCGAAGGCACCCCCCTCTCAGTGGTTGACACGACTGATATTGGTGGTGGTATCTGGCAGATGCCATATCGTCCGACGCCGCTCTATTTTACGGTAGATGGCAAGAAGTGCTTCAACGAACGTCCTACCTCAACCCAGCAGACTGCTTGGAGCTTTGTCAGTCAGATGCGTTCGTGGCTACCTCGTGAAATGGGTGGTTGCTTCTGGTTTGGCAACGACGACGGTAATATGGTGGCCTATACGCCTATCTACTGTTCGATGACGCGTCGTCCGGAGTGCTATAATACCCCAGATGCCGACGATGTCACTTTCTCGCTGAAGAATGCCTATTGGGTTGAAAACTGGGTGTCGAATATGGTATATCCTCGTTATTCCATGCTGTTCCCGTCGTTGAAGGAGGTTCGCGATTCCTTACAGCAGGTTTATTTCGAGCAGCAGCCCAAGATTGAGGCACAGGCTAAGAACCTTGAACCTTCTGAAATGCAGCGTTATCTGAACGACTACAGTATTCAGCAGGCTCAGCGTATGCTGGAGCGTTGGAAGCAATTGGCTTTCTATCTTGTTGTGAAGTATAACGATATGGCAGTGAAACCAGACAAGAACGGACGCTTCGAGCGTACGCAATACGGTTTGGGAGCAAAAGTCTCACGTCCTGGTTTCCCATCATCCTACGCCCGTAAAGTGCTGGAGAATTCGAATGGTCGCTATCTCGTTCCAGAAGAGCCGAAATAAAATCCGTTAATCGGTAAATTCGTTAATCGGTAAATTCGTAAATCGGTAAATTCATAAATGTTATGACTGCGATAATCGTCACAATGCTGATTCTAGCCTACCTGTTGATAGCCACGGGCCATCTGACGGGTGTCAACAAGGCCGCTATAGCCATGTTCTTAGGTACCGTAGGGTGGGTGGTCTATGTCTGTTGGGGCGAAGACTTCGTGATGTCCCAGCATCCTGCCGACTACATAAAATGGCTTGGTGGTGTTGAGCCTACCAGCGATACGGTAAAGCATTATATATATAATAATGTATTCCTATATTATGTAGGTCGTGCTGCTGCCATTGTGCTTTTCCTGTTGGCTACGATGTCGATTGTCGAATTGCTGTCGAACAATGGCTGCTTCGACTTCATCATTGAGTGGATTCGTACGCGCAACTCCAAGCGCCTGTTGTGGACCATCACTTTTGCAACCTTCGTTCTTTCTGCCAACCTTGACAACCTGACGACAACGACGATGATGCTGGTCATCATGCACAATATCCTGCAGAACTCGCGTCAGCGCATGTATGTAGGCTCGGCCATTGTAATTGCTGCCAACTGTGGCGGATGTTTTACTGTGATTGGCGACCCCACGGGACTGATTCTCTGGGGCGACAGCGCTGTTACCGCCAGTCATTTTTCTGGCTATCTGGCTGTTCCAGCCTTGTTGGCATGGATTGTTCCTACGATACTTATCAATCGCGAATTGCCTGACCGTCTCGATACAGCTTGGAGTCCTTCGCCCTATCGTGGCGACGATACCCGTCTGAACCGTTGGCAGCGTATCGTCATGCTTATTGTGGGTATTGGCGGATTGTGGTTCATACCCACCTTCCACAATATTACCAAGTTAGCACCTTTCCTTGGTGCGCTCTGCGTGCTGGCAGTCTTGTGGATTGTCAACGAGGCTTTCAATCGCAAGTTGATAAGTGCCGACCAGATGACGCAGCACCGCATTCCTGCTTCGCTGCAGTATGGCGTGATGCAACAGTTGTTGTTCGTGACGGGCATCATGCTTGGCATGGGTGTGGTCACTGAGACTGGTGTCTGGGACGATGTGGCCATGTGGTTTGACACTTATGTCCATGACGTCTGGCTCATGGGCATTGGTGCAGGGCTGCTGTCAGCCGTGGTCGATACATTTACCATTGCTATTTCTAATATCTCACTTTATCAGGTTGGTGTAGGCGATGTGGCTACGAATGGTGCATACTGGAAGATTATAGCCTTTACTACCGCTGTTGGTGGTTGTCTGCTTACTGTTGGCAGTGTTAGCGGACTGGCTCTGATGCGCTCTGAGCATGTCAAGATGGGATGGTATATCAAGCACCTGACACCAAAGGTCTTGTTAGGTTGGATCATCGGATTTATTGTGCTTTGGCTCGAAATCAATATCGTAGAGATGTAAAAGCGCCTATTTTCTGTTTAAATTGCTTAAATTCTTTCGTTATGTCATAGAAAGTTTGTACCTTTGCATAGTTTTAGAAAATAGTAAAAACGCGTCAGCGGGCTTAAAAATGCCCTTAAACGCAAAATTGCAAAAAAATAAATCAGTAAATTCGTAAATTTATAAATCAGTAAATTTGTAAATCAGTAAATATAATAATGGATCAGACATTCGACAACGACAGAATTGTAAAAATCAACATCGAAGAGGAGATGAAGTCCTCTTACATCGACTACTCCATGTCGGTGATTGTTGCCCGTGCGCTGCCCGATGTGCGCGACGGCTTCAAACCTGTTCATCGCCGTATTCTCTACGGTATGATGGGCATTAACAACGTCAGTACCCAACCTTATAAGAAGTGTGCCCGCGTTGTCGGTGAGGTGCTTGGTAAGTACCACCCTCATGGCGACAGCTCAGTATATGGTGCTTTGGTGCGTATGGCTCAGGAGTGGAACATGCGCTATACGTTGGTTGACGGTCAGGGTAACTTTGGTTCAGTAGATGGTGACTCTCCTGCAGCTATGCGTTATACGGAGTGCCGCCTTTCGAAGATGGGTGAGCATATCATGGACGACCTTGAGAAGGAAACCGTTGATATGGTCAACAACTTCGACGACTCGCTGGTAGAGCCCAGCGTGATGCCTACCAAGATTCCTAATCTGCTGGTAAATGGTGGTAATGGTATTGCCGTAGGTATGGCTACTAATATGCCAACCCATAACTTGAGCGAGGTCATCGATGGCTGCTGTGCCTATATCGACAATCCTGATATCGATACAGACGGCCTGATGCAGTATATTCCAGGTCCTGACTTCCCAACAGGTGCATACATCTATGGACTGCAGGGTGTACGTGATGCTTACGAGACTGGTCGTGGTCGTATTGTGATGCGTGCCAAGGCTGAGATTGAGACCACCGAGACCCACGACAAGATTGTGGTAACGGAGATTCCCTATGGTGTCAACAAGGCCGACCTCGTAAAATATATTGCCGACTTGGCCAACGAGCACAAGATTGAGGGCGTTGCTAACGTCAACGATGAATCAGGTCGTCAGGGTATGCGTATCGTGGTCGACTGCAAGCGCGATGCCAATGCCAACGTGCTGCTGAACAAGCTGTTCAAGATGACAGCTCTGCAGAGTTCCTTCTCTGTCAACAATATTGCATTGGTCAAGGGTCGTCCCCGTCTGCTCTCGCTGAAGGAGTGCGTCAAGTATTTCGTCGAACATCGTCACGATGTGACGATCCGTCGCACCCAGTACGACCTGCGCAAGGCTCAGGAGCGTGCTCACATCCTTGAGGGTTTGATTATTGCTGTGAACAACATTGACGAGGTGGTTCACATTATCAGAAATAGTAAGACGCCTTCTGATGCCCAGCGTAACTTGGAGGCTCGTTTCAATTTGGACGAGCTGCAGTCAAAGGCCATTGTCGATATGCGTCTCTCGCAGTTGACAGGTCTGCGTGTCGACCAGTTGCATCAGGAGTACGACGACCTCATGAAGTTGATTGCTGACTTGCAGGAGATTCTCGATAATCCTGAGCGTTGTAAGGAGGTCATGAAGAACGACCTGCTGGAAGTGAAGGAGAAGTATGGCGACGAGCGTCGTACTGAGATTATCCCCTTCGACCACGAGTTTAATGCTGAAGACTTCTATCCAGACGATCCTGTGGTTATCACGATCTCGCACATGGGTTACATCAAGCGTACCCATCTGGACGAGTTCCACGAGCAGGGCAGGGGAGGCGTTGGTGTCAAGGCCGCCCGTCATCGCGACAACGACTTTGCTGAGTATATCTATCCTGCCACCATGCACAACACGCTGCTCTTCTTTACCCAGAAGGGTCGCTGCTACTGGCAGAAGTGTTACGAGATTCCTGAGGGCGACAAGGGCTCTAAGGGTCGTGCCATCCAGAATATGCTGAACATCGAGCCTGACGATGCCATCAATGCCGTGCTGCGCATCAAGAATTTCAATGACGAAGAGTTCCTGCAGACACACTACGTGATGTTTGCCACTAAGCAGGGTATCATCAAGAAGACTCGTCTTGACCAGTATAAGAATGTACGTGCTGCTGGTGTACGCGCCATCAATATCAACGAGGGTGACGAGGTGGTTAGTGTACGTCTGACCAATGGCCATAACGAGATTCTGCTGGCTAACCGCAATGGTCGTGCCGTTCGCTTCGACGAGAACGACGTTCGTACTATGGGCCGTGTGTCAACAGGTGTCATCGGTATGCGTTTGGATGGTGGCGACGACGAGGTAGTAGGCATGGTATGCGTCAACGATCCTGAGACTGAGACCATCATGGTTGTCTCTGAGAACGGTTACGGCAAGCGCTCTGAGGTTGAGGACTATCGTAAGACAGCCCGTGGTGCCAAGGGTGTTAAGACGCTCGCCATCACTGAGAAGACTGGTCGTCTGGTTGCTATCAAGGTGGTTACCGACGAGAACGACCTCATGATTATCAACAAGTCGGGTATCCTTATCCGTCTGAAGGTTGCCGATGTCCGCGTTATGGGCCGTGCCACACAGGGCGTCCGTCTCATCAATCTCACCAAGAAGAATGACACCATTGCCAGTGTCTGCAAGGTAACCTCTTCGCAGGAGGAGGATGTCGACGAGGCAGAGGTGCTCAACGAAGAACTTCCTGAAAACTCTGAGACCATAGAGGCTCCAGAGAATAACAATGAATAAAATGTTAAACCAATAATGAAAATTATTATGAAAAAAATCATGATGATGGCAATGATGATGGTAGCCAGTGCTACCGCATTTGCCGGTGACAGCGATGGTCTGAAGGCCATCATGAAAGCAAAGACCTACGACGATGCTAATCAGTTACTGAAGCAGAACCTTGCTTCGTTGGCTGATAACGCCGAGAAGGCTAAGGCTTACAACAAACTGGTTGATCTGGCTATGACGAAGTATAATGCTGAAAGCACTATCCAGACAGAGAATCAGGTTAACAAGCAGATGGGTAAGGAAGAGAAGCCCGTCGACCTCAAGGGCATGTACACTGCACTCATCAATGCACTCGATGCTGCCAATGAATGTCAGAAGTACGACCAGCTGCCCAACGCCAAGGGTAAGGTTGCCCCCAAGTTTGCCGAGAAGAATAAGGAACGTCTCTGGAACCAGCGTTTCAATCTGGTAAACGCAGGTCAGGAGGCTGGACAAGCTGAAGACCATGCTACCATGCTGAAGTATTGGGAAGCATTCTTGAATAGTGACAAGAACACGATCTTCAAGGATTGCGATCGCACTCAGCAGAATAACTTTATGGGTCAGATTGCCTACCTCACTGGTTTCTGGAACTGGCAGGCTAAGGACCTCAAGAAGGCTATGGACTATGCCGAGTTGGCAATGACCTTCCCCGGTGAGTTCAAGGACCAGGCTTTCAAGTTGAAGTTAGAGCTGCTGAAGGCTGACCTCAAGAACCGTCAGGACTCACTGAATTATGTGAAGAATCTGCGTCAGATCTATGAGCAGAATCCAAACAACGACGTCCTGTTGGAGAATATGTACAATGTACTCTCAGCTCTTGGCGAGAAGGCTGAAGCTAACAAGGTGCTTGACGACGTGCTGGCTAAGGACCCCAACAACTTCGTTGCTCTGGCTGATAAGGGTATCGCTGCTATGGGTGAGGAGAAGCCTGACGAGGGTATCAAGTGGCTGACTAAGGCTATTGCAGTGAAACCAGACAATGCTGCCGTTTCCACATACCTTGGTGTTTGCTACTGTGTAAAGGCTCAGGAGATGGACGACAAGAATCCTGAGAAGAAGAAGCTCTTCGGCCAGGCAGTCAAGGCATTCGACAAAGCTAAGGAGTTAGACCCTCAAAAGAATTTGGTAAACTGGGGCTACAACCGCTACAATGCTTACTATAACTATTATGGTCCAGATGCTCCTGAGACCAAACAGGCTGAAAACGATTATAAGAACTAATCCTAACCTTTCGCTTTACAGCCAAGATGGTGGACCCTCCGCGAGGAGCTGTCCACCATCTTCTTTATTCGTCCACCATCTTCTTTATTCGTGCTGGACGCATATATAACGAAAGTAGGAAGAGGGCAGTGCTCTCTTCCTACTCGGTTTGTTTGGAATAAGTGTTTGTTGTTTGTTCTCTTAGGCCTGGGGCTCAGGAATTACTGAAACATAACTCTTGTCGCGCTTGCCCTTGTGGAAATTGACTGTTCCGTCAACAAGTGCATACAGCGTGTCGTCCTTACCCATGGCAACATTGCTACCTGCGTTGTGCTTAGAACCACGCTGGCGAACGATGATGTTGCCTGCCACTACTTTCTGACCGCCAAAAATCTTAATGCCGAGTCGCTGAGCTGCACTCTCGCGGCCGTTCTTAGAACTACCTACACCTTTTTTATGTGCCATAATGTTGTTCCTCCTACGTTTTAAGCGATTACTGATTTAACTTCTACCTGGGTGTACTGCTGACGGTGACCGTTGCGCTTGCGAGAGTCCTTACGACGCTTCATCTTGAACACGATGACCTTCTCACCCTTCACGAGTGGATTAACCACTTCGCATACTACCTTAGCACCGCTTACGGTGGGTGCACCTACCTGTACTGAACCGTCATTGTCGACAAGCAGTACCTTGTCGAATTCAACAGTTTTACCGGTCTCCACATCTTTCATGTGGTTAACGAAGAGCTTCTTACCCTCCTCAACCTTGAACTGCTGACCGTTGATTTCTACAATTGCGTACATTGTTTTTATTAATTGTTTAACGGGTTTTTCCGCATGGCGCGCAACCTCGTGCTGCGACTTTCTTGAGCCACCACGGACTAAATCGGGCGCAAAGGTACAAATAAATTAGGAATTAGGGATTAGGAATTAGGAATTACAATTCTATTTTTATGAAAATTTAACGATTACCACTCGCTTTTACAAAAAATAATAAAGTGGTGACCCTCACAGGCAACCACTCTATATCTTCAATAGGTATTAGTCCTTTTTAAGGTAAAAAGATTGTTTTCAGGATAACGATGCAAAGTTACGAATTTTTTTTGTTCTCTCCAAACATTTTCGCAATTTTTTCTTAATTATTTTTCTGTGTAGGCACACAAAAATAAATACTTGAAAGAAAATGTAGATTTTTTGTAATTTTACGTTAAAAGCTATCGTTTGTCGATATATTTGCAATCTTTATACTTTTCTCTGGGGAACTTGAAAATTTGTTCCGAAATGCCACCAGACTTAAATTGACTGATTTTGATGGTGACATGGAAGATGCCATACTTGATTCGCACGCTCAGCGGATAGTGGGTACGTTTATCGAGTAGTGCACGTATTTCTTTGATGCCTTTTGCGCCTTGTTTCAGTTTCAGTGTAATCTGGTAGCCGTCTTTTTCATCCTTGATGTGGTATTGGTAGTTATCTGGATAAAATTTGAATTTGGTGGCATATTTGTCCCGTTCGTCGTCATGGGCGCTGTAGATGGTTACTGTATTCTTCTTGCGCTCGTAGCGATAGTAGGTGACGTTGTCGTTCCAGGCAATGTATTTCTCGTCTGCAAACTTGCTCATCTTGCCCAAAGTCCAGATCGTGCCTTTGGTTTTGTAGATGCCAATGATGTTGACGGCATAGGTCAGTTGCGAGCCTTTGGGGCCATATACTGTGTTGTATGCTTCGTCAAACAATCGGCGAGCCTGTTGTTCGTTGGGTGTCAGTTTCTGTGCACTTACAGTTGTGAGGGTTCCTATTAATATAATATATAATAAGGTGTAGAGTCTCTTCATGTGTTACTTTTAAAATTCAACAATAACCTTGCCGTTAATCTGTCGTCCTGTCAGGAAGTTTGGTACGGCATATTGGTGGTTGGTGACATCTGTCACCCAATAATATGAGTTGACATTCGAGATGCCAAAGATGTTCAGTCCGTCAATGCCCAGCCAGATGCGCGGGTGTTTGAAGCTGGGCTGCTGCTGCTTGGGTTCGCCCATCAAAAGGTAGCTCATGCCAATATCTGCACGCTTGTAGGCAGGGGCCCTGAACTGCTGATACTCCAGGCCACGGTGTGGGGCACCAAAGGGCAGTCCGTCAGCATAGGCCAGTTTAAGTGTCATCTTCCAACGCTCGGTACCAGGGAAGTAGTCTGTGAAATGGAAGTTGACGCCCCAACGCTGATCGGTAGGCATTGGAATGCTCTGTCCGTTGATACGCTGGCGTGTGGACATCAGCGAGAAGGTCAGCCACGAGTCCGTACCAGGCACGAATTCGCCATACAGTTTCAGGTCGAGACCAGCAGCATAGCCACTGGCCGAGTTTTCGCCATAGTATATGACCTTCATGTTCTGTACGTTGTACGGCACCAAGTTAGCCATCGCCTTGTAGTAGGCTTCAGCGCTGAATCGGAAGGGCCGTTCAGCCATATTGAAGCGGTAGTCCAAAGCCGCCACGATGTGCAGTGAGCGCTGGCTCTTGATTTTCTGGTTCATGGTGACGATGGTTTTTCCATTGACTGTCGATGTGTCGCGCAGTTCCTTGAAGAACGGTGTCTGATAGTATAGACCCGTGCTCAGGCGCAGCGTCATGTTCTCGTTCCACGAAGGAATGGCAGCCAGCGATATACGTGGCGACACCACCGTTTCACGGTTGTAGTCCCAGTTCGACAGGCGTATGCCGTAGTTCAGCGTCATGTGCCAGGCACGTTCGCGACCCTGTTCGTCGGTACGCTTTCCCAGCTGGAAACGGTAGGTGTCCTGAATGTATGCCTCGATGCGTTTCGACTTCAGCTCGTTTTTCGATGCCAGCGAGTATATCAAGTCCAGCCTGTTAGCCGAGTGGGGGATATTGTAACCGCTTGAGTCACGCATCTCGTATTCGCGCGAGTCCTCTTTGATGCGCTCCCACTTGATGGTTGCACCAGCCTCTACATCATGTTTGCCTGCCTTGTGGGCCATCATCAGTTTCAGGCTCTGCACATCGGCAGTCAGATAGTTGCGTGCGTGCTCCATATAGGTGCCAACGCCCAACTGCTTTTGAGTATTTGTGTCGTCCAACCAATATTGTCCCTGAAGGTCAAAGGTTTCTTGTTCCTTTGTATGGAAGGCCGATGCCAGCAGTTTGATACTGGTCGTGGGCTTCAGATGTCGCGTAATGGATACGGTACCGAATAAGGTGCGGAAAATATCGCGCTCTTGTCCGTCGAAGTACACCTTGAACGTCTTCACGTTCTGCATCGTACCAAACGACGTTTCGCGATCTGTGGGTACGAAGTTGTAGTGGTTCTCGGATATGTTGCCTATCACGTCCATGCTCCAGCGTTCGTTGGGCTGATAGGTGATATAGGCCTGATAATCAAGGAAATTCGGACGGTATTCGCCCTTGGTCTCAAGCGACCCCAGCAGATAGCGGGTGGTCTTGTAGCGGATGCCGTGACTCATGGTGAACTTCTTGTTGCCGTAGGCAAAGAAAGCACTGCCCCCCAAGAGCGATGCCTGCAGGTTGGCTTCCAGACGGGTAGGCTTGCGGTACTGGATGTCGAGTGCCGACGACATCTTGTCGCCATATTTGGCCTCGAAGCCACCACTTGAGAAACCAATCTTCTCCACCATATCCGAATTGATGACGGAAAGGCCTTCCTGCTGTCCGCTACGGATCAGCAACGGGCGATAGACCTCTACATTATTTATATATACAAAGTTCTCGTCGAACGAACCGCCTCGTACGTTATACTGCGACGACAGCTCGTTGTGGGTCGAAACGCCAGCCTGTTGCTGCACCAGTTCCTCAACGGCATTACCCGTGGTCGAGGGCGTCTGTCGCAAGTTCTTGGTGTCCAGCTGTTCTGTGGCTGTGGTTTGTCTGCGCCGTTCTGTCACCACCAGTTCGTCAAGGGCTTTCATCGGATAGAGCGTTACCACCAGTCGTTGGTTGCTTCTGGGGTTGCGCAGCACGCGCTGTCGTGTCTGGTATCCCACCATCGAGTATTTGATAACCACTGAGTCGGCAGTGTGTAACTTTAACGAGTAGTTGCCCTGCAAATCAGCCATAGCTACAGCCCCTTGTTCCAGACAAGATATCGTAGCCAATTCTATAGCCTTGCCGTCTTCATCGACAACACGACCGCTGAGGGTAAACTGTTGGGCTGACACCTGAAGGGTCATCAACAGCAACAGTAGTGATATGGTTTTTCTAAACGTCATCGTTACTAATAACGCTTTACGGGGCATATTTATTGTATTTTTGTGGGGGGATTTTGAGCGGAATACGGGACTCGAACCCGCGACCCTCGGCTTGGGAAGCCAATGCTCTACCAACTGAGCTAATTCCGCCTGACCACGTTAATCGGAGCCAAAAAAAGTCAGAACTTGCACTTTAATGCTGATTCTGACTCCTGAACGTGTGAGAGCCGATAGCCGGACTCGAACCGGCGACCCACGCATTACGAATGCGTTGCTC
>CAMHTW010000070.1 GCA_946188165.1 uncultured Prevotella sp.
TACCTCTTACCTCTTACCTCTTACCTCTTACCTCTTACCTCTTACCTCTTACCTCAACCACCTGCCCCGCAGTTGTCTCCAAGTCGTACTCATAGACCTTTCGGATAGGCAGGAGTGACAGTGACTGGAGTTCCTTGGACTGTAATGGTTGCTTGATGGTAGCTGGAGCCAACAGAAGGTTCGGACAGTCACCCTTGGCCTCGCTCAACACCACACCCTTTGGTCCTTTGGTCAGTTGTAGAGGGACATACGAACGGATGCGCAGAGTGCCACCTATCGTTGAACGTACCACTGCCGAACGAAGTTTAGCTTCGTTCCAAATTTCGTCGATTACAAAGCCGCCACGAGCCCTCAGACCTTTCACTTCACCAGTCTTCCAGTCGTCGGGTAGGGCAGGCAATAGATGCACGGCACCGTCGTGACTCTGCAACAGCATCTCGCAGATACCTGCAGACACACCGAAATTGCCATCAATCTGGAAAGGTGGATG
This sequence comes from uncultured Prevotella sp., assembly GCA_946188165.1. Lineage (GTDB taxonomy): Bacteria > Bacteroidota > Bacteroidia > Bacteroidales > Bacteroidaceae > Prevotella. Next base: position 491 of record CAMHTW010000070.1, read on the forward strand.
GGCATCGAACAGATTGGGATAGGTGCGTCCGTCAGGGTACTGTCGGGCTGCACGGTCATCGGGCAGCAATTTCAGCATGTTCTTGATAATCTGGAAGGCGTGGTTGCCGTCTAACATACGTGCCCAGAAGTTGGTCTTCCAGCCTAAGCTCCAGCCAGTAGCCATGTCGCCACGCTGATTCAAAGTGTTAGCAGCAGCGGTAAAGAGGTCGGGATGGCTATAGGGTGATATCTGGTTAGAGGGATAAAGACCATAGAGATGAGAGATGTGACGATGCTGGTCCTTGGGGTCGTCAGCATCTATGAGCCACTCCTGCAATTGTCCGTAGCGACCAATCTGCATAGGGGGCAGATTGGCAATTTGGAATTTCAGGTTAGAGGCAAACAAACTGTCCTTGCCCAAAGCCTGTGCGGCCAGCAAAGCTTGTGACAATACATCGAAGGCAATTTGGTTGTCCATCGTTGAACCAGCACAGACGTTAGTGCCCTTGCCACGAGGTCCGTGTTCAGGTGATACGGTGGGAACGGTCATCAGCCAACCGGCGGCCTGCTTGATTTCGCCAGCAGCAGGGTAGGTCTGCATATAGTCTAACAGGAATTCGGCAGCACCCTTCATGACAGGATAGTATTTAGCCAAGAATTCCTTGTCACCCGTATAGAGATAATGTTGCCAGATATGGGTTGTCAGCCAGGCACCACCCGTTGGGAACATGCCCCAGGGTGTGCCGTCCACAGGACCTGCTATACGCCATAGGTCGGTGTTGTGGTGAGCCACCCAACCCTTACAATCGTACATCTCCTTGGCGGTTTTGGCACCTGTCTCGCTCAGTTCGCGTGTCATCTCAAACAGCGGTTCTTGCGTCTCAGCCAGATTGCCAATAAGCGCAGGCCAGTAGTTCATCTCGGCATTGATGTTGATGGTATATTTCGAGTCCCATGGGGCGTTCATTTTGTCGTTCCATACACCCTGCAAGTTGGCAGGCTGTCCGCCAGGCTGCGATGATGAGATGAGCAGATAGCGACCATATTGCATCATCAGCGACACCATATCGAGGTCATTGCCGTCGAAAGCACCTAGACGCTTGTCGGTAGGCAGGCTACTTCCATTGGTTTTGCCAGCGGGGCTACCCAGTGTCAGCTGTACGCGGTTGTATTGCTCCTGGTATTTCTTGATATGGTCGGCCAGAAGTTGTTTATATGGTTTACCCTTTATACCGTCCAGCGTCTGGTTATTCTTCTTGACAGGATTGCCACTCACGTCGTGATAGTTCACGAAATTGGTGGCGGCAGTGATATAGAGTGTGGCAGTAGTAGCATCGTCCACCTCCAACGAATGAGCTTTGCGCTCTATCTTGCCGTCAGTTTCAACGCTGATGCGGCACTCGGCTTTCAGACCGGCTTTGATGCCCTCCTGTTCTACACCTTCAACAACTGCAGCCAGTTCGTTGACACTGCCGCCTTCGCGCTCTAAGACTCCGAAAACTTGCGCTTTCAGCTGCGAGGTAAAATCTATGCAGAACTCCAGTTCCTTTTTCTTGCTGGCTTTCAGCTGCACAATAATCACGTTGTCGGCCTGCGATGCAAAGATGGTACGTTCGTATTTCACGCCATCACACTTGTAGGTCGTCGTTGCTATTGCGTTGCCTAAATTCAGCTCGCGGCGGTAGTCGGTCACGTCTTTATGGTCTAACTTCAGTTTCAGACTGCCCAAAGGCAGGAAACGCATGCCGTGAGGACCTTTGACGAAGTGCTGGTCAATCAGTTTTGAGGCTTGGTACTCCTTGCCTTCAAAGATGAGACGACGCACTTCTGGTAGGGCAGCCAACGATTCCTTTGAGTTGTTGTCGTGAGGCGAACCGCTCCAGAACGTTTCTTCGTTGAGTTGAATCTCTTCGGTCTCCGTACCGCCATAGACCATTGCTCCGAGGTGGGAGTTGCCTATGGGCAGAGCCTCCAGCCAGTGGGAGGCAGGTTTGTTGTACCACAGCTTGTGTTGTTGTGCACTCATCGCCATAGTCACTAAGACCATAGAGGCGATACAAATCAGTTTTTTCATATTTTTAAGGGTTGCTATTATGTTATAGAGCGCAAAATTACAAAAAAAATGTTGCAGGGCAAAGGAAATACGTTTCTTTTTGTTGCTAACTTAATGAATTAATACAACTTTTTTGCTTATAAGAGGTTTTTCTGCAGGCTATATGATATTTTATGTTCATGCACCGTAAACTTATGTTTATGCACCGTGAATATATGTTCAAGCGCCTTGAACTCATGTTTACGGGCGGTGAACAAAAAATATTGTTGGATTCAGAAACATCTATATCCAATGCCAACAAGACAAAATCTTAGCGAAAGTGTAATAAATATAAAAAAATAAGGAATTGTTTGGTCGAATCCGAAAATTTTTCGTATCTTTGCAACCGAATATTCGAATATTAAACATTAGTTAACTAAGAATTATAAAGAAAAATGAAGAAAATGTATTTGATGAGAGGCATGGCCGCATTGGCTATGGGTCTTGTTGTGGTTAGCTGTAACAAGATGGATTTTTCAGGCCAGCCTCAGGTTTCCACAGAGGAAGCAATGGCTAATGCCGAAATGCAGTTGGGTGTCACGATTGATCCCAACCAGGATTGGAACATGACTCAGAATGTTCAGGCTAATATCAGCGTGAACATGGGTACAGGTAAAGATTATACGCTTATTGTTTATGACAAAAACCCATTCCTTTTCGAGGATGCCGTTTATTTCACTAAGCAGAAAGTTTCTGATGGTTCTAACGTTAGACTCAATTTGAACGTTCCTTCGTTTCGTGAGACTCTTTACGTGACATTGATGGAAAATGATGGCTTGAACTATTCTATGACAACGCTCATCAGCAATAACGCTCTGAATGCCGAGTTTACGTCAGAGACATCTAACGCCCCAGCAATGAGACGTGCAAACGTGGGTGAAAATTATCCTCAAACCAGCACTGGCATTAATGCTAATGCTAATGAGTGGGCAGATCCAAATAAAGAATTTGGCGGATGGTTGGTACCCGATCCCTTGACAGACGAGCAAAAAGATGTAGTGCGCCAGTATTTCCAGGCGGTGCCCAATCGTACTTATCAGGATCCTGAATGGCGCCATTTCTTTGTACAGCAGGTATATAAGGGTGCTACCCAAAAACCAGAAACAGGAAATAAAGAAGTAACGGTGGCTGCTAGCGGTACGGAATACACCAGCTCTAATATGAATTTGCTGACTGTTGGTTACAATGAGCAGCATATCAATAACTTTAACGATGGTAACTGCAGTGTAAATGGAAGTGTGCTGACTAATGGTGGTAATGTTAATGACGGCCCTTATCACAGCGACCAGATTATGCTGATGGTGAACATCGATGATACTCAGTGCATGGGCTATCACAATACGGGTAATTCTTTGCAGCGAAACGACAAAGCCGGATTGGTGGGATGGGAAACCATCAAAAATTGGGCTAATGCGAATCTTGGTGCAGGTAAAGGTGACTGTTTGGATGACGGATGGAATCGCTCGTTCGTTGGTTTCGACTTCGAATTGTACAGCCTTGAGCAATCATACGCTAAGGACAACGGCAACAAGATTTATGCCCCTATCAGCGATGTTCCTGGCAATGCACCTCAGTATGTGTGGAACGGCTCAAAAGTGCTGAAGAAAGGGACTGCTTCAAGCAGTGCTAGCCAAAGTGGTGGTGATAAGAGCATTATTGATAATTTTAATAATGTTTGGCAAAGCTGGAATGGAGAGAGCATAACACACAATAGTGATGGTTCTCTTACTTATAATGCTAAGCAATGGGGCGGTATGGCTGCATATCCTAATGATGATTGGTCTGGCTATTCTAAACTCGTATTCGAATTAGATGGTGCTTTACCTTTTAAGGTAACAGTGGGTGTTAAGAGTAACTATCAAGAGTACAAACAAGAATTTGATGCTGGCTCATCTAAAATAGAATTTGAACTTTCGGATAGCAAGTTTAGCAATGTTTCAGAAGTATATTTGCAGGCTCAGAATGAAGGAGTTGCCAAATTCTCAAAGATTTATCTTGCAGCAGGAAGCGGTACGAGTACTATAGAATATTATGAGAGCAATTATATCGTTATTGACGGCAAGGAAATTCCTTATCTTAATACTAACATGAATATGTATGGTGGTATTCAGCGGTCTCTATCGGATGGCGATATGAAGATTAACAAGGATGGTAAGGAGTGTCTGAATTTACCTGCATTCAAGGCTCTTGTAGATGAAGGTTATCTGCCAGTGAAGGATAAGGACTTGCGTACATGGGTGAAGTGGCAAGGCGGTGACGGTTACTATAGTGACTGGATTGTTACGCTGACAGAGGCCAAGAGAGCTCCTAAGCAGGAAACTCACGCAGAGCAGCCTCATCAGAACCCCGCTATCTTCAGCTATGCTTTCGAGGATACCCACATGGGTGACTATGACATGAATGACATTGTGTTGAAGGTTCAGGAGAATGAGGATGGCGAAAATATAGACATCAAGCTCGTGGCTGCTGGTGCTACCCTCGACCTGAATATCCGCCTCTACACCTACGATGAGTCTGGTGAAAATGGTTATGGCGACAGCTATACCACACTGAGCTATAATGGTGAGACAGAGATACACAAGATGCTGGGTGTCGATGCTGGAACAATGGTGAATACCGGTGCTGGTGCTAACGCTAACCCCATCACCATCCAGATTCCTAAGAGCGGTAACGATCCTGCCAAGTTGCGTATAGCAATCTATTCTGTGGCTCAGGGTGAGATGCGTCTGGCAGGTTCTGGTCAGGCTCCTTATGGCGTTGTGATTCCTGCTGACTGGAAGTGGCCGAGAGAGCGCGTCAATGTCAAGAATGCCTATAACTATGTTAAGGGCGACGTTGATATGAGTTTTAGAAACTTTGCCGAGAATGCTGGTCAGGCTGAGGAATGGTACAACTATCCTACAGGTAGCGTGATGAAATAATACTGAGATTTCAAATACATTTTATCTATAATAGTGAGGGGGCGACCATGCGATGTGGCAGCCCCCTCCATTTACAAGAAGACGATTATATAATATAAGGTATAAAAGATGAAGCAAACACTGAGACTACTCGTATGCATGACCACACTGACCTTGATATTGGGAGCGTGCAAGAAAGAGATGTTCGATTCGGATACAGCCAAGAAGATTATGGACCTGTCGTTTCATAATGATACGGTCGATAAATATCACGACTGGACGCTGATAAGTGATTGGAACGTACGTGTCAAGGCCAATGTGGAAGGTGTGCGCAGCATCAAGTTGCTTAGTGGTAATCCATATACCGACGAGAAGGTTGAACAGGTAGGTGTGAGAGAGGTAAGACAGGACGACGTTGTAGAGATGAGTTGCTCGCTGCCAGTAATAGCCGATTCTTTGTATATTGCAGCTGTTGACGACAAAGAACACTATTATGTGGTAGCCGTAGGTCCGCAACAATATGATGTTGACTTCTCGAAGCTTAATACAGTCAATCAAGGTACGCTGAAGGACGTTGGCCATCAGGAGGTGTTTTATTGCTTTTGCTCATCGTACCCCGAACCCAGTGAGACATGGGGCTTCAACGATTGTGTCTTACGCATTTCCACGGAATTGCGCAGTAGCCGCACACTACGTATTACGGTGACGCTGCAGGCTGTTGCGACAGTCACTCAGATTGCTGCCGCCTTACGACTGGATGGAGTCAGCTACAATCAGGTGGAAAAGATAGAGCCTGTAGGTGGCAGCAACTTTAAAAGGGCTGAGAAGCTGGCTCGTAATTTTATCAAGGATGAGGACGTGCTATTAAAAGGTCAGGATGGCTCTGCTGTCATCAATATGTTTGATGATGCTCATGCTGCATTTTACAACAAGACGAATAGTCAGGGAATGATTTTCCGATATCGTTATAACGTCAAGCATAGCAATACTGGCGGTTGTTACGAGTTCACTTCCCCATCGATAAGCTATGATGTGACCTTTAAGAATGAAGGGATGGCCAATACCATTACTTATACTGCCCTCGATCCGTTTATCCTCGTTAACTATGCTGGTACTATCTGGGAAATACACAAGTATCGTTACAAGTTTAAGGAAACCCTCTATTCTTATTATAGTGGACAACCGCTTGCCTATAATAATGGCTTTACGTGGGCTCTCGAAATACCTTATTCATGGTTCCGCTATCCGTTGACAGACAATTCAATGGGTAGCTATAAGAAAGGGGCGCTGTATGGCGCTTACCAGACTTTCGACCATAGTTTTGGCGAATGGGGTGCTGATCGAAACAAGGCAAGAGACTGGTACCTCTATCCAAATACTTCGATGGTTTATTGATTTAAATTTGTTATTTCGATTACAAATTTGTACCTTTGCACACAATTATGGTATTAAATTATATTTGGATAGGATTCTTCCTGATAGCTTTTGTTATCGCAGTTTTCAAACTCTTGGTGTTTGGCGACTACGACGTGTTTCCTGCAATGATGGATTCAACGTTTTCATCGTCGAAAACAGCTTTTGAGATATCACTCGGATTGACTGGCGTGTTGTCTCTGTGGCTTGGTGTGATGAAAGTTGGCGAGAAGGGCGGCGTGGTAAATGCGTTGGCCCGTCTGCTGTCGCCTGTGTTCTGCAAGCTGTTTCCTGATATTCCCAAAGGGCATCCTGTCACTGGTAGCATCTTCATGAATATTGCTGCCAACATGTTGGGACTGGACAATGCTGCCACACCATTAGGTCTGAAAGCGATGGAGCAGATGCAGGAACTGAACCAGAAGAAGGACACGGCTTCGAATCCGATGATTATGTTCCTGGTGCTGAACACCAGCGGTCTGACGCTGATACCCGTGTCTATCATGGTGTATCGTGCCCAGATGGGAGCGGCTCAGCCAACGGACATCTTTATCCCCATTCTGCTGGCAACGTTCTTCTCGACCTTTGCTGGTATCTTAGTCACGTCACTATATCAGCGCATTAATCTGCTGAACCGTGTCATGCTGCTGACCTTAGGCGGTGCGTGTGCCGTAGTGGCAGGCATTATCTGGACCTTTGCACAGATGCCTCCCGAGATGATGAACCGCGTCAGCACAACCGTAGCCAACATCCTGCTGATGGGCATCATCACTGGTTTTATCATTGCCGGTGTCAAGAAGAAGGTGAATGTGTATGAGGCGTTTATCGAAGGAGCCAAAGATGGTTTCCAAACCGCTGTACGCATCATTCCCTATCTGGTGGCCATTCTGGTGGCTATCGGTGTGTTCCGTGCCTCTGGCGCCATGGACATGCTGATAGGAGGTTTGCGTTGGTGTGTGGAATTGACAGGTGCCAATGCCCAATGGGTGGACGCCATGCCTACGGCTTTGATGAAACCGCTGAGTGGTAGTGGTGCCCGTGGCATGATGGTGGATGCCATGACAACCTACGGGGCTGACTCGTTTGTAGGTCGCCTGTCGTGTGTATTCCAAGGCTCTACAGATACCACCTTCTATATCTTGGCTGTTTACTTTGGCTCTGTAGGTATTAAGAATACCCGTCATGCTGTGAACTGTGGCCTCTTGGCCGACTTGGCAGGTATCATATCGGCGATATTTATCTGTTATTTATTCTTTGGATAAACGATGGCAAACTTAAAAGGCTTGATGAAGGATACAGCCGTCTACGGGCTGTCAAGTATCGTAGGCAGATTCCTTAACTATCTGCTGGTACCACTCTATACGCACTATATGCCTAAAGCGTCGGGCGACTATGGTGTGAGTACCAATGTCTATGCCTATGTGGCGCTGATACTGGTGTTGCTGACGTTTGGCATGGAAACCACCTTGTTCCGTTTTGCCAATGACGACAAACAGACGCTCGAGATAGGGCGTAAGCATAGCGATACCGTGTTTTCAACGGTGATGGCTGTGGTGGGCACGTTGACTGCTGTATTCCTGCTGTTGGTCTTTGGTTTGATTGGTCCTATCAGTGATGCCTTAGGTTATGCAGATCATCCTGAATACCTGCAGATGATGGCTGTCGTAGTGGCAATGGATGCTTTGCAAGCCATCCCCTTCAGCTATCTGCGTTACCAGAAGCGTGCCATCCGTTTTGCTTCGCTCAAACTGTTGTTTATCGCCCTGAATATCGCCCTCAATGTCTTCTACTTTGTTGTGTTGGGCAAGACATCTGTTTACTATGTGTTCTTTATCAACCTGCTTTGCACGGGTTTCATCTCTTTGTTGTTCATTCCGGATTTAATTAAGATTCATTGGCATTACGACGGACGGTTGCTCAAGCGTATGCTCAGCTATTCGTGGCCCATCTTGATATTGGGTATCGCAGGCATCCTGAATCAGGTGGCTGATAAGATTATCTTCCCATTGGTTTATCCTGATCAGGCTCAGGCCAATGTGGAGTTAGGCATCTATGGCTCATGTGTGAAGATAGCTATGATTATGGCTATGATTACACAGGCTTTCCGTTACGCCTATGAGCCCATTGTCTTTGCCAAGAGCAAGGATACCGACAAGTCGGAGTATTATGCTTCGGCCATGAAGTATTTCCTGATTTTCACCCTGTTGGCCTTCCTTTGTGTGGTGGGTTGGATGCCACTCCTGCAGTATATCATTGGTGAGGAGTATCGTGAAGGACTGGCTGTCGTACCTATTGTGATGGCTGCCGAAATCATGATGGGCGTCTATTTCAACCTGTCGTTCTGGTATAAACTCATCGATAAGACTATTTATGGCGCATGGTTCTCGCTGGTTGGCTGTGCCGTGCTGTTTGCCGTCAACATCCTCTTTATCCCTCAATATGGCTATTGGGCCTGTGCGTGGGGTGGAGTGGCAGGCTATGGTACGGCCATGGTACTCAGCTATGTTGTTGGTCAGAAGAAGAATCCCATCCCGTATCCTATGCGTTCAATGGCTATTTATGTGTTGTTGACCGTTATCCTGACGATGATGATGAATTGGTTCGCTGAGCGTTTCGATTTTGGCATGATAGCTCAATTGGCATTCAACACCGTCTGCATACTGTGCTTTGTGAGCTACATCTTGCATAATGACTTGCCATTGAGCAGTCTCCCTGTTATCGGAAAGAAATTTAAGCGATAATTAATTATATGTAACCTATGAAGAAAAGAATCTTGTTGGCCCTTTTGGCGCCATTTATAATTGCTACTGCCCATGCCGACGAGGGTATGTGGACACTTTACAACTTGCCCGATGCAATCTATGAGCAGATGAAGCAGTATGGCTTCCAGTTGTCTAAGGAGCAGTTGTATCAGACCAACGATGCTGTCAAGAATGCCGTTGTCAACTTTGGTGGCTTTTGTTCAGGTGTCGTGGTATCGCCCAATGGACTTGTATTCACCAACCACCACTGCGGCTTCGATGCTATCCGCCAGCACTCTACCGTTGAGCACGACTATATGTTGAATGGCTTTTATGCCAAGAGCTATGCCGAAGAACTGCCAAACGAAGACCTCTTCGTCAGTTTTATGATTGAGCAGAAGGATGTAACGGACGAATTGAACCGTCTGGGCATGGACAAGCTGAAACTCAAGGATGTGGAAGAATTCGTCGATTCCATCGAGAACGTATGGCAGAAGGACATACGTCAGAAGGATTCCACATTACGTGTTGAAATCAAGCCCTTTTACGAAGGTAACAAATACTATATGACCACCTATCGCGATTTCAAGGATGTACGTCTGGTATTCACCGTCCCTAAATCGATGGGTAAGTATGGTGGTGAGACCGACAACTGGATGTGGCCGCGTCAGACGTGCGACTACTCTGTGTTCCGCATCTATGCCGACCCAAAGACCAATGGTCCTGCCGAGTATTCTAAGGCCAACGTGCCCTACCATCCCCAATCTTGGGCTCCTGTCTCGTTGCAAGGTTACAAGCCCGGCGACTTCTGTATGATTATGGGCTATCCCGGCTCTACCAGTCGCTATCTCAGCAGTTATGGTATTCAGGAACGCCGTGATGCCATCAATGCCCCTCGTGTACAGGTGCGTGAAGTGAAGCAGGAAGTGATGTTGCGCCACATGCGGGCTTCCGAGGCTGTGCGTATCATGTACGAGTCGAAGTATGCCAGCTCCAGCAACTATTGGAAGAACTCTATTGGTATGAACAAGTGTATTGACAGCATCGGACTCATCAGGCAAAAACAGCTGTTCGAGGCTAAGATTCGCCTGTGGCAGGATTCGACAGGTTATCTGAAGGGTAAGCTCGATTTCGACAAATTGTCAAATCTTTATCTGCAGCGTATGAAGCTGACGCGTCTGCGCACCCTGTTCAGGGAGACCTTCTTCTCCTTTGACGACGAAATAACCTCACGTGCTTGGCGCAGCAACTGGGGAATGAAAGTCGAAGGTCCCAAGGATAAGCCTCAGAAGCAGTACTTCACGTTCGACGACAATAGCAAGGAATGGGATGAGGCTACTGATTGCGAACTTCTCGCAACACTGATTCGCAATTACCGCCTGCAGGTTGACAGCGACTATCTGCCTGACTTCTACCAGACCATCGACAAACAGTTCCATGGTGATTATGCTGCCTACGTGAAGGCCCTGTATAAGAAGTCGGTGCTGATGAAGAGTGGTAAACCCATCTATTTCAATAAGAAGAATTACAACAAGGACTTAGGCGTCCAGTATGGTCTCTCTATCAGTGAGATCATGGCAAAAATCACTGCTGACCGCCGACAGATGAGCTATGATATAGCTGAACAGGAGAAGTTGCTCTGCGATGCCGTGTTACGTATGGAGATGGATATGCCCAACTATTCAGATGCCAACTTCACCATGCGCATGACGTACGGTCAGATTGGCGAGTACACGCTGGGTGGTCGCCCTTCAGGCTATTATACCACGGCCCGTTCGTTGTGGGAAAAGATGCAAAAGGCCGACGATAATTTTGAGTACTTTGCCGAGCCTGTCATGCACGAGCTCATGTCGCAGAAAGATTTCGGTAAGTATGCCGATAAGTTGACGGGTACCATGCAGCTCTGCTTCCTGTCCAATAATGACATCACGGGTGGCAATTCCGGCTCCCCCATCTTCAATGGCAAGGGCGAATTGTTAGGCTTGGCTTTTGATGGCAACTGGGACTCGCTGGCCAGCGATATCTTCTTCGATCGTCAGTTAGCACGTACCATCAATGTCGATGTACGATTCATGCTGTTTATGATGGACCGTTGGGGACATGCCGACCGCTTGCTGCAGGAAATCAATGCCAAGTAATTAAAAAACTATAATTATTCAGGTAATTATTCGTTACTTTATATAATAATGTGTAACTTTGCGCAGTTTTTTGCGCAAAGTCGCACATTTTTTATTTTTAGATGTTTTTATTTTTAAGATGAACGTAATTACAAAGACCATTCAATTGTCCGATGGAAGAACCATCACAATTGAGACCGGGAAAGTGGCAAAGCAGGCCGACGGCAGCGTCATGCTCCGCATGAACAACACCGTGCTTCTGGCTACTGTTTGTGCCGCAAAAGATGCAGTTCCCGGAACCGATTTCATGCCTCTGCAGGTTGACTACAGAGAGCAGTACGCCGCCGCAGGCCGTTTCCCTGGTGGCTTCACCAAGCGCGAGGGTAAAGCCTCCGACAACGAGATTCTGACGAGCCGTCTGGTTGACCGTGTGCTCCGTCCGCTGTTTCCCTCTAACTATCACGCAGAAGTTTTTGTCAATGTCATGCTGCTCAGTGCCGACGGTGTTGACCAGCCCGATGCTTTGGCAGGTTTTGCAGCATCGGCAGCACTGGCATGTTCCGATATTCCCTTCGAGTGTCCCATTTCTGAGGTGCGCGTAGCCCGTATCAATGGCGAGTATGTCATAGATCCTACCTTCGAGCAGATGAAGGAAGCCGACATGGACATCATGGTTGGCGCCTCTGCCGAGAACATCATGATGGTGGAGGGCGAGATGAAGGAAGTTTCAGAGCAGGATCTGCTCGGTGCCCTGAAGGCCGCTATGGACGCCATCAAGCCCATGTGCCAGCTGCAGGTTGAACTCTCAAAGGAGCTGGGCAAGGACGTCAAGCGCGAATATGACCACGAGATTAACGACGAGGCACTGCGTGAGCGCATGAACAAGGAGCTCTACCAGCCCGCCTACGACATCACCAAGCAGGCCCTTGAGAAGCATGCCCGTGCTGAGGCCTTCGAGAAGATCCTCACCGATTTCAAGGAGAAGTTCTTGGCTGAGGTTCCTGAGGATTCTGAGATTTCAAAGGAAGACTACGAGGCTATGATGGACCGCTACTACCACGACGTAGAGCGCGACGCCATGCGCCGTTGCATCCTTGACGAGGGCATCCGTCTCGATGGTCGTAAGACTGACGAGATCCGCCCCATTTGGTGCGAGGTTTCACCCCTGCCCATGCCTCACGGAAGCTCTATCTTCACCCGTGGCGAGACACAGTCTCTGACCACTGTTACCTTGGGAACCAAGCTCGACGAGAAGCTCGTTGACGACGTGCTCGACAAGAGCTATCAGCGCTTCCTGCTGCACTACAACTTCCCCCCATTCTGTACGGGCGAGGCTAAGGCACAGCGTGGTGTAGGCCGTCGTGAGATTGGTCACGGCCATTTGGCATGGCGTGGTCTGAAGGAGATGATTCCCTCCGACTTCCCCTACACCGTTCGTGTCGTATCTCAGATTATGGAGTCTAACGGCTCTTCGTCAATGGCTACCGTTTGTGCCGGTACGCTGGCTCTGATGGACGCTGGTGTACCCATGAAGAAGCCTGTTTCAGGTATCGCTATGGGTCTGATTAAGAATCCCGGAGAAGACAAATACGCTGTATTGAGCGATATCCTTGGCGACGAGGACCATTTGGGCGATATGGACTTCAAGACCACTGGTACAAAGGACGGTCTGACCGCTACCCAGATGGATATCAAGTGCGACGG
>CAMHTW010000071.1 GCA_946188165.1 uncultured Prevotella sp.
TCCGCGCGTATCGCGTTCATATCTGTATAAATGCCATAGCCAGGCTCAATCTGGTATTCTGCCAGACTCAGACGCTTCCATTTTGCCAGCGAATGTACCACCTCAGCACGTGCATCGCCCAGATCCTTGATGGGGAAGGTAACAGCACGCTCCACACCGTTTAGGTCGTCGTTGATACCTAAGCCCTGCAACACAAACAGGGGGGCCGTCACGCGACGCAGACGCAGTTCGGTGCTCAGGTTTTGCTGGAAAAACTCCTTAATCAGTTTAATACCCTGCTCTGTCTGTTTCATGTCGAGCAGAGCTTCATATCCAACGGGTTTAATCAGTTGACTCATATCTTTATTTTCAATTTTTCGCGCAAAGGTACATAATAAATATTAATTTGCAAACAAAAACGCCAACTATTTTTGCAAAATGACAGAAATAATTGATATTTGCTATCCATTTGCATACTCGGCTAAAAGCTTAAAAGAATTTAATTCTTCAAACTTTTCACTTTTCACTTCTCACATTTCACTTCTTTTTCGTACCTTTGCACTCGCAAATAAGCATTGGTCCCGTAGCTTAGCTGAATAGAGCGTCAGATTCCGGTTCTGAAGGTCTTGGGTTTGAATCCCAACGGGATCACTTCTTTAAATCCGCAAGATTCTAAATATTAGATTCTTGCGGATTTTCCTATTTACACAATGCACCACATTTGCACCACTAATTTTCTATTATTATCCAATGCCCATGGCTTGCAGAACCCTCTCTATCAAGGAGTCTGATGCTTTTCAGTTTATTAACCTGCTTTTGAACTGCCGTCACAGAGACACCTACTTTCTTGGCAATATCGCCTCTTGTGATATAGTTATCAGCATATATCAGTTTATAAATGGTTGCAGCTGTTTCAGACAACCCTTTAGATAACTCTTTAGATAACCTTATAGATAACCTTTCAGGCAACTCTATGCATAACTCATTAGGCTACCCAACATTACTTGACTTAGGTGATGAGACTGGCAATATCAGTTCAACTTCATCAACATCCAGTTTGTTCAACAGCTGTGGTTCACCCCAATCTATTTATACAAATCGAATGAGTTCATGATATTCTTGCTTTGCCTAATTGTAACAAGGTGCTTCCCTCGTCTGTTGTCCGATTGTTGTCCGATTGTTGTCCAATTAAAAAACGAACAACAAACAGATATGAAGCGGGCATGAAACGGGCTTCATTTGCACAAATAAAGAGGCTGACGTATGGGGTCAGCCTATCGTGATGGAGTATTTCGACATGAACGATGCACCAGGCAGCAGGTGGTTCATCAGGGGCTTGTCCTTGAAGTCGCCGTCGAAGCCACGATGATCGCCCAAGCCGTACCACGGTTCGATGCAGACGAAGGGAGCGTTTTTTCCAAAAGGACTCCAGAAAGCACAGACGGGCGTCTTGTAATCCACGGTCACAGCTGGCTCGCCATTGGTGTCCATTAGCATGGCACGGTGGGTCTGACTCTTATGAATCTTCACGGAGTCGTTGCGGAAAAAGTTGTTGCTGATTTCCATGATGCCCATATCGGCATCCAAAGGTACCTCTGTCAGTTCGTGCGAGCCGTCGGCATAGCTGCGCAGCGTCTCCATCGGTTCCTCGTTGTCCAGCTTAATCATGCCTTCCAGTTTGCCACCAGGCACATTGAAGGCAGGATGAGCACCTATCTGAAAATGAATCTCGCGACAGTCCGTATTCTCCACATGCCAGATGACGTGAATCCTGTTGTCCTCCAACCGATAGGTGATGGCCAGGTTGAAGTGATATGGATATACCTTCAGCGTCTCCTCTGACTCGTGCAGGGCGAACGTTGCCTTGTCGTCCGTTTGGCTGATAAGCGTAAACTCCATGTCGCGTGCAAAACCGTGTCTGGGCAGGTGATACTCATTACCGTCCACGCGGTACGTCTCGTTGTTGACGCTGCAAACGATGGGGAACAGCACTGGCGAATGTCTGGGCCACTCAGGTCCTGCCTGCCACATATACTCCCTACCCTTGCTGTCCTTCACACTCTGGAGCTCGGCTCCCTTCTCAGCTACACGAATCGTGAGCACTTCGTTTTTCAGTTCTACCATATCCTTGTTTTTAAGTCTTTCGTTATAAAACAGAATCAGCAAATATCATTAAAGAAACATACCAAATAAGGAGAACTCAGCGTTCTCCTATTCTTGTATAAACAAAGCCTTGTTCCTCGACTTCCTGACGGTCGTAGATGTTGCGGCCATCAACGATGACGTTGCCGTTCATGACCTTCTTGATGACATTCCATGAAGGCAGTCGGAACTGGCGCCACTCCGTCATCAGTGCAAAGACGTCGGCACCGTCAGCAGCATCGTACATATTCTTACAGTAGGTGACGCTGTCCCCAATCCTACGCTTGCACTCATCCATGGCAATGGGGTCGAAGACGCGAATGGCGGCACCATCCTTCAACAGCTTGTCGATGACCACCAGGGCAGGAGCCTCACGCATGTCGTCCGTCTCAGGCTTGAAACTCAGACCAATAATAGCAACCGTCTTGCCCTTCACGCTACCTACGGCACGGATTATCTTATCGTAAACGATTGACTTCTGCTTCTCATTGACACGCTCGACAGCTTCAATGACCTCCATGTGGTAGCCGTTATCTATACCTGTATGCATCAGGGCCTTTACGTCCTTGGGGAAACACGAACCACCATAGCCACAACCGGCATACAGGAACTTGGTGCCGATACGGGCGTCCGTACCAATACCCTTGCGCACAGCATCGACATTGGCTCCTACGCGTTCGCAGAGGTTGGCAATATCGTTCATAAACGAGATACGCGTAGCCAACATGGCATTGGCAGCATACTTGGTCATCTCGGCAGAGGGGATATCCATGAAGATAACGCGGAAGTTATTGATTAAGAATGGCTTATACAGGCGCGTCATCACCTCGCGGGCCTTCTCGCTCTCAGTACCCACTACCACGCGGTCGGGCGACATAAAGTCCTTGATAGCAGCACCCTCCTTCAGAAATTCAGGGTTCGAAGCCACGTCGAACGGCACGTCAACGCCACGTTTCTGCAACTCTTCCTGAA
This sequence comes from uncultured Prevotella sp., assembly GCA_946188165.1. Classification (GTDB taxonomy): domain Bacteria; phylum Bacteroidota; class Bacteroidia; order Bacteroidales; family Bacteroidaceae; genus Prevotella. The sequence goes on from CAMHTW010000071.1 coordinate 3,094, forward strand.
TGGCAGCCTTCACCTTCTTAGCCGTACCGACGGGCACGGTAGATTTGGTAACAAGGATGGTGTATTTGTTGATGTTTTGCCCAAACTGGCGGGCCACAGCCAACACGTACTTCAGGTCGGCAGAACCGTCCTCATCGGGAGGCGTACCTACAGCCGAAAACACGACTTCCACATCGTCCAACACCTCTGTGAGGTCGGTGGTAAACTGTAAGCGTCCGTATTCCACGTTACGCTTTACCAACTCTTCCAATCCTGGCTCGTAGATGGGCATGACGCCGCTCTTCAGTTTTTCAATCTTCTGTGTGTCCACATCGACACAAGTAACATGCGCACCCATTTCAGCGAAACACGTGCCACTGACTAAACCTACATAACCAGTTCCTACAATTGCTATATTCATACGTACTAATAAGTTAATTCGGCTGCGAAGGTACAACTTTTTTCCTTATTATCCAAATTTTTATATCAGTTGAAATAAAAAAACAAGAATTTTGTTGGAAGATAAACAGAAAATGACTATATTTGCAGTCGAAAGTATGAATAACAGATTAAAACCAATATGCTTATGAAACAGATTGTACTTACCATGATGGCTCTTGCAACCATTTGCACGCAGTCAGCCACAGCCCAAAACAGAGTTAAGAACCTCTACACTGAGACGCAGACGCTGAAGGTGGAACAGGTACAGAACACCGACATGCCCACTCAGGTAAACCGCTATCTCTTTGCAGGTTATAACACGCTATGTCTGCCCATGACCCTAAGTGCCGAACAGTTGGCAGCAACCGCCAAGGACATCAAGGTTGAGCGTTTGGCAGCCATCCGTCAGGAAGGCACTACTGTACAATTGCTCTTTGTCGACTGTACCAACGAGGGTATCGAGGCTGGTATGCCCTACCTCATTTTCTCGCCCACACGCCAGTATCTGAGAGCGAAGAACACGGATGCCTACGATATTGACACAGAAGTCAAGACGGTTCGCATGACCGATAACCGCGGCAACCAGGTATCGTTTGCCAGCAGCTGGAACATTCGCCAGAAGGACGGTCTCTATGGTATTCCAGCCAAGCAGAATGTCGAGATTCTGGAGAGCGTACTGGTTCGCACCACCGAGGAGTTGTCTATCCTGCCTACACGTTGCAGCTTCAGCTGGGAACAGCAGGCTCCGTCAGCCGAAAAGCTGGAAATCATCCACACCAACTTGGCAGATGTTACCGCTATTGACCAGCAGCTGAAGGCTAAGAGCATCAATGACGAGAAGTTCTATGACCTCAACGGCCGTCACGTAAACGCTCCTGCCAAGGGCATCTACATTAAGGGTGGCAAAAAGATCGTGAAATGAAGATTAATATGACACAATGGGTGGCCGACATCATCCGACAACGGAAGGTGGCGGCCATTCCTGTAATGACACATCCGGGTATTGAGTTGAACGGGCACACCGTCCGGCAAGCCGTCAGCGACGGCAACATCCACTACGAAGCCGTGATGACGCTGGCCAAGCAGTTTCCCAGTGCAGCAGCCTGCACTATCATGGATCTGACCACCGAGGCTGAAGCCTTTGGCGCCCAGATAGCTTTCAGTGACGATGCCGTACCAGCCGTTGCCAGTCGATTGCTGCCCGACGTCAATAGTATCTATGATTTGCAAGTGCCATCACTCACGTCTGGTCGCATTCCGCAATACCTGAAAGCCAACCTTTTGGCAGCCAAGAATTCTTCACGCTTCACCCTTCACGCTTCACTTGAAAAACGTCCGCTTTTCGCAGGCTGCATTGGTCCCTTTTCGCTGGCAGGCCGTCTCTACGACATGTCTGACATTATGGTACTCATCTATGAACATCCCGATGCTGCCCATGTATTGCTGGACAAGTGTACGCAGTTCATTATGAAATACTGCGAGGCCCTGAAGCTGACGGGTGCCAATGGCGTGCTGATGGCCGAGCCTGCTGCCGGGTTGCTGTCCAACGATGACTGCATGACGTTCTCGTCACAATATGTCAAGCGCATCGTCGACCGCGTACAAGACGACCACTTCATCGTTGTTTTGCACAACTGCGGCAACCAGGGACACTGCACCCGTGCCATGGTAGCCACTGGTGCCGCCGCCTACCATTTTGGCAACAAGTGCCAGATGGATGAAGTCATCCGAGATGTACCTCCTACGACACTCGCTATGGGTAATCTGGACCCCGTTTCGCTGTTCAAGGACGGCACTCCCGTACAGATGCGCGAAGCCACCCTCGACCTGCTCGACAAGATGCGTTCCTATCCGAATTTCGTGCTCAGCAGCGGATGCGACACTCCACCGCATACACCCATCGAGAACATCAACGTCTTCTTTGACGCTCTAAACGAATGGAATGAGCAATGACTACCAAGACACTGTCGTACAACCAGCTATCTATTTCAGAAAAAGACGTCTATGAAGTCATGGGCTATCATGACACCTGGCCTGACGAAGCGACACAGCAGGAGACACGAGCCATCATCGACGACGTGCAAAGTTGGCTACGTCCCCAGTTCTGTTTCCTCGTATGCCAGGAGTTGCCAGCCTTCAACATCGGACGGATTATCGAGCGCCAACTCAAAGGCTCTGAAGCCTACGCCTTGTTTATCTGTACCAGCGGTGTTGAATTCGAAGCCTACCAGCAACGGCTGAAACAGGAGGGCGACATGGTGCGCGTCTTTATTGCCGACTCGTTAGGTTCCGTCATCGCTGAGAAATGTGCCGACCAGATGGAAATAGCCGTACAGCAGAGCATCGACAAACTGGGCTGGCACCATACCAACCGCTTCTCGCCAGGCTATTGCGGATGGCACGTCTCGCAGCAGCAACTGCTCTTCCCGCTGTTCGAAGGCCATACCTGCGGCGTCCGTCTTACCGACTCGTCGCTCATGCTGCCCATCAAAAGCGTCAGCGGCATCATCGGCCTTGGCAAGGAAGTCCGCCACCTCGACTACACCTGCGGCCTCTGCAACTTCGAGAAATGCTACAAACGACGCAAAAAGCAAACTGTCACGGATTTATAGAAATCGCAAAACCTGTCATCATGAAACCAGCAAAGATTTTCCAGCAATACATCTGGATTGTCAATAGCCTGCGCCAGTACAAGCGTCTGACGCTTGAAGAGTTGAATCGCCTGTGGGTAGGCAACGAAGTGATTGGCGGCAGCCCACTGACCCGCGCCTCGTTCTATCGACACAAGGACGCCATTCTCAACATGTTCGGGGTCATCATCGACTGCGAACCCAAGACGTACAAATACTACATCAGCAATCCCGATGTGCTCGACGACGACACCATCGAACGCTGGATGCTGTCCACGCTGACCGTCAACACGGCTCTGTCCGACAGTGCGTCGCTCAACGACCGCATCCTGCTGGAAAACGTACCGGCGGGTGAACAGTACCTGCAAACCATCATACAGGCCATCAAGACCAGCCACCGCCTGCGCATAGGCTATCAGAAGTTCGGCACCGAAGGGTACGTGAAAACCGTCTGCCCATACGCCCTAAAGCTGTTCCACCAGCGCTGGTATCTGCTGGCGAAGACCGAAACAGACCAGATGCGCATCTACTCCCTGGATCGCATGACTCAAATGGAACTTACCGACGAGGACTTCGAGATGCCTGACGACTTCTCGTCAGAGGCCTACTTCGCCGACTATTATGGTGTGCTGACAGATGCCACGCCCATGGCTCACGTCGTGGTACGAGCCTACGACTTCACACCCAACTACCTGCGCACCCTACCCCTTCATGCCTCGCAGCGTGAAGTCGTCACGACGCCAGACTATACAGACTTCGCCCTCGACATCCGCCCCACAGCCGACTTCATAAACACCCTCCTGTCCCATGCCGACGGCCTCGAAGTGCTGGAGCCTGCCGACTTACGCCAAAGGATGAAGGAAATGATAGCCAAAACTCTTAAAAGATATTAAAATCCACAGGGGTGCTTCAACTTTTGCAACACCCCCTATCGTAAATTCGCTGCCGATAACATCATTGTTAAACTATTTATCGAATAAAGTTATGGCAGGAATATTCTTTTTATTTATAATGACGGTTGCCGTAGGCAGCCTGATGGATGGTTACGTAAAGGAACTGAATCGGAAGGAGGTCAAATAATGGAAAGAATTATTGACCTAACAATGACCCACCTGTTTCTGGTGGCAGAGTACGTCCTCGACAAGTGCACATTCCTAATCAAGAAAACAGCACCTGTGGTTCCCCAAGAATCCGCTCCAACCATTCGCTTTACGGATGAAGACAAGCCAGTTCGTCCAAGAAATGAAATTGTGGAAGGAGAGTTGTTCAAGTAACAATTGAAAAACAAAGTATTGCTATGAGAGAAACAAAGTATTGCTATGAGAGAAACAATGTGTTGCTTACATTCAAATGATTATCAAAGAAATTTGTAGAAAACCGTTCAAGTTTCGAAAACTTTTAGTAACTTTGTACACGATTAAAACCTAATGTGAAATGGGAATAGATAACCAACCGAATATAATCATATCTCATATTGACAATAATGGTGTTATTCAGACCAATGAAGAGCATCAACAAGGGGTTGCGCAGAAGGCTAAGCGTTTTGCAGAAGAGTTTGGAATGGGTGATTTCGGACGACTAATGGAACTTTTGCATGACAAAGGAAAAGAGCAGGTGGAGTGGCAGAAGTATATTCGGGGAGTGACTGGGTATAATAATGAATATACGCAGGTGAAACATGGGCCGAATCATGCATATGTAGGAGCTTTAGTGGCTCGTAATCAATATCCCACATTGGCATCTATGTTGGCAAGTCACTATACTCGCATGTCAAAGTCTGTACATGACGCATCAAAAAAATAATCGAGAAAACCAAATGTTTTCCCGATTATTATAAAGTTAATATAGGGTCTTGAACCTCACAAGGGGACAGTCCACCTTCTGTGAGTATTAACGACGGGCTTTTCCTCCACCACCGCGAGTACTCTGGAACATAACGAATGTAAGTGGGTCACCCGAACCTGCTATATCGCTGACGGTTGCTTGGAAGGGAGCCGTTGTCCAACCCATGGCCAAAGATAGTTTCACACCGATAATTTTCGATACATAAAGCTGGGTGTTCAGATGATACGGCTGCGCATTGTCCTCGCTAAACGAATAGGTGAGATTAAATCCAAATTTGATGGGCGAGGATTGAGGTGTAAAGTCCTTTTCTTCACCGGTATTGGCCAGCTCTTCTGGCTTACAACTCCAACTGAGCGCATATTCTGATTTGTTATTTCTATAGCTATAAAAATTAGAGCCATAGGTTGACGAAGCATCATCAATACCAATTTTCTGAACACCCATCTTAAATGTCGACATCGGCGGTACGGCTACGACATTTTGCGAATACGAAGTGCTGTTGGGTTGCATGCCTCCTCCCATTGATTGGGTTGCTGACGAATAGTTATATGGCATAGCCACACCATTGCGCAAGAAGAACGTATTGCCGAGGTGAATATAAATTGTGCGATTGGTCTTGTTCTTGGCTGTCACGGTGATGCCTTGACCTGTTGCAAAACTCAAACTGCCTTCGCGTGCAAAATTCAATTCTACATTCTTGTCTGCAATGGCAGACGCCTCGTCAACATGCAAGAGAGCCATGACACCACCGCCAGGTTTACTCTTTCCTTTCTTGCCAACAAACTCAATGACAGAGCGGTTAAATGCTGCAATACGCTGTTTGTTAGCTACGGGGTCATCAGCCGACGCAGACGGTGTGGCTGATGCGGGTTGGCTGGCTGTCGCAGTTGACGTGCTCTCTCCGTTCTTGTCAACAACTACGCGTGAGCCGTCTGCCTTTTTCCATACTAAGACGGAAGATTTGTCGATGCTTTTCAACGCTGCATTTTCACCTTCACCGTCTCGATAGTAAATTTTGCTTCCTCCCATGTCAACTTGCCAAGCCTTAATGGCATCACCGTTCTCAGTGACAAGAATGTCCTGAGCGCTGGCAGTTGTAGGTAACCACATCATGGCAAAAAGTACGTTAGGGAATGTTAAGTTAAATAGACTCTTCTTTTTCATAAAGTATCAATTTTAATAATGTTTATCATCTGCAAAGATATAGTATTTCTACTAAATCTCCAAATATATTGTCGGATTTTTGTTTACCTGTAAAGAAATGTTTTTTTATGACGCAACAGTTACATACATATCTACTGACATTACTTGAATAAATTTTGGCCAAAGGCAAACAAACATACAAGTTGGCATAATAATGTCACACCCCATTTCTTAGTAAAACAGTTTATTTCCATATTCTTCTTTTGTTTTTTCGTGAGTAATACATTGCAAAGGTAGTAATTATTTTCGGAACAGCAAATATTTTGGGCAAAAAAACAGCTTCGTTACGGCAACTGCCAGCCCGAGGGAAACGGTTCTTTTTACTTGTAGTATCCGATGCGGATATATTGGCGGGGAGAGGCGAAGGGCGTCCACGAGATGTGGAGCCAGCCATGGCCGGTCAACAGCTGGTCGGTATAGGGGCAGGCGCGGAGGAAGCCCACCCTTACAGCTCACGAGCGATAAGCATGCAGGTCACGAGGAGTAAGCAGACAGCCCACGAGCGATAAGCACGAAGGCCACGAGCGATAAGCATGAAGACCATGAGCGATAAGCACGAAGGCCCCGAGCGATAAGCAGCTCTTATTGTGCAATAAAGCGAAAGAAAAAAAGGCAGGATTTGGAGGATTGGAAAATTGTTCGTACCTTTGCAACGCTTAACACTATAAGGCTCCATAGACGGAGACAATTGACGACTTATGATTAAGAACATTGCATTTGACTTGGGCGGAGTGGTACTGGCGCTCAGTTACGAACAGGCCGTAAGGCGGTTCGAGGAAGTTGGACTGAAAGATGCACGCCAACAGTTGGATGCCTTTGAACAGCGGGGCATCTTCGGTGACCTGGAGTCAGGACGGATTACTGCTGAGGACTTCCGCAGGGAACTGAGCAAGATGGTGGGCAGACAGCTGACCATGGACGAGTGCTACCAGGCTTGGCATGGATACGTTGACCACGTACCCAAGCGGAACTTGGAGGCACTGCTCAGCCTCAGGGAAAGGGGCTACAAGGTGTGTCTGCTGTCGAACACGAATCCCTACATGATGCAGTGGGCTGGCAATGACTTCGACGGCGAGGGGCACCCCATCGATTACTTCTTCGATGCCTTGTATTTGAGCTATGAATGCAAGGTGATGAAGCCGCGACGCGAGATTTTCGAAATAATGCTACAAGGTCAGAAGTCAACACCTGAAGAAACGCTCTTTGTGGACGATGGCCGAAGGAATGTTGAGATGGCAGCATCGATGGGCATGCATACCCTCTGTCCGCAAAACAACGAGGACTGGACGGAAGCACTGGAGGCGATACTCAAGAACTTGCAATAAAATAAATAAACATGTAAAAGATTTGGAGATTTCACAAATTATGACTATCTTTGCATGCAATAAGCAAAAGACAAGATAATATGGACATTACAGAAAGATTTCTGAACTATACCAAATTTGATACACAATCGGCCGAGGACAGCCAGACGGTGCCGAGTACAAGTAAGCAACTGATATTTGCCGAGTACCTGAAGAAGGAACTGGAGCACGAAGGACTGGACGACGTAGAGATGGATGACAAGGGTTACATCTACGCCACACTGAAGGCTAACACGAAGGAGAAGGTGCCCACCATCGGCTTCATCTCACACTACGACACAAGCCCCGACTGCTCGGGAGCGGACATCAAACCGCAAATCGTGAAGAACTACGACGGAAGCGACATCGTGCTGAGCGAAGGCATTGTCAGCAGCCCTAAGAAATTCCCCGAACTGTTGCAACACGTAGGCGAAGACCTCATCGTAACAGACGGTACGACACTATTGGGTGCCGACGACAAGGCTGGTATTGCTGAAATCGTACAGGCCATGGTGTATCTGCAGGAGCACAAGGAGATTAAGCACGGTAAGATTCGCATAGCCTTCAATCCCGACGAGGAGATAGGCATGGGCGCCCACCACTTCGACGTAGAGAAGTTCGGGTGCGAATGGGCCTACACGATGGACGGTGGCGACGTAGGCGAGTTGGAGTTCGAGAACTTCAATGCTGCCTCAGCCAAGATTACCATCAAGGGCGTGAGCGTACACCCAGGCTATGCCAAAGGAAAGATGATTAACGCCAACGCGCTGGCTGCCGAGTTTGCCAAGATGTTGCCAGAGGACGAGACACCTGAGACCACTGAGGGCTATCAGGGTTTCTACCACTTGTTGGGCATCACATCGAACATCGAGCAGGCCAAGTTGTCGTACATCATCCGCGACCACGACCGCGAAGAGTTTGAAGACCGCAAGCGTTTCGTACAGCGCTGTGCCGAGCAGATGAACGAGAAATACGGCGAAGGTACGGTGGAATGCGTAGTCAGCGACCAGTACTACAATATGAAGGAGAAGATTGAGCCCGATGCCATGCACGTCATCGACGTGGTGCTGAAAGCCATGCAGGAGGTGGGTGTCGGCCCGAAGGTGCGCCCCATCCGTGGCGGTACGGACGGTGCCCAACTGTCGTTCAAAGGACTCCCCTGCCCCAATATCTTTGCCGGTGGCATCAACTTCCACGGTCCCTACGAATTCGTGCCCATCCAGTCGTTGGAGAAGGCCACGAAGGTGATTGTCAAAATTTGTGAGCTGGTTGGCGGTTTCAACGACTAATTTCTTAATTCCTCATTTTCTCAATTTCTAAATTTCTCAATGACTGAACTACCTACCATGATACAGGACCTGGCATTGATACTAATCATGGCAGGCATTGTGACGCTGGTATTCAAACGTTTAAAGCAACCATTGGTGCTGGGCTATATCGTGGCAGGATTCCTGGTATCGCCCCACATGCCTTATACGGCCAGCGTGGCAGACTCGGAGAACGTACATCTGTGGGCAGACATCGGTGTGATGTTCCTGCTGTTCTCGCTGGGTTTGGACTTTTCATTCAAGAAGATTCTCAAAATGGGTGCTTCGCCCATCATATCGACGATAACCATTATCTTCTCGATGTCGATGCTGGGCGTCTGTATGGGTCATGCCTTTGGCTGGTCGAAGATGGACTGCATCTTCCTGGGCGGTATGCTGGCCATGAGTTCTACAACGATTATCTATAAGGCCTTCGACGACTTAGGACTGCGCCAACAGCAGTTTGCAAGCCTGGTAATGTCGGTGCTTATCCTTGAGGACATTCTGGCTATTGTGATGATGGTGATGCTGAGTGCCATTGCCTCAGGCAATAACCCCGACGGCAGCCAGATGTTAGGCTCGGTAGTAAAGATTGCTTTCTTCTTAGTATTATGGTTGGTGGTAGGTATCTTTGCCATCCCCATCTTCCTGCGCCACGTCCGCAAGCTTATCAATGCTGAGGTGCTGCTTATCGTGTCGTTAGGACTCTGCTGTGCTATGGCGGTAATTTCGACGAAGGTAGGCTTCTCGTCGGCTTTCGGCGCCTTCATCATGGGTAGCATCCTGGCCGAGACGGTAGAGGCCGAAAAGATAGAAAAGTTGGTAGAACCCGTGAAAAACCTATTCGGCGCCATCTTCTTCGTATCGGTAGGTATGCTGGTTGACCCGCAGATACTAATCAGTTATGCATTACCCATTGTGGCATTGGTGCTGACCATCCTGATAGGACAAGCTATCTTCGGTTCGTTCTCGTTCATGCTGGGTGGCGAGAGTCTGAAGTCGGCCATGCGCTGCGG
>CAMHTW010000072.1 GCA_946188165.1 uncultured Prevotella sp.
ACTCGCTGCTCAGCAGGAAACGCTTATGAGACAGCCGGTGGCTCTTACTGAAAATCCTGTGCCGCGCGCCGTTACGGCTCGCCAAGCTGACTGTAGATGAGGCGTACCTCGGCAGGGGTAAAGGTGCGACGGCGCAACTGGCGCAGGTGACAGAGCGTGGGATTGATGGTGATCCACTGGCGGAGCTTGTGCCACGCAGCCTCGGGACAGAGGTGGGGGAAGTACATCTGGGCAAGCTCCGTGCGCCCAAATGCAGTGACTTTCGTTTCTTGTTGTTCGTTCATATTTGTTGTTTTAATTATAGTTATGTGCAAGGTTTGTGCAAGCCGAGTGCAGAAAGCTCGCTTTTTGCCGAGGTGCCGCCAAAGCTCGCATGTGTTATTTAACACATGCAAAGTTACAAAATAAAATTGACAAAAACGAATAAAAACAAGATATAACGTATCATAACAGATATGGCTGAAAATAAATTGATTAATTTTGCAGTATGAAACAAAATAATAACATTATCAATAACTAAAAAAAATTAAACAAGTATGATTGAACTTTATCTTTCGCAAAACAAGAACTCGAAGTCGGCTGCCTATGGCAAGTACTATCCTCGAGTGAGTTACAAACAGACGCCGAACATCCACGACATGGCTGTTCACATGGCGGAGCACAACACCCCGTTCTCGGAAGGTACCATCGAAGGTATCCTGCGCGACTTCGTGAAGTGTACGCGTGAGCAGACACTGATGGGTAACACCGTCAAAGTTGACAACCTGGCCATCTTCAAGGTGAGCTGTATCGGTAACGGCTGTACCAAGCTGTACGACGCCGACACCGACAAGACCATCAGCGCCAGCATCGGCGTGGTGAAGAAGACCGACAAGACGGGTCCCGCCGTCGGCTCGCTGAAGCTGCTGGCTCAGGCTACGGGCGAGTACACCCGCGAGGAGCTGAACAAGGACGGTCGCCTGTCGTGGACCGACATGGCTGCCGAGCAGATCCTCACAGCCAAGGGTGGCAGCACGAATGCACCAAGCAGTGGTGGCAGCACTCCCGACCCCTCTCCTACAGACAACACGGGCGGTAACACGGGCGGTAACACCGGAGGCGGTGGCGACAACGACAACCCTAACGAGAACTGAACGAAGGCTGAAGGCTGAAGGCTGAAGGCTGAAGTTTAATTAACCGCAGATTCCGCAGATTATACAGATTATAGCTGCGCCACAACTCTGCACCTATAGATAAAAATCTGTAAAATCTGCGTAATCTGCGGTAAAAACTAAAAAAGAAAGGAAAGGTATTATGAAACGAGAGACTTGGAAGACAGTGATTCAGATGGTGATATCCATCCTGACAGCGGCACTGACCGCACTCGGCACGGCATCGTGCATGGGCGCGATGATGTAAGATGTGAGATGGAAGATGTCGGATGGATGATGTCGGATGAGAGATGAGAGATGAGAGATGAGAGATGTGAATAGAAAGTAGCCGGGGGAAAATGTGCCCTCGGCTACTTTTTCAATTGTTGTTTTTATCCCTTAGACGCAAGCTTGTTTCATTTTACTACAGACAAGCGTCATTTTTTTTCGTTCTTTTGTCCGTTAGACGTGTTCATGTTACTCAAAAGTTGCACGGTGCATGAATTTTTTTTTATTTTCGGGTAGTGTTTTCATTTTTTTTTCCTATTTTTGCAACGTTGTTTTTGTAACTAAAGACTAATATATATGGAAAAAGCTATTAAAATTCATATCCGTAACAACGGTCGTACCGTAGAGGTGCCTATGGGCTGCACGCTGATAGATGCCTACATGCTGAGTGATCTGGCACTGACACACGGTCCAATCTCTGCGCGTGTCAACAACAAAGTAGAAGGTATGCACTACCGCATCTACAAGCAGAAAGAGGTTGAGTTTCTGGACATCACGTCGTCCAGTGGCATTCGCGCATACACGCGTACATTATTTTTTATCCTTTGTAAGGCTGCCCACGAACTGTTCGACGAACCGGGAGGCACCCCCTGTAAAGTGAGTATCGACATACCTATCAGCAATGGCTACTATGTGGACCTGCAGATAGGGCGTCCCGTGACACCTGACGATGCCAGCACCTTACGGCAGAAGATGCAGGACATCATTGATGCCGGCATTCCTATCCATCGTCATGAGACAACCACGGAGGAAGCTATTGAGATGTTTAACAAGGTGGGGGCACAGTCGAAGGTAAAACTGCTGCAGAGCACAGGACGCCTCTACACTACATACTACGACATGGACGGTTATCAGGACTATTACTATGGTTCGCTGCTGACCAACACCTCGCAGATATACTTGTTCGGACTGGAATACTACTTCGACGGGCTGCTGCTGCGCATACCAACGACAGAAGACCCTTCGAAGCTTGGTGCATTCATCCGTCAGGATAAAATGTTCGGTATCTTCAAGGAGCATCATCAGTGGCAGGACATCATCGGACTACGTAACGTGGGTGACCTGAACGACGTCATTAGCAAAGGCCACTCGTCGCAACTGATACAGATTTCGGAGGCCCTGCAGGAGAAGAAGATTGCCATGATTGCCGATGTGATAGCACGGACCAAAGGCATCAAGATGGTGCTGATAGCCGGCCCCAGCAGCAGCGGTAAGACAACGACATGCAAGCGTCTCAGTGTGCAACTGGCTGTCAATGGCATCAAACCTATTGGCATATCGCTGGACGACTACTTCCTGGACCGCGACCAGACACCACGCGACGAGAAGGGCGACTACGACTTTGAACATCTGCATGCCCTGAACATCGCGCTATTAAACGAGCAGCTGAACGCCTTGTTCCGTGGCGAGGAGGTGGAACTGCCACGCTATAATTTCCAAACGGGCAAGAGCGAATGGAGCGGTAAGAAACTGCAATTGAAAGGCAAGGAAATACTGGTAGTGGAAGGCATCCATGCCCTGAATCCGGAGTTGACGTCACAGATTCCCGACGAACAGATTTTCCGCGTCTATGCGTCGGCACTGACTACGATTCTGCTTGACTCGCACAACTATATTCCGACAACGGACAACCGTCTGTTGCGCCGTATCATTCGCGACAACAAGTACCGTGGCGTCAATGCACGCGAAACCATTCGCCGATGGCCCTCCGTACGTGCTGGCGAGAATAAATGGATATTCCCCTTCCAGGAGAATGCCGACGCCATGTTCAACTCGGCTATGCTCTTTGAACTGGCTGTCATCAAGCGACAGGCTGAGCCACTACTGGATGAGGTTCCTGAGAACTGTCCGGAGTATGCCGAAGCCTATCGGTTGCGTAAGTTCCTGAGTTACATCCGACCTATACCCGAGGACCAGATTCCACCCACGTCACTGCTGCGTGAGTTCTTAGGAGGCTCGTCGTTCGAGTACTAAGACGCGACATACAAAGCAGTCGTGAAGCCACTTTGTCGCAAAACACATAGGGTGTCGCTACTTCTTGGCAAATAATCTACATAAACACAGATTGCAAACCACCAACAAGTACTATCTTTGCAGCACAAGAACATTAAAACGTTAAGATAATGGCATTAATTGCAGCATTAGAATTCGGGAACAACAGTATCGGACTGTATCACAAGCAATATCTTGTGTCCGACTGTCATTTCGTCCATAAGCGTCCCTACAACCGCTTCTGTCCTGAGGCTCCAGTGCGCTCAGAACTGCTTGAAGTCAGCGTCATTTGTCCAGGCCGCGACGACCTAACCCTCTATGAATGGTATGACTCCATGGAACTGCAAGAGGGCAGAGTGGTCATCAAAACCAACACCGTATCGTCATCCGACTGCACTTCAGAACACATTGTTTACTTTGAAAATGCCCGCTGTTTCAGCCTCTCTGAAACTTACGACATAGACTCCTCACGCCGTCGCATATTAACACTCGGCATGGAGGCGGAAACAGTAAAGATTGATGATGTAGAAATTAAACGCGTATAAGGTTATGACAACAAGACTATATTCCAACGAACTGAAGGCACTGGTAGTACCAGAGAGCATCTTGGAGCAGCCCAACGTGCTACAGGAGAAGTGTCTCACCATACAATGGATGAACTACAAGTGCCAACGCGAGCGCAACAACAGAGGCGAGGCCTATGGTCCCACGCAACCAGTGGAGATGGAGTTCACCATCCGACTGAACGATACTGCTGATGCCAAGCCTTTCTACCAGATGTTGCCAAGTAATGAGCACTTCTGCTTCTCGTTCCTATTCAATGCCACCTTCAACCAGAACGAACGTTTGAACGACTATGAAGATGGTATGGTATGCGACGGCTATGTGGTAGGCATCGACGAGAGCTACAGCGCGTCAAGCAACAAGGAACCTAACGAGAAGCAGATGCTACTTAACATCAAGCTGCTGTTGCTCAATACGACCTACATCGGACGAGACAAAAACTATACCAGTATATTTATTCACCAAAACTAAAAAGCGACTATGGCAGATATTATTTCTTTGACGCTTACTATAATAAGCAAAAATGGCACGGTAAATCTGAACAAAGACAATAAGAATACCCAAATTACCATCGGAAATAAGACCTATCTGATGAGCATCAACACGCTCAACTTCACTAAGAAGATGTACAGCCCTGGTGAAATCATTGCCGACATACAGTTCAGCATCACGTCGGGATCATGGACAAAAATCAGCAAGGCGGATCTGGAAACGGTATTCAAGAAGGCGGAGGTGAGTCTGGCGTATAGTAACCTGACCATCTGCAGCGGATATTATGTACACGAAATCATACCGCGCTACAAGAAGAGCAACATGTATGTGACGATGAAAATGTATAGTCCTGACAAGTTGATGACGCTGGCTCCCGACTGTCGTTCATTTATCTCCATGCGTTTGGGACGCGACATCATCGAAGGACAGAAGAACAACTTCAAATTGCCGTACAACAGCAACAATACCGTAGAATACGACTACAGCAACATGAAGCAATTGTCGACAACCGAAAATTACGAAGAGGCTATTTTCCCATACCTCGTACAGTATAACGAGAGCTACTGGGACTTCCTTGTACGCACCTGTAACAGATGGGGAGAATTTCTCTATTTTGAGGGGAAAAAACTACATATTGGTTATGATGAAAAAGAAACGTTAGACGACAAAGACAATATTACGACATACGATACCATCACCTATAACGACCTCAACTCACAGGCCATTGGTGAGACTTCTGGCAGCCACTATTCTGACGAAGCGACTTATGACGACCACATACTATCGAACAGTTTGAAGAAAGACGGTTACGATCAGATTTTGGCGAAAATGTACAGTAGCCCCGACAACGGGTTAGGCATTTGGTTTGCAAACACCGTTGGCAAACTATTATCAAGCGGTAAAAACCTATTCGACTTTGTGGTGGACACCATCGTCGATGAGGGTATCGCCTACGGTCAGGCAGAAAAAAAGTCAAACGAGAAAAATGCCGATTTCAACAAACAATATTTCGATGAATACTCAAACGACGATATCACTGCTGTCAAAAAGGCACACTACAATAGCTCTGGTGATGAATACAACGAATTCTCGGCCTACAAACCACATATCAATGCCGAACTATACGCTAAGGTATTGAAAGGTGAACTCGATGCCGCTAACGGTACTATCACCATCGACTTCGACACTACTTATCAGGACCTGAAGCTCGGACAAGTCATCACCATCAATGGTGAATCGCAAAGATACATTGTCGTACAGATAAACAGTAAAGACATTATCAAAAATATCCTGGTAAAGGATGAAGTGATGGAGACCAGAAAGACCGTGTATCAGGCCGTGGCCATTGCAAAGAATGGAACTGATAGCCGCTTCTATCCCGCCTTACATCCGGCAGGACACATACGGACTTCCGGCCCCCAGTTGGCATACGTCACCAAAGAAGGTGTCAGCGATCCAAGTCGACAGGGTAGAGTCCGTGTGAAATTCCCTTGGCAGACCAGCGACAAGAGCGACATCACGCCTTGGCTGGCATTCGCCCATCCTGGCGGCAACAACGGAACAGGCTCCTACTATCGTCACTATGAGAACGAACAAGTGTTGGTAGACTTTGTCAACGGCAACGTGGAGCGTCCATACGTCGTGGGAGCAATGGCCATCAAAGGTCAGGAGTTACCAGTATCGACTCGCGTGAACAATATCGTACACACGACGCCCTATGGTCAGTCTATCCTCATGACAGACGGTTTAGGAGCAGGCATGACGGCATTCCTAACGGGCATGAGCCCAGCTCTGAAAATGATACAAGGGTTTTATCCGAGTGAGACATTCTTCGATTTTGAGGAAGGTAAGAGTCTTCAGGGGTCTGTAGAGATTACGGACAAATTCGGCATCTACAGCATCAAGGGTAGCAGCGATGGACGTAACGTCACCATCAATTCGCCATATGGCGACGTGAAGATTGGAGCATTTACGGGCATTACCGTTAGTGCGCCTAACGGTGATGTCAAGATTCAGGGCAAGAACGTGACCATTGAGGCAGGCAACAACCTGACACTCGTATCGGGCAAGAACGTCAAGAACAAGTGGTATACCACCGATTATGGCTCGTCGACGGGCGCAAACTTCGGCATCGCCGTAGCAGAAGCGGTCACCAAGAAGCTGGCATCATTAGTAGGAGGATTTGCCGACATCTCCGTGCTCCGACACACCATCGAGGTATTCATTCGTCCTGTGGAGGGTAAACTGCAGGTGAAGTCGAACCGCTATCTGGCACTTGAAGCGGGCAAGGGTAAGACGGTCTATCCCGAAGATGCCTATGAGAAGCGTATCACCAAGATCAATAACATTTTCACGGACATTAGTAATGACAAAAAGAAAGTACGAACCCTCATTGCGTTTAAGAGAATCCGTGATACGTTCAACGGTGTGTCGTTGGTGGCCGACCTCTTCTGCCGGAAGTATTTCGACAACTATAATAACTGTCATGTAGCGGTAGAAGGACTCAAAAAGAAAATCAACGACTCGACAAGGAAACAGAATGGCGCCGAGGAGCTGCCATGCAAGAAATGGGAGGATATTGTCGACAGTCTGTGGAGCAACACTTTGGCAGACGACGCAGCGCTGAAGAACCTGGTCGGATTCACCGGTATGCTCAAGGAGATGGCCGACAACGAGATAAACCAAGAGGTATCGCAATTCTTCTTTCCTGGCTACGTTGTCGTGGGAAGGGGGAAAAGGAAAAAGAAGAAATATACACAGAGTAAAAAAACAATAAAGGAAGAGCAGGAGAGAAGGCGTAACGCCATCCTGCAACAGGTCAAACTGATACAGGGGTATCTGGTACAATTGTCGGCTCTGGACGTAAACGATCTACTTGAAGGCAACGTATTGATAGACGACGATGCAAGGAATGTACTGAAAGGTATGGAAGTACCTCACTATTTCCACGCCAAGGACAAGAAGATGCTTGGACGATTCTACGCCACTTTCAAGGACGACGACATCACGAAACAAACGCGATTGCTACGCAGAAGGTACTTTGTCAAACTGGTAGATGACGTGTTCAAGATGCCACGCGAAAAAGTAGGCGCCATCCAAGGCGTAGGAGGTGAGATACCGGCTGCTCCCGACCTCGAAGCAGACTATAGCGAGGATGACTGGAATAAGTATGTGGACAGCATTCAAGAGGTGTATAAAGAAAGTAAGAGCACACTATTGGACGTTGTTAGCCAAGCCGCATCAAATGCCATCTTCGGTAGCATAGGCAGTCTCGTTGATGACTTGCAGGACTGGTCAGCATTCGGCTCCAACAAGAGCGGAAAGATTCTATTCTCAGACGGCGGTTCTACGAAGATACTTGGATCGGAAATCAAGGATGCCAAGATTGCAGTCCAAGACGATCCATCAATCGTACCAGCCATGTCTCAAGGAACTTCCCAGAAAGTAAGGGAGATCATGAAGGCATAGAATAGGTAAGAGGTAAGAGGTAAGAGGTAAGAAGTAAGAAGTAAGAAGTAAGAAGTGAAAAGTGACAATTAAGAAAAGCTATGGATTATATATTCGACGAATGGAAGAAAGTGTTGGAAAACTTCCAGAACAGTGTCTCAAAAGACTTGGAAGAGATTCACAAGCAGAAGGATGCCGTGCAGCAGATGAAGACCGACATCTTCGACCACTTAGACAGCGGTAGGTACATTACCGACGACGAGCGCATTGTCATCTCCGCCCCAGAGATTGTCATTGGCAACGTGGACAAGAGCGGTATGCTGAAAGGCAGCGGAAAAGTGATTATTCGCGGCAGTACCATCAATGTGGAGGGCACAGGAAAGAGTGGTACCATCACCCAGCGTGCTCCAATTATTCAGCAGAAAGCGGTAGACCCGGGTATCGACGGACTGGAAGATGTGGTCTATCCAAATTCAGCCATCATCAGTCAGGCTCGCGCTATCACCCTTGAAAGCAGCGACTCCAAAGATGCTTTCTCGGAGGAACCCGCTATTCTGGGTGAGAGTGGCATCCGTATCCATGCCGACAAAACGTTGCAAGTGGAGGCCGCCACATCAGCTGACCACCACAAGGAGAATGTCGAGAAGCGTCTTGAAGCCCTGAAGGAACAGAAGGACGAGTTGAAGAAACGCTCGGACAACAGCAAAAAGGACATCGACAAATTCTTCAAAGACCTGAAAAAGCTGATGGATCAGGAAGAGGATTTAAATGGCAGCAATGACCTCATCCGTGTAAAAATGCTCGACATGGAGAAGATAAGAATAGAGGTGGAGAACATCACACCGGCATTATATCGTGCTACGTCAGACTTCGTACAAGCTGTATCGCGAATGGCAGAGGTCTCCCGTCAAATTACGGCGCTGGAAACTGAGAAGAATGCCATCAAGACTGGTGATGCCTTCCAAAAGGAATCGACAGGTGCCTCTTTGTCGCTTATAGGCGAGAGCATCGACATCCTAAACCGCGACGGCGACGGTATGCTGCGGACCAATCCTGGTGCTGGCATCAACGTACACACACCACGTATGAGCATCGGTATGGAGAAGGAAGACGGCACACTGGTAGAAGACAGTTCATTCGACCTGACATCACAATTTGTTACCATCGATACCGGCAATGCCAACAAGGACGGTTCGCAGGTCAGTGCTACAGGGTCTGTTGCCATCCTGTCAAAGGAGATCTCACTTGAGGCGATGGACTATGAGAAAAAGGACGAGGAGTATAACGAGAAGGGCTTAGCTGCCAACGGCAAGATAAGCATTGCCGCCAAGACTATTGAAGTGTCGGCAGCATCACCATCGGGCGTGGAGCATGATGATGACGGACACGTCAAGAAAGGCAGCTACAAGGCTGAAGGCGACATCATCATGAAGTCGAAGAACATCACCATGGAGACTGTCGACTATGACGTAGACGGTGGAAACGCCAAGACTAAGGCTGTGGCACAAGGCAGCAAGATGCTCTTGCTGGCCGAGACCATCACTGCCGGTATGGAGACGAAGGACTTCAAGAGCAAGAAGATTGAAGCCACATCTGAGGAGATTGCAATAGGCGCCGACAAGACCTTCGAGGCTCAGCAGGGTGAGAAGAAGGCTTCTGTGAAACTGGCCGACGGCAAGATGAATCTTGAAAGCGGTGGTAACGAGGTTAAGGGTAAAACAGAATTCAAAGACGCCGTCACAGGTACTGATCTCACGATGAATAAGGTTGAAGCAAAACAATCGTTCAAGTCGATGAATATCAAGGACGGCATGTAAGGAGAAGTGAGAAGTGAAAAGTGAAAATGAGAAGTTAAGAGTTAGAATATGAAAAGAAGTATTATCAGTAAATACGACCAGTTGAAGGAACGTTTGACCGGTTATGTGGCATTATTGAACTATCGCTATATGAACCTTTGCGTAAAGGCCGAAGAAGCTGCATTACTGCCCGTGAATATAGCGATAGAGGGAGAGTCGAAGCGTATTGAGGACGTTTGTAATATAGCCAGAAAAGACGACTTTAGTCTCATGGTATTCCCCAAATACGAAGAAGACCTGATGCAAATAGAACTGGGCATCAAGAAGTCACATCCAGAGTTTAAGCAAGAGCGTCAGACGATGAGCATAGATATGGACGATGACCAAAAGATGGATGTGGAATACATCTTGCTGACGATGCCTGAGGTTGACAACAATCGCTACGATGTCCTGAACCAGACTGTCGACTTGCTTTACAATGAGTGTAAGGCAGAAATGGAAAAGGCGAAAAAAGAGGCCGAAGGTGAGATAGCAACCCTTTCCGTCGACGAGAAGAAGGAGGATGTAGACAAGCTGAAAGAAGCCGTGGAGAAAGTAGACAAGACCTTCACTGAAAAGCGTGACAAAGTGCACGAAGACAAGTTGAAAGAGATAGAAGAAGGTCACCAGCGCTATCTTACCAACAAGACAGAGAAAGAACAACAACAGCAAGAGGAAACAGATGCTTTAGGCATTGACAAAGCCAAAAGCATGAAACTGAAAGAAGAATAGTGTCCCACCGAGACACTATTCTTTTTTCAGATAACGCACGAAGTTTTCATTGTCATCTCTATCATATTCAGTTCTGCAAATGTCTGAGTCGTGTTTCACATAAAGCGTATATGAATAACCAGAATATGATGATGGCGTAGAAGCCCAATAGTCGCACCTGTTATTATCGGACGATGGGAAGAACAGGAAGCCTGTATCCGATTGAACAACCATACCATAAACACCATGAATAGAAAGCCAGGTCCACGAGCAGTTAGTAATCAGGGCATCGTACTGGTCCTTTGAAGGAAGCGTGAAATCTGTTCTCGCAATAGCACTGGCATGGGTCAACTTTGTACCAGCATCCTCTGGATTCAAGCACGACGTTGCCGACGATCCATTATCATAGAAATTGCCTGTGTACCATTTCCCCAAACTCGTATTACCCTTTCTCATTTCAAAGTATTGACCACTACCTACTGACTGCCACTTGCTATTGCCATTGGCTGGCAGTTTTACGGCACTATGACTGGCGAGTGTCTTGCCCGTAACGAAATAGTCGTGACGAGTGTGATCACTATTCTTTATCAGTGCAAAATAATGGTTGCTGCCATACCCGTTGACCAGTTTTCCACTAAACAGGAAACCACCACTATAGGCATAGCCAGGCATATCGTTGGCAGCTGTCTTATCGGTCGTCTCAACCACCGTACCATCAGCACTGATGGATGCTATGCCAACAGGGGCAACGGCATCGGTACCCAACGAATAAGCCTCATCGACGGCAGAGGCTTCCTCGATAAAGAACTGCACATAGTCAGCAGGAATAGTCATATTGAATGCACCTGAAACCTTGTTATCCTCGACCTTATAGGCGAGGGTCGCTGTAAGATAAAAGGTATAATAGGTCTTATCAAATACAAAACTTGTTCCACTCTTTGAAACCGTGGCATCACAGCCAAAGGGCAGATAGACGGCACGCATGGTACCTGTTGCCCCGTTTGAAAGGCCAAGGGACTCCTGCGTGTCACCATTCATCTCTGTGGTGGTCCATGTTGAACCATTATAGTACATTTTCAAATATTTCGGTGCTGCTATATTATTAAAGAACACGAATATGACATCGCCAGACACCCATCCCTGTTTGACAGCACGCGTTATGTCCGAAGCACCTTCATCAGGATGAATAGGCATCAAATCAAAAGTAATCGCCGATGGCTGGGGATCGGAGGGACTTGTCTCCTGTATGTCATCATTGCTACATGCAAACAGTGCAAGGACGACGAAAAGTGAAAAGAATATCTTTGTCTTCATCTTGAAATCCTCCATATCGTTACCATTCTTCTTCATGATTAAAACCATTATACTTCGGACTGCCAGTTTGTAGTAATGGCCGACCATGCAACCTGATGATATGTATCATCGGTCGTTCATATTCCCGTTTTTGCCCCTTTATTATCATATTCTTCATATTAGTGTTACTACTTTGTGGCAGCAAAGGTATAAAATAAGAATGAAAAAAAAGTGCATATATGCAAGAATTTGCAGGAATCCAAACAAAAATATACAGTTTTTGCGTATTTTCTTTGGATAATTCGTCAAAAATGAATAATTTTGCACCCGTTTTAGAGAAAGATAGTATTAAACCAAATAATTATGGCTGAACAATTAGAAGTGAAAGAGCTCGACCAAGTGGTTGTTCGTTTTTCAGGAGACTCCGGCGATGGTATGCAATTGGCCGGAAACATCTTTTCTACGGTATCAGCTACCGTAGGTAATGGTATCTCAACATTCCCCGACTATCCTGCCGACATCCGCGCCCCGCAAGGTTCGCTGACAGGTGTGTCTGGTTTCCAGGTACACATCGGTGCCGGCAAGGTTTACACCCCTGGCGATAAGTGCGACGTGCTGGTAGCAATGAACGCTGCTGCGCTGAAGACACAGTATCGCT
>CAMHTW010000073.1 GCA_946188165.1 uncultured Prevotella sp.
ACCAAGCAGCGCATCTTCAAGGTGCTCGAAACGGCCAAGCAGGTCTATCTGAACCGTAAAATCAAAATTGGCACGTCGAAGCTCAACGAGGTCATGCTGCCCATTATCGAGCAGACGCCGCCTCCCTCCATCAAGGGCAAATATATTAAGATCAAGTACGTGTCGCAGGTCCCCGACACGCAGATTCCCACCTTCGTGTTCTATGCCAACTTGCCTCAGTATGTCAAGGAGGCCTATCGTCGATTCCTCGAGAATAAGATGCGTGAGAACTGGACGTTGACGGGTACGCCCATCAATGTGTTTATCAGACAGAAATAAGCAACGTTTTACACGAATTTCACGAACTGATGCGAAAAATTCTCATATTCTTATTTTTTCAATGTCTCATTGGTTTTGTGGCTTGCAGCAGCTCGTCGCCCGAGCAGCAGGCTGCAGAATCCGCCAAGGCCTATTACGACCTCTTGGTCGAGGGCGATGCCGTCCGCTTTTTAGAGAATAAGTTGGGTGTCGACACCTTGCCTGCTGACTATGGCGAGCAGCTGTTAGCTGCTGTTCGCCAGTATCAACAGGATATGCAGAAGAAACATGGTGGCTTGCGCGAGGTACGTATTGCCGAGAATCCTGGCCGCTGCGACACCTTTCAAGGCTCTCCCTTAGTTCATACCTTCCTGATCCTTTGCTATGCCGACTCCACCCAGGAGGAAGTCATCGTTCCCATGGTCGAACGTGACGGGCAGTGGCTAATGAAATAACCATCTTACTTTGTTGACGCCTCCCACTTAGTGGATGATGATGTCGGTAGAGGTGACCGTCGGAGCTTGTTGCCACTTGGCAGCATCCAGATCAATAGTGATGGCAGTCCGCTTTATTAATTACCAATTAAAAGTTTTCAGTACAGAGTCCATCTGCGAGATAGCATAGAGTGGGCAAATCTGTACATGGCGGATTGATCCACTGGCTTCTGGGTCTTGATAGTCGAAGGCTCCAAAGTTTTCCAACGAACAGCGGATAGCATTCGTGAGTTTCCTTTCGCGCAAAAAAATCCAAAGACTCTTCATGCCACCCTGCTTTTCGGCTTTCACTTCGATAGGCAATACCGTTTGACGATAACTCGAAATGTAATCTACTTCAGCCTGTGAGTTCTTTACCTGACGTTGCCAATAGTATATCTCATGACGGATGTTGGGCGTGCGGTAGTGCAGCAATTCGAGCCCAGCCAGCATCTCGGCCATCGGCCCCTTGTTAACCAGGTCGGTAACATCGCTTGTCAGTATCTGTTCGGTGAGTTCTGAGATGTCGCCTGTGGTCATGTTCAGCAGGCGCAGCATCAGACCCGTGTCGAGTAGCAGCATCTTCTGGTACGACTTGTCAGCCTCGCTTCCCAGTGGCAGTCCGTTGGCATCTGTATGCGTCACGGGTATCACAATTCCTGCCTTAGTGAGCATATCCAACGCCTTCTTCACCTCTGCGGCTTTGTAGTTACCTTCCACAGCAGAAAAGACGAACTTATCCGTCAACTGCACAGCGACACTTCGCATGGTGTTGCGAAGCAGTGTAGGGTCGATCTTCTTGCGGTATTTCGGGAAATCATCCTCGTAGGTCACGACAATGTCATCCTGTATCTCCTGACAGGCCAGATAGTCGTGCGTCTCCACCCACTTGGCTACAGCCTCTGGCATACCGCCTACTAGCATGAAAGTCCTTGTAAGCCCCACCAGCTTCTCATAGAGAGGTTGTGGTAGTGGCTGGGATGATGTGGCACCGTTTCGCGCCTCCATCAATAGCTGTTCGCCATTGGCAATGAGGAATTCATCGAAAGTCATCGGGAACATAAACATTGAATGGATGCGACCCACGCCAAACGACGGCAGGTCTTCAAGGGCAAATTCCAACAGCGATCCGGCTGCCACCACATGCAGTTCGGGCAGATCTTCCTTAAAGAACCAAAGCGACATAATGGACTCTGGACAAGCCTGAACCTCGTCCAAGAAAAGCAAAGTCTTACCTGGCATAATGCGTTTTCCAGCCATTGCAGCTATCTGTGAGACTATTCTTTTCACGTCGAGGTCCTTCGCCTGAAACAGTGGAATATAGGAAGCTTGTTTCTCGAAGTTGATCTCCACATAGCTCTCGAAACGCTCTGCCAGATGACGTACGGCTGTCGACTTTCCTACCTGACGTGCACCACGAAGCAGCAGTGGCTTATGCGTCTCACGTGAGGCCCATTCCTGCAAATAACTATCAATTAATCTCGGATAATACATCTTTTAATTATTTTGCATGCAAAGATACAAAAAAGATATTATCCAAACAAATAATTTGGCGAAAAATGACAAAATCCAAGGAAATAAATCGTCAAAAGTTGACAAAATCCAAAGAAATAATGCTAAAAATGTGATCTAATCAGTATAAATAGAACATTCGTTCCATCATCTGCCATTTCTCATCGCTGGTGGCTCCCTCCTTGCATTGCTGGAACATGGCCATATAGTCCTCCCACTCCTGTTGGCGGGGTAGGGTGGCCAGACGAGCCATGGCTGAGTTCCAGTCGAAGTCGAGCGGCGTTTCCACTATCATGACCAGACGGGTGCCGAGAATAAATATCTGCATGTCCAGTATGCCCACTTCGCTGATGCCGTCGCGAATCTCCTGCCACGACTCTTCCTTACTATGCCTGCGACGGTATTCAGTAATCAGTTGCGGGTCATCCTTCAGGTCCATTGTCTGTACATAGCGCTTTACCGCCTGTCCGTATTCTTTAACACTATAGCCTTCCATCATATTTCTTTTTTTGATGGCAAAATTACGAAAAATCGAGCGCAGCACAAAAGAATTCATTCTTTTTTTTGCCGAGATGGAGTAATTTCTCCATTTGGTGGAGAAAGATAGGTAAAATAATTCAAGCCGCCAAGCAAATTCAAAAGAAAAACGGATTGGATGCTGGGGGCAAACAATCCGTTTTTATTTTACTTGATAGTTGTACATTCTTGCCATGTTCAGGCAGAACTCATAGTAGGCGTTACTGTTACGCCATTTTTTCATTAACTTTTTCATTGTCTTTTTACCTTTCTATTATATTTAAGTTATCCTTATCCGACTACTACCGCTGTGCAGCCTGTTTTCGTAAATCTTTTGCAAAGGTACTCATATTTTTACGTAAAAACAAGGGGAAAACAGTGTTGTTAGCGCAAACAGCCCCTTTTTTGATGTTTGTCAATCAACCTTTTGGGGAAAACATAAGGAGATTTGAAGAAAAATGATTAAATTTGCAGCGTGAGAAGTGACGCCGATACTTTATGATGAATACTATAATATAAATATGATACACATAATGATTATGAAAAAGATTATGAATTGGGTGCTTGCCACTACCCTCGTTTGCGGTGCAAGTGTATTAACATCGTGTAAACAGGCTAAAACTCAAAATGACAATGCCGTCCAGAATGTGTCGGCTGAAGTGCAGAAGGTAACGACAGAAGAACTGATTCGTACCAGCCAGAGCTGGGACGGCGTAGAGCTGCCAGACTATTTTCAGGGACGCCCTGAACTGGTAGCTGTGAAGTATGTGTTCCCCGCTGGCCAGAAATTAGGCTGGCATCACCATCCAGTGATGAACTATGGCGTGCTGGTGCAAGGCGAGCTGACCATCATTGGTCAGGACGGCAAGGAGAAAGTGGTGCATGAGGGCGA
This sequence comes from uncultured Prevotella sp., assembly GCA_946188165.1. Taxonomy (GTDB): domain Bacteria; phylum Bacteroidota; class Bacteroidia; order Bacteroidales; family Bacteroidaceae; genus Prevotella. The sequence goes on from CAMHTW010000073.1 coordinate 3,691, forward strand.
GGCTGTCGTAGAGATGGTCAATACCATCCATCACGGCGAGAACCGAGGCACAAAGCCCGTTATCCTCTACATGTTCTATCTCTCGCAGAAAGACCTGCCTCTGGCTGTGCAGCACCCCGAGATTCCGCTGGAATAATCAAACTGTATGATGCTATTAATTACAACATAAAAATGAACAAGAACGAGAAATTTGTAATCACGATTAACCGTGAGTTGGGAAGTGGCGGTCGCACCATAGGCCGCCTGTTGTCAGAGAAATTAGGCGTGCCCTTCTACGACAAGGCCGTTATCGACGGTCTGACCAAGAAGTTCGGGCTCTCACCCGAGCGCATCGAGGAAATCAAGGCACAGAAGAAATCGTGGTGGAACGACATCAATACTTACTACCAGACGCTTGTCAATAGCGCCAACATGCCTATGGAAGCAGAGGTGAAGCTCGACAATGCCTCGATGTTTGAGACCGAGCAGCGCATCCTGCAGGAACTGGTCGCACAGACCTCATGCGTTGTGGCAGGTCGTACGGGCTTCATGGTGTTCCGCGAATGGCCCAACCACTTGAACGTCTTCATCCAGGCCTCAATGCCGCACCGCATCCAGCGTGTTATGCGCCGCCAGAATGTCAGCGAACAAGAGGCTCGCGACATCATTGCGAAGATGGATACGACCCGTGAAGCCTATATCAAGAAATACGAAGACACCTCGCGCTACGATACCCGCAATTACCAGCTCGTCATCTCAATGGATGACCTGAGCGAGGACGATGCCGCAGAAATCATCATGGACTATATCGACCGTGCGAGTAAGAAATAGTCTGCCACATTGTTAGGATAAACACATCATGGCAAACAAACCCTTAGACACCGAACTGCTGGACCGCGCTATCGTGTTCGCTGTTCGTGCCCATGCCGGGACCGAGCGCCGTGGCAAGGGTTTTCCTTATATTGTACATCCGTTGGAAGCCATGGAAATCGTGGCCACGATGACGCCCGACCAGGAACTGCTGGCCGCTGCAGCCTTACATGACACCATAGAGGACACAGACGTCACCATAGCGCAAATCCAGACTGAGTTCGGTGACCGTGTGGCTGAGCTTGTCGCTATGGAGAGTGACGAGCCCCACCAGAGTCGGGACAGCATTGAAAACTGGCGTGCCCGCAAGCAGACCGCCATCGACCGTCTGGCACGTGCTTCGCGTGATGCCAAGATAGTAGCCCTGGGCGACAAACTCTCGAATATGCGTGCCATCGCCCGCGACTATGCCGAACAGGGCGACAACCTATGGAACCTCTTCCATGCTAAAGACCGCAAGGATCACGAATGGCATTACCGGGGGCTGGCAGCATCGCTCCGAGAACTCCAAGAGACCTTTGCCTACAAGGAGTTCGAACAACTCATCAATCAGGTGTTTGGAAGTGAAGCGTGAAAAAATGAAAAGTATAAAGAGATTATGGATGCTGGCAGCCGTCTTTTTGGTCAGCTGCAGCGTGGTTAGGGCACAGAACGAGACCATCGTATTCACACCGCAATGGACGGCACAGGCCCAGTTTGCAGGCTACTACGTGGCCGAGGTGAAAGGCTTTTACCGTGAAGCGGGTGTAAAGGTACGAATAGAACACCCGTCGGCCACGCAGTCCGCCATGAATAGCCTGCGTCATAACGAATGTCACGCTACGACACTGCAGCTCTGTCAGGCTATGGAGATAGTGGACGGCGGTATCCCTCTGGTAAACATCCTGCAGACATCGATGAACAATGCGATGGTCATTGTCTCAGCCCGAGGCAAGGACCCGCTGACGCAGAAAGGTGCCCGTGTCGGTATCTGGAGCGTCGGCTTCGGTCAGTTAGCCATCTGCATGAGCATCAAGGATCATCTGAACTATCAGTGGGTGCGCTTCGCCGAGAACGTCAACCTGTTTGTGGCCGGAGCCCTCGATGCTACGCTGGCCATGAGCTACAACGAGTACTACCAGCTGGTGCAAGCCGGCATCAAGATGACCGACAAGAACGTCTATCGTTTCTGTGACCACGGTTATAACGTGCAGGAGGATGGTGTCTATATGACCCGCGACTACTATACCAAGCACAAGGAACAGGCACGCCGCTTCGCTCAGGCCAGCAAGAAGGGGTGGGAGTGGGCCGCCAGCCATCCGGACGAGACACTGGACATCGTGATGCAGTACGTTGACAAAAACCACATCGCCACCAACCGTGTGCTGCAGCGGTTGATGCTCAAAGAAATACTGCGTCTGCAGATAGACCGCGAGTCGAAGAAACGCGAGTTCCGCCTGCGCCCCGACATGGTACGGCTGGCCAGCCAGCTGATGGTAGAGAACCGGATGCTGAGTCGGGAAGTGAGTTATGCCGAATTGTCGGAATGACGAAATGTTGAAATATCGGAATGTCGTATGAAAGATATCATTGCATACATCCGTCGCAAACTATCCGTCAGGGTCAGCCTGTGGGTAGTGTTTTTCGCCGCTATCATCTTCAACGTCGCTCTCGGCTTCGTATTCTATCAGGCGCGTGAAGCCGTGCGTCAGGAGGCCATCAGCCGTGCCATGCAAATTCTAGATAAGACCTCGCTACGCGTGGAAGGCATCTTGAACCGTGTAGAGGTGGCCTCGAATATGACTAAATGGCTTGTGCAGCGCCATCCTGACAAAGCCGACTCGATGTTCGTCTACAGTCGTGGCTTGCTGATGAACAATCCCGACTTCTACAACTGCTCTATCGCTTTCGAACCAAACTACTTCAAGGACAAGGGACGCTACTTCTCGGCTTACACCAAGTATGTCGGTGACTCGCTGCGCACTATCCAAGGTGGCAGCGACCACTACCAGTACTTTTATGTTGATTGGTATCTCATGCCACAATTGTTGGATAAACCGTGCTGGACGGAACCATATATGGACCTCGATGTGGGCACCAACACCAGCGAGATGGTAACCAGCTATTGTCAGTCCATCAAGAACAGGCAGGGTCTGTTGATAGGTGTCATTAACGTCAGTCTCTCGCTGAACTGGCTTTCGCAGACCATCTCTGCCGTCAAACCCTATCCCAATTCGTACAGCATTATGATAGGTCGTGGTGGCACCTACTTCGTACATCCCGACACGACGAAGATTACCCGCCAGACCATTTTCACACAGACAATGGAGCAGCCCGATACGGCCCTGTCCGCCTTGGGTTATGCCATGCAACGCGGTGAGGAGGGTATGAAGCAGATGAATGTCAATGGCGAGGATTGCTACGTGTTCTATAAACCCCTCGGTCAGACGGGCTGTTCAATGGCCATCGTGTGTCCCGAGAGCGACATCTTCGGTGGCTTTGACCGCCTGCGGCGTACCATCAGAATCATCGTTCTCGGTGGCCTCTTGCTGATGCTATACGTTTTCATCCGCATCATTACCCGCGAGTTGAGGCCTCTGCGACGGTTGGCTCATGAGGCCGAGGCCATTGCCTCAGGCCAGTTCGATGCCGTACTGCCCGACTTCAAGCGCATTGACGAGATTGGTCAGTTGAGTCATTCGTTCGGGAATATGCAGCAGTCACTGGTGAAATACATCGAAGAACTGAAGGATACCACCGCCCAAAAGGCCTCGATAGAGAGCGACCTCCGCATTGCCAGCAATATACAGATGGGTATGTTGCCTGAGAAGTTCCCCACACGCGACGACCGCGACGACGTGCAGCTCTATGCCTCGCTGATGCCTGCCAAGGAAGTAGGTGGCGACCTGTTCGACTTCTATTTCCGAGACGAGAAGCTCTTCTTCTGCATTGGCGACGTTTCGGGCAAGGGCGTACCGGCCTCACTCTTCATGGCTGTCACCCGCTCTACCTTCCGAACCGTATCGGCTCATGAGTCGATGCCTGACCGTATTGTGACCACAATGAACAAGACGATTGCCGACATGAACAAGGCCCACATGTTTGTCACGCTTTTCGTCGGTGTCCTTGACCTGCCCACTGGTCGTTTGCACTATTGTAATGCTGGTCATGACGCCCCACTGCTGGTTGGTGCAGGTGTCGGCGAACTGCCCTGTGATTCAAACATACCCGTTGGTTTCATGCCCACGTGGAAGTACTCCTTGCAGGAGGCGCAGATATTCACTGGCACCACCATCTTCCTCTTTACCGATGGACTGACAGAGGCCATGGATGCCAACTATGCCCAGTTCCAGATGGAGCGCGTCAACGATGTAGCCTCTCAGGCTCTTTCCCAGCAACAACAGGAGCCTCGCCAACTCATTGCCCAGATGACCGAGGCCGTCCACCAGTTTGTGGGTGATGCCGAACAGAGTGACGACTTGACCATGATGGCCATCCAGTATATCCGACAGCAGAGCAACGTTAAAATGAAGAAAAGCATCGTGCTGCCCAACGACACGCAGGAAGTGCCACGGTTGAATGCTTTTGTCGAAGAGGTTTGCGAGGCTCTTGGATTCGAAGAGATGGTCGCCATGCAGATAAAGGTGGCTGTAGAGGAGGCTGTGGTCAACGTGATGAAATACGCCTACCCGGCTGGACAACGCGGTGACGTGACCGTTGAGGCTGCCTCGAATGATGTACGCCTGAAGTTTACCATCATCGACAGTGGCCAGCCTTTCGACCCCACCGTACAGCCTGATGTTGACACGACGATTTCTGCCAAGGAACGCAAAATTGGTGGACTGGGCATCCATATCATGCGTCAGAATATGGATTCCATCAACTACGAGCGCATAGATAATCTCAATGTGCTGACACTGAGAAAAAGAGTGAAGAATAATAAACATATTAATTAAGATGATGAACGTTAAAATTGAAGAAATCGACGGTAACGTGGTTGCCATTCTGGAGGGTACTCTTGACACTGCCGCTGCCGCAGAAACAGAAAAAGCCATGAGGCCACTGAACAATGTGGAGGGTAAGGATATTATCATTGACTGTACCAATCTGGCGTACATCTCGTCAGCAGGTCTGCGCATATTCCTTGGCATCCTGCAAAACACCAAGGAAAAGGGCGGACATGTCTATATCAAGAATATCAACGACAACGTCCGTACCGTCTTTGCTATTACGGGCTTCAGCAATATCTTCGAGTTCATGTAAACCCGACAGTAGATGGGAAATCAAGTGAAACTGGACCCACATGGTGAGATGCTGCTGCGGCAGTACCGTGAACTGCGCCCCACACTACAGCAGTTGGCCGACGAGGCCAGTCAGCAGTTGCGCCATGCTCTGCGCGAACAGAACATCTATATCACGGCCATGGAGCACAGAGTGAAGACGGAGAAGTCGCTGACGGGAAAACTGGAGTTAAAGGGTGCGAAATATAAGAGCATCGACGACATCACCGACCTCGTAGGATTGCGTGTCATTACTTTCTATAGCGACGAGGTGGACAAGGTGGCAGCTATCGCTAAACGTGTGTTCGACATCGACTGGCAGGAGAGCGTCGATAAGCGCAAGTTGCACAAGCTGGACTCTTTCGGATACAACTCCCTGCACTATATCTGCCGGCTCAAAACCGGTGGACTGCGCTTTGAGTTGCAGATGCGCACGGCTCTTCAACACGTATGGTCAACGATCGAACACGATACAGGCTACAAAGGCGATGTGAAGATTCCCGACGTGTACCTGAGGCAGTTTGGGCGTCTGGCAGGCATGATGGAGCTGATAGACGACGAATTCAGCCGCCTGCGCATGGTGCTTACCGATTATCGTCGCCAGACGTTGGCATTGGTGAAGAACGGCAAGCTTGACGACGTGCCATTGTCGCGTGACACGTTCCGCAGCTATCTCGAACTGCATCCCTTCGACCGTTTAAACAAGCGTATCGCCGCCGTCAACCAGGCAGAAGTCTTTCCTGTATCTGTGATGTCCTATCTGCCGGTACTTGAATCCTTTGGGCTCGAGACCCTCGGCGACGTACAGCAATTCATCGACGCGAATAGCGATGATGCGTACCAGTTGGCAATCTCGCAACTGGCTATTACCGACCTCGACATCCTCTCATCGAACACGGCCTTGCAGTATCTCTGCTTGGTCTATGTGCTGAAGCACGACGGCGGACGCGACGGGCTGAAATCGTTTTACGACCGCATCAATGGCGATAGCGATGCCAATGGCATGCTCGCTGACCTGATGATGGAGCAAGCTCAGACGTTGCCGTTCATGCAGAAAAAATAGAGAAAGAAAAAATCGGATAATCGTACAATTATTCGGAGAAAAGTTGTACCTTTGACCTTTGGTCAAGGTAGGCTGCATCTCAAAAATGAAAATAAAATATAATTTATTTTGCATTTTGTTCGATTTGCACTACCTTTGCAGGCGATATGATCAAGTTGTTGCATAATTGGCTGACGACATTAGGGCGGTTCATCATGCTGATGGGTCGCACCTTTAGTGTACCCGAACGTTTCCGCATGTTTTGGAAACAGTATGTGAAGGAGATGGCCCAGTTAGGTGTCAACTCCATTGGTATCGTGCTGCTGATATCGTTCTTTATCGGTGCTGTTATCTGTATCCAGATGAAGCTGAATATCCAGAGTCCGTGGATGCCCCGTTGGGTAAGTGGCTATACCACGCGTGAAATCATGCTGTTGGAGTTCTCGAGCAGTATCATGTGTCTGATACTGGCCGGTAAGGTAGGGTCAAACATTGCTTCGGAGATTGGTACGATGCGTGTAACGCAGCAGATTGACGCCTTGGAGATTATGGGCGTCAATTCGGCGTGTTACTTGATATTGCCCAAAATCCTTGGCATGCTGACCATTATGCCGCTGCTGGTCATCTTCTCGTCGGCCATGGGAATCATTGGTGCCTACGGTACGGCGTATGTCGGACATATCATCGTTCCTGATGACCTGACGTTAGGTCTGCAGCATGCGTTCCAACCCTGGTTTGTGTGGATGAGTATCATCAAGAGCCTTTTCTTTGCTTTTATCATCAGTGCCGTACCGTCGTATTTCGGCTATACCGTCGAGGGCGGTAGCGTGAATGTGGGCAAGGCCTCGACAGATGCCGTAGTCTGTTCCAGCGTACTGATATTGTGTAGTGACGTCTTCTTAACACAGCTGCTGTCATGATTGAAGTCAAGAATCTATACAAGAGCTTTGAAGACAAAGAGGTGCTGAAGGACATCTGCACCGTCTTCGAGGATGGCAAGACCAACCTGATTATCGGACAGAGCGGTTCGGGTAAGACCGTGTTGATGAAGAATCTGGTAGGCCTGCTGGACCCGACCAGTGGACAGATACTTTACGACGGTCGCGACTTCGTAGGCATGTCGAAACAGGAGAAGGTACACATGCGTCGTGAGATGGGTATGATATTCCAGTCGGCAGCACTATTCGACTCGCTGACCGTCCTGGAGAATGTGATGTTTCCGCTTGACATGTTCTCGACGATGAATTTGCGCGAGCGCGAACGCAGGGCTATGGAATGTCTGGACCGCGTCAACCTGGTGGGGGCGGAGCAGAAGTTCCCCGGTGAAATCAGTGGCGGTATGCAGAAACGTGTCGCCATTGCCCGTGCCATTGCCCTGAATCCCAAATACCTGTTCTGCGACGAGCCGAACTCCGGCCTCGACCCCAAGACGTCGCTGGTCATCGACGATCTGCTGCACTCTATCACGCAGGAGTTCAATATGACGACGATTATCAATACCCACGATATGAACTCGGTGATGGGCATCGGCGAGAACATCATTTTTATCTATGAAGGCCATAAAGAATGGCAGGGCGTCTCTGCCGATATCATGGGCTCTACCAATAAGCGCCTGACGGACTTCATCTTTGCCAGCGACCTGCTGAAGGAAATGCGCGAGGCCGTGACACATAAAGGTTAAGGCCTATACATTTATTACTTTGCAGGTTACGTATATACTAATTTTCTGTTTATCCTACTATTCCTGCTATGATTTTGCGTAAGTGCTTGTAGGTGAGTAATATAGTCATAGTGGGATATGTGGTTTATCCTACTATGATCCTACTATGTTCCTACTATGTTCCTACTATGATGTCTTGGCTATAGGCTTGTTGGTTTTGCCTATAGGCACAAGACTTTTTGCCTATAGGCGCAAGACTTTTTGCCTATAGGCGCAAGGTCGTCAGCGACCTTCTCTTACCCTGTGCAATGCCTATTTGAACGGCGTTTGCGGCTTTCTATCCCCCTGCGAGGTTATTTCTTGCACAGGGCAAGGTACTATCTCGCACAGGGCAAGGTACTATCTCGCACAAGGCAATGCGATTTCTTTGTTTGCGCAAACAATACAAAAAATAGTTAATGTAGAAACATTTGGCACTTATATCTATATTGTTTTCAGATAAAATTATTATATTTGTAACCTAAATACAGATACTACTAAATGTGTGTATAGTCGGACAACCGGCAAAAGCAAATATATATTACTATTATAAATGAAAAAACTGAGATTTTTATTGGCTCTCTGGCTGACGATAGCAGCTACGGGGGTATGGGCTGAAGAAAACCCTGAAACAGTGGCCGACAACATTCCTGCCGATGAACTAGTGCAGATGAGCGACGGCCGGACCATGAAAGCGATGCAAGTGCCCCGGCGCGCATCAAGCGAAGACTACACCTACACTTACAAAGGTGTGAAGTACACATATATCTCGGAGAACAACTGGAATCGCTATTTCGATACCAACATGCACACGCCTACCA
>CAMHTW010000074.1 GCA_946188165.1 uncultured Prevotella sp.
AGCGGTTACGACGGCGCTGCACGCGATGAGCAGCATGATGATGATACGTTTCATATTGTTGTTGTATTTATTGTTGTGCTGTTTGTTCTTGACTATGTTTGGCTATCTCGAGTTCCAGTTCCACCCACTTCAGATATGCCTTGGCGGCCTGCTTCTTCATGAGGGCGATTTCTTCCGGAGTATAATGATAGTTTTCTGGACGAGTGATAGGGAGGTCGCGCTCGGTGAGTGTCACTGGGGCTGTTTCCTTTACCGCTTCTTTTTCCACTTTGACAGTCTCAGGCTGCTGTGTTTCCTGCGCCAGCAGTTGCTGTGGTGGGTCTATAGGAGTAATGGGCTTACGCTCTTTCTGTTTCTTGCGCTTGATAGGAGTGACAGGTTTCGTCTCTAGATCTTTCTTTGCAGGGATGGCAGATTTTATCTCTTTCTTCTTTACAATTACCTTTCGCTCCACCTTCGCGACATTCTTCTTCTTCCCTTCTGTCTCCTTTGGCGGAGTTAGGAACACAACCATGATGCCAGCCACACAGGCCGCAACAATCCAAGGCCAAAGGCTGCGCTTGTTTCTGTCTGCTGAACCGCTGGACGCGCTAACGCGCTGCATCAAGCGGGCGTTTAGGTCGGCAGGCATCTGAGGACGCTCTGCCTCCTCTTGGCGGATGGCATCTCGTAGGTTCTGGTCCTGCTGTAGTAAATCTTTGAGTTTGTCCTCGCTCATGACTGTAACATTTTTATGATTCTACATAGTTTCTTTCTCGTTCTGCTTAGTTTCGAGGCTACTGTGGAAGGCAGCGACTCTGTGACATAAGCAATCTCCTTGAGGCTCATCTCCTCATAATAGAACATCGTGATAATCGCTCGTTCCTCTGGGGGCAGGTGGTTCAGGGCAGCCCTGATCAGCTCTACCGTTTCTTGGTTGGCGTGGCCGAGGGTCTCGTCCACCTCTTCGTCCGTAAGCAGCTCTGCCTCATGGCCTCTGTCTTCGAAATAGATGACGGGCATCGCCTTGCGTCTGAGAAAGCTGATGGACTCGTTGTACGCTATCCGTGATATCCACGTGCGGAGCGACGACTTCTCTGCGTCATACTTCCCGATGTGGGCGAAGACCTTGACAAAGACATCTTGATACACTTCCTCGGCATTCTCCTGAACAGGAATAAGCCGCACCACCTGCGCAAAGACGTCACGGCCATATTGGTCGAGCATCTGCTGCTGGGCGTGGGGATTCTGCTTGCGCAATCCCTCTATCAGGTGTGTCTCTGTTTCTGTCATTCTACTTATATATACGCAGAAAGCGAAAAAACATTGCAAAAAACAGAAAAAATTATTCTCAGAATTAATTGTGGGTGAAACCCAGGTTGGCAGTCATTGAGAAGACCTTGATGCGCGAGAAATTGGGCGACACCTGTAAAGGAAACCCGACAATGCGGCAAGGACGAGTAGTGCGGTGATGATGGTTTTCTTGTTCATTTCTTGATTTTACCGATCTTTTCCAAATATTTGATGAATGCGTCCCATTGCTTGGCGTTCAGTTTAATATTAGCCTGCACTTGTTCATCGTTAATGAACTGTAGAGGGTAGCAGTCTTGCAGATATAAGTGGCCTTGTTCGGAGTTAGATATCACATCATAATGCAGGACAAGGTCTTTGAAAGTTCGGCTGTCCCAGTCACCTACGAACCGACTGACCTTAAGCACAACATCATTGCCAAGACGGAACTGCAATTCGCCATCGGTCTTCCGCAGCCTCTGGCTGAGCGATTCTTCCTGTGCATAGAATTTCACTTCGCGGGTGGTAGGGTTGAACCACTCGATGTCTGACTCAGTGAATACCGCATTCTCCACAGGGTCAGTCGTATATGGCTTTTCTTGCTCGTTGTCGCTGCTGCAAGAGGCGAGGGAGAAGGCAGCAAGCATCATAAACATGATTCTCCAAATCTTCATTGTTTTCATTGTTTCTTTATTATCTATTCTACTTCATATCCTTTCACGATTATCATCGGGCAGCCAGGGATTTTCTTCATTTTCCCCTTTACCTTGTGGCGGGCATAACTGCTCTTGAAGTTGGCGGGGAAAGAGAGGCTTCCATTGCCCTTCATGTCAACCACACTGATTGTGACGCAATATTTCTTCTTACCTTTCAGTACGATGGACTCTTCGGGGCTGACGTAGAGTTGTTTCCCGTTGTCGGCAGGGGTGACTCGCTTATAGATGGGTTTGTTCAGGACGCTATAAAGTTTCTTGTCCCTAACCTCATAGCAGTTGAAACTCAACAGACATTCTTCATACTCGCACTTGTCAATGGAAACCATGATATCAGTCAGCAGATAGTCTTTTCGGTTCTTGAAGATAGGCCCCCATTCAATATCGCCTTTGCAGTTACCACGAAAACCTGCCGTACTTGTCCTCACCCACGACTTGCCCGAAAGCGTGTGCGGTTTGCTTTTCTTACCAACCACGACCTCGGCCAATTCGATTACCTTATCTTTCAGCGTCACAGTTAGTTCATGTCCATCGGCATAGGTCGTATAGGGGATTGTCGCCGTCTGATAGGAAACGTGTGTGAAGGTCAGTTCATCCTTACGCCCTGCGGGTATCGTCAGGTTGAAGTGTCCCTGCGCGTCAGAGATAACACCCACACTATCCTCTTCGATGCCGATACTAACGTATTCTACTTTCTCGCCTCTTTCGTTGACAACGTGGCCTGTAACCTTCGTCTGTGCCTGCCCCGCCATTGTGACGAGGGCGAGCAGTACGGTGATGATGGTTTGCTTCATAATGAGTGCTTAATTTGTTCTTTTCAGTTTTACAACCTTTTCTATACCATCGGGACTGCGGAATTTGAATAGAGATTCCTCGTCTTTACGCTCCATCAGCATGTAAGTACAAATATCCTTTATAGGGATTCCATTTACTTCTATCAGGTAATCGCCTGTACGGATACCTTTCTGATAAGCTATTGACCCCTTACGAATGACGGCTTTGAGAACTCCGAGTGTGTCGCCTGCCTCTGAAGGGATAAATGAGGCGCTGCCAGTCTCGCTATTACCGACCGTGATATCCTGTCCGTTATGAGGCATAAATACGAACTGCTTTTTGGGAGCGTCAATAATCAATGAGGCATGTTTCAATACTGCGCTCCCTACTAGCATAGTCGGGTGTGCCGTAGTGATGTATAGGTCGTTGACAGGTAGCTTGTCTATCTTTATCTTTGTGAAGTGAAGAAGTCTGCCTACAAGGGTATCTGTGGACAGACCGTATAATCCCCAACTCGTATTGATAGTAGTGTCCGTCTGTAATGTCAAGTCATCAAGCAGTTTTCTCTTCTTTGGATTTTTCTGAAACCAACGGTCCAGATCTTCTTGAGACAGGGCAAGCCATGTATTCAAGGCACCAGTGTCAAATACCATTTCTATCCATCCGAAAGGTGAATCGACATAAACCAACGGACAGTATGCCCGCTTCATTCTGTATTTGGCGGTAGGCTGTCCTTTTTCTTCCTCAGCAAAGAACTTCTTCCTATCGGTCACTATCAGCAGGCTGTCCTTTGTGTCCAACTTGAACGAGAGGCCCTTGCCGACCAGATTGAAACCAATGACACCGTCAAACCTATTGCATGTAAACTCACTCATCGCATCCTCCACTATCATCGGATAGTTTTCTATCTGGAGATTTCCCATCTTGATGGTTGGGAACTGATAGATGATTTGATTACGACTTCTCTTGTTGATATCACCAAACGTCAGACTGTCCGTTGTGAACTGTCTCATCCAGGCTTCTTTATGTCCTTGCCATAGTCCGAGTGGCGAACCAGTATCAAAAAGCAGGTTTCTGGTTTGCCCTTCTATCTCCACAGGTACAATGACCGCCCCATCTATCATCTTTATCTTGATGGTGTCAGCAAAGTCTTTCTTTGAAAAACTAATTGGAGCCGTTGCGGTCTTTATGAGGTTTTGAGCCAACACGGAAGTTGTGGTGACAAGAGCGAGCAGTGCGGTGATAATGGTTTGCTTGTTCATAATTATGATGATGGATTATCTATGAATACTTATTTCGAACTTCCGCTGCTTTCACCACTACCGCCACCCTTGACATCATCGTTGCTGATGCTACGCTCGGCTTTCTTCACGCTGGCACTCAGTTCTCCGATGCGATAACTGATGCTGAGGGAGAAGGATTGGTTAACATACTTCGACCAACTGTCTGCATGGAAGAAGGTATCCTCAGTAGTGTAGTTGTATCGCTTGTATTTCTTCAGGAAATTCGAGGCAGAGAGCGTCAGGTTAAGGCGGTCTTTCATCCACGATTTCTGAATACTCATGCTGTAATTGCTATAACTGCTGCCACGTCCTTGCAGGTTGATATTTGGGGTTATGCCATAGAAGTTAAAAGAGAGTCGCCAGTCCTTGTGAAGCGTTTGCTGTGCACCGCCATAGGTAAAGAGGCTCCAACCGTGATTGGAGAGGCTGCCGCCATCATCCATATCTATATAAGAGAGTCGGCCGTTAACGTAGATTCGTGTGTTCTTAGTGGCATTCCAGTTGATGTATGTATTCAGGTTAATGCTCTGACTGCGCCCGATGTTCTCGTAGGTGGTGTAGAGCACGTCCTTTCCCGTCGGGTTCTTCAGACCTGGAATCTGCGTGTCGGGCATCATCCTTACCACGTTCTCGATACTGTTGTTGGTGAAGCCGTAGCGCAGGGCGAGATTGATATTGAACTTCGGCGTGAAGTTGCTGTAACTGAGGTTGAACGAGTGGCTCTTCTCACTGTCAAGATGAGAATTACCCTGATATATATTGGTGGGCGTGGAGTCGTCAAGATAAGGGTTGAGATACCAGATGCTTGGACGGTAGATGCGCATGTCATAGCCCAATCGCAGATTGGAGGTCTGTGTCAGTTTATAGCCGATGCTGGCAGAGGGTACGAAGTCGTTGAAGTGCTTCGTGAAGTCGTCGCCACGTCCGAGTTTGTACTCCACATCCTGCAAGGTATGCTCGTAGCGCAGCCCCAGACGGCCAGACAACTTCTTCAGTTTCAGACCATAGCCCAAATAGGCAGCGAAGATGTCGTGGCGATGCTTATAGTGCGACGAATGGTCTTGGTCGAAGATGTCTTCCTCGTAGCGGTCATTCTCTGAGGAGTTGTTACGCAGGATGTACTTCAAGCCTGTTTCCAAGGTGTGAATCTTAGCGAAGGGCGTGGTATAGTCTATCTGGAAGGTATGCTCCATCGTACGCTCACTGCCGTCGTTATACTGACTCTTCAGACGCTGCAGGAAGTTTTCCCAACCATCGGCAGCCTGCATATCAAGGTAGTCGGTTTTGGACTCGCTCTTGTCGGGCTCATACTCAATCTTATACGAAAATGTCAGCAGGCGCTCAGGCACAGAGAAACTGCGCTGATAGTCGATACCACCGTCGATGTAACCATAGCTACTTTTGGAATGGCGGTCGGTGGTATATCTGTAAAGCGGTGTCTGCGTAAGGGGAGAAGTGGCAAGGGTTGTGCCGTCACCGTTATTCTTGTTACCGCCGCCATAGAGATTAAACGAAGCAGTGAGCAGTCGGAGTGTATCAATCTCATAACTCGCCTCGAAGGAGCCGAACTGCGAGTATCCGTGGCCCTTGGATGAACTTTCGCTTTCGAGGTCAGACGATGAATCGGTGATGTTGCCGATGCTCTTGCGGCTGCTGCCTGAGTAACTGCGGGGAGAGTTGTAGTAGTTGTAACTATAACGCCCACTCATCATCAGTTTACCGCTTTTGACGGTGGCGTAGGTGCTACCGCCTGCCCCACGGTTGCTGACATTACCACTGAATGTGGCGGTATAGCCTTCGATACGCTGTCCATGCGTGATGATGTTCAGGATACCGCCCACGCCCTCAGCATCATATTTCGGTCCAGGATTGGTGATGACCTCTATCTTTTTGATGCTGCTGGCGGGCATGCTCTTCAGAACATCCTTCGGATTGTTTGACATCATCTGGTTGGGCTTGTTGTTTACATACACCTTGAATGAACTGGAGCCGTTCACCTGTATGTTGTCCTCACCATCGACGGTTACCATCGGCACCTTACGCAGCATCTCAATTACGGTGTTCGATTTAGAGTCGGGGTCGTTCTCGATGTCGTAGGTGATTTTGTCTATGTCTGACTTGACAAGTGACTTCTGCTTGACGACCTCAACGCCTTGCAGTTCCATTGACATATAGATACTGTCGGCACGTAGGGAGTCGGCCTTTGTCTGCGCTCTCGCCCCTAATGGCATCATCGTCAGTGTAGCAACGAGGGCTAATAATGTGATAGTTTTCTTGTTCATTCCGATGTATTTTTATTTGTTTTGCTTTGTCAACCCGAAAATACAGAGTTTGTATATTTCGTTGTTCTTAATGACGGCATTTCGCAAGGTAGCCTCATGAACAAAGCCATTCTTACTTAAGACCTGCATCGAGGCGGTATTTGGCTGGAAGATGTTAGCCGTTATCCGTTCAATCGGCAAGTCGCGGAAGGCAATTGTACACATTTGCCTAACCACCTCTGTCATTATTCCCTTGTTACAATAATCGCCGTGAAGCATAAAGCCAATTTCACCATCAATCCGATAAACATCTTCCTTCTGTTCGACAGAAATGCTGCCAACTACTTTTTCGTCTGCGATGATAGCACGATAGATACCTGAAAACGCTTCATTTTGAGACACACGACACAACCAATCTTCCGCATCCTTTATCGTGTAAGGATTAGGCAGACGGTCAGAAAGGAAACTCCTATCAACAGCGTTGCATAAGGCAGTAAGTTCCTTGCTGTCACTCATAGTCCATCGTTTTAATTCTATATTCATTATATGTCTTTTTTCGTATTTCGGCAGCGAAGTTACAAAATACCGTACAAATAAACCCTCGGCAAACCCCAAATTCTGGTGCCGAGGGTAAAAGTCTGAAACTAGATTCAGAATTTTTGCTGTTTTTGACTATTTTCGACTATCAAACGTGATTTCTTTGCGTATCTTGCTGATGGTTTGGGGCGTGACGTTGAGGAACGAGGCGATATCCTGCAAGGCAAGGTGGTCCACAATGCCTGGGCAACGCTGCATCAGCATTTCGTAGCGTTCGCGGGCTGTGGTGCAGTGAAGGTCGAGATAGCGCGAACGGAATTGGAAGAGGATGTGCTCGGCAATGATGGCACGAAGTTTCATCGTCTCCTTGCTTTGGTCGAAGAACTGCTCCAGTTGCTGGCCTGTGACCCTGATCACGCGGCTGGGCATCATCGCCTCAATAGTGGTCTGCGAAGGACGACCGTAGAGGAATGTGGGGTAATCAACCACAAACTCGCCCTGGAAGGAGAACCATGTGATGTGTTCCCTGTCTTCGCTGATGCCATGCGTCACGTACTTGAAGCATCCTTCTGTGACAAAGGCGAACCAACGTGCCGGGTCGCCCTCACGCTCCAACTGGTCACCCTTACGGTAGGTGACCGCTTCGCCCTCCCGCTTACAAAATTCCCGCAGCGTCACAAGGTCTAAACTGTTATTGCTGAATCTTTGTTCCATCGTCCTATGGATTTGCGGATGCAAAGCTACACATTTTCACTTATATTACGCACCATTCCAACGTTAAAAGAGCAAAAACGGCAAAAACTGTAGTAAAAAATGTCGTATGATTGAATATTATTTCGTATCTTTGCAAAAAATATTTTGTTTGCTTATGACAAAGAAGTCAATTCTGTTGCTGATAGCAGCAACCATGTTATCAAGTAGCGTCGTATGCGCACAGAAATACAAAGATGCGTATCTGACAGCTGAAGAGGTACCAAATGCCGTTTATTGGCTACCGGCACCGCCAGCACCAGGGTCATCACAGTTTATGGCCGACATAGCCCAGTATTTCTGGGGAAAACAGCAGCGACAGGACTCGCTTCGAGCCCAGAAGGCTATCCGCGAAGTTGCTTTCGAAACTGACGAAATGTTACCGCTGTTCAGCGAAGTCTTTGGCATGGAGATTTCTCCTAAGACAACACCTGCTATCTACAAGGTCATTAATCGCAGCATTCCGACTATCCGGCTAAGCGCATCGAAGCCCAAGAAAACATATCTGCGCAAACGGCCCTATGTCTATTTCAACGAGCCTACACTCATCCCTGCTGAAGAGGAAGAATTGCGCAATACCGGTTCCTACCCCTCAGGACAAACCGTTAAGGGATGGGGTATGGCCTTGCTGCTCAGCGAGATTAACCCCAATGCCCAGGATGCACTATTCAAACTCGGTTACGAATGGGGACAAAGCCGTGTCATTGCCGGCTACCATTGGCAAAGCGATGTGGATGCCTCGCGAATGCTTGCTGCGGCATGCTTTGCCCGTCTGCATTCCTGCAAAGAATTTCTCGAAGATATGGAAGATGCTAAAGAAGAATTTAAAAAATTAAACAAATAAAAAATCCAAAATTAGAAAATTATGAACGCAAAACAAACCATCGAGGCCGGTAAGGCCATCCTCGGAATCGAATTCGGTTCCACACGTATCAAGGCTGTACTCATTGACCAGGACAATAAACCCATAGCGCAGGGTTCACACGAGTGGGAGAACCAACTGGTGGACGGACTATGGACCTATAGCATCGAGGCCATCTGGTACGGACTGCAGGACTGCTATGCCGAACTGCGCAAGGACGTATTGAAGCAGTACGACTGCGAGATTGAGTCGCTTGCTGCCATCGGTTTCTCGGCTATGATGCACGGCTATATGGCCTTCAATGACAAGCAGGAAATCCTGGTGCCCTTCCGTACGTGGCGTAACACGAATACGGGGCAGGCTGCTGCCGAACTGTCGGAGCTGTTCAACTATAACATCCCCCTGCGCTGGTCCATTTCACATCTGTACCAGTGCATTCTGAACGGCGACGAGCACGTCAAGGACATCAAGTTCCTGACCACACTGGCAGGCTATGTTCACTGGCAGGTAACAGGCCAGTTCGTGCTGGGCGTGGGCGATGCCTCGGGTATGATTCCCGTTGACCCCGCCACGAAGACCTACGACGCCACAATGGTTGAGAAGTTCGACAAGATTCTGGCTGCGAAAGGGTTGCCCTTCCGCCTTCTCGACATTCTGCCCAAGAGCCTGAACGCCGGCGAAGCTGCCGGACTGCTGACCGCCGAGGGTGCCAAGAAGCTGGACGTCAGCGGACACCTGAAGCCAGGCGTACCCGTATGTCCTCCCGAGGGTGATGCCGGCACCGGCATGGTTGCCACCAACGCCGTCAAGCAGCGCACTGGTAACGTATCGGCAGGAACGTCGTCGTTCTCGATGATTGTGTTGGAGAAGCCGCTGTCAAAGCCCTATGAGATGATTGACATGGTGACCACGCCCGACGGAAGTCTGGTGGCTATGGTGCACTGCAACAACTGTACCAGCGACATCAACGCCTGGGTCGGACTGTTCAAGGAGTATCAGCAGCTGCTGGGCGTGCCCGTCGATATGAACGAACTGTACGGCAAGTTGTTCAACAAAGCCCTGGAGGGTGATACCGACTGCGGCGGACTGATGGCCTACAACTACGTCTCGGGTGAGCCTGTCACCGGACTCAGCGATGGCCGTCCCCTCTTTGTTCGCTCGGCCAACGACAAGTTCAATCTGGCAAACTTCATGCGTGCTAATCTCTACGGCGCCATCGGTGTGCTGAAAATCGGTAACGACATCCTGTTCAAGGACGAGATGATTCGCGTGGACCGCATCACTGGTCACGGCGGCTACTTCAAGACTGCCGGTGTAGGACAGCGCATGCTGGCTGCCGCCCTGAACTCGCCCATCTCGGTCATGGAGACCGCTGGCGAAGGTGGCGCCTGGGGTATTGCCCTGTTGGCCGGTTACCTTATTAATAATAATGGCAAGTCGCTGGCCGACTACTTGGAGGATGTTGTCTTTGCTGGCAATACGGGCACCAGCATCGCCCCGACTGCTGAGGACGTCGCCGGCTTCGAGAAGTATATCGAAAACTATAAGAAGTGTCTGCCCATTGAGCAGGCCGCGGTAGCCAACAAGTAATGCACAGACTGATGAAGAAACTCCTGATGGTAGCCATCGGCTTCGTCACGTTGGCATCAGCTTCTTGCCGTGCCGAACGTGCGAAGGGGACTACACAGAATGACACTATCAAGCAGGCTGAGGTACACCACCTCAGCTTGCTCATTGCTGGCGACCTGATGCAGCACGGTCCGCAGATTAATGCAGCACTGCAGAAGGACGGCAGCTATAACTACGACGAGTGTTTCGCCCGAATACATGACGAGGTGGAACGCGCCGACGTGGCCATCGGCAACTTCGAGGTGACGCTGGGGGGCAAGCCGTATGCCGGCTATCCGCAGTTCCGTGCCCCTGACGAATACCTGCAGGCCTGCATCGACGCAGGATTCGACATCATGCTTACTGCCAACAACCACTGTCTGGACAGTCGGCGCCCGGGGCTGGAGCGTACCATCATGATGATGGACTCGCTGCACGTGCCTCACATCGGAACGTACATCAACGAGCAGGAGCGTCTGAAGCAGTATCCGTACTTGCTGGAGCGCAACGGTCTGCGCATTGTGCTGCTGAACTTTACCTATGGCACCAACGGCATTCAAGTGCAGGCGCCCAACGTCGTCAACTATATGGACACCGTACAGATACGGCGCGACATTGAAGTAGCCAAACGCATGAAGCCTGACGTCATCATCGCTCTGCCACACTGGGGTATAGAATATCAGCAATTGCCGTCGCAGCAACAGCGCGACATGGCGCAGTGGCTTATCGGCAACGGTGTCGACCACGTCATCGGTGGACATCCGCATGTTGCACAACCCTTGGAATTGACGCCTGACAGCTGTCATCTTATTGCGTGGTCGATGGGTAACGTGGTAAGCAACCAGTCGAAGCCCAATACTTACGGCGGTTACATGGTGCGTTTGGAGTTTACGAAGACCGTGCAGCCCGGCATCGTGCCGACCATAACCGGCACGAAGAGTCATACACGGCTCAGCGACTGTGGTTATGCGCTATATTGGGTCAGTCGTCCAACCGACAACAACCGCAAGCACAACTACCGCATCCTGCCCATTGACGAGCCTGACAGTGTACTCACAAGTATTGAACAAAGGAATCGTAAAGCTATCCGCTCCTCCATGCGCAAGCTGATGGAGAAACATACCATCGGTATCAGCGAATACACTTTTAAATAAAAATGACTTTGCTGCGGCAACACTCAGTTCCGTCTTTTCGAACAATACGAATGCAGAACTCATTCACGGCAGTCTCCTCGCGATAAAAGGAGAGTTGATCACCTGCATGAGCTTCAGCGACGTAGGCTATTTCGAAACGGCGAATCTGGTGGTCGCGATACCAGTCCAAGGGCCATAAGTCCAGCACATGCTCGATGTACTTGACGGAATTGATGTGCCCGTTGATATCCACATCGTTATAAAAAGTATCGATAGTACGAACCAACTGGGCATTGTCCGACATCTTCACTCGCCCACCCTTGTCGATTGGACAATCCTTGTCGTTGACAATCCAATTGTTGATGGCGCCGTTGTCAATAGCGAAAATGTCTGTAGGCTGACGGCTCTCAGTGTCTATCATGGCCCAGATAGAGCGACCATAGCCATAAACGTGTCCGTCATTTCCGACAACGGAAAAATTACGGCTGGTAAAATAGCGCATAGCCGATTCCACCCACGTTTCAACATTGAACTTGGTATACTGCTTTGGCATCTCGTCCATCTCAATAGCCAAGCGCGACAACACCCATGAACGGTTTATCGACATCAGATACTTCATGCCAAAGCCGCGGGCAGAGGAATGAAAGTCGGCAGCGTTGAGCATGTGATTACCCAAATGGCCCATAAACAAATGACCACTGAAATCACAGTGGAAGGGTTCGGCCAGAAACTCGTAACATCCTATCTTATCCATTATCCAATAACCATTAACCAATAACCGTTAACCAATAACCATTAACCAATAACCGTTAACCAATAACCATTAACCAATAACCGTTAACCAATAACCGTTAACCAATAACCATTAACCAATAACCATTAACCAATAACCATTAACCAATAACC
>CAMHTW010000075.1 GCA_946188165.1 uncultured Prevotella sp.
TCCTCCTTATGTTCCTCCTTGTGTTCCATCTTCACCACCAGGTTACCCTCGTCGTTGATATGAACGTTAAAGTCCTGCTTGTTCATGCCAGGTGCAGCCAGTTCGACAAGATAAGCTTTGTCCGATTCTTTCACATTGATGGCAGGGGCTGTGCAGTTAGCCTTCGGCATCATGTCGTTATAGAACAAGTCGTTGAACACTGCGGGAATCCAATTGTTACTTCTCATTGTTGGCATCATAATTGTTACCTCCTAATTTCTATTTTTAATTATTATACATGTTGTTTATTTTCCGATTGCCTTACGGCTTTCACACATGTATATGCAACTAAAGTGCCAAAGCGTATTTTATGCCATATTGACGCAAAACAATGCCAAAAAGGCAGAATTCTTAAATCTGAGATAGCAATTTCACAGCTTCTTCAACGGAAGGTACATCAGAAATAACCATAGACCGTTTACCATTTACCTCACGGAATTGGCAACGACGGGGATTTGTGGCCACAAACTGCAATATATGGTCAAAGGCATCGCTCTGATAGAAGGGGCTGTTGGGATTCTGAACGAAGAACATCGTCATTTTGTCTTGTTTCAAGATGATTTTCTCACAACCCAAGCTCTTGCCAATGCGACGCAAAGGCACAACCTGCATCAGTTCCTCGCCCACATGGGGTACTTTGCCAAAGCGGTCTATCAAGCGGGTGCGATAGGCAGCCAACTGTTCGTCTGTCTGCAAGCCATCCAACTCGCGATAGAGCAGCATACGCTCCGAGTCACTGGGTACGTACTGGTCAGGAAAGTACATCTCAAGGTCGCTCTCGAAGGAACAATCGGAGACCCACTCCCCTACTTCTCCCTGCAATGGAGGGGAGTTCAGATGCTTCTTCCTTATACTACTCTGTGAATAATCACCATGAGGGTCATCAGCCTCCCCTCCCGCACGGGAGGGGTTGGGGGTGGGTTCCTCATTGCGTATTTCCACCACAGCTTGCTGCAGAATCTTCACGTAGGTTTCATAACCCAGGTCTGCGATGAAGCCGCTCTGTTCGGCTCCCAACAGATTACCTGCACCACGAATATCAAGGTCCTGCATAGCGATATGAATACCACTGCCCAAATCGCTGAACTGCTCCAATGCTTCTAAACGCCTGCGGCTCTCCTGGGGCAGATCAGCCAAAGGAGGCGCTAACAGATAGCAAAACGCCTTGCGATTGCCTCGTCCCACACGACCACGCATCTGATGCAAGTCGCTAAGTCCGAAACGATGGGCACCATTGATAATGATGGTGTTGGCATTAGGGATATCAATACCATTCTCGACAATAGTCGTTGAGAGGAGTACGTCGTAATCGTAGTTCTGGAAGTCAAAGATGATCTGCTCCAGTTCCTCGGGTTTCATCTGTCCGTGTCCCACAGCAATACGGGCATCGGGCACATACTTCTCAATCATCTCCTTAATGCGCGTCAGGTCGTTGATACGCGGATTGACGAAATACACCTGTCCGTTGCGCGACATCTCGAAGTTAATGGCATCGGCTATGATCTCCGCACCAAAGGTATGTATCTCTGTCTGAATGGGATAACGATTGGGCGGCGGTGTCTGGATCATACTCAGGTCACGAGCACCCACCAACGAGAATTGCAAGGTACGCGGAATGGGTGTCGCACTCATGGTAAGCGTATCGACATTGGTTTTCATCTGACGTAGTTTCTCCTTTGTTGACACGCCAAATTTTTGTTCCTCATCGATGATGAGCAAACCAAGGTCCTTGAACTTTACACTCTTGCCAATCAGTTTATGCGTACCTATTATTATATCTATCTTACCATCAGCCAAGTCTTTCAGAATGGCTGTCGTTTGTTTGGCGGAACGGGCACGCGAGAGGTATTCTACGCGCACAGGCAAATCCTTCAATCGTGAAGAGAAGGTCTGGAAATGCTGATAGGCCAATACCGTTGTGGGCACCAGCACAGCAACCTGCTTCGAGTCGCAGGCCGCCTTGAACGCTGCGCGTACAGCCACTTCCGTCTTGCCGAATCCCACATCGCCACATACCAGCCGGTCCATAGGACGTGCCTGTTCCATATCAGCCTTTACGTCGTTGGTGGCCTTTAACTGGTCAGGGGTATCTTCATACAGGAACGAAGCTTCCAACTCCTGTTGCATAAACGAATCTGGCGAATATGCAAAGCCCTTCTGTTGGCGACGGGTAGCATATAGTTTGATGAGGTCACGGGCTATATCCTTCAGCTTTTGTTTGGTACGCTCTTTCATGCGTTCCCACTGGCCCGTACCCAGATGCGACATACGAGGTGGCTCTCCATTGTCCTGAGCCTTGTATTTCGACACCTTATACAGCGAGTGAATAGAGACATAGATGGCTCCCCCACCTTCGTACATAATCTTAATCATTTCCT
Organism: uncultured Prevotella sp.; assembly: GCA_946188165.1. Classification (GTDB taxonomy): domain Bacteria; phylum Bacteroidota; class Bacteroidia; order Bacteroidales; family Bacteroidaceae; genus Prevotella. Next base: position 2,418 of record CAMHTW010000075.1, read on the forward strand.
GATAGCTGTCACCTTGGGGCATACGCACCAAACCGCCAAATTTACCAATGCCATGATCGATATGCACCACGTAATCGCCCACCTCAAACTGCTGAATCTCTTTCAGCGTCAAGGCCACCTTACCACTGCGTGCTTTGTCTGAGCGCAGATTATATTTATGGAAACGGTCGAATATCTGGTGGTCGGTAAAGACGCACAGCTTTTGGTCGTTGTCAGCAAAGCCTTCATGGAGGGTCTTCTCGACGGAATCGAAAAGTACTGTTCCTTTTTCAGCGAAGATATCCTTCAAACGATCCAATTGCTTTTTACTATCAGCAAGGATACAGAGCCGATAGCCATCAGCCAGATACTGTTCCAACGACTGCTGCAGGAGTTCGAAATTCTTATGGAACTGCGGTTGTGGCGATATATGGAAAGCGATAGTGGCATTAGGCATCCCTGTAGGACGATGGCCTATCTCAATACGTCGGAATCCAGTCATATCACGGGTAAAGGTTTGTCCGCTTATCAATTGGATTTCCTTTTTCATCTCCATACGGATGGCCTGCTCTTCCATTTCAGTAGCAGCCTCCAAGCGTTCTGTCAGTGCTTGTTGCGAAAAACCTTCCTGATAGGTACGGTCTATAGCATCACGTACATACAGGAAGTCCTTGGCCACCAGCATCGTCGATTCAGGAAGGAACGAGAGGAAGGGAATCTTCTCCGTCTCCATCAGACCTATTTCCGGTACGATTTCCACCTGCTCGCACTTGTCTTTCGACAACTGCGTTTCAACCTCAAAAGTACGTATGGAGTCAATATCATCACCAAACAGGTCGATACGGAAGGGGAACTCAGAACTATAACTATAGACGTCGAGGATACTGCCTCGAAGGGCAAACTGACCTGGTTCATATACGTAGTCAACCTCATGGAATCCCAATGAGCGCAGACTCTCCAGCGTGGCGTCCACGTCCAACACGTCACCCTGATGCATCACCAGCGTCTGATCGTCCAACAGTTTCTTTGAAATAACCAGTTCCGAAATGGCTTCAGGATAGGTAACAATCAGAAGCGGAAGGGTTATCGCTGACAGTTTCGACAGCACTTCAGTACGCAAGATCTCGTTGGCAGCATCGCGTTGGGCATACTTGATGGCCCGACGATAGCTTGAGGGGAAAAACAGCACCTGCTTGTCATCCAGCAATTGCACCAAATCATGATAGAAATAGCCTGCTTCCTCAGAATCCTGAAGGATAAATACTGTGGTCGTAAGTTTTGTTCTCGACGCTAAGCTTCCAAACACCATCGGAGCCGATGAGCACATGAGCCCCTCGAGGAAAATAGTCTTTACCGATTTTTTTCCCACCACATCTGCCAAAGCACTCACAGGAGCTGACTTGGCATATATTTTCAGCAAATCTTGAATCTTCATATCAATTCGTGTGCAAAATTACTAAAAAAATTAAACTCTAAACCCTAAACTCTAAACTTTTTATTACCTTTGCATCAAAATAGAAAAATATTAATCATTATGGCACACATAAGTGATAGTATCGTTATCATACCTACGTATAACGAAAAAGAGAATATCGAGAAGATAATCCGCGCCGTCTTTGGACTGGAGAAGTGTTTTCATATCTTGGTCATCGATGATGGCTCCCCCGATGGCACTGCAGCTATTGTCAAAGGCATGATGGCACAAGAGGAATTCTCGGATCGTCTTTTCATCCTCGAACGTAGTGGCAAACTGGGCTTGGGCACAGCTTACATCACTGGCTTCAAATGGGCTTTGGAGCGTGACTACGGCTATATCTTCGAGATGGATGCTGACTTCAGTCATGACCCCAACGACTTGCCTCGCCTCTACGCAGCATGTGCTGATGAGGGCTACGACGTGGCTATCGGTTCACGCTATGTCAGTGGCGTGAACGTCGTCAACTGGCCTATCGGACGTGTACTGATGTCATACTTCGCATCAAAGTATGTGCGTATCGTTACAGGTTTCAAGGTTCACGACACAACTGCTGGTTTCAAGTGCTACAAGCGTCGTGTGCTACAGACCATAGAACTTGATAAGATTCGTTTCAAGGGCTATGGCTTCCAAATTGAAATGAAATTTACTGCCTATAAAATTGGCTTTAAAATTAAAGAGGTACCCGTTATCTTCGTCAATCGTCGTGAGGGTGTCTCGAAAATGTCTGGCGGTATTTTCGGCGAAGCCTTCTTCGGTGTTATGCGTCTGCGCTGGGATGGTTGGACGCGCAAATATCCTAAGATGTTACCAGTAGTTCTGGCTTGTCTGTTTACTGGTTTGAATGTCCAGGCAAAAGACAATGTGGTGTTGCGCCGTAATCAGATGGGGTGTTCTCCAAATCAAGAGAAAGTCATCGTTGTCGAGGGTACAAATCCTGGCAGCAAGATGCGCATTACGACACCCGGCGGAAAGGTTGTGAAAGCTAAAAACGTACGACGCGCCGTATCGCCGTTGTCAAACAAAACGCGTTATGTAGTAGATTTAGGTAATTTGTCGGCTACGGGCGACTATCGCGTGGCACTCGGTAATGAGTCATGCGTGTTGCATGTCAGCGAACAACCCTATCACGATATAGCGAAGTCTGCATTACGCCTGTTCTACCTCATCCGTTCAGGCATCGCCATCAATCTGGGTGGCGCATATAATCGTCCCCTTGGTCATCCTGATAAGCATGTACTCGTGCATCCCTCAGCAGCATCGCCACTGCGACCTGCAGGAACTGTTATCAATTCGCCCTACGGATGGTACGATGCTGGCGACTACAACAAGTACGTCGTCAACTCAGCATTCAGCATCGGCCTGATGTTTGCTGCCTACGAGCAACAGCGCGACTATTTTACCAAGCTGAACACCAATATTCCTGAGAGTCGTAACGCAACCCCAGATTTCCTGGACGAGATGATGTTCAACTTGCGCTGGCTGATGACTATGCAGGATCCCTACGACGGTGGTGTTTACCATAAGCTGACAACGCCCAACTTTGAGGGTTTCGTCATGCCTACCGATTGCAAGCAGACGCGCTATGTTGTAGCCAAGAGCGTTACTGCCACACTGGACTTTGCTGCCGTAATGGCTGATGCAGCCCGATTCTTTGAACCTTATCAGCAAGATTATCCCGGTTTTGCTGCGCAGGCTGCTGCTATGGCCGAGCGTGCCTATCAATGGGCAAAGGCCAATCCCAGGGTTTTCTATATGCAGCGCCAACTGAAGGATCCTGCAGTGACTACTGGCGAATACGGCGACAGAAGTGCCAACGATGAATTCTTCTGGGCAGCCTCAGCCCTTTATCGTCTGACTGGTAATAAGCAATATCTTAACGATGCCCGTCAGTATCAACCCAAGCAGTTCACTCTCCCAACATGGGGAAATGTGGCATCACTCGGTGCTTTTGAATGGCTGGCATGCAATAGCGAACTGAGTGCAGACATGCAGGCTCAGCTGATAGCTTATTGCGAAGAAACAGTGAAGGAGGTTGCCACATCAAGTTTCCAGTCGCCCTACGGTAACAAGGCACGCGACTTTGGATGGGGCTGTCTTGCTGAGAACTGCTGTTGTCAGGCTTTGGCATTGCTCTATGCCGACAAGATGACTGGCACCAAGAACTATCGCCGTTATGCTTTGCAGAATGCTGACTACCTATTTGGGCGTAATGCCACTGGGTACTGCTATGTGACAGGCTTTGGCGATCAGAGTCCTATGCATCCACACCATCGTCCATCGGCTGCCGACAATGTAGAGGCTCCATTCCCTGGTATGTTGGTTGGTGGTCCGAATCCTGGACAACAGGACAAACAAAACATGAAAGCCACTTATCCTTCCAACGTGCCCGATGAATCGTACATAGACGACGCAGAGTCGTACGCTTCTAACGAGATTGCCATCAACTGGAACGCCTCGCTTGTGGCATTCCTTTGCTGGCTTGATGCACTTACCGATTAACTACTGATCGGGATTCTCTATATAACCTTGGTATTCAGGCACTAAGGCTGACATAATGCTGTCGTAGGCCTGATTCATTGTGGCTTGGATATTGTCACTGCCCTGCCCTACGGGATAAATAGGCTGATGAATAGTTAGTTTCAGAGGATGCCACGTGGCAAAATGCCAGTCTTTAGTGCGAGGCATCACATTAAACGAACCATTGATTGTCAGTGGCACCACAGGCAACTGCAATTCATCAGCCAAGGCGAAGGCTCCCTTCTTAAATACACCCATATGACCAGTAAACGAGCGCGCTCCCTCTGGGAATACGACAACTGAGCAATTACCTGTTTGAAGGATATGTCGTGCAGTCTCATAAGTAGCGCGTACCTTGCTGGGGCCACGCTTGTCAACGAATATCTGATGGGACTTGGCACAGGCGTAACCCACAAAAGGTATCTTTTTCAACTGGTACTTCATCATCCACTTGAAGTTACGACCTAAGAAACCGTATATCAGAAAAATGTCGAAGGCACCCTGATGGTTGGCCACAAAGACATATGACTGGTTAGCTTCAAGATGTTCACACCCCTCAACAGTAACAGGCAACAGAAAAGCACGCGTAATAACACGAGCCCACCAACGACCAGGATAGTAACCCCAGAAGTGGCCATCGCCCAAGGCACAGCCAACACCAACGAGGAAAGCAGTCCATATCGTCATTAAGATGGTAACAGGAAAGGCAATAATGATTTGATAAATCCAATAAAATATCTTCATTTCTTTTTCAATGTGATTACTACTATTTCGCCAGGAAGTCCAAGACGGAAGGGAATGAGCGCACCTAATCCCGTAGAGACAAAGATGGCACGAGCGCCCTCATACGTCATACCGCCCCACTCCGAATAACTCATGGCTACAGGTGACCAGCCAAGCAGAGAGATTTGTCCACCATGCGTATGTCCGCTCAATGTTAGCTGGGCATTACATTCAGGCAATATCTTTTCACGCCAGCAACTGGGATCGTGCTGAAGCATAACAATAAAAGGAGAAGGATTAATGGTGATACCAGTAAGAGTTTTAATGACGTCACCCTTGCGAGGCATACGTTTCTTGGTGCCCCAATTCTCCATACCTGCAATAACGATGCTGTCCGAGTCACGGCGCACAATACGATGTTCATTCAGCAAAAGGTCAAAACCCATATCGCATAATGCCTTTACTGTCTTCCCACAATTCGTAGTTTTCTCAGTCTCATCACAATCCTGATAGACGGCATAGTCGTGATTACCCAACACAGCAAAAACACCATCCTTTGCTTTCAACTGGCGGAAATAGGAAGCCTGCCGAGGCAACTCATCAGGCCAGATGTTCTGCATATCGCCCGTAAAAACAATGGCATCAGCATGTTGGGCATTGATACTGTCTATAGCTCGCTGGAGCATCCACTGACGACTACCCGTCATAGAACCTACATGGGCATCGCTGAACTGAACGATGCGATACCCATCAAAGGCCTCAGGCAAGTCAGCAGAAGCAAACTCAACATGGCGTACCTCAAACTGTTGGAAACCAAACAGGAAACCATAGCCCGTCAGTGCCCATAATATAATAGTACACGCGATAGACGTACGTCGCCACACCTTGCGTGGCAGAATGTACCTGAACAACAACGCCAAGCCCAATGGTACCACAACGAGTACCATTAACAGGAAGAAAGGTATGGCAAAACGGGCTATCATGAATGTTTAAAAGCTATTTCTTCTCCAATATAGGTGTTATCCACTTGACCATTGTGATATACGGTATGACCATTACATAAGGTACGTTCCACTTGCCAATTGAAGGTGTGTCCCTCCAAAGGACTCCAACCGCACTTGCTCAAAACGCATTCCTTGGTAACGGTCCAAGAACGCTTCGGACGTACGATAACAATATCAGCACGATAACCCTTACGCAGGAAACCACGCTGCTGGACGCCAAACAGGCGGGCAGGATTATGGCACATCAGGTCCACCAATCGCTGAATGGTAAGTACGCCTTCGTCAACAAGTTCCAGCATGGTAACCAGCGAGAACTGAATCATCGGCATACCTGAGGCAGCCTTGACACAGCCCCCTTCTTTCTGACTAAGCAGATGGGGAGCATGGTCAGTACCTACGACACTGATACGTCCATCCGTCAATGCCTCACGCAACATAAACTGGTCGACGGGTGTCTTGATAGCTGGATTCACTTTAATTTTTGCACCCAGCCGTTCATGATCGAGTTGGGTAAAATAGAGATGACCCACACAGGCCTCAGCGGTAATATTGTTTGTTGCAACTGAATCGCGACATGCCGTAAAGAGTTCCAGCTCTTCAGCTGTCGAGATATGTGCAATATGCAGGCGTGTACCATATTTCTTAGCCAAATCTACCGCCTTAAGTGATGATGCCAGACAAGCTTCCTCGCTGCGAATCAACGGATGAAGCGATACCTGAGGATCGTCTCCCCAAGCCTGCTTGACCTCAGCCATATTCTGATTGATAATGTCTGTATCCTCACAGTGTGCCATCAGTGGCAACCTGCAGGTTTTGAAGATATGTTCTAAAGCCTGTTGCTTGTCAACCAACATATTACCCGTTGACGAACCCATAAACAACTTGACACCCGGAATCCTGTCAGCAGGCAGTTTGGCAAATGTCTCGGCATTGTCGTTGGTCGCCCCATAGAAGAACGAGTAGTTCACATGGCTTTTTTCACGAGCCAAAGCAAATTTCTCTTCCAAAGCTTCCAGCGTAGTCGTCTGCGGATTGCAGTTTGGCATGTCGAAATAACTCGTCACACCGCCTGCTGCCGCTGCACGGCTTTCTGTGTCGATATCCGCCTTAGCAGTCAATCCCGGCTCACGGAAGTGTACGTGGTCGTCAATAATACCTGGCAACACATAACAACCCACAGCATCGATTGTTTCATCAAACGATGCTACGGGCTGCTGCTTGGTAATCTCTATAATATTGCCGTCTTCGATGACTATATAGCCTTCCTGCGTACGGCCTTCGTTGACAATATGTCCCCCCTTAATCAGTATTCTCATGGTTTAGGCATGTTTACCAACGGGGCTGGCGTCTGAGGCGCTATAGAATCAACAGGTGCTGCTGGAGCCGCCGTCTCACTCAGTCCGTTCATGCGTTGCTCATTCTCCTGTGCTACCTGATAATACTCTCGGACGTATGGGTCGTTCTTAAACTGCTTGGTAGCTTTCGACATGATGTCCTCAATCTGCGGTGTCAGCACTGGATAACGATACTGACTCGTTATCATCATAAACACACCAGGACCCAGCACATTGTCGAAATTCTCGACGATGAAATTGGTAACGAGTGAATCCTCTTCCTGAGCTATCCGGGCGGCTTCTACAGACAATTGCTGATTGATGGTTTCCTCATCAATACCATCCAACAGCATCTGACTCTGTCGATGTGACAGTTCTGTCATACGATTGGAAAGCTGGTTGTGCTTGTCGATAAAGTGATACAAGCTGTCATTCAGCGGTGTACCGCCCACGCTTTGGCTGGCATTATCAATCTTAATCGTAATATCACCTTCTTCCAGTACAACGGGCATGATGCTCTCGTCGTCCATATAAAGATTAGCCATACGTACTGTATCCAGCAGTCCGGCAAAGTGGAACTCACCATGCACCACGTCGCAAGAGTCAAGGTTCTTAACCTCACCAGCCTTGATGGCTCTCAAATAGAGTTTGTTACCATCGAGTGCGGACACTGACGTTGAACCCTCCACACGCCAAGAACTGGCGCATGATGTCAAGGTTGCAATGACAGCAAATGTATAGAGTATTTTGTTCATAGACAATATATCGTTCATATTTCTTCGGCAAAAATACAACCTTCTATCGAAATATGAAAATATATTTGCGCATTTTAAAACAATTGTGCAATTATTTAGCGTTTTTTTGCGTCTTTTTCCAGTTCGTTGCTAATTCTATGACTTGCATAGAGCTGCAAGATGGCTGCCACAAGCAGTACCACGATCCAGTTGTTGTGTACATATTTGACGTACGATACATACTGGAGGCCAAGGAAATTTCCACGATTGGCAAACATCAACAGAGCAGTAATCAGGAACAGGGCGTCGCTCAACAGCATCATCCTGCGCAGACGACGAATATTGAGGTTGGGACCATCGTAGCTTTGGCGCATTTGCATAGGGGCAAACATCAAGGCACCTGGGGCAAACACATAGGCTGCCCACGACTGAAGAAAAAGGCTGGCGCCTGAACCTATTACCATCAACAGGCCTCCTGCCAGCATCACAAAAGTTTCAATGTTACTCAGCTGTCTCATCAGGTGTCATCAGGTCTGGTTTCTCATCGTCACTCAACACGAACACATCCTCATCGTCAGCTTTCATAAAATAACGCTCACGGGCTATCTTCTCAATAGCCTTAGGATTGCCATCAAGGGTACGAATTCTCTCCTGATCCTGATGGTAGCGTTCGGTATACTGATCTATCTCATTTTCCAATTCACTGATACGCTGCTGGTTGCGCAGATGATTCCACACACTGTTCTCATCTACAAAACCAATAAGGATAACAGCTATCAAGGCTACCACGATATACTTCAAGGCAGGGATATGATAGATGCGAAGCAGGAACGATTTAACCTTTTTCATACTTTTCTTTCTTTTCGCCGACAAAATTACAAAATAATTATCAATTATCAGTTGTCAATTATCAATTATTTTGTATCTTTGCACCATAATTTTCAAAAAAAGTATGGAATATATTGTTTCGGCCCGCAAATATCGCCCTACAACCTTCGACACGGTGGTAGGTCAACAGGCGCTGACCACCACCCTGAAGAACGCTGTGAAGAGCGGAAAACTGGCACATGCCTACCTCTTCTGCGGACCACGTGGTGTGGGTAAGACCACCTGTGCACGTATCTTTGCCAAGGCCATCAACTGTATGTCGCCCACTGCCGATGGTGAGGCTTGTGGACAGTGTGAGAGTTGTCAGGCATTCAA
>CAMHTW010000076.1 GCA_946188165.1 uncultured Prevotella sp.
CATCAGGATTGTTGGGTTCTATAGAACTATTGACTACGAAAACAAGATAAACTTCTGAAACGGGGACCAGTTCTCTGTTCTGCACAGTGACAACTTTCATTTCTGGTCTGATTGGAAAATCACTCTATGAAGTAAATGGCATGTTACAATCCTCTCCTGATGCGGCACTGCCGTTCTGACCCGCGACAAGGTTTTTTGTTCAATTGTTCAATCCACCTATATATATAGTGGATTGAACGGTTGAACGAAGAGCCGCCGACAAAAAACAACAAAAACGACACAATGATGAATACTGATTTTCGATATCAATTAGAGAGCAAACGCCTGGAGTGCTACCGGCCCAACACCGATCTGGCCGACCTCATGCTGGGTGAGGCTCAGCCACCGTGAGCCGCGCCCACCCAATAGACTTTACTGCGAAGCCTTCCAAAATTTACTGCGAAGCCTTCCAGAAATATCCGGAAGGCTTCCTAATTTTTTCTGCGATGCAGCGCAGAGTTTGATGGATGAGGGCCGATGTCTAAATAACCGCAGATTCCGCAGATTATACAGATTATAGCTGCGCCACACTCTGCACCTATAGATAAAAATCTGTGAAATCTGCGTAATCTGCGGTTAATAACGATTAGGAAGATTGTTGGCAGCCGAAAGGTTTAGGTACTGTTGCATGATGTTCGATGGCGGACGCTGGGCATCCAGCTCTGCTTTCATGAAGTCCATGTCGGCAGACACATGCTCGAAGAACCGGCGGTAACCGGCGCAGAGATAGTTCAGTCCCGGCTCCCCGTATTTGTCGCGGATGAAACGGTTCTTCGGGCATTCACCGTGACAGGCAAACAGGAAGCGGCACTCACGGCACTGGCGGGGCAGCGTGTCGTGCTTCAGCCGTGCGAAGGCCTTCTGCTTGTCGCCATACATCAAGCCTGCCAGTGTCTGTTCGCGGATGTTCCCCAGCCGGTACTCGGGATAGACGAAGTGGTCGCAGGAATAGACGTCGCCATTGAACTCCATCACAGCCGCATGGCCGCACATGCCTGATAGCGAACAGACCCCCGGTGGCTCGCCTGCCCAGTTGGCCAGCGTGGCATCGAACAACTGTACGAACACCTCGCCCACGTCGTGGCGCACCCACTCGTCGTAGATAGCACAGCAGAAACGGCCCCACTGTTCTGCCGTTACCGAGAAATCGGTCACCTGGCCACCTTCCTGCAACCCTGGCGCCAGCGTCAGACCGTCGGTCCGCTCTACGAGGCGCTCCACCACAGGGGTGAACTGGATGTACCGGCAGCCTATCTCCTTGAAGAACCGGTAGAACGCCAGCGGGTAGTCGGCATTGAAATCGTTGACGACGGCCAGCGCATTCCACTCCACACCATGCTTCTGAAGCAGGTGGATGCCATGCATCACCTCGCGCCACGAAGGCTTGCCAGTACGTGAGCGGCGGTACGCGTCGTGAAATTCCTGAGGGCCGTCAATCGAGACGCCCACCAGGAAGTTGTTCTCACGAAAGAACTCACACCACTCGTCAGTAAGCAGCGTGCCGTTGGTCTGCAGGCAGTTGTCTATCTGGCGTCCACGGGCATAGCGACGTTGCAGCTCCAGCGCCCGCCGATAAAATGAGACAGGGCGCATCAGCGTCTCGCCGCCATGCCACGTAAAGAGCACCTGGGGCATGGTTTGTGCCTCGATATATTGCCGGATGAAGGTCTCCAGCAGTTCGTCGCTGATGACCTTCGACGTGTCTGAAGGATAAAGCTTCTGCTTCTCCAAATAGTAACAGTACTTGCACGCCAGGTTGCAGAGCGAGCCTGCCGGCTTGAGCATCACGTAGAGTGGACTGGCAAAGGGCGCAAATGTATTGGTCATCTGGAGGTGTAAATACGGGCTACCAAGGCGCCACTGATATTGTGCCATACGCTGAAGATGGCACCAGGGATGGTGGCGAGGGGATAAGCGGCGAAATGGATGGTTGCCAGTGACGAGGCCAGTCCTGAGTTCTGCATGCCCACCTCGATGGAGATGGCCCGCCTCTTGGCGTCAGACAGGCCAAGCAGTTGTCCGATGAGATATCCCAGGCTTAGTCCGCACAGGTTGTGGAGTATGACGACCATCACAATCATCAAGCCACCAGCCATCAGCTTGTTGGCATTGGCGGCAATGACGATGGATACAATAAAGGCGATGGCAACGGACGAGAATGCCGGTAGGTAATCGGTTGCCTGCTCAGTAAACTTTGGCCAGATCCATTTCACGACTAATCCGACAACGATAGGCAGGATGACCACCCAGAGAATACTGAGCAGCATGCCCACCACATCAACGTTGACACTCTTTCCTGCCAATGCCCATGTCAGAAAAGGTGTCATGAACGGCGCGAGTAGGGTAGAGACGCCTGTCATACCAACAGAAAGTGCCAAGTCGCCCTTTGCCAGATAGGTAATGACGTTCGATGCCGTACCACCCGGACAACAGCCTACCAGCACGACGCCCAGTGCCAGCGCCTCGTCGAGCTGAAACGCCCGTACAAGTACCCATGCCAGCAGTGGCATGACGGTGAACTGAGCCAGACAGCCTATCATCACATCCTTGGGACGACTGAATACAATCTTAAAGTCCTGTAGGTTCAGCGTCAGTCCCATGCCGAACATCACTACGCCCAGCAGGTAATTGATGACCGTCGGACGTATTTGTTGCAACATACTGGGGAATATCAGTGCCAGCACGGCTGCAGCCAGCACCAGGATGCCCATATACTTTGATATGTAATGACAGAGTTTCTTCATAGTGACAAATCGTTTGATGATGATTCCGATAACTTTTTCATCTTGTTTAGTTAATTATTTGGTGCAAATATAGTGAAAAAAGCGAGAAAATGAGTAACTTTGCACGAAATATTAACAAAAATATAAGCTTAGACGATGTATTTTACTGGAATCATCATTGCTGTATGCACATTTCTGACCATAGGTATCTGGCATCCTATCGTTATCAAAACGGAATATTATTGGGGTACACGCCCATGGATAGTGTATCTGATAATAGGGCTGGCTGCCATCATTGGGGCACTGTTCATTGAGAATACCGTTGTGTCTGCTATCGTGGGCGTTTTCGGTGCCTCTGCGCTTTGGGGCATCGGTGAACTCTTCGAACAGAAAAAGCGCGTGGAGAGAGGCTGGTTTCCCAAGAATCCCAAGCGTCAATAAAAGCGGAGTTACACCTCCTGTAGCGATAATTCACGGTTATGGAATAATAAAGTAAAACCATCAAAATAACTAAATGATTATGAAGAAGATTCTAACTTGCTTACTGGCCATCCTGGGACTGTCTACCGCCTGTGGTCAACAGACGTTCGAGGTAGATGAGTTTAAGACGAAGAGTGGCAAGACCGTCAAGTTCCACGCCTTGGTTCATGCCAGCATCCGTATTGAGTATAATGGTAAGGAAATTGAGATTGACCCCGTTAGAAAACTGGGCAACAAGACCATCGACTATGCTGCTATGCCCAAGGCCGACTTCGTGTTTGTGACGCACGAGCATGGCGACCATTTCGACAAGGAGGCTATTAAGATTTTGTCGAGAGAAGGCACGCAACTCATTATGAATAAGCGTTGTGCAGACATGTATGGTCCGTGTGGCGTGCTGGCTAATGGACAGAGTGCCCAGTTTGGCGACATATCGGTTGACGCTGTGCCAGCCTATAATATTTCAGAAGGTCGTACGCAGTTCCACCCCAAAGGTCGTGACAATGGTTACATCCTGACCATTGACGGTCTGCGCATCTATATTGCCGGCGACACGGAGGATATTCCAGAGATGAAGGACGTCAAGAATATCGATATTGCCTTCCTGCCTTGCAACCAACCCTACACGATGACAACGGAGCAACTGGTCAGGGCTGCTAAGGTGATCAAGCCGAAGGTGCTGTTCCCGTATCACTACGGACAGACGGATGTCAGCGGTATTGCCTCACAGCTGAAAGGCACCGGCATTGATGTTAGAATCAGACACTACGAATGACCACAAGCGATATGTCTGCTGAGACAAGGAACATGAAACGGGGCTTGGTGCTGGAGGGAGGCGCCATGCGTGGCCTGTGGACGGCAGGTGTGACGGATGTCATGATGGAACACGATATCTGGCCTGACGGACTTATAGGCGTGTCGGCTGGTGCAGCCTTCGGATGCAACTACAAGTCGCGACAGCCAGGACGTTCCATCCGTTATAACACGCGGTTTGCACGCGACAGCCGTTACAGCGGTGTGAAGTCGTGGCTCACTTCAGGCAACTATTACAATGCCGAGTTTGGCTATCATACCATGCCACGCGAGTTGGATATCTTCGACGACGATGCCTTCAACCATAATCCGATGGCGTTCTACGTGGTCTGTACCGATGTGCTGACAGGCGAGGCCGTGTATCAGGAACTGACAGAGGCTACCGAAGATGCCTACGACTGGATACGTGCCTCGGCATCGATGCCGCTGGCCTCGAAGGTGGTGGAATTGCAAGGCAGGAAACTGCTGGACGGCGGTGTGGCCGACTCTATTCCTTTGGCGTATTTCGAGTCGATAGGTTACCAGCGGAATGTGGTGATACTGACGCAGCCTGCCGGCTATCAGAAGGAGCATCTCAAGCTGATGCCCCTGATGCGTTTGTCGCTGCGCCACTATCCAAGGATGGTTGAGGCTATGGACCGCCGTCACGTGATGTATAACCAACAGTTGGAATACGTGGCACAGGCCGAGCGTGAAGGGCGTTGCCTCGTCATACGTCCAGCGGACAAGATAGCCATTGGCCACATCAGCCACGATGCCCGACAGATGCGTCTCGTTTACGAACAAGGACGGGCCGTAGGCGAGAAATACCTGGATAGCATCAGGGACTTTTATGGCTTGTAATGACTGATGCCTTGTTTCAAGAATTGAATGTATGCGCTGATGTCCTCATCGTAGGCACGGCTGCCTGAGAGGGGTTTTCCGTTAGCGTCCAGTATCACGTAGAAAGGTTGGGCGTTGGCCCCGAACTTCGAACTCTGCAGGTAGCTCCATTTGGCTCCTACGGTGCGCAGCGTCTTGGTGTTACCCTCGGCATCTTTCACTTCGAAAGGTTCTTGCAGGGGTGTCTTGTCGTCAACGTACAGCGAAATCAGCACATAGTCCTTGGTCAGCATATCGGCCACCTCAGGGTCAGTCCATACGGCAGCCTCCATCTTACGACAGTTGACGCAGCCAAAGCCAGTAAAATCTATCAGCACGGGCTTGCCCTGAGCCTTGGCGGCAGCCATACCTTCTTCGTAACTGGTAAACTTTGCTTCCACCACCTTATGGTTCAGGTTGAAGTCCTGTGTATTCATGGGTGGTGCAAAGGCGCTGACGGCTTTACAGGGGGCGCCCCAAAGTCCAGGCACCATATAGAGGGCGAAGGCCAGTGATACGAGGCCGCCCATGATGCACACCACAGGCATCGGCTTGTTGATGTTGCCGCCGATTTCGTCACTCTGGAACTTCAGCCAGCCGCAAAGATAGGCTCCCAGCAGGGCAAAGATGACGATCCAGAGCGAGAGGAACACCTCACGGTCCAGTAAGTGCCAGCCGTAGGCCAAGTCTGCCACCGAGAAGAACTTCAGGGCGAAGGCCAGTTCTATGAAGCCCAACGTCACTTTCAGGATGTTCATCCATGAACCCGACTTGGGGGCTTGCTTCAGCCATGCAGGGAACAGGGCAAACAGGGTGAAGGGCAGCGCCAGAGCCAAGGCGAAGCCGAACATGCCCAATGCCGGTGACAGCCAGTTGCCGCTGGTGGTGGTCTCAACGAGTAGCAAGCCTATAATCGGTGCTGTGCATGAGAACGATACCAGCACCAACGTGAAAGCCATGAGGAAGATGGAGAGTTGCGAGTTTAGCGTGGAGAGTGTAGCGTTTGCTGCCGCCTTCGAAGAGAGTTCGTCGCTCTTCTGGTCCACTTTGTTTGCCCAACTGTCGGGCAGCTTGATTTCGAACCATCCGAAGAAGGACAGGGCGAAGACTACGAGCAGCAGGAACAGGAAGATGTTGAACACGGCGTTCGTCGACATGGCGTTCAGCGTGTCGCTGCCGAAGAGTGCAGTGACAAGCAGTCCTAATGCCAGATAGATAACGATGATGCTCAGTCCGTAGGTAATGGCATCGCGGATGCCTTTACGCTTGTCGCTCTTGGCACGTTTCAGGAAGAACGATACCGTCATTGGAATGATAGGCCAGATGCAAGGCATGCAGACGGCCAGTAGTCCACCGATGAACCCCATCAGTAAGATATATAACAAGGAGTGGTCGGCAATGTCGTCATGACCGCCCATTGCCTTCAACTCGTCGATGACAGGCGTCCACAAATCATCAGTAGCGATAGGGGAGGCGAGGGCTGTGTCCGTCAGTGCGGGCGCTACTTTTGCCGTGTCTGTCGTCTGCACTTTCTCTGCCTCTGATTCCTGCTGAGCCTCTACAGGACGCTTGCCCTTTGCCTTGAACTGGACCTCAGACGGTGGCAAACAGTTCTGGTCGTTGCAGGCACCATACTCCAGATAGCAGTCAATGTCGTATGCGGGTTTGGTAAAACGAATCTTCTGGGCAAAGACGGCAGAACCCTTGAAGTAGCGCACATCCATCTCGAACAGTTTGTCGAACTGCTTGATTTCCTTGCCGCGCGGCTGTAGTTTGCCAACGGCCTCTGCACCGTCCATCTTCACCACGTTGAACGATGCCGCGATAGGTCCGCCGCTACCCAGGTCGGTTGAATACACGTGCCAGCCTGCGTCGATGTTGGCTGTAAACACGATTTCAGCCTCGTCGCCTTTCAACATCTTCAGTTTCGAGCTGAAGTGTACGGGATCCATCATTTGGGCAAACAATGACACGACAGCCAGCAGGAGGCATGCCGTCATGAGGTATCTTTTTGTCATACTCTTTCTGGTTATTATCTCATATCACGTTGCAAAAATAGGAAAAAAACGACAATTATCGATAAAATGTTTTGATAATTGTTATTTTTTTAGTTATTTTGCACGAAAATATCAACGCAACGTATGAAAAGACTATTATCAACTATCTTCCTGTGTGGCGTAGCCCTTATTATCAGCGCGCAAAAAGTGACGTCACCCAACGGAAAACTGATGGCACAGACCATCGACAAGAAACTCGTTATTAACTACAAGAAGCAGCAGGTGCTGGAACTGGCTGACATTCCGTTTGGCAAGCTGGATTTCGTCAAGAAGGTCAAGGACGATTACCAGATGCTGGAGGGTAAGCGTCTGCATTGCACCAATCAGGCCAATGAGTATCAGGCATCCATCGGACCGAATGCGAAGGTGGTCATGCGACTCTACAACGACGGCATCGCTTTCCGTTATGAATACACGAACCTGCAGAACACCAAGGCACCTGCCGAGCAGACAGCCTACGTCATCCATGAGGGTACGAAGCGCTGGATGCAGGTATGGAGTGACAGCTACGAGGGTTTCTTCCCATTGCTCACCACTTCTGTGGTAAAGGCACGTGGCGGCTTTGGTGGTAGGCCCCAGAATACCTATAACACCCATTGGGGCTATCCCTTGCTGATGGAGCCTGTTGACGGTGTGTTTGCCCTCATTACCGAGGCTAATATCGAGCGTCGGCAGAGTGCTTCGAGCCTGTTTAACAATGGCGAGGTGTTCAGCGTCAGACAAGATCAGAACGACCTGCTGTTGTCGGGCGACTGGCACACCCCTTGGCGCGTCATCATCATCGGCACATTGGCAGACATTGTACAGTCGACGCTGGTAACCGATGTCAGCGAACCGACAAAGTACGAAGACACCAGTTGGATTAAGCCTGGTGTGGTGTCGTGGATATACTGGGCCAACAACCACGGCTCCAACGACTACAATATCATTAAGAAATATGTGGATATGGCCGTCACGCTCCGTCTGCCCTACGTGCTAATCGATGCCGAATGGGACGAGATGAACAAGGTGGCCTCGAACGCAGGCAAGACCATCGAGGATGCTGTGGCATACGCCAATGCCAAGGGTGTCAAACCGCTGATATGGTATAATTCGTCCATTGGCTGGATTAACGGTGCCCCTGGTCCAAAGTTCCGTCTGAACAAGCCAGAGGATCGTGAGAAGGAGTTTGCCTGGTGCGAGAAAATCGGTGTGGCTGGCGTGAAAATTGACTTCTTCAGTGGCGACAATCAGGCGAATATGGATTACTGTTTAGACCTGATGGAGAGTGCCGCCCGTCATCACCTGCTGGTCAACTTCCACGGTGCCCCCATTCCTCGTGGCTGGCAGCGCACCTATCCCAATCTGCTTTCTACCGAAGGCGTCTATGGTGCCGAGTGGTACAACAATGTGCCTACCTTCACGGATAAGGCTGCCAGTCATAATGCCACACTGCCCTTCACGCGTAATGTCGTCGGTCCGATGGACTATACCCCTTGTGCTTTCAGCGATTCGCAGCATCCGCACATCACGTCGAAAGCCCACGAACTGGCGCTTACCGTACTTTTTGAGAGTGGTTTGCAGCACTTGGCCGACCGTCCTGAAAGCTTCCTGTCTCAGCCTCAGGCAGTGCAGGACTTCTTGGGCCAATTGCCTACCGTTTGGGACGAGACGCGCTATGTCAGTGGCTATCCAGGTCAGAGTGCCGTATTGGCCCGTCGTAGTGGCAATACCTGGTATGTGGCAGGCGTCAATGGTTCTGACCAGCCTCAAACGCTGGCTACCAACCTTAACTTTATCAAGAAGGGCAGTGCCAAACTCTTTGCCGACGATGGCAACGGACAATGGAGCATCAATACCATCAGCAAGCTGCCCTCCCAGATTGCCTGTCAGCCCCGTGGCGGCTTCGTGCTCGTTGTCAGCAAGTAACCAGTAACAAATAAGAAAGACGAGTGTATGACGAGAATACAGCAGTTATTTTAGGCGTTTCATATATTCCTCATACGTGATATGTCGGCCTCCCATTGATTTGAACAGTGGTGTCTCGAACTGGCAGTCACTTTATTCATCCGCAAAGGTAATCATTATTTTGCAAACCCCAACAAAAAAGCCAATAATCATTTATCCTTCCAACCTTGTTTTGCCTCATAAAGGGCCTTGGTTCCCTTTGGCACATATAGCGTGTCGCAAGTTGAGAACACATCGCGTTACGACACACGCAATTATGATCTCGTACTCTCTATGGACGGTAAGACCGAGGATGAGATAGTCGATGTCATTCTGAAATACATCGGCTAGCTCATCCCTAGCCTTTTACAGCTGCTTGACAGGGAAGGTGAAGTAGGTGTCAGGGAAGGGCTCGTTCTTCAGTGTAAAGTGCCACCACTCCGAATCGAGGGGGTTGAACCCACCAGCCAGCATGGCCTTACGCAGAATCATGCGGTTGGCAAACTGCTGGGGAGTGATGCGCCGACCTGTAGGCGACTTGCTGTTATCACCGGTATACTCACCCGTCTCTGGATTGCCGCAGAAGTCGGGATGGCTCTCAGGTCCGAACCAGTCGAAGGTGCCTCCCATATCGAGCTCTTTCTCGGTGGTCATGTCAAACAGTGTCAGGTCGACCGTGGAGCCACGTGTGTGACCGCTCTTCTCGTAGATATACTCCTGCTCGAAGAGCACACTCTTATCAAGGTCGGGATAGAAATAGGGTTTCATCAGAGTGTCGCTCACGTTCTGAGCCCAGCGCACGAAGTGGTCGACACCTTTTTGTGGTCGGTAGGCATCATAGATCTTCAGGCGATAGCCTTGTTTCATCACATCGTCACTGACTTTTTTCAAAGCCTCAGCGGCCTGCTTAGTGAGCAGCGCCGTAGGTTCTTCGTACCCGTCGACACGAGTGCCTACAAAATTGTAGGTGCCGAAATAGCGAATCTCCAGAATGGCATCTGGCACGGCATCGGTGAGGGTTACAAACTGGCTGCTATCGTCGGTAGGACTGACAGTAGCGGCGTTCTGATTGTCTGAGCAGGCCGACCATAGGAAGGCACTGCATAGAAGGACGAAATTAAGAATTCTTGTTTTCATTATATTTTTTAGGTTTCAATACATATTTCAAGGTGCAAAGATACGAAAAAACTCGAGACAAAAGAAGAAAATGTGAAAAATAATGCTTATTTTTGCAGCCATAAACATTCAATATTGATGATTTATTATTAGATTTAAGGTTTAAGAATACAAAATTGTAGGCTATACTTGTAGTCGTTGATACTACTATCATTGAGCATCTGACAAATTGATATGGTAATACAGGTGACATATAGGAGAACCAGGAGGCTGTCGATGCGCATTGTGAAGAACGGCGATGTGCATGTGTCGGCACCCATTGGCATGCCTAAGAAGGAAGTGGAACGGTTCATTGAGGAACACCGCGAGTGGATAGCCGAGGCACGTAAGAAAACCTACGAGAGCCAGAAGCGCAGGGCTGACTTTTATAATCAGCTGCCGCTAAAGACGAGGGAACAGGCTGACGATGCCCTACGACGACTGAAAGCCCTGATAGAGCCGATGGTGGAGAGCCACTCCAAGGAGATGGGCGTGAAGCCGTCAGCAGTCCATTACAAGGCGATGATTTCACGATGGGGTGTCTGCAATGTCAGGGACAAGTCCATCTGCTTCTCTGCCTATCTGCTGCTGTTACCGGAATGGTGTGTTGAGCACGTGGTGGTTCATGAGCTGTGCCATCTGTTGGAAGCCAGTCACAATGCCCGTTTCCATGCACTGATGGACAAGTTCTTCCCCCGTTGGAAGGAAGCCAGAAGAGAAACAAGGCAAATCTGCAAGATGGAGGGAGACGAAGTCAAGGCATAGGTTTGAACTTCAAGCTTTTCCCTTGAACGTATATCCGATACCCTCAACAGCTTTACGGATAGACTCTTCCGTAGCAGGGCCTTTGATGGTGAGGGTGTTGGCAGAGGCACTGGCCTTGGCTTTCTCTACGCCAGGCAGATCCTCGACGGCACGGACTACGGCTGCCTCGCAATGGCTGCAAT
>CAMHTW010000077.1 GCA_946188165.1 uncultured Prevotella sp.
TCTGGTTTGGATAAGCGCTGAAAGCATCTAAGTGCGAAGCCATCCGCAAGATGAGGACTCCATTGAGGGTCGTCCCAGACGAGGACGTTGATAGGGTGCAGGTGTAAAGACGGCGACGTCAAAGCCGAGCACTACTAATTGCCCGAGAGCTTTCGCCGCTCAGCAGCAAGATTAGTAATTAGTAATTAGGAATTAGTAATTATGATTAGTGTTGAGCGCAGGAAAGAGTCATATTTTCAGGTGTTGATGTAATCGACATCGAAGGTTTTGCTTGTGAAGATTGTCACCTATACGGTTAGGAAGACAGGTGATGGAGTTAGGTAATCATAATTACTAATTCCTAATTACTAATTCCTAATTCGAAGATTTATCAGGTGGTTATTGCGGCGGGGTCCCACCTCTTCCCATTCCGAACAGAGAAGTTAAGCCCGCTTGCGCCGATGGTACTGCAATGCAATGCGGGAGAGTAGGAGGCCGCCACTTTTCAGTAAGAAGCCCTTTCGTCAGCAATGATGAGAGGGCTTTTTCGTTGCAGATACAATATCTTTGGGGCGTTTTGCGTTATATCATTGTATGCAGTGGACAGATAGAATACGACAGGTGAAAATTATTCTGGTGGTTGCAGCAGTGCTCATTGCTGTGGCTTCACTGCTGATATCGCATTTTCTGGTGCTCGACCTGTCGAAAGAGGAACATCAGCGTATGGAGGTATGGGCGCAGGCGCTGCATGCCTTGAATGCTGCCGACGAGACGACCGACCTGACCTTGGTACTGAACGTGATAGAGGGTAACAATACAATACCGGTCATCGTGCTGAATGCCGAAGGCGGTGTTGATGATTTCCGTAACATCACAGACACGGCAGACATCAAGGCGTATGCACGGCAGATGCTGAAGGCGGGTGATACCATTCATGTGGACCACCAGCTGGTATGCTATGACGAGTCAATCATGCTGAAGCGTCTGCAAGCTTGGCCGTACGTGCAGTTAGGCATCGTGTTGATATTCGTGGTAGTGGCCATCTTTGCTCTACTGTCGTCGAAGCGAGCCGAACAGAACAAGGTGTGGGTGGGACTGTCGAAGGAGACGGCCCATCAGTTGGGAACGCCCGTGTCGAGCCTGATGGCCTGGGTGGAGATGTTGAAGGAACAGTATCCTGACGATGACCTGCTGCCCGAGATGGACAAGGACGTGAAACGACTGCAGCTGATAGCCGAGCGTTTCTCCAAGATCGGTTCGCTGCCCGAGCCCGTGGAAGCCTCGATGAACGAGGTTCTGGCACATGTGGTGGACTATATGGACCGGCGTACGTCGCACAAGGTACAGATGGTTAGGCAGTTGCCTGACCATGAAGTCGTAGTGCGTATGAATGCCTCGCTCTTCGAGTGGGTAATAGAAAACCTGTGTAAGAATGCCGTTGACGCGATGGAGGGAGCCGGCACTATCACGCTGACACTGACAGACGAGAACCAGCGTGTGGTGATAGAAGTTCAGGACACGGGTAAGGGTATTAAGAAAAAGGATGTCAACAACGTCTTCACGCCAGGCTTTACCACCAAGAAGAGAGGGTGGGGTCTGGGTTTGTCATTGGCAAAGCGTATCGTTGAAGAGTATCATAAAGGCCGTATCTTTGTCAAACAGTCGGAGATAGGCAAAGGTACGACCTTCCGTATTGAGATGCCTAAGAAATAATTCCGAATTTCGAGTTACGAATTCCGAATTATTCTACGACGATTCCCTGTTCTTCGCAGAGTTTCAGACTCATTTCCTTGAGCTTGAATTTCTGGATTTTTCCTGAACCGGTCAGTGGGAACTGGTCGATGAAGAACACATACTTCGGAATCTTATAGCGTGCTATCTTGCCACGGCAGAACAGTTGTACGTCTTCGGGCGTCATCTTCACACCCTCTTCCAAGATGATAAAGGCGCCAACGGCCTCACCATATTTCTTAGAAGGTACGGCAGCCACCTGTACGTCGCGAATGCCAGGCATGTGGTACAGGAACTCTTCAATCTCGCGTGGGTAGATGTTCTCGCCACCACGTATAATCATATCCTTGATACGGCCGGTGATGCGGTAGAAGCCCTGTTCGTCCTTGATGCCCAGGTCGCCTGAATGCAGGAATCCGTTCTTGTCGATGACCTCGGCAGTAGCGGTTGGATTCTTGTAGTAGCCCTTCATGACGTTGAAGCCCTTGCAGCACATCTCGCCCTGTACGCCCACGGGACATTCCTCGCCCGTTTCCGGGTCGAGCACCTTGACCTCGACAAAAGGATAGTCGCGGCCAACAGTGGTGCAACGCTGTTCGAAGGTGTCGTTCAGGCAGGTCTGTGTCATACCTGGCGACGACTCTGTCAGACCGTACACACTGGTAATGGTCATAAACATCTTTTCGCTGACTTGCTTCATCAGTTCCACAGGACAGAGCGAACCAGCCATGATGCCCGTACGCAGGCAGCTGAGGTCGAACATCGAGAACATCGGATGGTTCAGCTCGGCTATAAACATCGTGGGTACACCATAAACGGCGGTACAACGTTCCTTATGGATAGAAGCTAGCACGACGAGCGGGTCGAACTTCTCAACCATCACCTCCGTACAGCCATGTGTCAGACAGTTCATCGTAGCCAGCACCACGCCAAAGCAGTGGAACAAGGGCACACAGACGCAGAGCTTGTCATCGGCTGTAAAGCCCATGTTCTCGCCCGTGAAGTAGCCGTCGTTGGCAATGCCGAAGTGCGTCAGCATGACACCCTTGGGGAATCCTGTGGTGCCGCTGGTGTACTGCATGTTGCAGACGTCATAGCAGGAAACGTCCTTCTTCATGGTCTCCAATGTCTCGTCCTCCACATTCTGCCCCAGAAGCAGCAATTCGGCGGTATTGAACATGCCACGATACTTCTCCATGCCAATATATACCACGTTTTTCAGGAATGGGAACCGCTCGCTGTTCAAATGACCGCGTTCGCAAGTCTTCAGCTCGGGCAGCATGGTGTAGGTCATATCGACATAGTTACAGTCCCATGTACCATCAGTGATACAAAGGGTATGCATGTCGGAGTCCTTGCACAAATACTCAAGCTCGTTCTGCTTGTAATTGGTGTTTACCGTTACCAATACGGCACCGATTTTCGCTGTGGCATACAGGAAAGTCAGCCAGTCGGGTACGTTAGTGGCCCAGATACCTACGTTCGAGCCCTTCTTCACGCCAATGGAGATAAGGCCCTTGGCCAGGTTATCGACGCGCTGGTTGAACGTGCTCCACGTAAAGCGGAGGTCACGGTCAGAATAAACGATATATTCCTTATCGGGCGTCGTCTCGGCCCAATGCTCCAGCCACTGGCCTAATGTGCGCTCATGGAGCTGATAACCGGCACTTCCAGTCTCGGCAGGATAGGTTCTATTGGGGAGCGGTCTCCCCGCCATATCTAATCTCACGTTACTCATCTTCTGAAAATTAATCTTTAATTTCTGAAATTTAATGTTTAATCTTTAAATGTTTAATATTTCAGAAGGGGATGTAAACGACTGCGAGAATCTTGGCACTTCTACCCGGTGCACCATGTACGTGATGCTTGACGATAGAGTCATAGAAGATGCTGTCGCCCTCTTTCAGACTGTAGGTCTCCTTGCCATAAACGATTTCCACCTCGCCCTGCATGACGTAGATGAACTCCTCGCCCTCGTGGGCTGAGAGCTGGAACTCAGGACTCTCCTCGGGGTTGATGTCGATGATGAACGGTTCCATGTGGCGTCCGGCCTTCTGCTGCGCCAGAGGGTGATACTCCATGTGCTTGCGTGTGTCGGTAGCACCGTTCGAGAAACTGATGCTGCTGTCGCGCTCACGGTCTTCGGCACGTGTAACGACAGGCCCTAAGGCGTCGTTGTCGTCCATGAAAGTACCTAGACGTACACCCAGTGCACGGGCAATCTTAATCAGCGGACCTAACGAGGGCATGTTCTGCCCGTTCTCGATTGATATAATCTGTTCTGCAGACAGGCCACTCCTTTCTGCAATTTCCTCAATAGAGAGATTCTTGGTCTCTCTGATTCCCTTGATTTTGGAACCTACAAATGAATTGTTGTTAGACATCTTTATATACAGTATTTTACTTTTTACCTTATTATTTTTGTGTTGTTTGGCGTGCAAAATTACGAAAAATTATGGAATAACGAATAATAAATATAGAAAAAATGCATTTTTTTTGTTTTTTGCTCACTTATTCGTACCATTAACCGCTTGGTTAAGGTGCTTTCGCTCGAAAAACAAAGAAAAATGAATTTTTATTTGGTTTTTTGCTCAGTTATTCGTACCTTTGCACCCCGAAATGTGTAGTCAGGAGACCTATACGATAGATTTGAAGGGTTTATTGGAGGACGTAACTGTCCGAGATTTCAACCTGGACGACGAGTTCTTTAGGGCTCTCGACGGCTCGCAATTGGAGCATGGAGCATTGCATGTGTCAGTGTCTATACGCAAGATGACTGGCTTTTTCGACCTCCAGTTCCATACTGTGGGTTCAGTCACTATCAGTTGTGACCGTTGTCTGGACGACATGGATCAGCCGATAGAAACAGATAACCACCTTGTGGTGAAGCTGGGCGACACATACAGCGAAGATGATGATACCGTGATAGTGGGCGAGAACGAAGGAATGCTCGACCTGTCGTGGTTCATTTATGAGTTTATAATGCTGGCCATACCCATCAAGCACGTTCATGCACCTGGAAAATGCAATAGTGCGATGACGCAGAAACTCGAAGAGTTGAGCGGCGCTGTCCGAAGCGGCGAAGAGGAGGCAGAAGCAATAGACCCGCGCTGGGAGAAACTTCTAAAATTAAAAGTTAAAAGTGAAGAGTGAAAAGTGTAAAATTTGCTTCCGCTCGAAAAATGTAAATTGTAAATTATTAAAATAGTTAATTGAATTATGGCACATCCTAAAAGAAGACAATCGAACACTCGTACCGCTAAGCGTCGTACCCATGACAAGGCTGTAGCTCCCACACTGGCAGTATGCCCTAACTGTGGTGCTTATCACATCTACCACACTGTATGCCCCTCTTGTGGCTACTATCGTGGCAAGATTGCTATTGTAATGGACGAAGCAGCAGAGTAACTGCATTTGATAATTGATAATTGATAATTGACAATTGGAAAACAAGATCAATGCGATAATCACCGGTGTTGGTGGCTATGTGCCCGACTATGTCCTCAATAACGAGGAGTTGTCGCGCATGGTAGACACCAACGACGAGTGGATTACGACGCGTGTCGGTATCAAGGAACGCCGCATCCTCACTGAGGAAGGTCTGGGTACCAGTTATATGGCCCGTAAAGCTGCCAAACAGCTGATACAGAAGACCGGTGTGAACCCTGATACCATCGATGCGCTGATTGTCACCACCTCAACGGCAGATTATCAGTTCCCATCCACAGCCAGCATCGTGCTTGGCAAACTCGGACTGAAGAATGCTTTTGCCTTCGACTTCTGGGCAGCCTGCTGTGGTTTCATCTATACGCTTGATGTGGCGTCCTCGATGATACAGAGTGGTCGCTACAAAAAAATCATCGTTATTGGTGCTGATAAGATGTCGTCAGTGACCGACTACAAAGACCGTGCTACCTGTCCGCTGTTTGGCGATGGAGCCGGTGCCGTGCTGGTGGAAGCCACAACGGAGGAAGGTTACGGTCTGAGGGATTCTTATTTCCGTTGTGATGGCAAGGGACTTCCTTTCTTGCATGTCAAGGCGGGTGGCTCCGTTAGTCCTGCCAGTGCGTTTACCGTTGACCACCGTCTGCACTACCTCTATCAAGAGGGTCGCACCGTGTTCCGCTATGCAGTGACGAATATGAGCGACGACTGTGCCCTCATTGCCGAGCGCAACGGACTCGACAAAGACAATATCCAGTGGGTGGTACCCCATCAGGCCAATATGCGTATCATTGAAGCAGTGGCCAAGCGTCTGGAGTTGCCCATGGAGCAGGTGATGGTCAATATCGAGCATTTCGGCAATACGTCGGCAGCCTCTATTCCTTTGGCACTGTGGGAGAACGAGCATCAGCTGCGTAAAGGCGACAACATTATCCTGACGGCCTTCGGTGCTGGCTTCGTACATGGCGCAAGCTATGTGAAGTGGGCGTATGATGGTGTAGGCGCCAGATGAGAAATGAGAAATGAAAGAAATGAGAAATGACTCATAAAGCTGGATTTGTAAATATCGTTGGAAATCCCAATGTAGGTAAAAGTACGCTCATGAACCAATTGGTTGGTGAGCGTATTTCAATTGCCACCTTTAAGGCCCAGACGACGCGTCACCGTATCATGGGTATTGTCAATACGGACGACATGCAGATTGTGTTCTCAGACACGCCAGGTGTGCTGAAGCCCAACTACAAGCTGCAGGAGTCGATGCTGGCCTTCTCGGAGTCGGCCCTTCAGGATGCCGATGTGCTGCTCTATGTGACCGATGTCGTCGAGAATCCTGAGAAGAACATGGACTTCCTGGAGAAGGTGCAGCGGATGAAAATTCCGGTGTTGCTGCTGATTAACAAGATTGATAGCCTCACCCCAGACCCCTCTCCAAAGGGCGAGGGGAGTAGTCAGTCTAAGTTGGCAGCTATCGTTGACAAATGGCATGCGCTGCTGCCCAACGCAGAAATTCTGCCTATCTCGGCCAAGAATAAGTTTGGCGTTGACATGTTGCTGAAGCGTATTCAGGAACTGTTGCCTGAGAGTCCGGCCTACTTCGACAAGGACCAGTTGACCGACAAACCTGCCCGTTTCTTTGTGTCTGAGATTATCCGTGAGAAAATCCTGCTCTATTACGACAAGGAGATACCCTACAGTGTCGAGGTGCGCGTAGAGCGTTTCAAGGAGACCGAGAAGAACATCCATATCAATGCCATCATCTATGTGGAGCGCGACTCACAGAAGGGTATCATCATCGGTCATCAGGGTGTTGCCCTGAAGAAGGTCAGCACTGAGGCCCGTAAGGCCTTGGAGAAGTTCTTTGCTAAGCCCATCTTCCTGGAGACCTTTGTCAAGGTGGACAAGGACTGGCGCTCGTCACAGCGGGAACTCGACGCCTTTGGCTATAATCCGGAGTAATACAATGTTTTTATTTTTTTAATAAAAGATGCAGCTTAATTAAAATAAAAGTTGTATCTTTGCACCGATATGCAAAAACATTAAACGAACGAAGATATGAAAAAACTGTATGTTGTGTGCTGCCTGTTAGGCTTCGCAATATCCTCATCGGCTGAGGACTTCACGTTGACGGTTCCTGAACTGGAACCCAAGATGACGTATGGCGAGACGATGTCATGCCGTCCGGAGTTGAGTCTCAATGTTTCGAAGACAGACATCGCGACAACTTCTAACCTGTGGAAACCCGACTTCGATTTCTTCAAGTCGAAGACCAATCCCGGTGTGAAACCATATAAGTTCATGGACGAGCTGACATTTGTGGGCGTTCCTTTGTTTGTGGCCGGTATAGCCATCAAGGGCGACAAGGCTATGTTTGCCCAGAACAACAAGGAAGGCAAAAAGAATACGCAGCTGCTGACAGACTTCAAGACAGGTATCGATGACTACTCGCAGTATTTCGGTCCGGCGTTGACGGTAGGTCTGAAATTAGGCGGTTATGAAGGCCGCAGTGACTGGCCCCGCCTGTTGGCGAGCGCCGGTATGTCGTATGGCATCATGGCAGCCCTCGTCAATGGTATCAAATATACGGCCAAGGAGATGCGCCCCGACGGTTCGCAGGCCAATTCGTGGCCTTCAGGCCATACGGCAACGGCTTTTGTGGGTGCTTCACTGCTGCATAAGGAGTACGGACTGACCCGTTCGCCGTGGTTCTCGGTAGCGGGTTACGGTGTGGCTACTGCCACGGGTGTGATGCGCATCCTAAACAACCGCCACTGGATCAGCGATGTCATGTCGGGAGCCGGTATCGGTATTATGTCAACTGAGTTGGGTTATGCCTTGTGCGACCTGATGTTCAAGGGTAAGGGCCTGTTGCGCAACGACCTTGACCTTGAGCAAGAGAATCCTTCTTTTTTCAGTATCTCCATGGGTTTGGGACTTGGAAACAAAAGTATTGATTTCGAGGAAGAGGGAGAAGAGGGGAGCATCCAATTCCGTTCGGCAACGGTGGTAGATGCCGAGGGAGCCTATTTCTTCAATAAATATGTCGGCGTAGGCGGTCGCTTGCGTGTGCGTGCCATGTCGGCAAAGTCGTTCGGACAGTATGCCGAGAATGTGGTCATGGAAGACTATAATGCCTGGGATGGCATGATGTCTGCTTACATGAAAGCGCATCCTGAAGACTATCCTTCCGTTTCGACGGATCCCGACACGCAGTTTTTCAGTGACTGGTATACGTATTATCAGAAGATAGGCTATGACTTTAAGTCAGAGGATGCCTTCTATGCGAACGCTCCCGTGACCGATATCTACGGTACAGTGAAAAGCGACCACATAACGGAGTTTACAGCCAGTGTAGGTCTGTACTTCAACCTGCCTCTGAGCAAACACTTCTCTTTAGGTACCAAGGCATTGATAGGTCGTTCGTTCACTCAGGAACTGGACATTGACGGTCATGCTGAGGGTCATGTCAAGGATATTGATTTCAAAGTGACTATGGAGAATAAAAACCATCAGCCGGACTACTCGCTCGACCGTTTGGAATATCCCAACAGCATCGGCAGTAAGTGGACGGACGATTGGGACTATCTGACTCTGGGGGCCCAGTCTTCTACATCGTTCGGTACTGGTATATCGCTGACCTATCGGTACAAGTCGAACTTCTCGTGGCGCCTTTTCTGCGATTACGACTACACGCAGAAGAACTACACGTTGAAGTATGATCCTTTCCATTTCATGCAGAAGGGTTTGACACCAAGTGCGTTGACCGTCATGGAAAACGTCTCTGAGTATGCGGAATACATGAACCCTGTTGAATACAAAAAGAAAAAGAAGATGAACTATTTCACGCTGGGCCTGTCGTTCCTTGTGAATATTTAAACACCATAATAATTCAGTAGATGAGCAACTTAGTAGCGATTGTTGGACGTCCCAATGTTGGCAAGTCCACACTGTTTAATAGATTAACCAACTCCCGTCGCGCCATCGTGAGCGATGAGGCAGGAACCACGCGCGACCGCCAGTACGGCAAGTGCGAGTGGAACGGACGCGAGTTTTCAGTAGTAGATACTGGTGGTTGGGTGGTCAACTCGGACGATGTTTTCGAGGAGGAGATACGCAAACAGGTCATCGTAGCCACTGAGGAGGCCGACCTCGTGCTGTTTTTGGTGGATATCCAGAACGGTATGACCGACCTTGACATGGATGTGGCCAATATCCTGCGCCGTTCCAAATTGCCTGTAGTCCTTGTCGCCAACAAGGCAGACGACGGCAAGCACCTCTACGACCAGTATGAGTTCTACAAGCTGGGACTCGGCGACATGTTCTGTGTCAGTGCTGCTACGGGTTCTGGTACAGGCGACCTGCTGGACTATGTGGTGTCGAAGCTGCCTGTACCCGACGTTTCTGATGTCGAGGACAATACCCCACGCTTTGCCGTGGTAGGGCGTCCCAATGCCGGTAAGTCGAGCATTATCAATGCCTTCATTGGCGAGGACCGTCATATCGTCACAGATATTGCCGGTACTACACGCGACAGCATCTATACCAAGTACGACAAGTTCGGCTTCGACTTCTATCTGGTCGATACAGCAGGTATCCGTCGCAAGAACAAAGTGACCGAGGATTTGGAGTTCTACAGTGTTATGCGCAGTATTCGTGCCATCGAGAACAGTGACGTCTGCATCCTGATGATTGATGCCACCCGTGGTATTGAGGCACAGGATATGAACATCTTCCAGCTCATCCAGAAGAATAACAAGTCGCTCGTGGTCGTTGTCAACAAGTGGGACTTGGTGGAGGACAAGTCGCAGATAGCCATCAAGACCTTCGAGACGGCTATCCGCCAGCGTATGGCACCGTTTGTCGACTTCCCCATCATCTTTGCCTCAGCCGCCACCAAGCAGCGCATCTTCAAGGTGCTCGAAACGGCCAAGCAGGTCTATCTGAACC
>CAMHTW010000078.1 GCA_946188165.1 uncultured Prevotella sp.
GCACGATGGCGTGTTGCTTCGACTCGAAAAACTTCTTGAATGAGTCGCGAATCTCGTTGGCTGTCATCATGTTATATAGTCTTTTTTGAAAATTTGGGTGCAAAGGTACGAAGAATAAATGAGAAATGAGAAATGAGAAATGAGAAATTTGCTACCGCATGCAAAATAATTCCTAATTTCTAATTCCTAATTCCTAATTTATTGTTATCTTTGCAGACTGAATAAGAAGAAAATACGTATGGAATTATTTGGTATAGGATTTGTGATAGCCCTTGTTGTCATAGGACTTCTGGTGTATATGATTGTGAGGTTGACGGCCCAGCGCGATGTGGAACGGACCAAGGCGGAGAATTATGCAAGCCAATTGCAGAACCAGAAAGTATCGTACGAAAAGCAGTTGTCAGACCAGAAGCTATCTTATGATGGTCAGATTGTGGAGTTGAAAGAAACTTTTGCCCAACAATTGCAACAGACTAAGGATGCCCATGAGGGACAGATTGCTGCCCTGAAGGAGATGAACGAAAAGCAAATCAAGACACAACTCGACCTAATTAAGGAACAGATGCAGACGACTTCTGAGAAGGTGCTGAAGATGCGTCAGGAGGAGTTGGGTGCCCAGAATAAGGAGCAGGTGTCGAAGATTATCGACCCCCTGCAACGCAGTCTGAAGGACATGCAGGAAGCCCTCGACAAGACTAAGGAACAACAGACGGAGGCTTTGACACGACTGGACGAGACCATCAAGATTAATATGCAGAAGAGTGCTGCCATTGGTGAAACGGCCGATCGACTGACACGTGCCTTGACAGGTGAAGTGAAGGTGCAGGGCAACTTTGGCGAGTTGAAACTCAAGCAGTTGTTGGAAGATCTGGAACTGAAAGAGGGTGAACAGTTTGACACACAGGAAACGTTGCGCGATAAGGGTGGTAAGGGTGCAAAAGGCGATGACGGCAAGGGACTGATACCAGATTTTATCCTTCATTTCCCCAATAATCGTCATGTGGTAGTCGACTCGAAGATGTCACTCACTGACTATGAGCGTTACATGAATGCTGAGGACGGCACACCTGAGAAGAGCGACTATCTGAAGGCGCATATCGAGAGTGTGAGGGCTCAGGTAAAGCGATTGGCCAGAAAGGAGTATACCAAATATCTGCCTGAAGGCTATAACCGTTTGAACTTCGCCATCATGTATGTGCCCATTGAGGGTGCCTTGAATCTGGCTTTGTTGAACGACGCTTCATTATGGCGCGAAGCCTACGACGAGGGTGTCATGATTCTTGGTCCACAAACCATGTATATGAACCTGCGCGTTTTGGAGATGATGTGGACACAGGTCCGTCAGCTGAAGAATCAGCAGGCCATGATGGATGCAGCCAATGCGGTAATTGAGCGTGTACAGGACTTTGGCACACGTTTCCAGGATGTAGAGTCGAGCATGAACGACACCATCAAGAAGATGAACCGACTCAAAATTACGACTGCCGATAGTGGGCAGAGCATCATTACGGCAGCCAAGAACCTTCTGAAGGCTGGTGCTCGCGAGAATAAGAAAAAGAAGTCACTTTCCGAGATGGATGATTCACTATTCTTGGAGAATGAAGAAAATGAGAGCGAGTCCTAACTTCTCTAACTTCCTTAACTTCTTTAACTTCCCTATTTCAATATCTTTTTGACTTGCTTCAACAGGGCCTTGGAAGGTTCTGCAGCAGACTTGCAGGGTTGCAAGTACCAGCGAACCGTCCAGTTCAGTTCCTCCTTAGGCTGAAGCATGGTATAGGCACCCTGGCTCTCCAGTTCGATATGGGCTTTGCCTCTGTTTACATAAACCTGGATTTCAGCTTCGTCGGGTGCAGGCTGTGATGCGTTGAGGTCATCAAACTGCTTTACCAACAGCAAACCTTTGTTGCAGTAGGCCAGCCAGCCTTTACCGTCTGCATTGATTTTGCGGTTCTGATTGGTTTCGTCAGTCTGATACCAAGCAGCACCAAAAGCCTCTTTGAAGTTCATGAGTCCTGCTGGCGTGATGCCGTTCACAGGAGCGTCAAAGAAAATCAGACCGCCTTCGTTCTGCACACGGGTAATCTCCCAAGGTGCTACCTTCCTGGCCTCGTCGCCCTCATTAATAATAGTATATGTAATGACGATGGCCTCGCCTTCAGTCTTGAACGTCTTGCGGACTCTGAATTTCAGTCTGTTAGATACCTCGCTGGTCATTGTCAGCACACCGTTTTTCTCTTCTACTGTGTAAGGTCTCTTGTCGTATTCCTGTACTGGGGGCCAGTTCCATTCCTTCTGCGGACTGGTCCAAAACGTGCTGCCAAAGGATTCAGGGAACCTTAATTGCGAAATGGCTTCCTGGTTACCATACTTGAAAGATAGGATTTTAGCACCTTTGGCGGCATCAATCACCATGGTCAGGTTGCCGTTCTTCAGTGTGTACTGTCCGTTGTTATCCGTCTGTGCGAATGTCGCTGTTCCTGTGGTCAGAGCCATCAAGAGAAATGTTAGAAATCGTTTCATAAAGTTGTAATTAAGTTGATAATTTGGTGCAAAGATACGAAAAAGAAGTGAAAAGTGAAAAGTGAAAAGTGAAAAATGTGCTGCCGCTGCAAATTATTTCTAATTTCTAATTCCTAATTCCTAATTTATTATTATCTTTGTCCCCAAAATCGTTAAAGCTATGAAACAAGTAATGATGAGTATTGCCACTATGGCAGTCGTACTGCTGCTGTCGGCATGTGGTGGTAAAACGGGAAAGTCTGCCAGTGATGCTGACTCGTTGCAAGCAGATTCTGTGACTACAGAAACTGCGGAAACAGGCGTGGATAAGCATACCGAGGCATATCTCCGTGAGCGTGTGGACTCCATCTATTTCAACTACAAGAATCCCAAGTACCAGAAAGATGGCACGCGCATCTACAATGGCAAGTTCATCAATCGCGATAGTGCCTATTGCAGCAAGAGCTATCAGGATTTGCTGGCGAAGGCTGAAGAGATTGCCCAGGAGAACGAGGAGCCGTTGTTGGATTATGACCACTGGACCAATTCGCAGGACGACAACAACTTTACTTGTGAGATAAGTAAAATCAACAATATGACGGATTCGACAGCTGTCGTCAAGCTCAAGGCTAAGAACTTTGGCAAGCCATATACTATTACCTTGAACATGCGTTTCGAACGTAATGACTGGTATGTCGATGACTTCATCTCTGACGATGGAATAGGCGAGAAGACGTATTTCAAGGAATACATAGAAAGGAACACCTTCTATCAGCGTTTCTCTTTGGACGACTTGCTCTATCTGACAGAGCATTATGCAGAGTCAGCAAAAGCTGAGATGTCTGGTCTGTCATTTATCTACCATGATTCGCAATCTGATGAAGATATGGATTATGATGTGTATGTCTATGGTCGTGATGTCTCGAGATCGACAAAGAAGGAACTCGGCTATAATCTCATCAGCAACACGCCCCATGCCTTCTACTTCTCCATGAGTCTCGATACCTCTACCAACGGAGGCCTTTATTTCTACAACACGCTTGACGCCAACGATTTCTACGAGAGAGCCATCAAGACCAAACCGTTTACCTTTGAAGGCAAGCATATCACGGTTAAAAAAGAGCCGGATGGTAAATCCTTCCTCGTGCAAGAGGTGCTTAAAGACAGGTCCACCAATACGAAGTTTGCCATCCATCGTCCTGTTGGTAATGGCGAATACTTCTTGATAGAAGTCGAGATTTATGTGTAAATGAATCCCATTACACCAGGTTAAAATGACGGAGAGCGTTCAGCACCCCGTCGTCATCAACAGAGGTCGTCGTATAGTCGGCCTCTTTCTTTAGTGAGTCAAGGGCATTACCCATGGCCACACCAATGCCTGCCGTACGAATCATCGAAGCATCGTTGCCGCCATCGCCAAAAGCCATCGTGTATTGTGGGTCCAGACCGAAATGCGCTGCCATTGCCAACATGCCCTCCCCCTTGTCAGCCCCCTGTGCCGTCACATCCGTAAAGGCTGGGTGCCAGCGTCCTGAAGTACAACTGGGGATGCGAGCCATCAATTCGCGTTCGTAATCTGCAGAGAAGAAGGGCGTCAACTGAAGGATGCGCTGCTGCATGACCTGTTCTATAGGTTTGGCTTGATTCAGATTCTCGACGGCTATCTCTTGACGGAATACCCTGTCCACCTCGCCATGTGGGTCGAGCACGGCAACATCCTTTTCGCCTACGACAATCACACCATAGTGCTTCTGCTGTGCATCGTCAACCACCAGACGTGCTGCGTCGTGGGGAATGTCCTTGCAGCGTACCACCTCGTTGCCCACAAAGCTCAACGCGCCATTGATGGTGACATAGCCGTCAATCAAATGCTCGATAGCCCCCAAGTTGGTAATAATCAGCGGCGGACGACCTGTTGCAATAAAAACCTTATGCCCATTGGCTTTAGCTTGAGTAAGTGCAAAAATCGTGGAAGCAGGAATCTCGTGCGTCTTAAAACTCACCAGCGTTCCGTCTATATCAAAAAATAAAGCGTATCGTTTCATTGTCAATTTTGGTGCAAAAATACTGAAAAACGAACGAAATACCAAATTTATTTGATAAATAATTATCAATTAGCAATTGTCGATTATCAATTATTTCGTATATTTGCAGCATGAAGGTAATTATTGCAATAGATTCATTTAAGGGATGTCTGACTTCGAAGCAAGCTAACGAGGCGGCTGCAGAGGGTATCAGGAGGGTTTGTCCTAATGCCAAAATTGTAGAGATACCTGTCAGCGATGGTGGAGAGGGTTACATGGAAGCCTTTCATGCTGCCATTGGAGGCTCGTTTGAGGAAGTAGTGGTGAGGGACCCGCTGATGCGCCCTGTTACGGCGAAGTATCTGTTGCACGACGAGATGGCCGTGATTGAGATAGCTCAGGCCAGTGGTTTGACCCTGCTGACAAAGGAAGAGCGTAATCCTATGGTGGCAACAAGCTATGGCACAGGACAACTGGTGGCTGATGCTGTTTGCAAAGGAGCCAGACATATCATTATAGGACTTGGTGGCAGTGCCACAAGCGACTGTGGTATGGGCATGCTGAAGGCACTTATTGACATATTTGCCAAACACGGTCAGTGGGATGATGTCGAGGCCCTGAAGGATGTCAGGTTTACCATCGCCTCTGATGTCGAGAACCCGCTTTATGGCGAGAAGGGTGCTGCCCATGTGTTTGCACCTCAAAAAGGTGCAACACCAGAGATGGTACTTCGTTTAGACGAGAGGGCTATAAAATTTGCAGAACTGTCAGCCAAGCATTTTGGCTATGACCGTTCACAGCAGGCGGGTGCCGGTGCTGCTGGCGGTCTGGGTTATGCCTTCATGCAATACCTCAATGCGAAAAGCATGTCGGGTATCCAATTGTTGCTCGACACCATTCGATTCAAAGAACTGGTTGCAGATGCAGACCTCATTATCACTGGCGAAGGTTCTGCTGACCGTCAGACACTGATGGGCAAACTACCCATGGGTATCTTGGAACAAGCCGGACATACGCCCGTTTACCTGATAGCAGGCAGAATCAGCGACCGCGAAGAACTGTTGAACGCAGGCTTTGCCCGAGTAGATTGTATTAATCCGCCAGACATCACGCTCGAAGAAGCCATGCGTAAGGAAGTAGCACGACAAAACATCATTATAAACACGTATAAGTATGAAGAAACCCTATTGGCTTGAGAAAGAAAAGCTCTATAGCATTATATTCGAGTCGGACACCCCCAGTGGACGATGGTTTGACATTATCCTGATAATTGCCATCTCGCTGAGCATCATCATTTCGTTCGTCGAGACAATTCCTTCGTTAGCCCATACCTTTAAACTGGTATTGGAGATATTGGAATATCTGCTAACCTTCTTCTTTACGGTCGAGTATATTGCCCGCATCTACTGTTCACCCCGTCCTCGCGAATATGTGTTGAGTTTCTTTGGTGTTATTGACCTGTTGTCTATTTTGCCACCTTATCTATCCTACTTCCTGCCCAATGCGCGATACATGATGCTGATGCGTTCGTTCCGCTTTATCCGTATTTTCCGCATTTTCAAGCTGTTCAGCTTTATCAATGAAGGATACATACTGATGCGCTCGTTCCAAAAGAGTCTTAATAAGATAGCAGTCTATTTCCTGTTCTTGCTCATTTTGGTTACCTGTCTCGGAACACTAATGTTTATGGTCGAAACAGGGCAGCCCAATACGCAGTTCACTGATTTGGCAACATCAGTCTATTGGGCCATTGTCACAATGACCACGGTAGGATATGGCGACATCACACCCGTAACCCCCATTGGACGCCTGCTTTCGGCATTCGTCATGCTGTTGGGTTATACCATCATTGCCGTTCCTACAGGTATTGTTACGGCCACCATCATTGATGAGACGAAAGAGAAACCTAAAGACGGGCACTGTCCACGTTGCGATGGTATGGTGCGCGATGAAGACCGATATTGTTCACATTGTGGAGAAAAGTTGTGATGACATTTTTATTAGCAATTATGATGATGAGTATTTTTGGTAAACAGGAGCCTGTGGTAAGGCCAGCCACTCAGGCGGGAAGGTTTTATGATGGCAATGCCCAGATGCTGAGCCATGAGGTGGATAGCTTTCTGACGCTTCACGCCAAGGACCCGCAGTATGATAATGTGGCTGCGCTGATTGTGCCACATGCAGGTTACTATTTCTCAGGCAATGTGGCATCTGCAGCCTATATGTCGTTGCCCAAAAACAAATTATACAAGCGGATATTCCTGTTGGGCCCCAGTCATCATGATTGGTTGGACGGAGCCTCTGTAAATACGGAGGCAGATTATTATGAAACGCCATTGGGACGGGTAAAGGTTGACCACGAAATGGCTTTGAAGTTAACAGCAGATCATGCAGATTCCGTCTTTAGCTATCAGCCGAAAGCGCATGACAGGGAACATTGTCTGGAGGTGCAGTTGCCTTTCCTGCAAAGATTTTTCACTCTTCATTCTACACAGCCCACTCAAGCGGTGCCTCCCATCGTTCCAATTATCATATCTACCAACGATTTCAGAAAACTGAAACGGATAGCTGAGGCACTGAAACCGTATTTTACAGACGAGAATCTTTTTGTTGTGAGTAGCGACTTCTCTCATTATCCGTCATACGAGGATGCTTGCAAGGTGGATGCCAAAACGGGAAAGGCTGTGGAGAGTGGCGATGTGGGACAGTTTATTGCCACCCTCGAAAGCAACGCTAAGAGTGGCATCCGCAATCTGGCGACGAGTGCTTGTGGAGAGTTGGCCATTGCTACGCTGATGCTGATGATGGACAATCGTTACGAGGTAAAGCATCTGCTGTATCAGAACTCTGGCGACATCGATGACCATGACCATAGTCGTGTCGTGGGCTATCATGCCTTTACCATCCTTCGAAATTCAGAAGGGTTCTCGCTGACGGATGAGGAGAAACAAATGCTGAAAAAGATAGCCTACGAGAGCATCAAGGATAGTCTTGACGGCAAAGGAATAGCGGAAGCAAATTCTTCGACTAAAGATCGAAGTGTGGCTTCGCATTCTTCACTCTTCACTCTTCACTCTTCACTTAAAGAGAAATGTGGTGCCTTTGTCTCCCTTCACAAACATGGCCATTTGCGTGGTTGTATAGGCCATTTTGGCGAGGATATACCCTTGTATGAGATTGTGGCAGAGATGGCGCGTGCAGCTGCTTTCGAGGACCCAAGGTTTCAGCCTTTACGTCGCGAGGAGTTGGACGATGTAGATATCGAAATATCCGTTCTTACCCCCATGCGTCGCATTCAGAGTTTGGATGAATTCGAATTGCATCGGCATGGCATCTATATCCGCAAAGGCTACCGTAGTGGCACGTTCCTGCCACAAGTGGCTGATGATGTGAATTGGACGAAAGAAGAGTTTGTGGGACATTGCTCGCAAGACAAGGCTGGACTTGGCTGGGATGGTTGGCGCGATGCAGAATTGTATGTGTATGAAGCCATTGTATTTTAAAACATTAGACGAGGGTAGGGTGGAGTGCCTGCTTTGTCCGCACCATTGTCATATTGCCAATGGTAAGACGGGTCTTTGTCGTAGTCGCAGAAACCATGACGGTGTGCTGGTCAGTGAAGTCTATGGCAAGCCTTGTTCGCTGGCCATTGACCCCATCGAAAAGAAACCACTGTATCATTTCCATCCAGGTACAACGTGTCTGTCTATCGCCTGTACAGGTTGTAATTTCCGTTGTATGAACTGTCAGAACCACGAAATCTCGCAGGTCGCTCCGTCAGACGTTGCCCATTACGACCTTTCGCCTGAGGCTGTTGTCCGTCTCTGTCTGGAGCACCATTGCCCTGGCATCGCCTACACCTATACTGAGCCACTAACCTATATTGAATATGTAACAGATACAGCCCATTTGGCGCATGAAAACGGGCTGTGGAACATTCTTGTGACAGCAGGCTATGTCTGTCAGGAACCGTTAGCCGACCTTTTGCCTTATCTTGATGCTGCCAACATCGACCTGAAATCCTTCAGCGATGACATCTATCAGCGTGTTAGTGGTGGACATCTCCAACCTGTCCTCGACACCATTCTCGCCATGAAGGATGCTGGTGTGTGGATAGAACTGACAAACCTCATCATCCCCACCATCAATGACGATATGGACATGATTCGACAGATGTGCCAATGGCTCGTTGCTAATGGCCTCGCCACTGCACCCCTGCACTTCAGCCGTTTCTTTCCCCGCTATAAGATGCAGGATCTCCCACCAACACCCCTCTCCACCTTGAAAGAAGCCAAATGCATCGCCCTCGAAGCAGGTATCCAACATGTGTATCTGGGTAATGTATAAGTTTTTCGCAAAAGTTCATAATAATAAATATGTATCGAAAAATAATCATACTAAAGTTTCGCAAGTGATGGCACACCTGCATAATTTAACATAAAATAGGAA
>CAMHTW010000079.1 GCA_946188165.1 uncultured Prevotella sp.
CATCTCATCCGTCAGCACAACGATGCCAACGTACTGGTAATGCCAGGACGTTTCATCGACAACAACATGGCTCGCAAGATTATGGATGAATTCTTTACTGCTACCTTTGAGGGCGGACGCCATCAGAAACGTGTGGATAAGATTGCGATTAAGTGAGCAAAATGAAAGCATGCTTTTATTTTCGAACGTGAGCAAACTCGACCAAAGGTCAAGATTCCTGTTCAGAAATAATAGTAATAAAAGAGAGGTGAGCCTCTAAAGTTCACCTCTCATATAATAAAAATTAGTGCCATTGATTTACTATCTCCTGATTTTCCTCTTCATTCTCTTGTCGTTCATTATT
Organism: uncultured Prevotella sp.; assembly: GCA_946188165.1. Classification (GTDB taxonomy): domain Bacteria; phylum Bacteroidota; class Bacteroidia; order Bacteroidales; family Bacteroidaceae; genus Prevotella. Next base: position 344 of record CAMHTW010000079.1, read on the forward strand.
CTCGTGAACGTCACCGCTGTTTCCTGCCCCTCTCCGAAGCAGGTTAACTTGCGTCACATCTACAAAAAAGCCGTTGACAAACAAACCTTTCTTCTTGATTTCCTTCACATCCTTAGACGTCAACCTAACTCGATACGAGGTAGCGGCCTGACCAATCATCGTACATCCCCATCGATTTTGCTCACTGGCATTTCCCTCAAGTGTCTGGTCCGTCGCATTATATACCGACTTGATCAGCCAATAACTGCGCTTAGGATCGCTCGTGTCTGTTGTAAAGACAAACTCGAGCTTATCACCCTCTATAGCTGTAGAAAACTGCTTGGGATTGATGACAAAACCGTTTTCCCAGTTACCAAACTTGCATTCTCCTTCCCAAATTGGTTTGGAATCCCACGAAGTGGTGGCTGGCGAAAGCGTGACTTTCTTGACTACCAGTGTGGAAGGAAGAGATGTCTGCAATACAACTTGGTCAACTTGTCGCATATCCAAGCCGTCAAAGTAACAGGTTAGCTTCTTAATACCAGGTCTTCCATAAGTACGCATCACCGTTCCCAACAAAATCTGCGTTTCTACAGTTGTGGTATCAGCAAACTCAAAGGTTACGGACTCATATTTTGTCCAATCGACTGGTAGGTTATGCTCTTTGACAAGGCCAATCAATCCACCAAAGCGCACAGAGTTATACGTAATGCTGCCATCGCTATTAGTCTCAAACCGCTCATGAACATTCCAAACTGCCTTGAATTTTGAAGTAATGTCATACTCATCATCCTCATGCACCCAGGGAAGTGTGCATGACGAAGGCAATATAATAGTAATCATAACGAGCAGCAAAATGCTCATCCGAATGAATAGCTTCTTCATAGTCTTTAGTTTAACGTCGCAAAGATAAGAATATTTTTTTAATATTCCACAAATTTGGCACCAAATTTCCACTAAAAAGCTATTTTTTCGTCTTTATACCTTAATTTATATTATATATAAGGCTTACTTTTTAGCAGGGACGAAGGTTTCGTAGGTCTGATCGTCGTAATAAACGCGGATTTCAGTGACTTTACGAGGTGCTTTGTCAACTATTTTTATTTCTTCACGAACAATTTCAGGATGTGTAGTTTTTACACCCTGTTGAATTCCAAGTGCGAATCCACCATTTTGTGAAGAATTGACTGTATTAGGGAGTGAAGAATCGAAAATCAAATTCTGTTCCTGGCCCTTCATCTGACCACCCGAAATTGGTTCTTCAGTACCCTGAGGGTAGGAGTTATACATGTCACCAGTACCATAGAGTAACCACTCGATACTGATGTCAGGAATTTTCGTTTTGATGGCATCTACCACCTGAAGGGTAGGACGGGTACGTCCATTGAAGATACTACTCAAGGTAGCGGGTGACTGTTGGAGGAAATCGGCAAACACCTGTTGGGTCATGTGCTGATCCTCCATAATCATGCGAATTCTGTCTTTTGTTTCCATTTAAGTCTAAAATAGGGGCAAAAATGCCGTTTTACGTTCAGTTTACAAAGGTAAAACATTTTTTTGATATATGCAAGAAATCTAAAGAGAATTTTGTTTTCTTAAGTTTATATTTCTGATTTTGAATTCCGAATACTAAAGTTAGAAATCATGAATTTATGACTTTAGAATAATAAATGTAAATTTACGACAATAAAACACGACAAAGGTTTTATAGACCAAAAATACACAATTAACTGACTATAAAATCGTTACTTGCATATAATTAATATCAATTGGTGCTTATATGCAGATTTAGCACCGTAAATATGTATAATTCTTTGCTGAAATATTTAACAAACAACTAATACCGACTGATTTTTAGGCACTTATAAACAATAACGATGCATGTATATGAATGAATATCAATAACTGAATGCTGATATTTAGGTTTATAAATATAATGTAGCGAATTCACTTTACTTTTACATATATAAAAGCTTTGATTTGGTAATTTAAATACTTTAATAAAGGTCTTTTGTTTTTGATTTCCAAATACAAAAACCTAAAACTAAAAATTTATTAAACCTATATCTAATCTCTCTCAAATCGCGAAAATTGTGCATTATGAACGAATTCTGGATCGTTCTACGAAAACTGAAAAAAACGCGAAATATGAGGGCTTATTTTTGGTATGAAACCCTTTACTGATGGGCATTTGGTGGCAAAAATCCTTGTATGGGAATTCTGTCATTCTAGAAAAAAATGGCCTCGTTTTGAGGTCATTTTTCAATGAAATATAAAGAAAATTAACTCTTTCATGAGCTCTCCGGGACCCGTATTTGGGTTGTCTAACCCCTTACTTTTGGCATCCATTTCTCTAATTTTACTAATTATCTGGAGAACTTTTGTTCCTGTATAATTTCGCATGCCAGTCAGGTAGTCGCGAGCACCCCATGGACTTCTCATATCCAACCACTGAGCCAGTGCCTCCTGACTGTTCTTTTGTGGACAATAATAGGCAATCATGAGATTTTGGAAGTAATTAAAGAGCAATGGGAGAAAAGCATAGATGCTGCCAGCCTTCGGATTTTCGTCAAAATATTTTATTATGAGGTTTGCTTTATACACATTTCTGTTCACAATAGCATCGCGAAGCTCAAAACCATTGAAATCCTTACTTACTCCAATTTGGTCCTCCACAACCTGAGGTGTCACTCTCCTATCCCCTTCTGGCAGCGACAAAAGCACCTTATCCAGTTCACTGGTCAGCCTACTGAGGTCAGAACCAATAGAATCGGCTATCAATTGCGTCGATTTTGGATCGATTGTCGCTCCTTTATCCTTTAAATAGCGCTCAATGAACGATGGCAGGTCGCGTTCCTTCATTTTCATGCTCTCAAACAGCACGCCAACCTCACGAATAGCCTTTACATAGGCCGTTTTTCTGCCGTCAATTTTGCCATTTTTATGGCACATTACCAGGATTGTCGATGCCATTGGCTGCTTGAAATACCTCTCCAACGGCTCCGTATTTTTGATATTTTGGGCCTCTTTTACAATCAAAACCTGATATTCAGCCATCATCGGATAGCGTTTGGCAGCATCCACCACCTGAGAAGCTGTCACATCCGAGCCAAAAAGAACGGTCTGGTTGAAGTCGCGCTCCTCTGGTTGAAGTACATTTTCTGCTATCCAGTCGCTGATTTTGTCGATATAATACGATTCGTCGCCCGCCAAATAGTAGACGGGCTTAAAGTGGCGGGCCTTCAGCTCGCCCATCACGCTGTCGTATGTCACTGCTGCTTGAGCCATATCGTTTGCAAAGGTACGAAAAATCGGGCGAAAATACCAAAAGATTCGATTTATTTTCGTATTTTTGCAACAGAATTCAGACAAAACCAGGAATTTATCATTATGAAAGCAATTATTACATATATATTATTAGCGATATTTGCAGTAGTAAATGTCAACGCACAGAGCGACAAGTCGGGCTATCCGATAACACCAGTTCCGTTCACTGCCGTGAAGGTAACACCCAACACGTTCTGGGGACAGCGCCTTCAGGCAAGTCGCGATGTGACCATTCCGCTGGCATTCAGCAAATGCGAATCGGAGCATCGTTACGAGAACTTCAAGCAAGCCGCTCAGCACATCAAAGATTCTAACAAAACATTTAAGGTTATAATGGGCTTTTCGTTCGACGACACCGACCCATACAAGACCCTCGAAGGGGCTGCATACCTGATGCAGACACACCCTAACGCCAAGATTAATGGCGAACCTATCGATAAATATTGCGACAAAGTAATTGCTATCATTGCATCGGCCCAAGAACCTGACGGATACCTGTATACAGCCCGCACCCAGAATCCTGAGCACCCACACGGATGGGCCGGCAAGAAGCGTTGGGAGTTGGTGGAAGACCTCTCGCATGAGTTCTATAACCTTGGTCATCTCTGCGAGGCTGCTGTAGCACATTACAATGCGACAGGCAAGAAGACACTGCTTAATATTGCCATAAAATATGCTGACTGCGTATGCAGGGAAGTAGGTAATAAAACAGGACAAGCTAAAGTAGTTCCAGGACACCAAATTGCAGAGATGGGATTGGCTAAACTTTACACTGCTACAGGCGACAAGAAATACTTGGAACAAGCCAAGTTTTTCCTCGACCAGCGTGGTCAACGCGACCCGTCATGGACACGTCGTCGTGGTGGCATGTACGATGCCAACGGCTATCTGCATAAGATTAACGAGTATGCCCAAAGCCACAAACCTGTGTTGCAGCAGGACGAAGCCGTAGGTCATGCTGTTCGTGCCGGCTATATGTATGCGGGTATGGCCGATGTGGCTGCGCTGACAGGCGATAAGGGTTACATCGATGCCATAGACCGCATCTGGGAGAATATTGTAGGCAAGAAATACTACCTCACTGGTGGCGTTGGTGCAACGTCTTCAGGCGAGGCCTTTGGCGGCAACTACGACCTGCCGAATATGAGTGCCTATTGCGAGACCTGCGCCGCTATTGCTCAGGTGTACCTCAACTACCGTCTCTTCCTCCTGCATGGCGACAGTAAGTACTACGATGCCCTTGAGCGTACGTTATATAATGGTGTGCTTTCAGGCATCTCTATCGATGGCGGTAAGTTCTTCTACCCCAACCCACTCCAGTCAATGGGCCAGCACCAGCGTCAGGCATGGTTTGGATGCGCCTGTTGTCCATCGAATGTCGCACGTTTTATTCCTTCGTTCCCACAATATATCTATGCTGTCAAGGATGATGCGTTCTACGTGAATCTCTTTGCCAGCAACGAAACCACAGTGAAGATAAACGGCAAGGCTGTCACTATACAGCAGACCACTAACTATCCTTGGGATGGCGATATTCAGATGACCATGAAGAAGGCAAATAGCCTGTTTGCCCTAAAAATCCGCATTCCTGGCTGGGTACGTGGCCAAGTGGTTCCAAGTGACCTATACAACTATACGGATGGTAAACACCTCAGCTACACCATCACAGTGAATGGAGAAATCGTAAATGGTCAATTAGAAAACGGATATTTCGTCATCAATCGGAAGTGGAAGGCTGGCGATAAGGTCGAAGTACACTTCGATATGGAGCCTCGTCTAGTTCGTGCCAATGGCCAGGTAGCAGCTGATAAGGGACGTGCAGCCATCGAACGTGGCCCGCTGGTTTACTGTGCCGAATGGGCCGACAATACCTGCGACGTGCTCAGCGTACTGCTCAATCAGGAGCCTCAGTATCAGTTGGGACATGTTACCATTGCCAATACCGATGTGCTGACGCTGACAACAGATGCCCAGACCTTGAAGTTCGACGCACGCGGACGCCTTACAACCACAGACGAGCGCCTTACCCTCATTCCGTATTATGCCTGGGCACATCGTGGCAACGGCAATATGGCTGTATGGCTGCCTATCGACCTCAGCGCATCCAAGCCTGCCCTTCCACCATCCATCGCATCTCAGTCAACGATTAGTGCTTCACAGCACGACCTGCCTTCATTAAGCGCCATCAACGACCGTCTGCTTCCTGCTGACGGAAACGATCGCAGCATCCCATATACCCATTGGTGGCCAAAGACCAATTCTACCGAATGGCTTGCCTACCAGTTCAAGGAGGCAACCACCATCAGCACCTCAACCGTCTATTGGTACGACGACCAGCCTTGGCAAGGATGCAAAGTGCCCGACTCCTGGAAGCTATATTACAAAGACACCTCAGGCAATTGGACAGAAGTGAAGAACCCATCGGGCTACCCTTCAATCAAAGGCGTAGCCTGTACCGTCACGTTCTCTCCTGTTAAGACCACAGCCGTAAAACTCGAACTCGTCCAGCCATCCGACAAGTCGTGTGGCCTCTACGAGTGGAGCGTGAAATAGGCGATTTTAGTGCCGATAAACTAAGGGAAGCAATACCATACTCTGAAAGAGATATGCCCTTTCTCTTATAGCGAAACGCCGTTTCTCTGGCGGCAAAACAATGTTTTGCTAAGAGCGTGCTGCAAATGTCTAATCATTCGAAAATCACGATTTTCGATTTTTTTTCTCAAAAGTTTGGAAGTTTCAGAAAAAAAACTGTATATTTGCAGTCGATAATAAATATGGTTGAGCATGACAACAACAATAAACATTTCACTAAATGTTCCAGAATCTTATGAAGTCGAGGAACTGACTCGCCAGTTAACTGAATATGGCGAACGGCTAATTGCACGCCGCAAGCTATCAGTAAAGCCCCGTCGTCCAAGTCGTGATTTTCTGAAAAGCTTCTCATTGCCGAAAGGAGCTGTCTCTGAGCAACTTATTGACGAACATCTCGCAGAGAAGTATGGTGTATGAAGCTATTTCTTGACACAAACATTTTCATCGAGTTCATAGAGCATCGTAAACAGTACGAGCCTGTGAGCCAGATTATTGACGCCATCATCGAAGAGCAACATACAGCTTGTATATCCACCGGTTGTTTATATACGCTTGCCTACTTATTTGAACGCGGTTTGAAGCTACAAGACATACACAAGCCTGAACTAACCTTACGTATCCGTCATCTTTTGGCAGAGGTGCTAAACATGTCTACTATTGTGCCGCTGGCTCATGCCAATGCTGAGACAGCTGTATATGACGAATCATTTACCGATATAGAGGACAGTTTTCAGTACCGTTGTGCACTTGAAAATCGCTGTCATGTGCTGATAACCATCAATGATAATGACTACAAGAATGCTGATCTGTCGCAGATTGAAATCTTAACTCCCTCAGCATTTGTTGAGAAATATATTAATAACGAAATGCTGGTCGGTTCCGAATTTCTTCCGAATAAGGAAGATCTATAAACCAGTTCAGAAAGTCAAGCACCTCTTCCTCTGTGCCATTATTGCTAATGTCACCGCTATGAACGATGACATCAGCCTCTGGCATATCCTTTATTCTACGGTGTAGGCCATGAGTATCAGAGAGGTGTAGTATTTTCATTCTAACACTTTGTCCGTAATTTCTTCGCCTTTTTCTAATGAAAAGCATCTGAACACAACATTTTCATTATCAGGTATTTTTGATTTTAACGAATTATTTTATTTTTTATCTCATCACCCAATTCCAATGACTCTAATGTCTGACCTTTATCCTTATGGATTCCAATAATCGCTTCCTTGGGATTCACAGTCTCAATGACTTGTTTGATGGTCTTTCTGTCAGCATGGCCAGAGGTATGAATATCCACTACGTTATGGAATGCGTCACGAAACATTTTGTATCGTGGATTTACTTTCACCTGTTCTGGGTCTTTATAATAACCGTCCCAAGAAGAATAGATAAGAAGCACTTCTGAAGGATCCATATCCTTGCATAATTCCTCAACGAAAGCCTGATGCGTAACACCTGTTACAAGCACGAAGCCCTTCTTTTGCATAGCGTGTATCTTTGAGTTTTCATATCCGACATACTTTGGATGAAACGCAAATAGTCCTTTTGATGCTTCAGCTTCATGGCGTGTAAATATCTGCATCGTTTGTTTCATATATCCACTACAGATATACAAGCCCTTGCGAGTTTTCTTTGCAGCCTCCTTGATGGATGCTAAGCGTTCGATATCCGTAGCAGAAGCTAGCACCACCACGTATTTAAACGCATCCATAACGCTGGCCATTTTGCGAGAGACTTCACGCTCATGGATACATTCATCATCACGACTCAACATCGTACCTTCAGTAATCAGAATGTCTATATCCGTTGCATAGCGTCTTAACGTGGGTATCAACCCCTTACCCATATATCCATGCGCACGATAGTCACCCATATGCCAGATCCGTTTCCCGTCAGCTTCTATCAAAAGCATGTAAGAATCATAAACAGAATGACAGTTGAAGAATGGTGTAATGCGAATGTCACCCACCTCAAAAGACTGTGGTTGAGCATACGGCTTAGTGCGTTGCCAAGTACAGAAGCTATTCAACCTATGTATCTTTTCCTTATCCTCATCTATAGTTTTTGCCAATCGCTCACAAGACTGTTTTTGCGACTCGCTACCATTGTGGGCAGATACAGCCGAAACAACGTTATATTCCAGTTCATGACCCTTTTTTATCAAGTCATATTTGGCAATTAGGATTTCTTTACCACCTTCACCAATAAATTGGAGAACACTGTTAGGCACATAATTAAAGAGTCCCACATGATCCTCATGGGCATGAGTATAGATGACGGCTTCATGCTCCTTTGGATTGCTTGTGAAGATTCCCTCCACCATTGCCTTATCCTGCTCTGATGTCGTCTGCTCACCATTGCCAGGTAGATTTTGTCCCATGTCAATAAAGACACGCGAAGTCTCTGTACTTATCTCTGTGATACAGCCTCCAATCTGTTCAAGGCCACGATGGATTTTAATGTTCATTGTTTTTTCTCGTCAATTAGAGTTCCATAGACCTTGTTTATACGCGAATCCTCTAAATCTGCATCAATGTATATAGTAGAAGGATATAGTGTAACATTTGGTACT
>CAMHTW010000080.1 GCA_946188165.1 uncultured Prevotella sp.
AGGTGAAGCTCCTGGAGATTGATCCTAAGACCGGTAAGTTCAAGCTCTCTCACCGTGTACTCATCGAGAAGCCCGAGGGCTATCAGGAGCGTCCTGCACGTCCTGAGCGTGGTGAGCGTCGTGACCGCCCCGAACGTGGTGAACGTCGTGACCGTGGTGAGCGCCGTGACCGTGGCGAGCGTCGTCCCCGTCCAGAGCGTGGCGAGCGTCGTGAGCGCAACGAGGAGTATCAGGCTCCCGCTGAAAACAACGAGCCCAAGGATTTCACTGACGAACTCGACAAAATGGATTTCTAAACAGAAGTAGAAATCACTATAGCTATTCGCCAGCTCATCAGTCAGATTGGGCTGGCGATTGGCATTATTATAAACGCTATAATGAAAACCATACTAACAATTCTGCTGCTGTCATTCTTTGCTACCAGTAGCTTTGCGCAAGGCACGTTGGAGGACTACAAACGGGCTAATGCCGTACGTGTCAACTATTCATGGAAGATGGCCAATGGCGATGTCAACGTCCACCGCATGGGCGATAGCCACCGCTTCTGGTATTCCGTTTGGGACGGACGGCAGATGGTGTATAAGCAGGTGGATGCCGACAGCAACAAAGTCACTGTGTTGCCTGAGAATCCTGAGCCGCCACGTCAGCAGCCGCCTCGTCGTCAGCGTAGACCACAACACTACTGGTCGGAGGTGCCTGACGAGAAACGTGGTTGGCAAGTGTCGCCCGTTGACAGCATGCTCGTTGTGTTCCATCGCGACAACAATCTGTGGACACGTCGTGGGCACGACGAAAAGCCGTTGACTACCGATGGCGATTCTGCTGGTTATTATTCGGGCTGGGGCTTGTTCTCGCCCGATGGTCGTTATTATGCTACCGTTCGTATCACACCAGCCCCCAAGCGCTACGTCTACTATGTGGAGGCAATGCCGCGTGATGGTCACCAACAGGCAGGATATGGAGCCGTGGAGCCCTTACTGCACAAACAGGAATATGCCAAACCAGGCGATTCGTTGGACTATCGTGTGCCGGTAGTGGTGGAAATAGCTACAGGCCGCGTGGTCAATCCCTCTACTGAACTATTCCGACATCAGTATCATGTGTCGGCTCCCCACTGGGACGGCAATAGCCGTACGCTGACCTTTACCTTCAATGAACGTGGTCATAAAACCTATCGATTGTTGGAACTGGATGCTGAGACGGGTGCAGTCCGGACGCTCATCGAGGAGACCAACGAGAAGTACGTCAACTATAACCGCCTCTATCGCCACGACTTCCGTGACGGTCATCGTATTTTGTGGACCAGCGAACGCGACGGTCGCAATCATATTTATTTGTACGACCGGCAGAAAGCTCGCCTGATTCGTCAGGTGACCAAAGGCGAATTCTATGTGCGGGAGATACAGCATGTTGACGAGAAAGTTGGTGTGGTCTATTTCTCTGCCAACGGTATGAACAAGACAGAAGACCCTTACCTTATTCATTATTATAAGATAGGACTCGACGGACGCCATCTTGTTTGTCTGACACCTGAGGAAGGACACCACAAAGCTACGTTTACTGCCGATATGCAGTACGTGATTGATACATATTCTACTGTCGAGACACCGCCCGTGACCGTGTTGCGCCGGACATCTGACGGACGACTGTTGCGCACGTTGGAAACGGCTGATATTACACGCCTCAAGGCTCAAGGTTGGCAGGCGCCCGAGGTGTTTGCAGCCCCTGGACGCGACGGCATTACACCGATATGGGGCATCATTATGCGTCCCTCAAACTTCGATCCCTCTAAGACTTATCCCATTATTGAATATATCTATAGCGGGCCTGGCGACCAACATGTGCCAAAGTCGTTTACGCCATGGATATGGGGTATGGCGGAGTTGGCAGAGCTGGGCTTCGTTGTGGTGCAGGTGGATGGCATGACCACATCTTTCCGTACGCGTGGCTTCGAGGAGGTCTGCTATAAGAACCTGAAGGACGGCGGTTTCCCTGACCGTATTGCCTGGCTGCGTGCTGCAGCAGCCAAGTATCCTTATATGGACATCAATCGCGTGGGTATCTATGGATGCTCTGCTGGTGGACAGAATGCGCTGGCAGCAGTCTTGTGGCATGGCGACTTCTATAAAGCGGCCTATGCAGCCTGTGGTTGTCACGACAACAGGATGGATAAAATCTGGTGGAACGAGCAATGGATGGGCTATCCTGTCGACTCCAGCTATGTGGCCTGTTCGAATGTGGAGAATGCCTATAGGTTGGAACGCCCGCTGATGCTTGTTGTAGGCGAGAAGGATGACAATGTAGACCCTGCTTCAACCATGCAGGTGGTGGCTGCTCTCGAGAAAGCTGGCAAGGACTTCGAACTTGTTGTCATATCGGGTGCTGGTCATACCATGGGCGATGACTATGGCGACCATAAGCGTCATGACTTCTTCGTGCGTCATCTGCTTGGTGTGGAACCGCCCAAATGGAGTGAGCTAAAGTAGCTCACCCCTTTATGATATTTATCCTGCGTCGATTGCCCGATGGCCTGACTGCGAAGTGGAGCCAGTAGGTGCCGCGAGGCGACCGTTCTAACAGCAGTTCGTCAAAGTCCTCTTGCCTCTACATGTAATCAATCACTATCTTCGGGGTTTATTTACCTTCAGCCTTCAGACATCAGCCCTCATGAATTGGGTAAACACTGTTTACCGAATCTGAATAAACCACAAAGAAACGCCTACATAATTTAAGGGTTTCAGCAGACCATCCGTCACCAAAGCAGAATAACCATACACTATAGTATTATTTTTCTTAAAGAGTATTAAAATGAATACTTTTTCTGTCTTTTGTTTTGCAAAATGGTATTCTTTTTATTACCTTTGCACCAATATAAAGTACAAGAATGAAAGCATATAAGGTTATTGAAGTCATCAAAATGCTTGAAGCTGACGGATGGGTTCTCGTAGCCACTAAAGGTGACCATCGACAATATAAACATCCTCAGAAGAAAGGTAAGGTGACTATCAGAGGACACAAGAATGAGGTGTTGAGCCAATTCCTCTTGAATAGTATTTGGAAACAGGCAGGTTGGAAATAATTAATGAACGGATATGGAAAAAATTATTGTAAATGTATCATGGTGTGACAAGAATTATGGTGCAGCTCTGGGCGAGAATGTACCTGGTGCAGTAGTTGTAACTGCCAAATCGTATGACGAACTGATTGACGAGGTGCGCAACACGCTTAATTTCCATGTAGAAGGAATGATTGCAGATGGCGATGAGGTTCCTCAGTGGCTTCGCGATGGCGACTATGAATTCGAGTACCATCTGGATGCAGCAGCATTGTTGCAGATGTGCTCTCCTTATGCCTCTATTGCAGCTATCAGCCGTGTTTCTGGCATCAATCAGCACCAGCTAAGTCACTATGCCAACGGCATTAAAAAACCTCGACCAGAACAGCGTCGTCGCATCGTTGAAGGTCTGCATAAAATAGGCCGAGAGCTTATTGCAGTGGAATAAACTTATCTATGGAAAGACAACGGCAGGCATCTCACTTGATAACCTGCCGCTTTTGTAATCTTCCATCTTACTTCTTCCCTCTTCCCTCTTCCCTCTTCCCTCTTCCATCATCCATCAGCAGTCCAGACCAATTTCATCGACTACGATTCAGAGAAGTACGAGAAGAGGCGGAGGCTTGATGAAGTCATCGACCGTATCAATCGGAAGAATGGCAGCGATACCATTGTTTTAGGAAATCGTGCTTAGAATACGCCTACCCAGCCAAATCTGCGAACTAATTCACGAAGCAGACTACGATCACTAATTGGAATGGTAATAGCGATAGTCTCTTTCTCCTTATTGTCGCTTGCAGGATTTGCAGATTCCAACTCATACTGCGTCTGAGCAGCCAACAGCACTTTTGCAGGCAGACCGATAGCCGACTCAATCTTTACGGCCAAGTCTGTTGTAAGCGCACGTTTGCCGTTCAGCACCTCGCTCAGATGCGAAGCCTGAACACCAATCATCTTGGCGAAATCCTTCTGACTGATTCCGCGTTCCTCCAGTTCTGGTTTAATCATCATACCAGGATGCACAGCCATGAAGGGTGCAGGGTTCTCATTTCTTGTTGCCATAATGCGTATCGTCTAAACTTAAAACCGTTATACTTATTCCACCGTCAAATTCTCTAAAAATGATGCGCTCAACCATTCCATTGACCACTCGTATGGAACTCAATCCATTGGTTCCTGCCAGTTGCTCGTAATGAAGGAACGAGATTGCTCGCAAGTCGCTTGCCACGTCAACCATTCGCATATAGTTGTAAGCTGTGGCGATTGCCTTCATGAACTTCGCATTACGGGTGTATTTCTTATATTTGCTATTACGTCCCGTTGTGATCAGTTCTTCCAAATCAGTGTCTTCAAAGACTATTTTCATCTTCTATGTTGTGTTTTTGCCTGCAAAGACAGTGCAAACCGATTGCAACGCCACACTCAGACCTTTAGATCAGAGAATGCAGAGAGCTCGCTCTATGCTGAGGTGCAGCCTGTTTTCGCATTATTCGATGCAAATATAAGACAAAATTCCCAAAAGCGGGAATATTTCACTAAAATATTATCACTATTTAACTTATAACTTCTTCCCTATTCCATCTTCCATCTTCCCTCTTCCATCTTCCTTCTTACATCTTACATCATCCATCAGCCTTCAGCCATCATCCCTCTTACCATGTTCAATGTCCATTGCGTTGTCCCTTCTCTCAGAGTCATGAAGGTATGCAAAGGCCAGTATGACATCCATATCCGCCCCTTCTTGGTATAGCATCCTACTATTTTTCAAACTTGTTGCTCACATACCTGCATTCTGCATTTTTCTATCTCCAGCTCCAATGTTCTAGCTGTTCTGAAGAAGCTGTTCAGAATCATCTTCAGATATTCTTCCAATTCAGGAATCTGCTGTATAAAAATGAAATGCTTCTTGATATGCAATGCCACGTCATCAGAATCTGAAATGGTATAGACAACTGAAAGCGTATCTCGCAGATTGACCTCATTCACCACCTGACGAACCCTTGCGAACTCGTCAATATCGAACTTAGAGAAACTATGACACCAGGGCCATATCAGATTCACAAACATGCAGTCATTGGCTGCTTCCATCAGGAATATCACACCTTGATACTCAAACTGAATGCGTCCTGCTTCATCGTATTTAGGCTCACTCCCGATATTCTCAATCGTCTTCAAAGCTAGTTGCCTTGTGCTTATTGTTTCTTCCATATTTGTTACTATAGTTTGGTTGTTTTCTTTGTTCTCTTGATAGTACCAATAAATACCTGATATCACCATAAATACAAGAATGATTATTATGTGAGTCATATTATAACAATTTAATATATCCTTTTAAAATCATCACCAATCTGGTTCCAATAGATTCGTCTGAACGCATGTCCATTCACTTTTAGGATACGACTTATTTTGAAAGTCCTGTCAGCATCGATATCCTCACGATATGCAAAGATATATCCTCCTCCGTAAAAATTTGAATACTCGATGTCAGATATCCTGCACTTGAATATCTTGCCGCTGCGCGTACAGTACTCAATAACGATAGAGTCCTTTAACTGTACAGCCCTGTCAATCACCTCCTCGATAGCCATCTATTGCAGCCAGTTTAAATGGGTCATATTCATCCTGAGAGAAAAGCGCATCGTTATTTCCTCCATTGATTTTGGAGCCAATAATTTCTCCTCCTTCCGTTGGAGGACGATTAGTCAGTGCCGGGTCGTCACAATCCTCGAAGCGCGTAAACTCACCGACAAACTTCATCATGACAATCCCTGTTGCACCCTTTCGATGCTTGGAGATAATAACCTCAGCTTTCCCCGTATAGTCTATTAAGCCATCGCTACTCATTTTAATACCATAATACTCAGGTCGATGCAGGAAGATAACCATATCAGCATCCTGCTCGATGGCTCCCGACTCTCTGAGGTCAGACAACTGAGGACGCTTTCCCTCTGCCCCATTACGTGATTCCACACCGCGATTCAACTGACTCAGAGCCAATACAGGTATGTTCAGCTCCTTTGCCATACCTTTCAGCGAACGGGAAATCAACGACACCTCCTCCTGACGACTGTTATAATTCATGCCACTTGCAGTCATCAGTTGCAGATAGTCTATCATAATTAGTTTTACGCCATGCTCCTTCACCAGACGACGAGCCTTAGTCCTCAGCTCCATAACAGAGAGCCCCTCCGTTTCGTCAATATATAAAGGTGCTTCTTTCAATTTCTCAATATTCTTGTCCAGTCTTAACCAATCAGATCTGTCCAACTGACCACTCAGCAGTTTTTTACTGTCCACCTTACATGCATTAGCCATCAGGCGGTTCGCCAACTGTACATCCGACATTTCCAACGAGAAGAAAGCCATAGGTATTTTCTGGTCAGCCGCAATATTCTTGGCTAAAGACAACGCAAAAGCCGTCTTACCCATAGCAGGCCTACCGGCTATTATCACAAGGTCTGAGTTCTGCCATCCGCAAGTCATATCGTCGAGTTGGAAATAGCCAGTCGAAATACCCGTAATACCTCCCTTGTTGGAATGGGCTATCTTGACCATTTCCATTGCTTTGTCCACTATCGGAGACAACACAGAATAGTCCTTCTTCATATTGTTCTGCGACAGTTCAAAGAGGATGCTCTCTGCCTCCTGAACAACATCCTTGATGTCATAGGTCTCGTCGAAAGCCTTATTCCCTATCGTACCAACATAGTGAATCATCTGTCTCGCCAAATACTTCTCTGCCACAATATTGGCATGATACACGATATTGGCTGACGTGGCAACCCTCGAGCTGAGGTCAGCTACATAGCCTGGACCTCCAACCTTTTCCAGTTTTCCCATCTTCCCCAGCTTATCTGTGATAGTCAGCACATCTACAGGGCTTTCTTCCGCACTGAGCTTTACGATGGCTTCATATATCATCTGGTTCCTGGGCTCATAGAAACTCTCAACACGCAACAAGTTACACACCTCCATATAGGCATCTCTGTCAATCATCAGTGCCCCCAGCACAGCCTTTTCCATCTCTAGAGCCTGAGGTTGCACATGGGCATACGAATCCAAAGGTAACTGGTTGCTCTGCCCTTGACTACGTTTATACTGAACTCTTTGTCCTGGCATAACCTATTTGTCTGAATTCATCTTTTTCCTTTTCCCTTCAGCCCAGCGCTGGTTCGCCTTAGTCGTATCAGACAAGGTCTCGATAATCTTCTTCTTGTCGCTATCATCCAGAGCGTCGAAGCGCTCCTTCATCTCCAGGACGATAAACTTCCCATAGCCGTTCTTGTCGTGCAGATTCTCAATCAGCTCCTCCACACTCATTGCCTTAATTTTCCTGTCTCTCTCCCCTATCCTTTCTTTGAACAGCAGGTTGAAGATAGCATCCTTCAGCGTTTTCTCATTCGCCACCCACTTGCTCCGGTAGAGACTCAGCTGTTGCTCTCTGGTCAACCCAGGCAACATATCCACACATTTCCTTAACTCCTTATCATCCCATCCGGAATAATGAGCCTTCTTCACTTGTTGAACAATGTACTCGTAGTCTGTCATAATCTTACAAAAATATAAATCAGCGCAAAGATACGAACTTGCATCTCTGCTGCCAAACAATTATTCATCAC
>CAMHTW010000081.1 GCA_946188165.1 uncultured Prevotella sp.
TGAGAATCTCTTCTTGGCACCGGAATTTGTCTTTACTTTTGGCATTGTTTTTAAATATTTAAATTGTTATTAATAAGCGGCAGCTACGCATATACCGGGCGCGCCACCTGATTTTTTCTAATTGACAATTGAGAATTGAGAATTAATCCTCGTTCTCAGTCAACTTCTTCAGTGCATCAGCACTGATTTTGGCATTAGCGAGGAGACCTCCGTTGGCAGGGGCATCGGCCTTTACTTCCTGAGCCTGCTGCTTGGCGTTCTCCTTGGCTTCGGCCACAGAGGCTTCGCGATCGCGAGCCTGTTGGCTCTTCTTAGCCACACCAGCCTTCTTTGGAGTCAGGTAGAGGAACATCTTCTTGCCTTCGAGCGAGGGCATACCCTCAACCTTGCCACACTCCTCAAGATCGTTGGCGAAACGTAACAGCAGTACTTCGCCCTGCTCTTTGAAGAGAATGGAACGTCCACGGAAGAATACGTATGCACGTACCTTGTTACCTTCTTCCAAGAACTCCTTAGCATGCTTGAGCTTGAACTGATAGTCGTGCTCATCGGTCTGGGGTCCGAAACGGATTTCCTTCACCTCGACCTTTACCTGCTTGGCCTTCATCTCCTTCTGGCGTTTCTTCTGCTGGTAGAGGAACTTCGAATAGTCGATGAGACGACACACAGGCGGATTGGCATTGGGCGAAATCTCGACCAGATCAACTTCCTGGTCGCGCGCCATGTCTAATGCCTGACGAATGGGAACAACGATGCTGCCATCGTCACCCACAATACGTACCTCACGAACACGAATCTGCTCGTTAATGCGGTACTGTTGCTTCATTTTGTCGTTCTTCATCAACTTTTCTTTTCGAAATCGGCTGCAAAGGTACGAATAAGTGAGCAAAAAACCAAGAAAAAATTCATTTTTCTTCGTTTTTTCGAACGAAAGTACCTTTACCAAGGGTAAAAGGTACGACAATTCAGCGAATTAGCAAAATTTTTAGGCAATTTATTTTCCATTTGAGGCAAAATTATGCTTGTTTTGTCAATGGAATAGTAAAACTGAACGTTGAGCCCTCACCTAACGTCGATTCTACACGGGCTTCACCGCCATTCTTACGGGCAAAGTCCTGACACAGTTGCAGCCCCAGTCCGGAGCCTTCCTCACCACCCGTCCCATAAGTGGTCTCACCCGTACGGAAAATGGTCTTGACACGCTCCGGCTCAATGCCCACACCATGGTCGCGAACACTGATGCGAGCAAAGTCACCCTCGCGCTTATAAAACACCTCGACAGACTTGCCTTCGGGCGTAAACTTAACGGCATTTGACAGGAAATTGCGGATGATGGTCTTAATCATGTCATTATCGGCATGAACTATCAATTTCTCGTCAGCGGGAATATACTTTAACTCAATCTTCTTCATCTCGGCAATCATCCTGAAGATATCCACAACACCAGGCACGATGTCGTCAAGGTCAAGTTCTTGATAAACCACCGACAGGCGTCCCGTCTGGCTCTTGGTCCACTTCAACAAGTTGTCAAGCAGGTCGTGGGTCTCCTCAGATTCACGATTGGCCTTATCCAGGAGTCCGAAGATCTCCTCGCCTACAATATCCTTGGACACCACATTGACGGCCAGGTTAAGCACCATTCGGATGCTGGCCATAGGTGAACGCAAATCGTGAGCAATGACGGAGTACATCTTATCGCGATTAGAGATGGTACGCTTCAACTCCTCATTCTGACGAATGATGATACGCTTGGCAGCCACCAACTGAATCTGGTGCATGACACGCATGATAAGTTCCTCTTTATTAAACGGCTTGGTCAAGAAGTCGTTAGCACCCACCTGAAATCCTTTTACAAGGTCGCTGGGGTTATTGAGGGCGGTCAGGAAGATAATAGGAATTTCTTGAGTCTCAGGGTCTTTTTTCAGAATAACTGCAGTATCAAAGCCATTCAAGTCGGGCATCATAACGTCAAGCAGAATCAAATCAGGATGCTCTGATTTGGCCATCTCGATACACATATTACCATTGGAAGCAGTGCACACCTGAAACTTCTCATTGGTAAGTAATATCTTGAGTAACAGCACATTACTCACCACGTCATCAACAATAAGTATTTTGTAATCACTGCGGTTTATCTGTGACTCAATCGTTTCTTTCAACTCCATTTGCTACGGGTTTTAGTCATTTTATTCTGCAAAAATAGCAAATAAATAGCATTTCGCCAAATATTTGCTACTTTTTTTTCATTTTTCTGACATTAATGTCGTTTTTTACTCCACAGTCACTGATTTTGCCAGATTTCGTGGCTGGTCAACATTCTTACCCTTGCAGACGGCAACATGGTAGCTGAGCAGCTGGAGGGGAATGGTGGCCACCAACGGTTCCAGGCATTCGAGGACGTCGGGCAGTTCGATGACTTCGTCAGCAATTTTGGCGATGGTATCGTCGCCCTTGGTCACAAGGGCTATCACCCTACCCTTGCGGGCCTTGATTTCCTGAATATTGGAGAGCACCTTCTCGTACATAGCATCGTGGGTTGCAATGACCACAACGGGCATGTCGCTATCAATTAGTGCGATAGGACCATGCTTCATCTCAGCAGCGGGATAGCCCTCGGCATGAATATAAGAAATCTCCTTCAGCTTAAGGGCGCCCTCCAAAGCCACAGGATAGGAGTAGCCACGACCCAGATAGAGGAAGTTGTGGGCATAGGTAAAGGTGCGTGCCAGGTCGGCAATACGGTCGTTGGCCTGAAGTACCTCGCGAATCTTGTCAGGAATCTCGCTAAGTCCCTTGACTACACTCAGATATTCGTCACGGTCAATGGTACCACGGGCTTCGCCCATAGCCAAAGCTATCATCGTGAGCACCGTGACCTGACCCGTGAAAGCTTTGGTGGAGGCAACACCGATTTCGGGTCCCACGTGGATATAGGTACCCGTATCGGTGGCACGGGGAATGCTGGAGCCAATGGCATTACAGATACCGTAAATGAAGGCTCCGCGTTCCTTGGCCAACTGGATGGCAGCAAGGGTATCGGCCGTTTCACCACTCTGGGAAATGGCAATGACCACGTCGTCCTTCGAAACGACAGGATTGCGATAGCGGAACTCGGAGGCATATTCTACTTCAACGGGAATGCGACAGAACGACTCGATGAGCTGCTTGCCTATCAGACCAGCGTGCCACGACGTACCACAAGCCACGATGACCACGCGCTTGGCGCTGAGCAGTTGGCGACGATAGTCGATAAGAGCCGACAGCGTGACATGATCGCCCTCGACATTGATTCGACCACGCATACAGTTAGTCAGGCAGTCGGGCTGTTCAAAGATTTCCTTTAACATGAAGTGAGGATAACCACCTTTCTCTATCTGTCCTAAGTCGATATCAACCGTCTTGACCTGCAACTCCTGCTCCTCGCCCAAGATGCTAAGGACCTTGAGTTCCTCGCCCAGACGGATGACAGCAATGTTACCATCCTCCAGATAGACGACCTGATCGGTGTACTCGATAATGGGACTGGCATCGGAGCCAAGGAAGAACTCGTCCTTGCCAATACCAACCACCAAAGGACTCTGCTTGCGGGCAGCAATAATCTGGGTGGGGTCGCGCTTGTCGATGATAGCGATGGCGTAAGCACCTATCACCTGATAAAGAGCGACCTGTACAGCCTCTAACAGAGAGAGCTGCTTCTTCACCATAATATATTCGACCAGTTGCACAAGCACCTCGGTATCGGTATCACTCTGGAACTGCACGCCCTTATCAATGAGCTTGGCCTTGATGTCGGCATAGTTCTCGATGATACCGTTGTGGATGATAGCCAGATTATGGCTCTGGGAATAGTGCGGGTGGGCATTGCGACTGGAAGGCTCGCCATGGGTAGCCCAACGGGTGTGGGCAATACCGATGTGACCCGTCACATCCTTATCACCGCAATACTCTGTCAAATTATCGACCTTTCCCTTTGTCTTATAGACATTCAGTTCATCACCCTCGTTTATCAAGGCTACACCAGCAGAATCGTAACCACGATACTCTAAACGGCGAAGTCCTTTAATCAGGATAGGATAAGCTTCCTGTTTTCCTATATAACCTACTATTCCACACATAATTCGTTACGTCTTGTTTATTTGGGGTGCAAAATTAACATATAGCGAGCAAACAACCAAACATTTTTTTTGTTTTTTTCTACGCATGGAATTCTTTGACTGGAAAATTTGGTTTTTTATTCATTTTGCATTAACTTTGCAGACATGACAAGTAAAGTATTACTGATATATACTGGCGGAACTATCGGTATGAACCGTAATCCGCAAACGGGCGCACTGGAGCCCTTCGACTTTATGCACTTGCTACAGAACGTGCCTGAGTTGGAACAGTTTGACACTCAGATAGAAACGTATCAGTTCTCGCCACCCATCGACTCCAGCGACATGTCGCCAAGACTGTGGACAGACCTGAGCCACGTGATAGCTGACCACTACGACGAGTACGACGGCTTTGTGGTATTGCACGGCACGGACACGATGGCCTATACAGCATCGGCACTGAGCTACATGCTGGAAAATCTGACGAAACCTGTCATCTTTACGGGTTCACAACTGCCTATAGGACAGTTGCGGACAGACGGAAAAGAGAACCTGATTACGTCCATTGAGATTGCTGCTGCCAAGGATGAGAACGGCAGGGCAAAGGTTCCGGAGGTAGGCATTTACTTTAATTCGCACCTGCTGAGAGGCAATCGCACCACGAAACAGAGTGCTGAGGAATTCAATGCCTTTGAATCGTTCAACTACCCACACCTTGTGGAGGCTGGTGTCAACATCGTCTACCATAAAGACAGGATACTACAACCTGACTGGGACAAACCCATGACACCACATTTCCGTCTGGACAACAATGTCATTATCTTCTCGCTGTTTCCCGGCATTCGCGAAGACTTGATCCGACACATCATCCACACACCCAACCTGAAGACCATCGTAATGCGCACCTTCGGCTCGGGTAACGCGCCCCAAAGTCCGTGGCTACTGAAGGCATTGAAAGAAGGTACCAAAAACGGAAAGGTCATCGTCAACATCAGCCAATGTATGCAAGGATGCGTCGAGATGAGTCGCTACGATACAGGATTCCACCTGCAGGAGGCGGGCGTAGTAAGCGGGTACGACTCGACAGTAGAGAGTGCCGTAACCAAACTGATGTTCCTGCAATCGCACTATGACGACCCTGAACAGGTGCGCGACATGATGAATCGCAGCATCCGTGGGGAAATCACAAAATAATCACTTTAATTCTTTTTCGAAGAATTCGATACACTGACGATACAGGTGGCGACGCGTATTGCCACCATAAATGCTGTGGTTGCGGTTAGTATACACCAACTGACGGAAATCCTTGTCAGCCTGCACCAACGCCTCGGTATATTCAGCGGTATTACGGAAATGCACATTGTCATCCGCCATACCATGACACAGCAACAGCGTGCCGTGCAGTTTGGCTGCACGTGTTATAGGACAGTCATCGTAACCTTCCGGATTCTCATTTGGTGTACGCATAAACCGCTCGGTATAGATGGTATCGTAATAGCGCCATGAAGTAGGCGGTGCAATGGCAATACCGGCACGGAACACGGCCCTACCCTCTGACATAGCCATCAACGTATTGAAACCACCGAAACTCCAGCCCCAAATGGCAATACGGTCTTTGTCAACATACGACTGCTTTCCCAGCCATATAGCTGCTTCTACTTGGTCGTGGGCTTCCAGCTGGCCTAACTTCAGATAGGTACATTTCTCGAAATCGGCGCCACGTCCGCCTGTACCGCGATTATCTACACAAACACAAATGAAGCCCTGCTGACAAAGATACTGCTCTAACAGTGCACCCTGACCGCTCATACCAATACCCCAGGCGTTTTTCACTTGCTGGCTACCTGGACCGCCATACTGATACATGACGACAGGATATTTCTTCGAGGCATTGAAATCGGCAGGCTTTATAATCCACGCATTCAGCGTCACGTTATCGGCTGTCGTGATCGTGTGCAACTCAGTTTTGCCAAGTTCATAACTCTTTAACTTATCTTTGAGGGCTTTATTGTCAATCAGCGTCTTTAACGTCTTTCCGCTGTTGTTACACAACGAATAGACTGCGGGGGTATTCATATCGCTCCACGTACGGATAAAGTAGCGATAGTCAGCACTGAAGATAGCACTATTCCAGCCTGCCGTCTGTGTCAGGCACTCGCGTTTGCCGTTATCGTAAGCCACCCATACACGCTGGTCGGTGGCACCGTTTTCGTGCGAGGCATAATAGGTGCGCCCCGTCTTCTCGTCGTAACCATAAACGGCGCTTACCTCATAGTTACCCTTATCAACCTGATACAACAGCTGTCCATTCAGACTGTAGAGATACAAGTGCATCCAACCGTTACGGTCGCTGGGCAATAGAATATGCTGATCGGTAATGCAGATGCCGCTGATGGCTTCGTCCTTAATATAATGGGGCACCTGATCCTCGATGGTCAGGAAACTTAACGTGCTCAGGGGATTGACCATATAAATACGCAGACAGTCCTGATGGCGGTTAAGCGTATAGACAGCAACACGCGATGGATCGCTGGTCATCACGACGCGGGGAATATAGCCATCGGCGTCGACGGGCACCTGCATCTGACGGGTCTTACGACTGCTGATATCATAACTCCACACGGTACATGTAGCATTCTGCTCGCCTGCAATAGGATACTTATAAGTATAAGCACCAGGATAATCGGCAAACTCACGCTTCTCGGGCTTCAAACCCTTAAACAAAGGCATGGAGAACTGCCTGACCTGACGCTCGTCATAGCGGATCCATACCAACTGCTTACTATCGGCGGTAAACACCATCACACGGTCGTTGCTAAACTCCTCCTCATTCACCCAGTCGGGAATACCATTGATAATCTCGTTTCTGCATCCATCTTTTGTCACCTGCACTTCGGCATTGTCGTAGAGCAACTTGACCAGGAAAATATTATTGTCACGTACGAAAGCTATCTGATTACCATCAGGCGAGAACAACGGTGTCTGCTGAGCACCGTTCTGCGACAACGGCACTATACGGTTGTTGTGCAGGTCATATATATAATAGGTGGCAGTAAACGAATGACGATAGATGCGCTGGGTATTCGTCTGAATCAGCATGCGCTTGCCGTCAGGACTCATCATGTAGCCATCAATGCTCTCCAACTTGTCGCCCTTAACCTTAGCGACATCAAACAACACGCCCACTTCCTTGCCCGTTCTGAACGAATACTTTACCACACGATGTGCATCAGGACTCAACTGGGCATACGACTCACCGTCAGACAAAGCCTGCACAGCAGCCATCGACTCAGCACGAAATGCGCCATTCGTAATGTCATTCATCTCCAGCCGATTACCTGCTGACATCCCTATGGACACCAACAGAGCCAATATTATGATTGCTCTTGTTCTCTTTCTCATTGTCATCAAACTAATTGAATTGCAAAGGTACAAATAATAGTTGTAACTCGGCATACTCCATACG
>CAMHTW010000082.1 GCA_946188165.1 uncultured Prevotella sp.
TTGGGTGTATTTTCTAAGAAATATACCCAATTTTTTTGTTGTCTCAATATTTCTTCGTAACTTTGCTCCTCGAATACATCATTATAATTAATGAACGCGAAGGAATTCTTTAAAAAGGTATGCAGCCGCTTCCTGCTGTTGAATCTATTGGCAATGGTCATCGTGGTACTGTTGCTCTGTTTGGGTGTGGGTTACGGATTAGATGTCTATACACACCATGGAGAAGGTATTGAAGTTCCGGAATTAAAGGGTATGCGCTATCAAAAGGCTTATTTGCTACTTGAGGAGAAGGGACTGAATATCGTGGTTAGCGACTCTGGTTATAACAAAGCATTACCTGCTGATTGTATTTTGGCTCAAGTGCCTGGTCACGGACAGAAAGTCAAGGAAGGACATACGATTTATGTCACAGTGAATTCACCATCTTCGCCTACATTCGCTATTCCCGATATTGTAGACAATAGTAGCCTCCGTGAGGCTGAAGCTAAGTTGACGGCAATGGGTTTCCGCTTGACAGCTACTCAGCGTGTGACTGGTGAGAAAGATTGGGTATATGGCATCTTGTGTCGTGGTCGTAGAGTCTCTAACGGTGACCGTGTTCCTATTGACTATCCGTTAACCCTAATGGTTGGCAGTGGCGCGTATGATGACACTGACAGTATTGACTATGTGGGTTCCGATTATTCTATAGATACGACGGACGAAGGTGATGTCGATGAATTTGAGGAAGTGAAAGAACCACCTGTTGCAGAATAGATCGAATATACGAGGATGATGACTGACGAACTGGAAGATATTGATTTGCTGGACGATGTAGATGCTACATCAGATGATGACGGACAACTCTATGAGCACTTGCGTATGGAGGTGGACCGTGGGCAGGAGCCTGTACGTATCGACAAATATATGTCGGAACACGTACAGCACTCGTCACGCAATCGTATCCAGAAAGCAGCTGACGCCGGTTTCATTCAGGTCAATGGCACCCCCGTCAAGTGCAATTACAAGGTCCGGCCCGGTGACATCATCACACTGATGCTTGATCGTCCTCACTATGACACGACGATTGAACCAGAAGATATCCCACTTGATGTGGTCTATGAAGACGACCAGCTGATGGTTGTCAATAAGCCTGCAGGTTTGGTAGTACATCCTGGCGTAGGTAATTTCCATGGTACCTTGGTAAATGCTATTGCATGGCACCTACGCAATCTCCCAACTTATGATCCTAACGACCCCAGTGTAGGTTTGGTACATCGGATTGATAAAGATACCAGTGGCTTGCTGGTAGTAGCAAAGACCCCTGAGGCCAAGACGGAGTTAGGCGCTCAGTTCTTCAATCACGACACGCATCGAAGCTATGTGGCGTTGGTGTGGGGTAACTTCACTGAAGATACAGGTCGCATAGAGGGTAACATTGGGCGCGACCCCAAAGATCGTCAGCGCATGGCGGTATTCCCTGCTGGAGGCGACATTGGCAAGACTGCTGTCACACACTATCGCGTATTAGAGCGCTATGGCTATACCACGTTGGTGGAATGCCGGCTGGAGACGGGACGTACCCACCAGATTCGTGCCCACATGAAGCATATCGGCCACCCGTTGTTTGCTGACGAGCGCTATGGAGGTATGGAGATTCTGCGGGGTGAACGCACGGCCAGCTATAAGGCCTACATCCAGAATTGCTTAAAACTTTGTTCGCGACAGGCCTTGCATGCCAGAACGTTAGGCTTCGTACATCCTGTGACCCATGAGCAGATGGATTTTACCAGCGAGCTGGCCGACGATATGCAAGCCTTAGTAGATAAATGGCGAAACTATACTCGTAATAACGACATAACGTAATAACGAAATAACGATAATAATTAAGATAATGAAACAACTAAAACGTAACATTGCCATCGTCTGTGGTGGCGACTCATCAGAGCACGACGTATCGTTACGCTCTGCTCAAGGACTTTATTCTTTCTTCGACAAGGAGCGTTACAACGTATATATTGTCGATATCAAGGGACAGGACTGGCACGTGGAACTTCCTGGCGGCATCACTGCCAAGATTGACCGCAACGACTTCTCGTTTGTCGAAGACGGCAAGGTCAAATGGTTCGACTATGCCTATATTACCATTCATGGTACGCCTGGTGAGAATGGAATCTTGCAGGGTTACTTTGACTTGATAGGTATTCCTTATTCTACCAGTGGTGTGTTGGTCGAGGCTATGACGTTCGACAAATTCGTGCTCAACCAGTATCTGCGTGGTTATGGTGTGGCTGTTGCCGACTCTCTCCTGATTCGTCAGGGTTATGAGCAGCTGGTAAGCGATGACGAGATAGAGCAACGCATTGGCATGCCTTGTTTCGTAAAGCCTGCAGCAGATGGTAGCTCATTTGGCGTGTCAAAGGTTAAGAACAAGGACCAGTTAGCTCCAGCCATCCGTAAGGCTATGCTTGAGAGTGACGAAATCATGGTCGAGCAATTCCTGGATGGTACAGAAATTTCTATAGGTGTCTATAAGACCAAGGAAAAGGCGGTGGTGTTGCCAGCCACAGAGGTGGTGACACAGAACGAGTTCTTCGATTACGATGCCAAGTACAATGGTCAGGTACAGGAGATTACTCCCGCCCGTCTGTCAGAGGATGTGACGCGTCGTGTCCGTGAGATTACCAGTCATATTTATGATATCCTGCACTGCAACGGTATTATCCGTATCGACTACATTATCTCCAAGGATGGTAAGATCTTCATGCTTGAGGTAAATACAACACCAGGTATGACCCCCACCAGCTTTATTCCTCAGCAGGTACGTGCCGCTGGCATGGAAATGAAAGACGTGCTGACCGACATCGTAGAAAACCAGTTCTAAAAGCGGGCAGAGCCCTAGTGAAAAGTGAATAGTGAAAAGTGAATAGTTTGCTACCGCTATGGAGTATGATATCAAGGAATTTGACGAAATACGACCCTATGAGGCAGGGGAGATGAAGCAGGCGTTCAACGACCTGTTGAACGACCGCCAGTTCTCAGTAATGTTGAAGGGTTTTGTCCCTTGGTTGCCCAAGGGGTTGCGAAATGGACTGCTAAAGTTGGCATTCATAGGGGTAAAGACGCCGCTCGACTTCCAGAAGCGTTTCATGAAGCCTATCGTATGGCACATCGTACGCAAGCATACTGATGGACTTACCTTCGATGATACAGCCCTCCAAGGTAATCATAATTCTCAATTCTTAACTCTCAATTCTCAATTAGACAAACGTTTCACGTTCGTCTCAAACCATCGCGACATCGTGCTCGACTCTGCTTTCCTCGATGTGCTACTGGTGAAGGCCGGCTATCCTACAACGGTAGAGATAGGTATTGGCGACAATCTACTGATTTATCCTTGGATTAAGCGTTTGGTACGCATGAACAAAGCCTTCACCGTTCGTCGTGGACTGACGGCTCACGAAATGATGCGTTCTTCACAACTGATGAGCCGTTACATTCATTATGCCGTTACCCAAAAGCATGAGAACATCTGGATAGCCCAGCGCGAAGGACGTGCCAAGGACAGCGACGACCGCACCCAAGACTCCGTACTCAAGATGCTGGCTATGGGCGGGCCAACCAAAATTGACAATGGAGAATTGGGAATTGAGAATTGTGATATGTCTCAAGGCGGCAATTCCGACGGAAGTAGTAATCATAATTCTCAATTCTCAACTCTTAATTCTATAAAGGAACTGAACATTGTGCCTCTCACTATCAGCTATGAATTCGACCCTTGTGACTATTTGAAGGCTCAAGAGTTCCAGCAGAAACGCGATAATCCAGCCTTTAAGAAGTCACGTCAAGATGACCTTGACAATATGAAGACGGGTATTTTTGGCTATAAAGGTCGTGTTCATTACCATTGTGCTGCCCCCATCAATACATGGCTTAACGAATTGAAAGACCTACCCCGCAAAGAGTTCTTCCAAGCGCTTAGTCAACGTATGGATCATGAGTTGCATCGTTATTACAAACTCTATCCCTGCAATTATATTGCCCTCGACGAGTTGGAAGGCACCCAAGCACATGCAGACCATTATACGTCGAAGGATAAGGAGCGCTTCGAGCAATACTTGCAGGGACAGTTGGCTAAGATTAAGATTCCTAATAAGGATGAGGCCTTCCTTCGTGAACGTATGCTGACAATGTATGCTAACCCATTACGTAACTATATGAAAGCGGGCGAAGCCCTAGTGAATAGTGAACAGTGAATAGTGAAAAGTGAATAATTGGCGACCGCTATGAAGAATTATATTATACCTTTTTGCCTTCTTACCTTTTTGCTTTTCTCTTGCGAAACAGACAGTTACGAGAAAGGTCAGGGCAAGTACTCACTCATGACGGCTGACATGGGTGAGGTAACGGTTAATAGTGACAAGCAAGTGACGGCTTTTACAACTGACGATGGCGACAGTTATACGTTAACTTCTCCTGCCATCGTTCAGTGGATTCAGACAGCTGACACCACTTATCGGGCTATTATATATTATAATAAGGTGGAAAATGGCCAGGCAGAGTATATGGGACTGGCGTCAGTTCCCACTATGTCTCCCGTTGAGCATTGGCGTATCAAGGAACACCCGCAAGACCCTGTTGAGTTTGAGAGCGCTTGGCTTGCCAAGAATAAGAAGTATATTAATTTGGGACTGCTGTTCAAATCTGGTTATGTCGAAGATACCATGGGGCGCCATCTTATCAGCGTTGTTCAGGATACCATACTTGTCAATGCCAACCAGACCACCACAGCCTACTATCGCTTTCTGCATAGCCAGAACGAGACGCCCGAATACTTTACCAACCGGCATTACGTCAGCATCCTGCTGCCTCAGGAACGTCCTGACACCGTTCACCTCTCTATCAATACCTATGGAGGTGAGTTTATTCGAACATTTGCAGTTAAATAAAATTTAATCAAACTATACCCTCTATACCCCTTTCCTACCTAACTTGCTTGTTGATAGGTAATTAGTTCAGGGTACAGTTGCTGAAAACTATACCCCAACTGTACCCCAACTATACCCTTATGCAAAAACATATTTTCTGCTTTTGCGCCTACGCGTTCGGTCGTTTGCGTAGGCGCAAAAGGTTGTTTGGGCTAACGCAAACGCTCGCGAGAAGGCCTCTCTTCCCCTGTACAAAGGCCTTCTGTACCCTTTGTGCTTACTTTACGTTCCCCGTTTGCTTACTTTAGAGCATCGAAGTGTGCCTACTATCCTACGAAGAAGGTGTTTTCATTGAAAAAACTTGCCAAAACATGCTGTTTTTGTGCTGGCTTTCGATGGGAATATAGTATTAACATAAAGAATTAGAATTATGAACGAACAATCATCAAGTCAGACGGGTAGCAACGTTGTTGTATCCGCAATCAAGGTAATTGCACCGCGACAGACTCCCGTCCCCAAAACTGTACCTGCGAAAAGATTGTCTGATGATGATTGTATTGCCAATTTGAAAGTCTTAGTTGAAACTGGTGCATTAAGCCAAGAAGAATTTGAAGAAGAGGTCAACAGAATTAAGTCAAAGTAAAACTTGTGCAATTATAATTAGTCTAATACAGGCCGTCCGTCGTGGCGGTCTTTTCATACCCGATTATAAAAAATTCGCTGAAATGCTTTGAAAATCGGAATATTATGTTTACCTTTGCAACGCAATCAAACGAAGGAGGACCGCATAATGGAACTACAGACAGTTAAGACAGGAAAGGAAAAGCTGATAGCTAGCGGAGCATGTATGGATGGCATCAGCATCAGGCGCACAGGCATAGCAAAGGTGCTATGGCGCAAACTGGACGTGGAGGTTCCCAAGAGTGAAGTAATAGCTGACGGTGTAAACATCTATAAAGGCTAAAGCACGGAATGGGAACTGTCACGAGGAGATTCGAAGAGAAGGTTGACAGCATCGTTACAGAAAGTTACGTTTATGCACCAGTTGACCTTTCTTCGTGTAAGGATGTCAAGCGTGTGAAAGTGGTACGCTCCCTCTGGGATACAGGGGCTTCCGTCACGTTGATTTCTGCCAGAGTAGCTAAAGTACTTGGACTGACATCGATAGGAAAGTCTGGCGTATCGGGCTATAACGAGGGCATTGACGTGAAAGACACCTACTGCGTTCATGTGGGTCTGCCGACAGGTGACATTGTGACGAACATCATGGCGATGGAGTTTGACAGCGATGAATATGATGTGGTCATCGGCATGGACGTGATAGGGAAAGGCGACTTGGCCGTGACTAATCTGGATGATAAGACAACATTTACGTTTCGTATTCCTTCGGAAGAGGAAATAGATTTCTCGAAGGAATCAAGGTAACAGACACATTGATTCTTTTTTCACAATAATTCCAAGGGCATTAGTCTTCTCAATCCATTCACTCACGCTCATCACGAAACTTGGCAAACCTGCCTGCATCCTAAAGTGGTCAAATTCGACCACTTTAAAAAAATAGTGCTTTTCTGGGCATCTTTCCAAACTTTTTTCTGAAAATTCTTTGGAATTTCCGAAAATTGTTGTACCTTTGCACCACTAGAACCCGCCAAGCCTCTCCACGATGCTCAAATGTGCGGGTCGTTTTTTTTATATAATGAGCAACAGAATCCCATTCCAGAAGCCATACACCAGTGCGCACGACCTTGTCTGGCTGGAAACTGGATAACGCTTCCCACGGATGCGCTACGTATTTATTTCAACCTTTGTATCATCAAGTATTTTTTGAACATCATTTCGCCGAACAACGATATGAAGGCTAAGATTGATGCTTTGCTCTCCGCTTATCCATCCATTGATACAAGTGCAATGGGCTTCCCTCATGGATGGGAGAATGAGCCGCTATGGCAATAACTTTATTTCTCACTTCTTTGTATTCTGCTGAATTCTGTGCCTTGTGGAGCGGATGGCCTCTTGAGTGACACCCATGATGCGGCGCACGTCCTTGTCTTCAAGGCCCATTTCGTAGAGGATGAGGAAGAAGGTGTTGTGGGCGGTCTTGGGTGAGTATCTCTTTTGGATGCGGTTGTAGGCGCGGAAGTCGTCGGCCTTTGTGCCGACGCTGCTTTTCTGTTTAAGAAAGTTTAACTCGCGACGATGCAAGATTACCGCCTTTCGGCGTTTATTATAGTAGAACATTAAACAACTAAATCATAATGATAATCACAACAATGAAGATTTGGAGAAACATTTTTTTGATGCTTGCTGCCTTCTCCCTCACCTCTTGCAGCAACGATGATGAAGATTTCGATGCCAACAACCTTG
>CAMHTW010000083.1 GCA_946188165.1 uncultured Prevotella sp.
GGCGGTTTTGTGATGACCTACTCGACATTGGCCAGCATCGTCAAATATCCTTATGCCTCATCGGTATCGGGCAAGAAAAAGAAATTCGGCTTTTTCCAAAGCGAGCAGCCATACTACCAACGTATTGCCGATGAAATGGGCATTATTTGTAAGTCTGCACTTGGTGAGCCCCTACGCTATGCCCGCCATCCATTGGTCTATTTGGTAGAGGCTGCTGATGACATCTGCTACGAGATTATGGACTTAGAGGATGCCCACAAACTGAAAATCCTGAGCTATGACGAAACAGAAGAACTGCTGCTGGGATTCTTTGACGAGGAGGTCAAGCAGAAAATACTGCGCCGTATCCATGACGAAGAACTGGAAGACCCCAACGAAAAGGTGGTTTATATGCGTGCCTGCGTGATTGGCAAATTAGAGAATGAATGCGTTAATGCCTTCGTAGAACACGAGGACGAGATTCTGGATGGCACTTTCGAGGGGTCGCTCATCGATCATATCAGTCCGCTACAGCATGATGCCTACGAACGCTGCGCCAAACTGAGTGTACAGCGCATCTACCGTAGCCGTCCTGTGCTTGACGTAGAGCTGTCTGGTTACAAAATCATGGCCACCTTAATGGAACAGATGATTGAGGCCGTCATGCACCCTGAGCGTTATTATTCTCAGCAGTTGATAGACCGTGTGTCAAGCCAGTACGATATCAATGCTGACAATCTTGAGACACGTATCATGGCCGTTATCGACTATATAGCAGGTATGACAGACGTCTATGCCCTTGATGTCTATCAGAAAATAAACGGTATCTCACTGCCGATAGTATGACTAACGCATCGTCCCCCATACAGGCACTCCAACAGCAACGGCTCCTGTTACAGCTGGAATATAATACTGAAAAGGAGGCTTTCCGTCAGCAGACAGAGCAGACGGGTATGGCGCGTAACGTGAAACGTGGTGATGCATGGTGGCCCGTTAAGACGGGCAAGAGCTACTATAACTCACTGAACCAGCTGGCCATCGAGATACATCGCACTGCCGACCAGGACATAGAACATAATTTTGAGTTTGGCAGGCCCGTCATATTTTTCACGATTTCAACGGGAGACACCAAGCATTCCCAGATTGCCTACTACCGCATTACCGGTACCGTGAGTTACGTGGATGGCGACCGCATGGTCATTACTGTACCTGACGGAGCGCCCCTTATCGACCTGCAAAGTGCTGAGAACTTAGGCGTTCAACTCTCCTTTGACGAGACCAGCTACAGGCTGATGATGGAAGCATTGGACCGAGCTATCAAAGGCAAAGGACGCTTGGGCTATCTGCGCGATTTATTCTACAGCAGGCAAAAACCAGAAACTTTTGTGTTTCCTCCCATGCATTTTCCTTACCTCAATGCCACACAAGAGGAGGCCGTCAACCAAGTGTTACGCGCCAAAGACGTCGCCATCGTTCATGGCCCTCCAGGGACAGGCAAGACCACGACACTGGTCGAGGCTATCCGAGAAGCACTGATGCGCGAAAATCAGGTATTGGTATGCGCTCAGAGCAATATGGCTGTCGATTGGATTAGCGAAAAACTGGTCGATAGAGGTATCAACGTATTAAGAATAGGCAATCCGACTCGCGTCAATGACAAGATGCTCTCATTTACCTACGAACGACGCTTTGAGGCACACCCTGACTATCCGCAACTATGGGCACTCCGTAAAGCCATCCGCGACTTGCGAGCACACCGCAAGCGTAGCGACGAAAAGTATCATCAGAAACTGGAGAGTCTGAAGAGTCGTGCTACCGAGTTAGAGATACGCATCAATAACGAATTGTTTGGTGAGGCGCGTGTCATTGCCTCAACACTGGTGGGCTCTGCCAATCGATTATTAGACGGTCAAAAGTTTGGCACGTTGTTTATCGACGAGGCTGCGCAAGCCTTGGAAGCGGCCTGCTGGATACCGATGCGCCGTGTCAGTCGCGTCATTCTGGCTGGTGACCACTGTCAGCTACCCCCAACCGTCAAGAGCATTGCTGCCTTGAAGGCCGGATTGGGCAAAACATTGATGGAACGCATCGTGGAAATGCACCCAGAGGCTGTCACCCTGCTGAAGATACAGTACCGCATGAACGATGAAATCATGCGTTTTTCAAGTCATTACTTCTATGACGGACAGGTAGAGAGTGCTCCCGATGTCAAATTCCGCAGCATACTGGACATGGACATACCTATGACATGGATAGACACGTCAGAATTCGAACTGCCCCCTGACAGTCAGATCAGTTTTAAAGAAGAGTTTGTCGGTGAGAGTTTCGGACGCATCAACAAGGCTGAAGCAGAACTGACACTCTTGGCACTGCAGAATTACTTCAATAAGATTGGCAAGCAACGACTGTTAGACGAGCGTATCGACGTGGGCATCATCTCACCTTACCGTGCTCAGGTACAACTGCTACGAAGAATGCTGATGAAATGGGAGTTTTTTAAACCTTTCCGCCGTCAAATCAGCATCAACACCGTTGATGGTTTCCAGGGGCAGGAGCGTGACATCATCGTCATATCGATGGTGCGCAGCAATGATGAAGGGCAAATTGGTTTCCTGCGCGATTTGCACCGTATGAATGTAGCCATCACCCGGGCCCGCATGAAACTCATCATTCTGGGCGACCGAGAAACGATGACCCGTCATCCCTTCTACCGGCAATTATGGCAGTATATTGAAAATTTAAGGGGCTGAAATTCGTTTGTTTCAACATTTTGTTGTACTTTTGCAAGATAATTAGACAATAGACAATGAGTAACATTAGTATCAAACGAGTTACTAACCGCAAGGAACTGGAACAATTCGTGCAGTTCCACTACGACCTATACAGGGGCAACGACTGTGCTGTACCCTTTCTGTTTTCCGATGAAATGGACACTTTAAGAAAGGACAAGAATCCTTCCTTTGAGTGTTGTGATGCCGAATATTTCATGGCTTTCAAGGAGGGCAAGATGGTGGGTCGCGTGGCAGCTATCATCAACCGCAGGGCCAACGAACGGTGGAACCGTAAGCAGGTTCGCTTCGGTTGGTTCGATTTCGTAGACGACACAGAAGTATCAGAAGCGCTGTTAAGGTGCGTTGAAGACTGGGGCCGCGAGCAAGGCATGACAGAGATTGCCGGTCCACTCGGTTTCATCGACACCGACCGTGAAGGCATGCTTATCGAGGGTTTCGATGAATTGTCGACCATGTATGTCAACTACAACTATCCGTATTATCCACACCACATGGAACTGATGAGCGGTTTCGAGAAGGATAACGACTATGTCGAGATGAAAGTCAAGGTCCCCGAGGCAGTACCCGACAAATTTGCGAAAATAACGGAAATGGTGCGTAAGCGCTATGGCTTGCGTGTCCATAAATTCACACGTAAGGAACTGATTGACGAAGGGTACGGACGTAAGATATTTGACTTGCTGAATGCTACGTACAAGGACCTCTATGGTTTCAGCCAGTTGTCAGACCGACAGATTGACAAGCTGGTTAATAGCTACATCAAAATTGCCGACTTGAACCTGGTAACAGCCGTCTTCGATGGTGAAAACATCGTGGGCTTTGGCATTACCTTCCCCTCGTTTTCACGCGCCATGCAGAAGACGCGCGACGGACGCTTCCTGCCCTTTGGCTGGTGGCACCTGTTGAAAATCCTGAAATGGCACCGCACCAACATTGTCGACTTGCTGTTGATTGGAGTATTGCCTGAATACCGCAGCAAGGGTGCCAATGCCCTGATTTTCGACGACTTGATTCGCTGGTTCCAACGCTACCATTTTGACTGGGCCATCACCGGACCGCAAATGGAGACCAACGAAGGCGTACTGTCGCAATGGCAATATTTGGAGTCGACGATATGCCGCCGCCACCGCTGTTACTGCAAGACGTTATAAGGATATGGTATAGGTTATTGGGAACTTGGGAGATGATTCATAATCCAAATTTTAAAGTGGTCGAATTTGACCACTTTAGGATGCCGGTAGGTTTGCCAAGTTTCGTGATGAGCGTGAGTGAATGGATTGAGAAGACTAATACCCTTGGAATTTTACACTTTTTCTGCAAAAGAGAAATGAATTTCGGAGTTTGAGTGAGAAAATTATATTTCAACGTATATATATGTTTGTTCCTAACGTAGAAGATACCATGCTGATGTAGTATAGAAATTGCGCAAATATGAAATGCTGGCAAAGACCCCCCACAGACGGCGTGGCCTGAGATGGAACTTCTGCTTGTAGTGGGGATTGATGAGCCATAGTGTTCTCCTACAGATAGTAAAGCCTGTATCATCGGCCAATTGTTTAAAATGTTCTACAGAAACTCGGGCATCACGAATACTCATCAGTTCGTCAATGGTCGTGACTGTGGCTCCACTTAGTTTGAGCAGTCTACGGTATAATGTTTTGGGTAAGAGGTGAATGAAAGGTAGCTTCGAGGCAAAGCCAACGCTGATTTGCTGATGTCCTCCAAAGGGATTTTGCCAGGCAGGAAAGCCAAAGAATACGAGGCCATTCTCTTTGAGGAACGACTTGACGCGACGAAGAAATGCTCTCTTACGAGACGGTTCGATATGCTCTATGACATCGTGCACAAGAATGATGTCGAAACGTTCGCCCTCCGTCCCAGGCTCCCGGGTAAGAGTAAAGTCCTGACAGACGAAAGTTCCCTGCTGATGGAACTCTGCAAAGAATGTCTTTGCTTCATCGATGCGTCCTTGACTGATGTCGATGCCAGTCACGCTGCAACCTGCCTCGGCAAATGGAAGTAGATTCCCACCCTCGCCACATCCTATTTCCAACACACGGGTTTTGTGTGTCAGCGGGAGGTACGATTGTATATAGTTCAGATAGTACTCACGGGCTGTGTTTGCCTGTTCTTTGAAATACTGTTTTCGATTTAGATGTCGCTGTTGCATTTCTTTTCTTGTCTTGATCCTCTATATGGATAGATACCACAAGACAAGAAAAGACTGCATGGATTTGATACAGAATCACCATGTGATGCGTATTCCTAACGGCAACGAGAACGAGAACGGATGTTCCGTGTGGTAGGTCTCTATGCTGCTGCCTGTTGGGATGTAGTATTGCAGGCTTGGCTCGGCAAAGAAGCCAACCGTGGGAGTGAAGTTGTACTGTAGGCCGAGACCTGTACCAACTGACCACTGTAGCGGAGCATGGAGTGTAGACTTTTCAGTCTGCTCTATCGCACCATTCAATATGTAGTTGGTGTGATAAGTACCAGAAACGGGTATTTCCATCTTTATGCCGAGATTACTATATACATTCCACGACCTGACATTATATATATTATATGCGCCCTTCAGTGGAATACCGAGATAGTGAATCGTATGCTGCTCGCTGATGCAGTTGGAGCTACTTCCCGTCTCAAAGTCTGATGTCAGGCGGCTATAGCTAAGACCTGTCTCCAGACCAAGCCGGGCGGATAGCTGATACCGCAGAGCCAGCGACCACGTGATGGGCATATAATGGTGGCTCTTGCGCTCGATACAGTCCGTACTGGGCTGGCTGGCATTGTTTTGCGCAATCTGCTTCAGAATATCTCGGGTGTGGTTGCCGTCATCGGGGTACCCTGCCAAGAAATCAGCGTAGTCGCTCCACTTATCAAACGTAACAGGAATAGTACTGGTGATGTCGAGGTGTGGCTTTTCTGTAAACCCAAATGGACGGTTAATGCTTTGCTCATTCATTCCGCCCGAATATGCCAAATCTATTGACCACTTAGGCTGATGGCTCCTATTATCCGTCGGCAGTTCTGGTAATATCTCGGCGATGTGCGTGTCATTGTTATGGCGTATGTCGGGCAGAGACTTGTCCTCGTGTATGCTTGTGGTCGTAT
The DNA here is from genome assembly GCA_946188165.1 of uncultured Prevotella sp. Lineage (GTDB taxonomy): Bacteria > Bacteroidota > Bacteroidia > Bacteroidales > Bacteroidaceae > Prevotella. Next base: position 5,883 of record CAMHTW010000083.1, read on the forward strand.
CGGTCTGTTCCATATGCTGCGGAATCGTGTCGCTCACTGTCATTGTGCCGGCTTGCTGATGATTGATGGGGATCACCGCCATTCTGAGCGTTGTGTCTCTTGGTGCATTGGGAATCACAGGACGGACTACGGGCGGCTTCTTCGTCTCGTCGTGCTTCGTTGCTATCGTTTTGGTTTCATTGGGTTGCTTGTCAGTCCTGAGCAAGAAGTAAGTGACGGGCAACAACAGTGGCAGTAGCCACAACAGCCAATACTGCGCAAGCGATTTTTGCAGCATTTTCTTGGCCCTTGTCAGTTGTGACGATGACGAATGGGCGGCAATGCCCATTATTTCTGCAATCTCCTTGTGCGACATTTCCTCGATGACTGCCAGACGGAATACCTGACCATAGCCATTTGGCAAAGCATCGACAGCTGCCATCAGTTCCGCCATCGTGGGCAGCGGTCTCTCTTCCGTAGTTGTGTTCTCCTGTGTAATATCTGTATCTGCAAGTGCATCGAGCGGGAGCATCTGCGGCTCATGGTGTCGCTCCTTGTAGCGCAGGGCCACATTGGTGGTGATGCTTGTCAGCCACTGTTCAAAGCGTCGCGGGTTGCGCAGTTGATTCATTTTGGTAAAGGCCAGCAGAAATGCATCGTGAGCCAGTTCTTCAGCCACTTGGTGGTCACCCACGATGCGTTGGCATATCACCTTCATTCGTTGGTGATATGCCCTGTACAGGCTTCCGAGTGCCACCTCGTCGCCCTGTACGCCCCGTGCTACAAGTTGCTCTATGTCCATCAAAAACGCATTGTCTCTATGAATATAGATACCACTCTGCCAAAAAGGCTGCACGTGAATCACAACTTTTTTGTTTTTTTATTTTTCCCTAAAAGGAAGCGCAAGAATGTCATATTCCTGCGCCCTATTTCGGATTGGTAGTTTGTTCTTTCGAGTCAATGACTTAGTTGTTTGAATTCAAATCTTTCTTTTTGAAGAGTCAGACCAATACTATTCGTTAAATGTCGATTTATTTATCTGTCTGACTTCATTTATTCTGCTTTGAAGATAATATGCATATAGTTCCC
>CAMHTW010000084.1 GCA_946188165.1 uncultured Prevotella sp.
TTTGAGGAAGCCTTTATGGAAGGCATCCGCAGAGACAACGAGCAGATAGAGAAAATGATTAACAATCCAGAGAAGCCCACCTTCGACAATACCATCATCAATACAGAGGAGGACGAGGGCTACTACAACCTATTGTCGAGAGTCTCGACGGTTTTCTTCAATCTGCTGTCGGCTGAGACCAACGACGATATGGATGCGCTGGCCCAGAAGATGCAACCCATACTGACACAACACTCAAACGACATTCGTCTGAATCCCAAGCTGTTTGAACGCATCCGTTTTGTCCACCTGCACCACCGCAAGTTGACACCTGAGGAGAAGATGCTGCTAGATAATTGCTACGAAGGTTTTGTACGTTCGGGAGCGCTGTTAGACGAGGCGGGAAAGGAACGTCTGCGCCAATTGACAGAAGAGGCATCGATGCTCTCGTTGCAATTCTCGCAGAACCTTTTAAAGGAACAAAAAGCCTTTACGCTTGACATCACAGACGAAGCCCAACTGGACGGGCTGCCAGAGACAGCGCGCGAGGCGGCAGCCCTGGCGGCTAAAGAGCAAGGCAAGCAGGGGTGGGTCTTTACATTGGACTACCCATCGTTCTCGCCCTTCATGACCTACTCTACCCAGCGCGAGTTGAGGAAGCAGCTCTACATGGCACGCAATACCCTCTGTACACACGAGAATAGCGAAAATAACCTTGAGATATGCAAGCGTCTCATCAATCTGCGTCGCGAAATTGCCCAGCTGTTGGGCTACAAGACCTATGCCGACTATGTGCTGAAGCGCCGCATGGCATCGAATGCCCGCAGCGTCTATCGCTTGTTGGACGACCTGATTGATGCCTACAAGCCCACGGCTATTAAGGAACGCGACGAGTTGCGCAAACTGGCACACAAAGATGTGGACAAGATGAAACCTTGGGATTCGGGGTTTTATTCTCACAAGCTGCAGATGAAGAAATACAATCTGGACGCTGAGATGCTCAGGCCCTACTTTGAGCTGAGGAACGTCATCAACGGCGTCTTCGGACTGGCGAACCGTCTGTATGGCATAACGTTCAAGGAGAACAAGGACATTCCCGTCTATCATCCCGATGTCAAGGCCTACGAGGTCTTCGACAAGGACGGTTCATATCTGGCCGTTTTCTATGCCGACTTCCATCCCCGCAAAGGTAAACAGGGAGGTGCCTGGATGACCGAATACCAGGGACAGCACTGGGAAATGAACGGGGAAAAGGGGAAAACGATGATTATCAAGGAGAATGTGCGTCCCCACGTCAGCGTGGTGATGAACCTGACGAAGCCTACGGAGGACAAGCCTGCTTTGCTGACATTAGGCGAGGTGGAGACCTTCCTGCATGAGTTCGGCCACTCGCTGCACGGCATGTTTGCCAACACCCGTTTTGAATCACTGAGTGGAACCAATGTGTGGTGGGACTTCGTGGAACTGCCTTCACAATTTATGGAAAACTATGCCATCGAGAAAGAATTCCTGCGCACCTTTGCCTTCCATTACCAGACAGGCGAACCATTGCCTGATGAACTGATTCAACGGATTGTAAAGAGTCGCAACTTCATGGCAGCAACAGCCTGTCTGAGACAGGTCTCGTTTGGTCTGCTCGACATGGCCTACTATACGAAGAAGGACGAGTTCAAGGACGACATCATTCCCTTTGAGAAGAAAGCTTGGAAGAAAGCCATTCTGGGGGAGCAACTGCCTGACACATGTATGACCGTTCAGTTCTCGCACATCATAGCTGGCGGCTATGCAGCCGGCTACTATAGTTACAAGTGGGCAGAGGTGTTGGATGCCGATGCTTTCAGCGTCTTTAAGAAGCACGGCATCTTCGACCCCAAGACGGCACAAAGTTTCCGCGATAACATCCTGAGCAAAGGTGGTACTGAACATCCCATGACGCTCTACAAGCGTTTCCGTGGTGGCGAGCCTACTATTGATGCCTTGTTGAAACGGAATGGGATAAAAAGAGGTAAGAAGTGAGATGTGAGATGGATGATGTAAGATGGATGATGTAAGAGGTATGAAGAAAGAGAAGCAATTGCAATTCGACCAGCGATATTTGGACATGGCTCGCATCTGGGCCCAGAACTCCTATTGCCAACGCCGCCAGGTCGGTGCGCTGGTAGTGAAAGACGGTATGATTATCAGTGACGGCTACAATGGCACCCCCAGCGGTTTCGAGAACGTCTGCGAGGATGACAATAACGTCACCAAGCCCTACGTGTTGCATGCCGAAGCCAATGCCATTACCAAACTGGCCCGTTCGAACAACAACTCTGACGGTGCCACCATCTATATCACGGCATCACCCTGCATCGAGTGCGCCAAACTTATTATTCAATCAGGTATCAAGCGTGTCGTCTATGGCGAGAAATACCGTCTGACGGATGGCGTTGACCTCTTGGAGCGTGCCGGTATCGAAGTTGTGTATCTTGGAGAGTAACGTTATGTCGAAATGACGAAATATCGAAAACAGAATGAGTAACAAAAAGAATAACCGTTTTATGCCCATCATCATGGCAGTATGCGTGGTGGTAGGTATTCTGATAGGCACTTTCTATGCCAACCACTTCTCGGGCAATCGTCTGAGTATCATCAATACCAGCAGCAACAAGCTGAACAACCTGCTGCATATTATTGATGACCAATATGTGGACACTGTTAACGTCAATGACCTGGTGGAGAAAGCCGTGCCACAGATTCTGTCTGAGCTCGACCCACACAGTGTCTATATTTCAGCTAAGGACGTACAAATGGCCAACGACGACCTACGCGGTTCATTCTCAGGCGTAGGTATTGAGTTCATCATCCGTCAGGATACGCTTCGCGTGCAACAGGTCATCGGCAACGGACCTGCAGAGCGTGCTGGTGTCATAGCTGGCGACAAAATTGTGAAAGTAGATGACGAGAACTTCACGGGTAAGACACTGACGAACGAGGTGGCCATGCACAAACTGAAAGGTCCAAAGGACACAAAAGTCAAGTTGGGCATTATTCGCTATGGCGAAAAGAAGGTTCGTGACATCGTGGTAACACGTGGCGAGATACCGACCAAGAGCGTTACTGCCGCTTATATGCTTAATCGTGAAACAGGCTATATTCGCATCAAGAACTTTGGTGAGAACACCTATCCTGAGTTGTTGATAGCACTGGCCAAGCTGTCAGAAGAGGACTTCCAGAACTTGACCATCGACCTGCGAGGCAATACGGGTGGTTATCTGCAGTCGGCCGTACAGATTGCCAATGAGTTCCTGCCAAAGAATCGCCTCATCGTCTATACTCAGGGCCGCAAGTCGCAACGTCAGGAATATCGTAGCGACGGACGAGGCTCATATCAGCGTATTCCGTTGGTCGTGCTGATTGATGAAGGGTCGGCCTCTGCATCAGAGATTCTGGCTGGTGCCATCCAAGATAACGACCGAGGCACCATCATTGGACGCCGTTCGTTCGGTAAGGGCTTGGTGCAGCAGCCCATCGAGTTCAACGACCATTCCATGATCCGTCTTACCATTGCCCGTTACTATTCGCCATCGGGACGTTGCATCCAGAAGCCTTACGTTTCGGGCGACAACAAGAATTACGAAGAAGACATTTTAGCACGTTATGAGCATGGTGAATTCTTCTCACAGGACAGCATCAAGCATGAGGGCAAGGAGTATCATACGGCCATTGGACGACCCGTATTCGGTGGTGGCGGTATCACGCCCGACATCTTCATTGCTGAAGACACCACCAATGTCACCTCTTATTATAAGCAGGCCACGATGTCAGGACTGATTATCCAGTATGCCTACGAATATACGGATGCCAACCGTCATACACTGAAAGACATCAAGTCTGTTGACGAGATGACTAAATACCTGCAGAAGCAGAACATGGTGGATAAGTTTGCCACCTATGCAGACAAGAACGGGCTGAAGCGTCGCAACCTGATGATACAGAAGTCACATAAACTGTTAGAGCGCTTCATCAATAGCCGCATCGTCTATAACATGATGAGCGAAGAGGCCTGGTTAAAATATCTAAACAGTGACGACCCTGCCATTACAGAGACGCTGAAAGTATTCCGCGAGAACGCAGCTTTTCCCAAAGCACCGGAGAAAAAGAAATGACCAAGCAAGAATTGCGCCAATATATCAGAACGCTGAAGAAACAGTACCTCACAAGGGAACAATCCCCGTGTGAGGTATTGCTTTTGGAGAAACTACACCTTTACAAGGTCATCATGCTCTATAGCGCCTTGCCCGACGAGGTACCGACACAAACGCTGATGGCTGCATTAGTGGCACAAGGCAAGACGGTGTTGTTGCCACGCGTTATCAATGAGAAAGATATGGAGCTGCGCCGCTACACTGGGCCACAAGACTTGCAAGCCGGTGCTTATGGCATTATGGAGCCGACAGGCGAACGCTTTACCGACCACGAAGCCATCGATGTTGCCATCGTGCCAGGTATGGCTTTCGATACCGAGGGGCATCGTTTAGGCCGTGGCAAAGGCTATTACGATCGTTTTTTATCCCACGTTCCTTATTTATATAAAATCGGATTGTGTTTTTCTTGGCAGATCGTTGACTGTGTACCTTGCGATGAACACGACATTGTGATGGACGAAATCATCCAAATCTGACATCGGTAATCACCTGTTCACCCACGACAGCATTCAGTTTCTCTGTCAGTTCCTGCCGGCGCATACTCAGGTCTGCTCGCAGGGCTGGGTTCGACAGCCGTACATACAGCGTCTGATTATAGATATAGGTATTCAGCGTATAACGGGCAATGACGGGACCTGCCACCTGAGGCCACGCCTCCACCAGCCGCTTCTGATGAAGTGGCGTTTCCAAGCCTTGTTTCCGTAAAGCCTGAAGTATAATGTCTTTAACTGATTGTACGTTTCTTCTAAACATCCCTACACCTATACTCTAAACTCTACACTATCTCTCCGTCGTCAACATGGAATATCTTGTAATCGAGAGCCGACGTGCTCAATATCTGGTCCAGATGGTCGCGATTAGTATCCGTAATGAATATCTGACCGAAATTTTCGCTTGACACCAAGCGTACTATCTGCTCTACGCGATGTGAATCCAGCTTGTCGAAAATATCGTCGAGCAACAATAGCGGTGTTGTCCGTGAGGCTGTACGCTTCAAGAATTCAAACTGTGCCAGTTTCAAGGCAATGACATAGGTCTTATTTTGTCCTTGCGACCCCTCACGACGCATAGGATGGCCCCCCAACGTAAACACCAAATCGTCGCGATGAACGCCATGCAGCGAATAGCCTACAGCACGGTCCTTCGCACGGTCACGGCGAATCACTTCCAACAGCGGACCTCGCTGACAATGAGACACATACTGCAAGCCCACCTGTTCGCGGCCCTCAGAAATCTGCTGGTAATACTCTTGGAACACAGGCGTCAGTTCTTCAATAAAAGCACTGCGCTTGGCAAAGAGCTGTTCGCCAGCCTCAGCCATCTGTTCTTCCCAAAGATCCATCAGCATCGGATCTGGTTCTCCGTCCTCCATTTTCAGCAACGTATTGCGCTGCTGATGGGCATTATTATAACGTGTCAAGGCATCGATATACCCTCGGTCGTATTGTGAGATGACAACATCCATCAGGTGGCGGCGCTCCTCGCTACTGCCCTCAATCAACAGCGTATCCGATGGCGCCACAACTACCAGCGGAATTAGCCCGATGTGTTCGCTCAGTCGTTTATACTCCTTTTTGTTGCGTTTGAAATGCTTCTTCTGCCCTCGTTTCATTCCCACCGATATGGTGAGTGAGTCACCGTCCACGGCTAATGGTTCGGCTTCATACTCACCTTCAATGACACAGAACGGTTCTTCGTGCTTAATGACGGCTGAATCAATCGGGTTCGTGGCTGAACGGCAGAACGACAGGTAATACACAGCGTCCAGCACATTGGTCTTGCCCACCCCGTTCTGTCCGATGAAACAATTCATCTTTGGAGAAAGCTCTAATGTAGCCTCCCGAATATTCTTATAATTAAGTATTGACAGCTTCTTCAGTATCATTGCGCCTGCAAAGGTAGTATTTTTATGCTAAAAAAGCAAATTTTTCATTTTTCATTTTTCATTTTTCATTTTTTATTTGTACCTTTGCACCCGATTTACGATTTTCATCGTGAACTGGGGTTTCGTCTCAGCATAGTTCAAGCATGCTTGACTCTGCTTTCGGCTTGCACCCGATTTATGCCCGAACAATAAAAACAACTTAAAATAATGGCAAACAAGAATGTAACAGCAGCTCCTCAGGTGGAGCAGCAGGTCTCTAAGACCGAGGCTTTCTTCGAGAAGAACAAGAAGGCCATCATCGTCGCCGTGGTTGCAGTCATTGCAATCGTTGTAGGCGCTATTCTCTTTAACAACTACTATTTGAAGCCTCGTGCCAACGAGGCCAGCACCGAGCTCGCTAAGAGTCAGGAGTTGTTCGACCAGCAGCAGTACGACAAGGCACTTGCCGGTTTCCAGAAGGTGGCCAGCGACTATAGTTCTACCGATGCCGGTAATTTGGCTCAGCTCTATATCGGTCTGTGTCAGGCCAATCTGGGCAAGTGGCAGGAGGCTGTCAACGCCCTGGAGTCGTTCAGTGGTCAGGATGATCAGATGATTTCGCCCGCTGCTGAGGGTGCTCTTGGTAACGCATACGCAAACCTGAAGCAGTTGGATAAGGCTGTCGAGCACCTGAAGAAGGCTGCTAAGATGGCTGACAACAACTCACTCTCTCCCACCTTCCTAATTCAGGCTGGTGAGATTCTGGAGAGCCAGGGTAAGAAGGACGAGGCTCTAAAACTGTATCAGGAGGTTAAGGAGAAGTACTTCAACTCTATGCAGTATCAGACTA
>CAMHTW010000085.1 GCA_946188165.1 uncultured Prevotella sp.
AAAACAATGAAGATTTGGAGAATCATATTCATGATGCTTGCTGCTTTCTCCCTCGTCTCTTGCAGCAGCGACGAACCAAGATATGCCGACCCGGAGGCACACGAAAAGACCGTGCAACTGAACGAAAAGTATGCACCGCTGATGGTCGGCACATGGCACTATGAGAAAATCGGAGAGCGGCATCGGTATTTCGAGCGGCTGACCTTCAAGGATGATGGAACGTTTACTGGCTTTCGCAAATGGCAGTGCCGCGAGTTGGTCATTATCGACGGCAAGGAGCAATACACAGATTGGCAGAATGCAGGTCAGCCCACAGGCTGGGGAGATGAGGAAGGCCCGATGAACGGCACATTTACAGGAACATGGCAGCTAAGATACTGGAACCCAGAGGGCGAAGGCAGCACGAAACGAAACTGTCTGCAACTGGAAGCAAAGTACGACGAAGAGCGAAAATACATGGCCTACTCCTACGTTGCCACATTCGACTATGCCGACAAGACTACGCTCCGTTTCCAAGGCTATTATGCCAAGGACGAAGACGGTTGGGTGAATTTCCAGCGAGGCGATGCAGAACCGAGTTTCTAAATACTATATTGTTGGAATGTATATCGGAATAAACTTTGTTACGAAAAAGGTAATATCCATCCTGTTTGCTCTTGCTTTGTTTTCGTGCCGCCCAGTAGTAAATCAGCCGACATCGAAATCATCTGCAAGTGATTCTGTAGAATTGAAGAAGCAGGAAGCATGGGAATCGGTACACAGGCTTGACAGTGTTGAAACCCTACTGGCGGAGGAAAAGAAAGAGTATGATGCTGAGGCATCCGCTTCCGACAAACCTGCGAGACAATACAGCGAGCATGAGTTGAACGCCATCATGGACACGATTGGGCAGCGGCTCAGCAAGTGCAAAGAACTGTCTAGCTGCATCAGCAGTTATTGTGTGGTGGCTAACGGCATAGAGGTGAACTTCATCTATAACACCGCAGAACGCCGTCGGCTGTTCCGCCAGAAAGTCTACAATGCACCCATTCTGAAATTTGTAGGGCCAGAATCTCCCATACGGATGTCAAAGACAGGTGTAAGCGATACGCTGGGCATCAGTATTCGTCCCACCAAAGAAATTTTTCCTCTTATAGCCGAGACCGTCACCTTTATACTCAGGAACAACAGCTGCAGTGAATTGACTTGTGGCGAACATTGCGAGATAGCATTCCTTGATTCGGAAGGAGTCTGGCGCAAACTGCCCCGAAACGAGATGTTCAATGACATTGGCTATGAGGTGGACCCCAATGGAAGCAGGAAGGTCAGCGGCAGACTCAATCCCAAGGCATTCCCCACACCAGCCACCCGCTACCGATTCTTCTATCCCATCACACATAACGGGAAGAATATCACCCTTATGGCAGAATATGAAATGAGATAATATGTGCAATGTATTGAAGCTGTATTTCGGACTTAAGGCAAAACGCCTGTGGCGGATGCTTAAGGATTTGGGAGTCATGGCTGCACCCGCCTTATTTCTTTTTTTGCTCATGGGCATACTTACTGTAACAGGATTAGTTTCTGCTCCTATATATTACAGTGTATCGCTCTATGTCTTCCTGTTGCTGGCTTATCATTTCACGCGCGGCGACTCTGCATTTCTCTTCTCGGTTTTTGGAAAGAGATACACGAAGATGTTGTTTGTTGTAGAATACATGCTTCTTTCAATCCCTTTTCTATGCATCTTCCTCTATCGCGGCGAACTTTGCGGCGTTGTGCTCGTTCCGCTTTCTTCGGTACTCGTAAGCATTATTCCTTGTGGAGGCTATTCCTTGCGCTTGCCCACTTTCCCGTTCTTGGCTTCTGGCAGCTATGAGTATCACCGTGCAGGACGTTTGACTATGCTTCTGTTACTGCCGCTAATGGCAGGAGGAGCGATAGGCGTGTACGTAGGGAATCGTAATCTTGTTGTCGTAGCCTGTATGATTGCGGTTTCCGTCTTTAGCATGCTGCTGATGCGTGAGTGGCATGTGGAGTACTTGTTTAATTACAGGAGTGCTGCGAGGTTTCTAAAACTTAAACTCCTGTATGCCTTGAGGAATGTGTGTGTAATCTTTCTTCCGTTTATAGTATGCCTGATAATTGTCGATTCATGCCTGCCTCAGTTGCTTTTGGCAGCATCGTACTATCTTTGCGCAAGCCTCTTGTTGTTTCAAGTGGAAATGCTTTGCGTCGTAAGCGGTGGTACCAACAGCGGAGATGACATCTTACAAGTGATTGCTTTTATGGTCTTGAATGCCATATTCTTTGTGTCGTTAATTGTGCCACAGGCCATGCCGTTCTCCATAATAGCATCAGGCGTCTTGGCTTTTCAGGCCTATTCAATAGTAAGGAAATACAAATTATGATAGAGGTTAGGAATCTTACCAAGAAATATCGTGAGTTGACAGTCATAGACAACTTCAGCCATACCTTTCATGAAGGTAAGGTCTATGGTGTCATGGGAGAGAATGGAGCGGGTAAAAGTACGCTGTTCAGATGTATAGCCGGGATAGAGCTGTATGACGGCACTGTAATTGTCAGTGAGGACAGACAGATTGGCTATATGGGTGACACTCCATTTTACTACTCATACGTCACAGGTATGGAACACATCGAGTTCTGTCTCCGTGCAAAAGGGAAGGACGTTGGCATGGATGAGATAGAAAGGCTTAATGACAAGTTCGCCTTGCCTCTCGGCAGATATGCCAGCAGATACTCCATGGGTATGAAAAAACGGCTGATGCTGCTGACGATAATGCTTCAGGACAATGATATTATCATCATGGACGAGCCTTTCAACGGCATAGACCTTGCGGGGACTATCATTCTCAGGCAATGGCTAAAGGAGATGAAGGCCAAAGGGAAATGCGTCATTCTTTCCTCTCACATCGTTTCTGCAATCTCTGATATATGCGATGAGATTACATATATCCACAAAGGAAAAGTCGTAGCCGATTTCTCAGGTATGTCAGCAGAGTCTATTGAGCATTATATTCTTGAAGAATTCCTTTCACCTGTGTCCATAAAAGCGAAATGAAACAAGCAAAACTTCTCTTCCTCCTGATTGCCGCCCTCGCATTCGCCTCTTGCAAGCCATCGGCACGGCAGACGGTGGCAGATGCGGAACAGCCGACCGACAGCACCGAGGCGGTGACCAGTGCGGACACCCTGCGTCTCGTCATCACCGACAAACACCTGGCGCAAACCGACTTCCTCATACGGAGGACACAGAAACCCGTAAATTGAATCAATAATGTTGAACCCTCAAACATATAATTTCCGATGAGTCCTTAAGATATTTTCAAAAAAGTGTCGGGATGTGAAGGAAAATAAGTATCTTTGCAACCGACAACATATAAAAAGAAAAAGCAACCGCAGCTTTTGTAAGTCTCTCGAACTGCAACTCAGAAGACATATACTAAGCAAGTTGGCTGCCGGCTCACGCGTCCTACAACGGAGGCGTGGGCATTGGTGGTTAAGCATTAGTATATGGGTTGTTGCAGACCCGAGAGACTTTGCAGCTATTAACTTCCCAATTAACCCACGTCTTCCGTTTCTTTCTCTTTCTCGCCTCACGGCGTATTATATGTTTTATTCTCAATAATTAAAACGGAAAACGTGAATATGAATCAAAATGAAGAAGTCCCAGACTTTCTGGGAGGACATGGCGACTTGCTGCCCGCCGATGTCCTGAAGATGGTGAACGAACTGCTGGAGCAACTGCACAGGAAAGACATGGATCACCAAGGCAGCATCGTATTAAACATCTATGAAAAGGGCAGTCTCCACGTGGATCATGTGGATACGCAGAACTTCTATGGGGACGCTTGTACCAAAAAGAAGACCCTCCCCGACCCTCCCTGTGTAGGGAGGGAGAAAGGAGACATAGACACATCCACCTTACCCGCTTCATTGTGTACTGAACAGGCGATGGTGCTGTGGCAGAAAGCACAGGATGCAGGCTATGTGGACGACAACTATCAACCGCTTATTTCCCGAACGCAGGCGGCACTGCTGGCCGATGCGATAGCGGAGCGGCTGGGCATCAAGGAGAAGTGGAAGGTGTTTGAGGGGCTGTGGAACAGGAAGAATATGTACCATGACTATTATCGGGCTATGGAACAGCAACAGTCGCTGGCTTTCCAAGACACGCTAAAACAGCTTTTTGAGTAGCAATATACCCTCCATATATGCATGCAATATGGGGGGTATTTCTTTTCAGTTTTTCATACCTTTGCGCTCAGAAGTTTAACAAGCGAATGAAGTTATGAATGAGAATGTGATGAGCCAGTTGGATGCAGAACTGGAGCATGCGGGCGAGGAGACGGCGCTGAGTCCGCAGATGCTGCTACTGGAGAAGTTGAGAATTACGCCGGAGAAGGAACTGCCGAAGATGGACTTCCTGTTCCGGCTGTTCGACAAGCCGTGTTTTCCTCGGCGCGAACTGGTGGCGATAACGGGTAAGGCGAAGTCGGGTAAGACGTTTGTCACGTCGATGCTGATGGCAGTGGGAAGCCTCACCCCCAACCCCTCTCCAAAGGGCGAGGGGAGTATAAACCAACTGCCTTTGAAAAGGATACGCGAGGAACCACTGCATGTATTGTGGTACGACACGGAGCAGAGCGACGAGTCAACGCAAGATATTCTGAAGAACAGGATTATGAAATTGGCAGCGGACAAACACGGACTGGCACAGGCTGATTTATTCGATGCAGAAAACAATTCGTGGTCAGGAAAAATGTTCGATGTTTTCAATGTTCGTGGTGTGGCATGGAAGGAACGGCGTTCGTTGTTGTGCGAGGCCGTGACGAGGTGTAAGCCTGACCTGGTAATTGTCGATGGCATCCGTGACCTGGTAAACGACATCAACGACGGCGTGCTGGCACAGGAGGTCATGGAGGAGCTGCTGCATCTGGCCACGGAGGCTGAGTGCTGCATAGCCTGTGTGCTGCACCAGAACAAGGGCGGCGAAGACCACAACCTGCGCGGCTGGATAGGTACGGAGCTGATGAACAAGGCATTCGAGGTGTATGCCTGTGAGAAACTGTTGCCCCAGCGCATCTTCAAGCTGGAGCAGACGCAGACGCGTAAGTACGACATCGAGCGGCCGATGTATTACGAGGTGGGAGAAGACGGGTTGCCGAAAGCCTCCCCCCTTCCCCCTCCGACTGGAGGGGGTGATCTGAGCCGTGAACAGCTGCCGCAGTTGAACCAAGAGTATAAGGTCACGGAAGACGATGGCGGCTGGCACATGGACGTTCGCCGACTGTTCTCTGACGTGCTGTCCGGCCATGACCAGATAACGGGCAGTGAGTTGCGTGACCAAGTGTGCAGTCGTGCCAATATCGTTTCGTGGAAGTTCTACAATTCGCTGTTGAACAAGGCCATTGATGAGAAAGTCATCATGAAGTCGTTCGACCACGTAGGGCATGTCATATATACGATGGCTCCCTTCTGAAGCCCCACCTCCCCCTTATATTTCCGTTCCCCTATAGGGGGAACTCCAATATAGGGGGCGGGCTTCTCCAGGGAAGGGAAGATGGATGATGTAAGAAGTAAGATGGAAGAAGTAAGATGTAAGATGTAAGATGGAAGATGTAAGAAGTAAGATGGAAGAGTTATTATCGCATACGTTTAAGGCCCTTAGGCATGAGCTGGGTCACGACCGTCCACGTGACAGTCGGCCTATGTGGCAGCAGCGACTGGGCACGGCATCGGCGTTCTGCCGGGCGGTGGTCAGCAATGGCTACCTGACCGAGGCTCAGATGCAGCATGCCGCACAGCGCTACCGCTTGGGCGTGAGTCGCGACGGCGGTGTCATCTTCTGGCAGATTGACACCACGGGGAGCATCCTCGATGGCAAGATCATGTACTACCGTCCTGACTGTCACCGTGACCACAAGCGTCATCCGCAGTGGGTCAGCAACCGCCTGAAGTGCTACTACCTAAAGGACGACAAGGAGCTGATAGCCGGCATTCCGTCATACCACTGCCTGTTCGGCACGCACCTGCTGATGGAAGATGTCAGATGTAAGATGGCTGATGTGGCGGTGGTGGAGGCAGAGAAGACGGCGGTGATACTCAGTGAACACTATCCCGCGTACTTGTGGCTGGCAGCCGGCGGTCTCTTCGAGCTGACTGCCGACAAACTCTTTCCGCTGCGCCATCACCGCATCGTTCTCTTCCCCGATACCGATCCCAACCTCACGGCCTACACCCGTTGGTATGAGGTCGCCCGTGAAGCCCGCCGCCTGTACGGCTGCAACATCACAGTCAGTCCGCTGCTGGAACTGCGTGCCACGCTCGAGCAGAAGCAGCGCAAGATAGACCTCGTCGATTATTTGTTTAAGAAATAAAAAATAGCTTATGGTCAATTATTACGACAGGAAACGATTCATCAGCAAAAGCACGTTGGCACGACTGGCCGACGTCAGTCCCCGAACCTTCAGCCGATACCTTGCTACTCGGCGCGAGATTCTCAAAATCTTCGGCGTCACACCGAAAGCCCAGAAACTTCCACCTTATGCCGTCCGCTACATCTGCGAGGATTACTGCATCGATCTTCCGCCCGAACTGCAGGACCAACAGGCCCTTAATGCCTCGCCCATCCGTGACATCATCCTCAAATCGTGGGAAGATGAGCAGAATTTCAAAAATATTTCCCGCCTGTCGGACAAAGTCGGACAACGCCCTGCCCAAATGTAGTACCTTTGCAATGTCAAAAGGAGAGCAAGGCCGTATCGCTCATAGCAA
>CAMHTW010000086.1 GCA_946188165.1 uncultured Prevotella sp.
CACGCAATTTTCTTCATTGACCTAAATTCCGCAGCATTTTAGTTTAACATTATTTACAAGTTCCTGAGCAACAAAAAGTTCTTCGACGCGCGAAGCGGCAAAGCCGAGCGGCTCAGGATTTTGCCATGCCAGATTTTTCACTTACCTTAGTGCTGCGTTTAACGACAAGCAAAATCATCAATGACGTGGCAAAGGTACAAATAAAATCTGAGAAAATCACTCCTTTTGGAGGAATATTTCATGTGAGAGAGCTTTTTTCCCGTTTTGTGGCTCCGATTATAAACAGATACCGAGCAGGAACAGCAAGAACTGCATGATATCTTGCTGCAGTTCTACCGTAAGAAGACAGCTGGTTGGTGGCGTCAGGAATTCGCAGCACCTGCAGAGCCAGGCTGCCGATATTCGCCCCAAGGACCCAACGAAGTTCCAACTTCTGGTCTCGTTCCTCCGCAAATGTGAAGAATGAATATTAAAGCGAAAGTTCAGTCAGCCATATTCCGTTTGCAAAGAAACGAATTAGTGAGGGAAAAAACACTATTATATATTTGTTTTTATGCGTGCTTTTTCGTAACTTTGTCAGCGAAATAACGAATAATATTAGATACGGGAAAGTTTGAATAGATGAACGCACAAGAGATTATCACCTATATGGAGTCGCTACGCAATGATGAGCAACGACAGGTATTGATGGGCTTCTTCAAGACTGGCCCGGGAGAATATGGTTTCGGCGATGACTTCTTAGGGCTGAAGGTGCCACAGACGCGAGAGGTCGTAAATAGTGTTGCTCAAGATTTTGTAATGAGCGAAATTCCCGAACTGCTTATGAACCATTGGCACGAGGTTCGCCTTTGTGGCTTTTTGATTCTCGTGGCAAAGTTTGAGAAGCTGGCCACCAAGCGATTAGAAAACAATACCGATGCCATCCGTCGGCGCGACGAAATTGTGACGATGTACCTGCAGTATGCTGAACAGGCAAACAACTGGGACTTAGTAGATCTCTCCGTACCTAAGATTATCGGCCATTGGCTGCTGTTACCCACAAACTTGGGCGACAAGGACTATAAAATCAAAGTTCTTGATGAACTCGCCGTCAGTCCTTGCCTATGGAAACAGCGCATGAGCATTGTCTGTTCGTGGAAGACATCGCAGCAAGGCGACCCTTCATGGTGCCTCCGCTATGCCGAGATTCACCTGCATCATCCCCACGACCTCATGCATAAGGCCGTCGGCTGGATGCTCCGCGAAATGGGCAAGAGAGTATCAATGGACCTCCTTCGCGACTTTCTCCGCCAACATGCCCACGAGATGCCTCGAACAATGCTGCGCTACGCCATCGAAAAGATGCCCGAAAAAGAACGAAAGGAGTGGATGAACCGATGAAGGAATTACTTATGATTAAAACCAAATAATGATGAACAAAAGAACAATTCTAATAGCACTGCTTGTCATAAACAGAGTGACTGCATGGGCAACGGATTTCGAGACCGCGACAACGGCTGTAGCCAATATGAAAGTAGGATGGAATCTGGGTAATACGCTCGACAGCAATTCGGGCGATGTGAACAACATGTGGATTGAGAAATGGACTAGCCGTATGCCGTCAGACTATGAGAAGGCTTGGAACCAGCCCGTCACGAAGCCAGAACTGTTCAAGATGTTCAAGGATGCTGGATTCAACGCCATCCGCGTACCCGTGACGTGGTATCCCCACATGGAAGCCAAGTTCAACTTAAACGGTACGGTATGGGACGTAGCCAACGACGGCATCGGCACGAAGATACAGGAAGCATGGATGAAACGCGTGCATGAGGTGGTGGACTATGTTATCAGCCAAGGCATGTATTGCATCCTCAACATCCATCATGATACAGGTGCCGCCAATACTGCGTGGCTGGTGGCCAGCGAAAACGACTATGCCAAGCAGAAGGAACGCTTCGAAGCTGTGTGGAAGCAGATTGCCGAAGAGTTCAAGGATTACGACGAGCACCTGCTCTTCGAAGGCTACAATGAGATGCTCGACCCTTACGACTCGTGGTGCTTTGCCTCATTTGGTACTTCGGCAAACTATAATGTCAGTGTCGCTTCTTCGGCTTATAAGGCCATCAACAGCTATGCCCAGAGTTTTGTAGATGCCGTGCGGTCCACAGGTGGCAATAATGCCCAACGTAACCTGATTGTCAATACCTACGGGGCTTGTAACGGCAGTGGCACATGGAACTCGCATCTGCAAGACCCGCTGAAGCAGATGGCACTACCAACGGACGGCGTAAGTAACCACCTCATCTTTGAAGTCCATAGCTATCTGGACGTCAAAAACCTCAGTACCGCCAAGAGTGAGGTTAATCAGATGATTAGCGACGTCAAGAATCACCTCGCCTCGAAAGGCGCACCCGTCATTTTCGGCGAATGGGGTACCAATACGGATGAAGGCTATGACAACTATCGCAGCAATATGCTGGCCTTTGCCCGCTATTTTGTGGAACAGGCCAAGGCCAACAATATGGCTACCTTCTACTGGATGGGCCTGTCGGACGGCGAACACCGCAGCGTGCCGGAGTTCAACCAAACCGACCTGAAGGATGCCATCATCAAGGGTTATTACGGAGAAGAGGGTTATTCGGATATCTCGCTACCCAAAGACTCAGAATCAGCAGTGATTACAGATTGTTATAATCTGCAAGGTATTCGACTAAACACTCCACAACAAGGACTGAACATTGTCAAGGTAAGCAACGGAATGGTTAAGAAAGTCTTGTACAAATAGATAGTCTATTATTACTTTTCTTATTCGGCTGCCTATTTTATTAATTCTCTTTTTTTACGACATCTTGTACCACCAATCCTGCCAGCATAAAGCCGAAGACGGCAGTAATATGAACAATGCTACCATTGCCTTTGTCGTCAGGATCAATGGGCATCTTGTTCTCGAGGAGTTCGTCGGAATAGACGCACAGGAACTTATGCTTAGGGAACGTCTTGTCACGTTTGAAACGATTGCGAAGGGCTCGCGCAAGGGGGTCGCCCGTTACCTTCCAGAACTCAGCAGTACGAATGCGTGTAGGGTCGAGTTTAAGGGCAGCACCCATCGACGAGAAGAATTTCGCCTTGGTCTGGCAAGCCATCAGGATAAGTAGCGCCTTGTCCTTCAGCGAGTCGATGGCATCGATGATATAGTCATATTCCTCTAAGCAAAACTCAGAGGCTGTTTCTGCCGAGAAGATTTGTTGAAGGGCGGTAATCTCTGCTGAGGGGTTGATGTTGAGCAGACGCTCTTTCAGGACATCCACCTTTACCTGTCCTACAGTCTTCGTCGTTGCCATCAGCTGGCGGTTGATATTGGTAACGCTTACATGGTCGGAATCAACAATCGTCAACTTCCTGATGCCACTGCGCACCAGACTCTCGGCACACCATGAGCCAACGCCTCCTACACCGAAAATGATGACACGTTTCTCAGCGATGCGATCCATCGCTTCATCCCCCAACAGTAGTTCCGACCTGCGGAATATTGCCTTTTCTATCGCCATCGTTTCTATTTTTTGGATGCAAAGGTAGTGCAAATTGAGCGAAAAACCAAGAGATATTTTGTTTTTCCGATATCTTTACCTTTGAGACTCTTCCTTTTAATTAGTTCTTAACAGTCTGGGGCGTCCAGTTCTTGAAGAAACGAAGTACTTTCTCCTGGTTATAGCTTTGTCCTTCTTCCAGAAAGCTCGAATCCTGAATATGAATAACCTTGCCTTCTTCATTCAGGACGACAAATACAGGGAATCCGAAACGGCCACAATTGTCCAGTCGTTTCATCAGGGCCCTACCCTGCTCCATTTTCTCTTCACCCTGAGACTTACGGGGATTGTAGTTCACATGAATATACTCGAAGTTCTCGTTGATGACTTTACTTATACTGGCATCTTTCGTAATAAAGTCTGCAAAGCGCAAACACCAGGGACACCAGTTACCACCCACCTGACAGATGACGAACTTACCTCCAGACTTAGCTTTGGCCACTGTCTGTTCTATCTGCTCGATAGGATTTATGTCCTCGTTATACACCTTTTTCAAACCTGTCTGGGCGTCTGCAGACAGGGAAAAGAGGACGGCAATCAAGATTATTATGACCTTTCTCATTTCATTTATTTGTTAAATTTGACTGCAAATATACCTATTTTTCCTTAAAGATGATGTTTCCTAATAGCTTCATGTTCGTTCTCTTTCAATCTCTATCTGTTAGACGTAAGAACGATGCGAAAAGTTGCAGATGAAATAAATAAGTGCTATCTGTGCCAAGAGAATCAGGGGAAGTCCATACTTGAACTTCTTATGCATCGTCTTGGTGTCGCCCTCGTAAGCTTTCTCACGATAGCCATCTGCCTTGTTCCGTTCCTTGGGCATAGGTTATGTAAACTCAATGATGGCACTTACCTCACTCCCTATAGACAGGGAAACGATGATGCCGTCAGCTATTTTGTAAATAGTAGGAGTCAGACTATCACCAAGTTTGGCTGCTACGCGATATTCCACACGAAGACCTTGAACCACGAAATCCTCCGGCAACAATTCCATCGCCATGCGGACATAGTTGGCATTGTTCAGATGCTTGTTGTAGTCGATGTCGGCACGAAGCACCTTAATCGGCTCCAGCACTTCACCTTCCGTCTTTGGCAGGATGATGCGGCGGTCTTTGTAGTTCATCTCCAGCTGCGGTTCCAGCTTCATTGATTGTATGGTCGCATCGTCCACACGTTTCAGCTTTCCAGCCACCTTGTCAACGAACGCGCCCATACTCCACGTCTTGTAGCAGGGATTCCCTTGGGCATCGTAGATGAACGTATTGCGGAATCCGAACATGGGCTTCATGCCATAGACGGAGGTCGTCACCGTCAGTTCCTCTTTGTAGTCAGGCACACGGATAACCTCAACCTGGCGTGTAGCCAACAGCTGCGCCATATTCTGCTGCAAGAAGTAGTCCTTGACTTCCGGCTCGCTGTCGATCCACATCTCTGAGCAGTCCTGCATCATCTGGAGAGCTGAATAGAGTTTCAGTTTTCCTTCGCTGTCGCAGGTGCTAGTTGTTACCTTATATGTTAAGCTGTACATGTCCTATTTCAGTTGCTTGCCGTCTGAGAATGCCTTGCCGATAGTCTTGCCAAGCTGGATATAGGTATGGTGAACGGGATCGAAAGTAATCAGTCCCATCTTTTCGACATCGGGATTGCCATCATCGGCCAAGTACTTCTCGTCACAGAGGATGTTCACGATTTCAGCTACAAGGTAGTAGCCTGTTTCAGACTCGTCGATCTTCTGCTTTACACGACATTCCAATGTCATCGGGAACTCCTTGAATACTGGGGCATTCACGTTGGGAGCCTTCTCGATAGTCCAGCCAGTCTTCTCCATCTTGTCAGGAGTGTTCCTGCCGCTGACAATGCCTACATAGTCAGAAGCTACCATCGTCTCAACTGTTGCAAAAGCCACTGTCAACTCTGGATTCACAGCCAAGTTGTCCGTTGTCTGATGCGAACCAAGCGAGATAATGATTTCGTGCATGTCCCACTGACCACCCCAAGCAGCATTCATTGCGTTGGGCTTACCTTCTTTGTCATAAGTGCCGATAATCAGCACGGGTTGTGGCAACAGCCACGCAGTTGATTTAAAACTTTTCATATTGCTTTTGTTATTTGTTACGTCTTTCGCTTGTTGTGCCAATGCACTTGACATTGTGACCATTACCAGACACACTATTGCTACCAATCTTTTCATCTGATTATTCTGCTTTACCTCCAAACTCGTTGTACGATACGTTTTCGGGCTTCCACTTATCCTTTGGTGCGGGCTGTTCAGCGGGATGGCCAATAGCGATAACACATAGAGGTACGATAGCCTCAGGTAACTTTAACGTCTTAGAGACCTCGGCTACACGATCGTCCATTGGATAACAGCCTGTCCATACGGCACCAAGACCAATGGCATTAGCTGCTAACAGGATATTCTCTGTAGCTGCTGAACAATCCTGAACCCAGAAAGCCTGTCCCGGCCCCTGCATAGCCTTGTCCATATTGCCACAAACGACAATGGCGACACCAGCCTGCTTAATCATACCACCTCGGCGGCCTGCAAGTTCGGCTAACTTTGCCTTATCCGTTACAGCCACGAAGTGCCAGGGCTGGCGGTTGACGGCTGTAGGTGCAGCCATACCGGCACGGAGCATCGTCTCGATGTCGGCCTTCGAGACGGTTTCATCGGTGTACTGTCGGATGCTGGTGCGCGTCATAATGTTGTTGATGGCGACCTGAGCCTCTGATTTCTGTTGTGCTGCAACTCCTGCAGTCATGGCGAGAGCCAGCATGATAAAAAAGACCTTTTTCATAATTTTCTTGTCTTGATTCTTAAACTATGTTGCAAATTTACTCGTTTTTACTGAATTATGACTATCTTTGTGCCAAGTTTTGAGAATTATTAATATTTATGGGTAACATCAAGATAATCAAAGGTGTCTTTGACACCAAACTGGAGTTGGAACATGCTGGAGTTGCAGCAGGTTTCCCCA
>CAMHTW010000087.1 GCA_946188165.1 uncultured Prevotella sp.
GTGCTAGTTTAGAAGAACAAAGTAGGATTTTTGCCTAAACATGAGCATTATTCGGAATTATTTCTTACCTTTGCAACGAAATAGAGGCGCTTACCATATATGCGACGAATACTGCTTATCTTATCCCTGATGCTGTGTGTGCTCTCGGCCTGTGCCGACGAGGCAAAGCAGGATATTGCACACCTCCGTGATTCAGTCCAACGCTTTCCCGATAGTGCCCGTATGGAAGTGGAACGTCTCCATAGGCTCAAAGACTCGCTCTACAACAAGGCTTCGGCAGAGGCACTGGCCAAGTATAATGCTGCGTTGGGCAACGACCAATTGCAGGAAGACAGCCGCGTTGTGTGTCGCTCGCGTATCTATATTATAATAATAAGTTTCATACTGTTGACAGTGGCCGTTGTGCTGGTGGTGCGCCAGCGCCGACTGATAGCCCTGCAGAAGCAGCGCCTCAGCGAGGACACCCAGACACTTGAGGAACTACAGCGGCATTACGAGCGTCAGCAACAGGGCGGTGCAGGCCATGCCCATGCTCATGAGCTGTCGGAACAGGACAAGCAGTTCCTGAACAAGACGATGGCCATTATCGCTAACCAGATAGAAACAAACAGCGTCAATGTGGACGACCTGGCTTCACAGTTGGCCATGAGCACGTCGCAATTTCGCAGACGCCTCTCGGCCATTACGGACGAGACTCCCCAGGGCTACATCACCAACATCCGCATGCAGAAGGCACGCCACCTGCTGGATACCACGCCCGACATGACCATACTCGACGTGGCCCAGAGTTGCGGCTACGACGACCAGTCGTCGTTTACCCGTGCCTTCAAGCGCTTCTTTGGCATCACGCCCAGCGACTATATAGCCAAAATACTGCTCTTGCTCCTGCTCTTGACGGGCACCATGTCTGTAAGTGCTGCGCCTAAGGCTGGTGGCAAACAGACTGCCAATCGACAGGAGGCCATTCGTCTCTATGAGGCTAGTGGTCGTTACTATGAGGAGCAGTTATACGATAGTGCTGTTATCGTAGGCGAACAGGCTCTGCCCATGCTTCGCCAGTTGGGTATGACTGACGAGATAGCCGATGAATTAAGCATACTATCCGTGTGTACCTCGCGACAGTCTGACTACCAGAAGGCGCTGCGCTATGCCAAGGAGTGCAATGCCATGGATCGTGCCAGTGGCGACAAGGAGATGATTTCGTCGTCACTCAACAACATCGGTGCCATCTATGTCGATGCCAAGCAGCCTCAGGAAGGACTGAAGTATATACTCGAAGCGCTCCAGCTGGCCGAAGAGATTAACCATCGTGCCCGTATAGCCATGTATTGTGGGGCAGCTGCCGAAACGGAGTTATGCATGAGTCACTTCGACGCTGCCCTGCGTTATATTGAGCGCGCCATACAGCTTGAACGCGAGGATGGGCGCGAGTTGAAACTGCGCGTACGACTGGCCCAGAAGGCTGCCATCCTGTTGGGCATGAAACAGCACGAGGAGGCTCTGGCCATCTTCGATACCATCATTCCGTACTTCCGTCGCGAGGGCAACCGCCAGTCGTTGGCCATATCGCTGAACAAGGTGGGACACACGCTGCTCTCCATGAGTCGCGAAGAAGGGTGTGACGATGCAGAGAAACAGCGACTGGAGCGTCAGGCCGTACCCTATCTGCGCGAAGCCGTCAGCCTGTGTCACGAAATGGGCAATCCCTACAACGAGATGCATGCCCGCGACGGACTGTATCAGGCATTATGGACCATCAATCCTGATAGTGCCCGACTGGAACTGGAACGCTTTGACCTGCTGAAAGACTCGCTCTACAACAACGGAGCAGCCGACCTGCTGGCTCGCTACAATGCTGAGTTTGGCAACACCCGTCTGACTGACGAAAACACCCAAGCACACCGTTCTCGCACCATCATTCTGACGATATGCGCAGCATTGCTGGCTGTGGCCGTTGGGCTGGTGGTCATCCAGCGACGCCGTTCAGCACTTCAGCGACGCCGACTTGACGAGGTGGCCATGACGCTCGATGAGTTGCGCCAACGCTACGAGAACCAACATGCAGGCAAACAGCAGGAACTGTCGGCTCGCGACAAAGACTTTCTGACTCGTACCATGAACTTCATAGCCGAGCAGATAGAGACCAATAGCGTTAATGTCGATACGCTGGCTTCGCAGATGGCCATGAGTACTACCCAGTTCCGCTACCATCTGAAGGAGATAACTGGCGAAACCCCACAGAGCTACATCACCAACATCCGTATGCAGAAGGCACGCCAAATGCTGGACAACAACTCTGCAGAAACCACCATTTTAGACATCGCCCTAAGTTGCGGCTACGAAGACCAAGGTGCATTTACCCGTGCCTTCAAGCGATTTTATGGCATCACACCCAGCGAATATCTAACTCGAAATCAACAGAAGGTTTGAAAACCGTTAGTCTGTTTGCACGAAAACAGCGAAAAAAGGTTTGAAATTCGTCAGAATCGGCCATTTTGGAAGATTCTGCACAACTTTCCGTGTTTTCTGCTGAACATTTTACTACGTTTCTACCGTAACTTTGCATCAAAAAGATACGAAACGTAAAATGGATAAGCTGACACCAAACAACAAACAAATCTGCAGGCACCAAGAAGCCAACGCCTACACTGAGGAACAGGCGCGATTGCTGTTCGCTATGCGCGATATGGTGAAATGGGAGGTGGAGCGACAATTAAACGAAATATTCAAATCACGATCCTAATTTATCAACCAATCAATATATAATAAGGAATAATTTATTAAAACTAAATGATTATGAGACATTCAATCAAAATTTCAATGATGGCGCTGGTCGCCATGTTCGCAGTAAGCACAACAGCTGATGCACAGTTTGGTAAACTGCTTAAGAAAGCAAAGTCTGCAGTAATGGGCTCTTCTTCGCAGGATGCCTATTGGGAACAACAGAAGAAAAATGAAGAAATGCTCAAAGCACAGCAGGCTAAAAATGAGGCAGAATTGCAGGAGAAATTAAAGCAGGTAGGCACTAAGCCTTACGATGCAAACGCTGAACTGCCCAAATCGCCCGTGGCACGCACGATCTACACAGATCCTAATACTGGCGAGAAGATGATGCTGGACTTGAAATCAACCTCAGGCGATAGAACTATTAGCGGTTTCTGGAGTGTTGCTGCATTAGAGAAAGAAGACTATCTTACTTGGCAGCTGAAACCTGAAGCACTGGATAAGGCTGTGGTCGAGAAGCTGTTTGAAAAGAAGTTCGGTGGTATCACATCAGCTGCTAATGCCAGTAGTACCAGAACTGACAGTAAGTACGGTCATAAGTTCAAGGTAGGTAACATTGGAACCGAGACCCCAAGCTGGAAGTATCGTCGCGACGATTGGGGCAACATGACCTGCCGCTACGTGGTGTTGATGGTTGTTATGGAGTTTGATGATGGCGAGAATATTATCGGTCGTTTCGAGGCTAAGCAGGATCATATCAGTGGCGATTCGTTCGATGTAGACGGAACATCGGTTGGTTTTGTCAATGGCAATATCAATAACACCACTCAGCGTGTTATCAATGGTTGGGAGGTGAAAACCGATTGCTTTACCTCTACCTTGGCAAACAAGTAAAGACAATGATTTAAATCTTAAAAATCTCGGATTGTCATAAGGTATGGCATATCAAGAAACAGTAACGACGGGTTACGGCACACGTGTCAAGCAGTCGTTCAAGAGTATTGCGACAGGCTTCACGCTTTTCCTAGGTGCTACAGCTATGCTGTGGTGGAACGAGGGCAACAACGTGAAGACTGCCGACATGCTTGAGGAGGCTCAGGGGGTCTGCGTGGAGATGGGGAACCCCAACAAGAAGGATGCCAGTCTGGAAGGTCAGTTAGTATGCGGTACGGCTATGACGGCTACTACTGACTTGCTCACCGACAAGGACTTCGGCTTCAGCGTCAACGCTATCTCGACGAAGCGTAAGGTTGAGTACTATCAGTGGCACGAGACGAAAACCGAGGAGACGAAGGAGAAAAGTGACGGTAGCGAGAAGAAGATCATTACCTACGACTACCGTAAAGACTGGAGTCCAAGCCCCATCGGCTCGAGCAATTTCAAACAGCATTACGGCCATGTCAACGTGGTGCTGGCCGAGTTTGATGATGACGAGCAGTGGGCGGAGCATGTGTCCTTCGGTGCCTATAACCTGAACAACAGCCTGATTCACAGCATCAACACCTATGAACCATTAAGACCGGACCTGAGCGATGACGTGTTGCGCGTGCTGGACAAGACGATTCGGGCGTCTTATGAGCGTCACTATACTAAGAAGGAGGACCTGAACAGTAACGATTACAACTTCGTCCACGTCAATGATAACCAGTTGTATCTCGGCCTTGACCCCAATGCCTATAAAGTGGGCGACGTCCGCATCAAGTTCGAGAAAGTGGCGCCCGCCCATGAGGTAACCGTCGTAGCCGTCGTTGATGGTGTCGGCTTCAAACCCTTCAAGGCCAAGAACGGCTATACATTAGAAAAGCTGGTGATGGGCAGGAAGACCATGGATCAATTCTTTGAAGACGAACAGGAAACCAACACCTTTAATACTTGGGCGTATCGTGTATTGGGCATCGTGATGGTCATCGGAGCCCTGAAACTCATCTTCGGCTTCGTCGTGACGCTTACCAGGATTGTGCCCTTCCTGTCAACCATCGTAGGGTGGGGCGTAGGTGTGATTTGCACTGTCTTAGGTGTCGTATGGTCGTTGTTAGTCATTGCCGTCGCCTGGCTGTTCTATCGTCCCATCGTGGGCATTGCGTTGTTAGCGATAGCTGGTATCCTCGTCTGGATATTCGCCTTAGGTGGTAAGAATAAGCTGAAGCAACTTGAAATCAACAATCAATAAAACTAAATAAAAAAATAGATATGAGAAAAAGTATTATATTGGCCTCAGTCTTGATGCTGCTCATAGCATGTGGAGGCAAGAAAACAAGTAGTGACGACGCTGCCGTTGCCGATTCAGCGAATGTCCAAGCAACAGCCGTTGCTGACTCTGTTGCAACCGTTGCCGACGAGGCAACTGATGACGAGGACACCATTGACGAACTGGTGTTTGCGCCTGACCTGAAGAGCGACAAACCACTCGACCTCTCTGACGGTAAGGACGAGGCTGCAAAGTATTTCCCCGTATGGGACGAGGATATCGTCTATGAGGAGGACGAGGAAGAAGGTGTGGTACGCTATCAGCTGAGTCTGGGCTACGACCGTCCGCTGCAGCAGTTGTACCAGGTATTGCCTGGTAAACCTGCCAATAAGAAAGAGGTAGGCCGTGCCATCCTCATCGACCTGAACAAGGACGGTCGCACTGATGCCCTTGTCTGCCTTGGGCGCTATGGCGTAAACAAAGACCTGTACTTCGATGCCTATCTTTGGGATAAAGACTATGACGTTTTCAACCGCGTCGAGAACTTCCGCGAAATCCCCAATCCGGGAATTGACAAGAAGACCTCAAACATCACCAGCCACATAGGTTCTGACCTCGAGGTGTGGCTCTGGAAGGGCAAGAACAAGAACAAAATTGAGAAAAAGTTGGAAACAAGAGAAGAAAATTAAGGTATAAAAATTAACATGTATAACTATTAAAAATTAACAACAATGAAAAAGATTTTTGCTATTCTGGCTTTCGCAGCCATGACATTAACAGTTAGTGCCCAGAACATGAAGACATTTGACGGCAAACTGTTCAGTTGCCAGTATCCTGCCGAGTTCGAGGCTGAAGATCAGTGGGACGACGAGGCTTTTAACGCTAAAGGCAAGGATGAGGTTGGTTTCCTCAGCGTGTCCATCGGCGACCAGGACATGACGGTGCAGCAACTGAAAGAATGGGCAGACGGCATGAGAAGTATGACCGAAAAGTCGTTTGGCGAGCCCACAGGCTGGAAGGCTGGTGCCGCCACGGTAAAGGGCAAGCAGGTGACGTTCCGCGCTGAGGGCGAGGAGGAAGTCGATGACACGAAGGTACCCGCCGTCAAGTATGTCTACTTATATGTGACACCACAGAAGAAGTGCTTCAGCGGTGAATTGAAGTTCAAGAAGAGCGACGAGGCCAAATACAAGCCTCTTGTGGACAAGATTATCGCTTCTTGCAAGGCAAAATAATACGTAATGGCGTATTAAGAAACAGTAACGACGGGTTACAGTACGCGTGTCAAGCCGTCGTTCACAAAGATTCTAAACAAGTGACGTATATAAAAGGAAAGTGCTGAGGGTTGAAAGACCTTCAGCATTT
>CAMHTW010000088.1 GCA_946188165.1 uncultured Prevotella sp.
CCGACGATGCCGTTCAAGCTCCATTTGTGGCGCATCATATCCTCAAACATATTCAGGCCCGGATAACCGTAGAAGCCCTGAGCAAACACGCCTACCTTCGGCATCAGCGCTGCGTTGAGTGCTTTCTCCTGAGCATTCAGCACGCCTATCTGTGCATCCAGCGCCTTCAGTTCCGGACGACGGTTTTCTGCTGTCAGCCCTCCGCCTTCTGCCTTCACTTGCGGTTTTTGTATGTTATTTATCTCTATGCCGCAGAATGTACTCAGCATGCGCTGTAACATCTGCTTCTGCGATGCCAGTTCGGTGGCTTTCTGTATCGCGTTAAGACGCTCTGCCTTCACATTCTGCAGGTCGCTCTCGGCAGCTGTGCCCCGTTTGGTCATCGACTCCAGTTTGCGTTCGTTGCCTGCCAGCAGTGTCTGCAAGTCGGTGTTCAACTTGATCTGTTCGTCAATCAGCAACAGCCCGAAATACATCTCATTCACACGCTTGCGAACATTATAAATATTGACTTCGTTCTGTGCCGCCTGCACCTTGCCCTGTTCACGGGCTATGCGTTTCTGACTGCCGATGACGCCTCCGTCATAGATGGTCTGCTGCACATCGATGCCCACACGGTACTGATCCTTCGTCAGTCCCTTCATGTCAATGCCCATACCGCCCATCATCGTCTTCATCTCGTCAGGCCAAGCCGTCACATCACTCTGATACGTGGCTTGTGCGGATGCCGACACCTGCGGCAGCCATCCTTTCTGGATATTGGCAACCGTCAGCTGGGTGGTCTTCTCGATGAGTCCATACTGCTGTATCAGCGGATAATTCTTCTCTGCTGCCTGCTGACACTCGTCCAGCGTCTGTCCCAATGCCAGCATCGGCAGCATCGCCAAAGCTAAAACTAATTTCTTCATATCTGTTTTGTCATTGAATTCCGGGTGCAAAAGTACGATATTTTTTGCATTTAGACGTTATCCGCAGGAACGCAAAAATGTTCTTTTTGTTCGATTTGCACGAAAATAGAGCATTTTTTCACGGAAAATGATTATCTTTGCCAGCAAAAAGGACTGATTATGAACAGACAACCGCAACTGATGGACGTCACACGAATGCGTGACATCCTGACACCACACCTCTCGCAAATGCGCGAGCATATATTCATGAATAGCGAACTGGCAATGGTTCGTGGCGACCGCACGGTGTTCAGTCTGCTGATGCGTCAAAAGCCACCTTTCACTATCAATGACCACCGCTTTGGCATCGTCATAAGCGGCGAGGCTGACATCAACTTCAACCTGCAAGACCGCCACCTCACGAGTGGCACACTCGTCTATATCGGTCCGGGCACCATCATCCACCCCCAACGGCTTTCCTCAGACCTCCGCATCTTCGGAATGGGACTTTTTTCTAACTTCCCCATGCCCTTTGCACAGGGACAGATGCCGTCGGCCTTCAACGGGCAGGTGCGCGACTTCCAGTTACTTGTCAGCGAAGAGAATTTCGCTACTGCCAGACATATTCTGGACACCATTTGGCAAATGGTTCATGCCACGGACGACTATCATCGTTCCACCGTCACAGTCCTCGTAGCTGCCCTGATGCACCACTACGACCAGCTGTTCCATCGGCAAACTGACCAGCTGGCCAGCAGTCGTTCGCGCGAGCAGACCATCTTCGATCGCTTCCTCCAACTGGTTACCCAACACTGTGCCGAACATCATCAGATAGGATACTATGCCGACCGCATGTGCCTAACTGAGCGCTACCTGAGCACCATTATCCGCCAAACAAGCAGCGTCACAGCCAAAGACTGGATTGACCGTGCCCTCATCACGCGTATAAAAATAGAACTGCGCCACACGGACAAGCCGGCAGCGCAGATTGCCGATGAGATGCATTTTGCCAATCCCTCATTCTTCTCAAAATACTTCCGTCGCCTCACCGGCATGACTCCCGGCGAGTATAAATCTATAAGACAAAAATAGCTTTATTATACACTTTTTTGTGACAAATGTTTGGAGCTTTAGGATATTATATGTATTTTTGCACAAAATTTCACTGATAATATAATTTGCAAAACGAAATATAATATAGCGACTATAACAGATTATCTGGAAGACTTGACAGGCTATAAGACAAGGCAGCTAACTCACGCCAAAGGCAAGGATAATATTGGAGATAAAAAAATAAAGTACAGACTATAGATGAAAAAGATATTATTCCTGCATGGTTTCTTTGCCAGCGGTCAGTGCGTACCTGCTGTGGCACTGAAAGAGGCATTTGAAGGGCGTATAGAGGTGCTTACTCCCGACTTGCCAATACATCCACAGATGGCACTGGAAGAAATCCGAAACATCTGTGACAGAGAGCATCCCGACTTGTTGGTTGGTAACAGTTGCGGTTCATTATATGCCCAGATGCTGGCGCCCATCGTTGGCATCCCTGCCCTGCTTGGCAACCCACATTTTCGGATGACGGCATTTCTGAAGGAACGTATCGGTTCGCATGAATACAAAGCACCACGCAAGGACGGCAACCAGCAATTTATTATCGATGAATCCCTGATACAGGAGTTTGCAGAGTTGGAAACAGTTCAATTCCGCTATTGCAACCCCTACTACAAAGACAAAGTATGGGGATTGTTCGGTGAACAGGACACTCTTGCTCACTTCGAGCCACTGTTTTTGGAGCATTACAACCATTCATTCCACTTTCCTGGTGCTCACACTCCAACGGCAGAAGAAGTACGCACATGGTATATTCCAATGATAGAGAAGATGCTGATGCAATATCCACTTCCAGAGATTTCGTGATTACATGGCATCGGGCAAGCCCATCGTTGGCGGCGTTCCAGCCAAGGTGATAAAAAAGATAGAGATAAAAGACAGATAAATTTAGCAATATGGAAATCGTAAGGAAACAATTATGAAGAAACTCTTATTCACAATCTCTATCGCTGTTATAGCGTCTCTGAACATTCAGGCTCAAGGCTATCGCAACCCTGTGCTTCCCGGCTTTCATGCCGACCCAAGTGTGTGTACAAACGGAAAGGATTTCTACCTTGTCAACAGCACGTTCCAGTATTTTCCTGGAGTACCTGTGTTTCACAGCAAAGACCTGATACATTGGGAGCAGGTAGGTAATTGCCTCTCGCGCAAGTCGCAGCTTGACCTCTCGGGGCTTTACACACAAAACCAGCCGGAACTGGGTTGGACTAATGCAGGCATCTATGCTCCAACCATCCGCTATCACGAGGGGCGCTATTACATGGTGACCACCATTTTCCCATCACGTCGCCATTTCTACGTCTGGACAGACGACCCATCTAAAGAATGGTCCGACCCCATATTCATTGACTTTGCCCTCGGCAGTTGCGACCCTACCCTCTTTTGGGACGAAGGGAAGTGCTATTTCTTATGGAAAGCAGCAGCAGACGAAACACGCCCAGGAATCAAGCCGGGTGAAATCAACATCTGCGAAATTGACATTCATACTGGTCGGCGTATAGGCGATGTTCATCACTTGGGAACGGGACTCGGCGGACGTTATCCTGAAGGTCCACACATATACAAGAAAGACGGCTATTATTACATGATGCTTGCCGAAGGGGGTACGGAACATGGCCACCACGTCAACATCTTGCGAAGCCGTTCTCTGTTCGGGCCCTATGAATCGAATCCTGCCAACCCCATTCTCACGCATTTCAGCATGAAGATGCAGAACAGCAATATTCAAGGGCTCGGACATGCTGACCTCATACAAGCGCCCGACTCCTCATGGTGGATGATTTGCCTGGGTTATCGCACCAGCGGTTACCTCCTGCATGTGATGGGGCGCGAGACGATGCTTGCACCTGTACGTTGGGACAAGAATGCTTGGCCTGTGGTCAATGGTGACGGCACTTTGGCCATCAATATGAAATGTCAGACCTTACCTCAAGTTCCAATGCCCCTTGACCCTGTTCGCGAAGAGTTCAATTTCGTCAAGCGCGATGTACCAGCCGACAGCTACAGCAATATTGGATTGCCTTGGGGATGGATGAGTATCGGTAATCCCGATTATTCCCGCTACTCTCTTACTGAGCGGGAGGGCTGGTTGCGTCTGCGTCCCACTTCTACGCCTCTCGATGCAGCCACGTCGCCCACTTTCGTGGCAAGACGTCAGACTGAGCTACGTTTCAACGCCACCGCACTCATTGACGCATCCCATCTGGCAGAAGGCTCTCAGGCAGGAATCACGGCCTATGCAGCACCCCTGAACCATTATGATGTGATAATAGAACGAAAGGACGGAAAGCTTTTGGCTAAGTCAAATATCCGTGTGGGAGCACTCAGCCATGACGGCCAACCCGTTGAACTGAAAGACACCCAGGCTTACATACGCATCAGTTCCGACAAGGACTATTACTACATGCAAGTTTCCGTCGATGGCAAATCATTCACCACACTAAGCAAGATGGACTACCGCTACCTATCCACCGAGGTGATAGGTGGGTTCACAGGCGTGATGCTTGGCTTGTTTGCCCAGGGTGAAGACGGAGACGGATATGCAGATTTTGATTGGTTTGAATATACAACAGAGTAAAGCTTCCAGAATATAAATAATCACTGAGTCACAAACACTCTCCAACTTCCGTCCTTTTCTCCACGTTCAACGTATTTCTTCTGGATCAGTTGGTCGAGAAGTTTTTGAATAGCTGCGATACTGATGCCGGTCACTTCTTTCATATCAGCCAATGTAAGCGTAGGTTGTGTTCGCATTGCATTCAGTATTTTAGTATAGTTAGGTGTACGGAAAGCTATCCGTTCACCATCATACCACCATACATTTTCATCCTTTTCACTCACAAAGAGTACATCATTATAAACCTCAGTAGCTACCAGTTCATTGAAGTATTTCAAGAATGGTTTGATGTCCTTAATATCAGCGTGTGCACCATCAGCAGGTACTGGGCCGACTTCCATATCAGTCTGATGCAAAGCCTCTAAATACTCACTCTTTTTACGACTGCGCACTACAATCATCGGATAATCGTGACGAGTAAGAATAAAGTTTACCATCAGTCGGGCTATACGTCCATTTCCATCCTCAAACGGGTGAATACGGATGTATCTGTAGTGGAATAATGCAGCTAACTCAACAGGAGAAAGTTTTCCTTCCTGCTCTGCCTTGTTATACCAATCCACCAAATCTGTCATCAAACTGGGAGTCTCTTCTGGTGAGGCGTATTCGAATCGGTCGCCATAGCGAGTAATGACGCTATTTGGACGAGTCTTATATTGTCCAGCATGGATGACATAACTTGTTTGTACGCCCCCAGGAAGCTCTCGATAGACAGTATAGTCCTCGCGTAGCAAGGTTTTATGTAACGTCCGGATAAAGTTCTGTGTTAGCGGAACCTCCTTCACTGATGCCTCTTCAGACATCATACGGAGTCCCACGTTACTCGCTGTCATCTCCTGTACATCACGAACATCAGCCTCGCCAATTACCTTACCAAATAGCAACAGGATTTCCGTTTGACCATAAGTCAGCGTATTACCTTCAATATGATTGCTATTGTAATTGAAGTCCACTGTGAAACGACGGCTAAGTCTATCCCTGTCTTTTTCAGACAATGGTTGTAAATTTTGCCATGCTGCCAATGCCTTCTTAATATTCAGATACTTCATAATCTCCACTAAATATATTAATTTATGCTACAAAGATACAAAATATTTTTAAATGGTTGTAACATTACAACCTTTTTTAATACAATTCACTCGTTTTTTTGTCGGAAAATCACAAAAAATACATAAAAACGACCTTTTATCTGAACGTAACGAA
The DNA here is from genome assembly GCA_946188165.1 of uncultured Prevotella sp. GTDB lineage: Bacteria > Bacteroidota > Bacteroidia > Bacteroidales > Bacteroidaceae > Prevotella. The sequence goes on from CAMHTW010000088.1 coordinate 5,821, forward strand.
AACAAAGAAAGTAGATTTTGCGTGGGCAAGTAATGAAAAAAGCCGCCGATAGTCACGATGGATTATCAGCGGCAGATGCAAAAGAGGAACAATTACCAGGCTGCGTCGAGCACAATACCCAGGCATCGGAAATGATAGAAAAATGTCATTTTGTCATTTTGTCATTTGTCATTTATACCTTCAT
>CAMHTW010000089.1 GCA_946188165.1 uncultured Prevotella sp.
TTCCTATTTTATGTTAAATTATGCAGGTGTGCCATCACTTGCGAAACTTTAGTATTATTAGAAGATGCCGAAGGGGCGTTTTGCTTGTAGGGCCACATGTGCACGTCGCCCGTGTAGTTGCCCCACTCGTTCCATTTCTTGTCTGAATTACCCAGATAGCCACGCTCTCCGCCAGCATAGAGGTTCAGCACACCGGTACCCGAAATCGTCGAGCTAAAGTAGGCGTAGCGTGCCATCAGTACGTTGACGGTATCGCCTTGCTGAATGGTAAGGGCCGTAGCGTACGTCTTGGCTGTCTTGTCTGTGTTGTCACCGCTGATATCAATTGTCTTGTTTTCCGCATGGGCTTGCGAAAGTGCCATCAGCACCAATAAATTAGTAATAAGATACTTTTTCATAAAATAGTTGAATGATTTCTAAGTTGCTGCAAAGGTACGAAATAAGTGGTGAAAAGACAAACAAAACCATAAAGTTTTATCTTTTTTCTTCTTATTCCCCAATTTTTTCGTAACTTTGCACACGTTATTATAAATACAAAGAAAAGGTCAAGATGAAAAAAATGATGATGGTTGCTACCATATTGGTAACAACGTTGAGCATAAACGCTCAGAATGACGATTTGAGGAATGAGATTGGTGTTTACTATGGCTTTGGTTCTGCCTCTGACATTGTGTCGACTTTTGCATCAGCGATGTCATCCGCTTTTAGCCATAGTGACCAAAACAGTTTTTGGGGGCCTGTCGGCGTGGAATACTACTATCATGTTTCCCCTGGTGTGGGTGTAGGTGCCATGGCTTCAATTGCCGGATGTAAGTGGGGCGAAGACGGCGAATGCAAGACCAAATACTACACCGTCATGCCAGCCGTCAAGTTTGACTGGTTACGCAAAACGCACTTCGGCATGTATTCAGGTCTGGCTGCTGGCATGATGATTGTATCAGACAGTTTTAAGGACGAAAGCAAGTCGAAAGTATTCTTTATGGGTCAGTTGACAGCTTTGGGCGCTGAGTTTGGCGGACAACAGCTGCGTGGCTTTACTGAGCTGGGCTTTGGCGAACGTGGTATATTGACCATCGGTGCGCGCTACAAATTCTAAACATATTGCTGAAAAAACAAATAACTAAGGGGAGAGACACCGCTATCCACGAGCGATGCCTCTCTCTTTTTTGTTATCTGATATTTTTTTACCTTAGATAAAACCAGTAGAGTGCTGCGGCGACGGCAACGAGGATGACGGTGACGACGCTCTTAATCATACATGAGGCTACCTTTTTGACAACAACAAAGCCAATGATGATGACGAGCAGCAACGCTACGTAGTAGATGATATTACTTTGCATAATTCAAACGAGTGGGTTCAAAAGGTGTAAGTCAGTGTGCATAGGAACTGGTGACGGTTGTCCTTGACATTGACAGACTTGCAATCGGTAACAATCTCCTCGGTCATCAGGACTTCAGCGCCATCTATCTCTGTGAAGTAATTATAGTCACCGCTTGCACTTACGAAGGGATAGAAATCGCCCTTACGGCTGCTGTACTGATAGGCCAGATCGATGGCAAAGTTGTTGTGGCGGTAGCCAAAGCCCAACGTGAGGCGATTGGTGTCCTTCCAGTTCACCCAGTCAGTTGCCGAACTGCAGTTGCTGCCGTACGAGTCGAGGAATCCGTTTTTGAATCCGTCGGTCTTATACATTGGCGACACGTAGTTGTAGCCAGCACGCAACGATATTTCCTTGGTGGGCTTGAATTCTGCACCGAGTTTCAACGTCGATACGCCCTTCAGTGTTTCCTTCGTGTGGGTATTCATTATCTTGTCGCTCTCGCTGTCGTCACTATACGAGTTAGTCCACTCGTCATAGTAGGTACCAGTGATGTTACGCGTGTCGGTAGTACCGTAGTCAGCATACTCGAAGCTGGCACCCAGAGCCAGATTGGTACCGACGGTATGACCCATGCTCAATCCGAACTTCCACGGGGTATAGAGCTTGAACTCGTAAGAGTCGTTGGCCACATAGCGTGGATTATACGATTCCGTAAACGGCGTATTGTTAGTCAGATAGGTATGGTTTCTGGTGGTCAGCTTATAGAACGTCGGTGTACTGACAGAAGCACCGATACGAAAAGCCGACTCCTCGAAAGGTCGTACAATAAGTCCGGCCTTCACGTCATAGCCCATACCCGTTACCTCGCGCTCGTCGCTGACAATCAGATTACCTGAAGGCATACCGTCGGCATCAATGATGTTCTCCTGATAGTCGCTGACGCCCTTGTAGTGCACGTCATGAAGACCTACGGTAAGACCCAGGTAGAGGCGATTGTTGATATTGCCCGAAAGATTGAAATCGTAGACACCGATATAGCCTGTATTGGCACGATTCATCACATAGTCGGAGGCAACGTCACAATACGGACTGCCATATTTGTCAACAATATACGAGTTATAGTAAACATTGTCCAGCTCGCTGGTCCACCAATGCGTGCCCTTGCCATTTGCAAAGTTGTAATACGATGCACCATCTTTATCGTTTTCGCCAATACCCTTGATGAACGACAGGTTGTTCTGCGAACTTCTTCCGTCATGTGCATTTGCGGCAGAGAGAATATAGTCGAAATTACGGTCCTTATGGTAGTTGAACGCCACATTGACGAACGAAGACCTGCTTGTGCGTGTAGAGTACACGAAACCCAACTGGTCGAAACTGAAATTCGTCTTATCACCCGTACGATAGTCTTTGCCTTCTGCCTGCGACACTACACCGAACGAACCGGAGATGTTACTGCTGCGGAACAGACCGATACCGGCAGGGTTGCTGGAAATGGTCGAGATATCGGCACCCAAAGCCTCCATTGCTCCACCCATACCCACGTAACGGGCCGTACCGTTCAGGTCTTGCTCCATCAGGCGGGCATTCTCGTAGGTTTCCTGAGCTGTCATTGGCAGTGCTGCAAAAGCACAGACAGCCATGTAGATATATTTCTTCATCATAGCCATAACAATTTTAGTATATTAATAAATAATTAGGTATATATATCAACGATGACGCACACCACCCGAACGAACTGCACCACCGCCACCAGAAGGACGACTGCTACCGCCACCGAACGAGCCGGACGAACGGGAAACACCGCTGGACGAGCCACCGAACGAACCTGACGAACGTATCGTGCGCGGCGTGCTGTTAATTGTCGGGCTGGCGTTGTTGGAATTCGGACGCGATACTCTCACGTTACCAGCTCTTACACCCGTGCCGTCACGCCGACTGCCGTCCGAAGAGTAGTTGCGACGGTCATAGAAACGCATGTTCGACGACAGGCGACTGCTTCCGCCACGACTGATGTAGCTGCCACCATAATAGTGATAACCGTAGTAACGGGGCGAATACCATGTGGAATAATAGTACGGATAGCGCCAGCCATACCAAGAGGAATAGTAGAACGGATCGTTCCAGTACCACCATGAATCGTAATACCAGGGATCGTACCAGCTGTACCACGTATTGTACCACGGCGATGACCAGCGACCGGCACGATACCCGTCCCAATAGGCCTCAGAGGGGGTATAGTCGTCGAAGCGTGACATACGGCGCGTCAATGCATAGTCGTCATTCTCGACAGGCTGCGAATAAGCTGAGTCGGGATATACACCACGCACGGCAGAGAAATCGATGATGTCGTTGCCAGTAGAGTCAACAGGAGAGCTGAACTGAACACGACGGTTGTAGTCATCGACCGAGCGATTGCTGCCCGAATAGTAAACATTCTGAGGCATGCCATACTTCCTGGCCTCCTTGGCTACGTTCTCCTTAGTAGGAACGAAGTACATATCATCGTCCTGAGCCATCATGCTTAAAGGTAAAAAGGTAAAAAGGTAAAGAGGTAAAACCATCTTACCCATCCTTATTACCTTATTAATTAATACATTCCTTTTCATAATCATTCTGCTTTTTACTTTTTTACCTTTTTACTTTTTTACCTTATCTAAAGGTTCACGCTGCAAAATTACAACGTATTTTTGTGCAAAAGTACGGAAAAACCCTAAGAGATGGTAGGATTTTCCCTATTTTTTGTATCTTTGCATCGATTTTTAACATCTGATATGAAGTATTACGAAGTAAATATGACCATTGAGCCCTGTTCGCAGGACGCCCAGGATCTGTTGGCTGCTCTGACGGCAGAAGCTGGTATGGAGACGTTTGAAGAGACCGAAACAGGTTTGAAGGGGTATGCCCAGCAACAGTTGTTCGATGAAGACGCCTTCCAACAGACGCTTGCTGCATTCCCCATGGAGGGCGTTACCATCAGCTACAACGTCAGCGAGGCCGAGGATAAGGACTGGAACGAACAATGGGAGTTGGAGGGCTTTGAACCGATAGAAGTAAGAAGTAAGACGGAAGATGGAAGAGGTGAACGCTTGCTCGTGATACACGACGGTCGCCACCTGCCCTCAGACATCAGCCACCAGTCATCAGCCCTCATGATAGAAATCGACGCCCACATGGCCTTTGGAACTGGTACCCACGAGACCACCCGCATGATTTGCCGCCAACTGCTGAACATGCCGCTGGAAGGCAAGCGCGTGCTCGATTGCGGTTGCGGTACAGGCATTCTCGGCATCTGTGCCCTGAAGTTAGGCGCAGACTCGTGTGTAGGTTACGACATCGACGAGTGGAGCACCGACAACACCCGTCATAATGCCGTCATCAATCGCGTTGACGACCGTCTCGAATCCCTCTGTGGCGACGCTACCCTACTCTGTAGTTATGCCCCTGAGTTCGACGTCGTCTTAGCCAACATCAACCGCAACATTCTTCTTCAGGATATGGAGCACTTTGTCCGCGTCATGGCACCTGGTGCTACACTCATCCTCAGCGGTTTCTATCAAGCCGACTGCCAAATGCTGGCAGACAAAGCCATCACATTTGGCCTTCATCCCGTCACCACCACTACTGATGGCGACTGGGCTTGCTGCCTGTTCAGATAACAAAATTCTTCTTATGAACAAAGAGCAGTTAATACAGAAATAGTTGAGAAGCGTTATGGACATGTTTAGCGATGTGGCTGAGAGTTTCAGCAACAACCTGATAGTGGAGGACCGCTACAGGATGATCCTCGACGGTCTGCAGGTGACGCTGCTTATCACATTATGTGCCGCCGTGCTGGGTACGCTGCTAGGCGGACTGGTGTGCTGGATGCGCATGAGCCGCCGCCGATGGCTGCAGCAAGTGGCACGTGTGTATATCGACTTGATGCGGGGCACGCCGGTGCTGGTGCTGCTCATGCTGATGTACTATGTGGTGATGGCGCCGCTGGATGCTACGGGCATCGTGGTGGCCGTCGTCACCTTCGCCATGAATACGGCGGCCTACATCAGCGAGATGCTCCGCACCACCATCCAGGGCATCGACCGCGGACAGACGGAGGCAGGACTGGCCTTGGGCTTCACCCCGAGACAGACGTTCCTGAAGATTGTGCTGCCACAGGTGGTCCGTGCGGTGATGCCCGTCTATCA
>CAMHTW010000090.1 GCA_946188165.1 uncultured Prevotella sp.
TCAGCCACCAGATTGCCAGTTTTATGGCTGCAAAGGTACAACTTTTTTCGATATACGATGCATATTTCACGGATTTTTTTTAATTTTGCAGCATGAAATCCGCTTTTCTGATAGCAGCGCCTACGAGTGGCTCGGGCAAAACAGCCATTGCACGAGGGCTGATGGTATTGTTGGCATCGGAAGGTTACAAGGTACAGCCATTCAAGTGTGGACCTGACTATATCGACACGAAATTCCACGAGATGGTATGTGGACGTCCAAGCATCAACCTCGATACCTTTATGGCAACGCCAGCACATGTTCGCGAACTTTTTGCCCATTATGGCGAGGATGCCGACGTCTGCATCGTCGAGGGTATGATGGGGCTGTTTGACGGTTACGACCGCGACAAAGGCTCTTCAGCGGAAATCGCACAAGTGCTGGATATTCCTGTCGTATTGGTCGTCGATGCCAAGTCGGCAGCCTATTCCATAGCTCCGCTGCTTTCCGGCTTTATCAACTTTCGTCCCACCGTGCATATCGCGGGCGTTATATTTAATAAGGTGGGAAGTGAACGCCACTACCGTATGCTGCAACAGGTGTGCGACGACCTTGGCATAACCTGTTTTGGGTATTTACCCAAGCAAGCCTCACTTGAACAAAGTTCACGCTATTTGGGACTTGACTTTTCAGAAACAGCTGAAAAACAGGCACTCATTCCTCTTATGAATGAGCACGTCGAATGGAGACGGTTGCTCACCTTTAACGAGATTACGGCTCGTTGCCCACGAGATTACGGCTCGTTGCCCACGAGATTACGGCTCGTTATAGCTCGCAACCATGAGTCGTTCTCGTTCATCTATCAGGAGAACATCGACAGGTTTAAGCATGTTACGTTCTTCGACCCTGAGAACGATGTGCCCTGTCTGGACAACGTCGATTTGCTTTACTTACCAGGTGGCTATCCAGAGAAACATTTAGAGGCACTTGTTGCCAACGAGGCCTGTCGTAAAGCCATCAGGGACTATGCGGAACGTGGTGGACGGATTCAGGCGGAATGCGGTGGTATGATGTATCTCTGCGAGAATATTGTGACTGACGATGGCAGCTATCCCATGTGCGGCGTACTGCCTTACACTATTACAGCCCGTCAGGCAGACAAAAAGCTCTCTTTAGGCTATCGGCGCTTTGTGTTGGACGGTAAAGAGTATCGTGGGCATGAGTTCCATTATACGCAGTTCTTAGGCGAGATACCAGCAAGTATCGTGCAGGTCTATAATGCCAAAGGTGTGGCTGTCGCGACCCCCGTATTCAAGTATAAAAATGTCTTAGCAAGCTATACGCATCTGTATGAAATCATTGGCTAAACTTCACCCCGTCATGTTCGCTGGTACAGGCAGTGACGTCGGCAAGAGCATTCTTGCTGCTGCTTTCTGTCGTATCTTCAAACAGGACGGCTATCATCCTGCTCCTTTCAAGGCACAGAATATGGCGCTGAACTCATACGCCACACCTGAAGGTTTGGAGATTGGCCGTGCACAGGCTGTACAGGCTGAGGCTGCAGGCATTCCCTGTCATACGGATATGAATCCGCTGCTGCTTAAACCCAGTTCTGACCATACTTCACAAGTTGTATTGAACGGCAAACCGATTGGCAATAAGGATGCTTACGACTATTGGAGAGCCTCCCCCTGTCCCCCTCCAAGTAGAGGGGGAAATCAGGCACATGCTCTCCCCTCCCTACTTGGGGAGGGGTTGGGGGAGAGGCTTGACTTTCGTGCAGAAGTCTGTGCAGCGTTCGACCGCTTGGCAGCAAAGTATCATCCCATTGTGATGGAAGGGGCTGGCAGCATTGCAGAAATCAATCTGCGGAATCGTGACTTGGTAAATATGTCGATGGCTCGTCATGCGAAGGCTGACGTGATTCTGGTTGGCGATATAGACCGTGGTGGCGTGTTTGCTTCTGTCTATGGCAGTATAGCCTTGCAGACACCAGAGGACAGAAAACTCATCAAGGGTGTCATCATCAATAAGTTCCGTGGCGACATGCGCCTCTTCGACGAAGGGCGGAAGATGATGGAGGACGTTTGTGGTGTACCAGTCTTGGGCGTCGTACCTTATTTTAAAGACATCTACATCGAGGAAGAGGACTCCGTGAGTCTCGAAAAGAAACAACGCGAAATTGCTGAGGGCAAGGTGAACGTGGCTGTGGTGCTGTTGCGGCATATCTCGAACTTTACCGACTTCGACACGCTGGAACGCGACCCTCGTGTCAACCTCTTCTATACCAATAATGTTGCTGACATCCAGCGGGCTGACATTATTGTCCTGCCTGGCACAAAAGCCACGTTGGACGACCTGTTGGAGCTGCGACGGAACGGTTGTGCACAGGCTATTCAGCGTGCCCATCGCGACGGCAAGATGGTGATAGGTATCTGTGGCGGTTATCAGATGTTGGGTCAGATGGTCAGCGACCCCGACGGCATTGAGGGCACTGTAGCCTGTCTTCCTGGTTTGGACTTGTTACCCATCCACACTACGATGACACCTGAGAAAACCACCCGGCAAGTCACCTTCCTGTTTGAAGGTCAGTCGTGTCAGGGCTACGAGATTCATCAAGGTGTCAGCGATACCGACCAGTCTGTCATGCAGACTGATCATTGCATTGGCACCTATATCCACGGCTTCCTCGACAATGCACCCGTGATAGATTATTTATTAAGTGAAAAGGGAACAGTGAATAGTGAAAAATTGGATACCGCGCTCAGCTATGCCGACTTTAAGGAAGAGCAGTACGACAAACTGGCTGCCCACGTTCGTCAGTATGTGGATATCGACAAGATCTATGAGATATTAAGATATTGAGAAAATGAGAAAATGAGAAAATGAGAAAATGAGAAATTGAGAAATTGAGAAAATGACTAACTGTATGGCTTTGCTCATAGGTTGGGTACTCGACCTGCTTTTTGGCGACCCCCAACGCCTGCCACATCCCGTCGTGTGGTTTGGCAAGGCTATTGCCTTCTGTGAGCATCGCTTCAACAGGGGCAGTCATCGCAAACTGAAAGGTGCCGTCATCGCAATAGGTCTCATTGTCGGCATCTTCATACTCACCTCATTTCTCATTTCCTCATGTTCTCATTTCCTCATTTCAGCAGTGCTGATCTTCTATTGTCTGGCAGGTACGACGCTGATTCGCGAGGTGCGTCAGGTATTCCTTGCCCTCGACCGTTCGTTAGAGGAGGGTAGGGCACAGGTGGCTCGTATCGTGGGGCGTGACACCTCAGACCTTTCTGCTCAAGAGGTGCGTACCGCTGCCCTCGAAACGCTGGCAGAAAATCTGAGTGATGGTGTGATTGCTCCCTTGTTCTGGCTTGCCGCATTGGGTGTTCCTGGCATGGTAGCGTATAAGATGGTAAACACGCTCGACTCGATGATTGGCTACAAGACGGAACGTTACAAGGACTTCGGCTGTTTGGCTGCCCGTATCGATGATGTGGCCAACTATATCCCAGCCCGTCTCACGGCTCTGCTGATGATATTACCATCACTTTTCACTTTTCACTTTTCACTTTTCAACTTCGTCCTCAAATACGGACGAAAGCATGCCAGTCCGAATAGTGGCTATCCGGAAGCTGCTTTGGCAGGTATCTTGAACTGTCGTTTCGGCGGTCCGCATTATTACTTTGGCGAATTGTTCGACAAACCCTTTATTGGCGAGAACGACCGCGAGTTGACAACGGCTGATATGCGGAAAGCAGTACGCGTCAACCGCATGGCAGAAGTGCTCGCCATCATCTTGGTTATAGCAGTCGGCATTATAACAAACAGCATGAATGTTCAATGTTCAATGTTCAATGTTCAATGAAAAAGATAATACTGATAACAGGTGGCGCCCGCTCGGGCAAGAGCCGATATGCTGAGCGGACTGCTCTGTCGCTGAGCAAGAACCCGGTCTATGTTGCTACGGCCCACGTGTGGGACGATGAATTCGGTGAACGCGTGAAAAAGCATCAGGAACGCCGTGGCCCGGAGTGGACGAACATCGAAGAGGAAATGTTGCTGAGTCGTCACGACCTGACTGGGCGCGTGGCCGTCATCGACTGTGTCACACTCTGGTGTACTAATTACTTCTTCCAGATGGAGGAGGTAGAAGTCTGCCTTGAAGCGCTCAAGGGTGAGTTCGACAAGTTTACTGCCAAGGATGCCACCTATATCTTCGTGACCAACGAGATTGGTATGGGTGGCGTGAGTGAGAATGCCGTCCAACGGAAGTTCACAGACTTGCAGGGCTGGATGAACCAATATGTGGCCAGCAAGGCGGATGAAGTGATACTGATGGTGAGTGGAATACCGGTTAGAGTGAAGAGTGAAGAGTGAAGAGTGAAGAGTGAAGAGTGAAAAGTGAAGAGTGAAGAGTGAAAAGTGTAAAAATTGCTACCGCATGACAAGAAAGTTTAATATAGAAAGTCCTGACGAAAGGCTGAGGTCTGCGATTCAGACCAAGATAGACAACCTGAACAAACCTAAAGGTTCATTGGGCGTGTTGGAGGACCTGGCCATGCAGGCGTGTCTGATCCAGCAAACGCTCACGCCTTCGTTGGCTCATCCTTGTCATCTGCTTTTGGGCGGCGATCATGGCATAGAGCGTGAAGGGGTCAGCGTGTCGCCGCGCGAGGTCACTTGGCAGCAGATGATTAACTTCACGCATGGCGGTGGTGGTGTAAACATGTTCTGCCGTCAGCATGGCTTCAAGTTGCGCATCGTCGATGTGGGTGTTGATTATGACCTCTCCCAGGTGCCAGGCATCATCGACCGTAAAATTGCACGAGGTACGAAAAACTTTCTTTACGAGCCTGCTATGTCGGAAGCTGAGTTCGACAAGGCGATTGAGATTGGTGCGTCGTTAGTGGATGACTGCATTGCCGATGGTTGCAAAGTTCTGTGTATTGGAGAGATGGGAATTGCCAACACGTCGCCGTCAAGTATTTGGATGAGTCTCTTCTGTGACATTCCTCTCGATGACTGCATTGGTGCTGGTGCCGGACTCGACTCCCCAGGCATCCGCCATAAGCGCGAGGTGCTTTCTCGTGCGGTAGCAAATTCTTCGACTAAAGATCGAAGTGTGGCGTTGCATTCTAAACTCTCCACTCTAAACTCTCCACTCTCCATTCTCCGCTACTTCGGCGGCTTTGAGATGATTGCGGCTATCGGAGCCATGCTACGGGCTGCCGAGCAACACCTTATTATATTGGTAGATGGCTTTATCATGACTGCCTGTGCGCTTGCCGCCTGCCGACTCTATCCTGCCGCACAGAGCTATATGGTGTTCGGTCATTGTGGTGACGAGAGCGGACATCGGCACATGCTTGATGCAATGGGGGCCAAACCGTTACTCTCATTGGGTATGAGGTTAGGCGAGGGTACAGGTGCGCTCTGCGCTTTTCCTATCCTCGACTCTGCCGTACGTATGATTAACGAAATGAATA
>CAMHTW010000091.1 GCA_946188165.1 uncultured Prevotella sp.
CTTGCTGTCGCTGTACCTTATTTCCAGAAGATGCAGCGTGAGGGTGAGAGTGGCCGCAAGAAGATTATGACTTATACTCGGTACCTGACGGTGGCTATCCTGCTGTTCCAGGCACCGAGTTATCTCATCAACCTTCGTATGCAGGCTGGTGCTGCCCTGGCATCGGGTATCAGCTGGACAGTATTTATCTGGCCGGCAACGATTATCCTTGCTGCAGGTAGCATGTTCATCCTTTGGTTGGGTGAGCGCATTACGGATAAGGGTATAGGAAATGGTATCTCGCTGATCATTATGATTGGTATTATTGCCCGCCTGCCGCAGGCATTTATCCAGGAGGTCAGCTCTCGTTTCACCGCTATCACTGGTGGTGGACTGGTTATGTTCCTCGTTGAGATTATCATTCTCTATGCAGTTGTATGTGCAGCTATTGTTCTGGTACAGGGTGTCCGCAAGGTTCCTGTACAGTATGCAAAACGTCTTGTTGGCAATCAGCAGGTCGGTGGTGCTCGTCAGTATATTCCTCTGAAGCTCTTCGCAGCTAACGTGATGCCTATCATCTTTGCTCAGGCTCTGATGTTTATTCCATTGGCATTCGTTCAGTATGCAGCTCCTGAAAATGCAAACTGGTTTGTTCGTTCTATGCTTGATCATCACAGCTGGACTTACAACATCATCTTTGCTATACTGATCATCGCATTTACCTACTTCTATACTGCCATCACACTTAATCCTACTCAGATGGCTGAGGATATGAAGCGCAACAACGGCTTTATTCCTGGTATCAAGCCCGGTAAGCCAACAGCTGACTTTATCGATACGGTGATGTCTCGCATCACGTTGCCCGGTTCGCTGTTCATTGCCTTCATCGCCATCATGCCCGCCTTGGCTGGATTGCTCAATGTGCAGGACGCCTTCTCTCAGTTCTTCGGTGGCACGTCGTTGCTGATTTTGGTTGGTGTCGTTCTCGATACCCTCCAGCAAATCGAAAGCCATCTGCTGATGCGTCACTATGACGGTCTGTTGAATTCAGGTCGTATCCACGGTCGTGGTATGAGTGCGTACTAAGCCAGTATGAAGATATTTCTGAAGACTGAAGATGAAATAGAGCTGATGCGTCAGGCGAACCAACTCGTTGGTGCCACGCTTGGCGAATTAGCAAAACATATCAAGCCTGGTGTAACGACCCTCCAGTTGGATAAGATAGCTGAAGCGTTTATCCGCGACCACGGAGCTGTTCCTACCTTCAAGGGTTTCCCCAATCCATATGGAGGGCCGTTTCCCGCCAGTATCTGCACCTCGGTGAACGATGTCGTCGTACATGGTGTACCTAACGACGACACCATCCTGAAGAAGGGCGATATTATCTCGATAGACTGTGGCACCTTGCTGAACGGTTTTTGCGGCGACTCATGCTACACGTTTTGTGTGGGCGAAGTCAGCGAAGAAGTCAAGCAGTTGCTGCGTACCACGAAAGAGTCGCTCTATTTAGGCATCGAACAGGCAGTGGCAGGACGCCATGTCGGCGATATCGGCAGTGCTGTCCAAGACTATTGCGAGGAGCACGGATATGGTATTGTGCGCGAACTGACAGGTCATGGTATCGGTCATGAGATGCACGAAGACCCACAGGTGCCAAACTATGGTCGACGCGGCAATGGTCCGACACTGAAAGCCTCGATGTGCATCGCCATCGAACCTATGGTCACCATGGGTAAGCGTGACATCTGGCTCGACAAGGATCGCTGGAGTATCCGCACGCAGGACCACAAGCCTGCTGCTCATTTCGAGCATACAGTCGTTGTCCGCAAGGGGAGGGCAGAGATTTTATCCTCATTCGAAGAAGTAGAGAAAGTTGAAGGTAAGTTATATTAAAGTATGGCAAAACAAGGTGCTATTGAGCAAGACGGTACGATTGTAGAGGCATTGTCGAACGCAATGTTCAGGGTTGAATTGGAGAATGGTGTACCCATTATCGCCCATATCTCGGGTAAGATGCGTATGCACTATATCAAGATTCTTCCTGGCGACAAGGTAAAGGTTGAGATGAGCCCCTATGACCTGACCAAGGGACGAATAGTATTCAGATACAAATAATTAAGGAGACCAAACAATATGAAGACAAGAGCATCATTGAAGAAGCGTACCCCCGACTGCAAAATCGTTCGTCGCAAGGGTCGTCTGTTCGTTATTAACAAAAAGAACCCAAAGTACAAGATGCGTCAGGGTTAACCTTTTTTGTTAAATAAGCATAAAAGGGTAGCGGAATATCAGAAATTCTGCGTACCTTTGCATGCTTTTTGGCGAAAAATTCGAATTTTACATTATTTATTTTTAGTTTTAACACATGGCAATAAGAATTGTTGGAGTAGATTTGCCCCAGGAGAAGCGTGGCGAAATCGCATTGACCTACATCTACGGAATAGGTCGAAGTAGTTCAGCAAAGATTTTGGACAAGGCCGGCGTGAGCCGCGACCTGAAAGTCAACGAATGGAGTGACGACCAGGCTGCCAAGATCCGTGAAATCATCGGCGCTGAATTCAAAGTAGAAGGTGATCTCCGTAGTGAGATCCAGTTGAACATCAAGCGACTGATGGATATTGGTTGCTATCGTGGAGTCCGTCATCGTAACGGTCTTCCCGTACGTGGTCAGAGCACCAAGAACAATGCTCGTACTCGTAAGGGTAAGAAGAAGACTGTTGCTAACAAGAAGAAGGCCACGAAGTAATTGAGCGTTAAGAATTAAGAGTTAAGGATTAAGAATTAACTAAGATTATGGCAAAGAAAACAGTCACTTCAAAGAAGCGTAACGTGAAGGTTACTGCCCTTGGTCAGCTTCACGTTCACAGTTCATTTAATAATATCATTGTGTCTCTGGCCAACGACGAAGGTCAGGTGATTTCTTGGTCTTCAGCCGGTAAGATGGGCTTCCGTGGTTCTAAGAAGAACACACCGTATGCTGCTCAGATGGCTGCTGAGGATTGTGCAAAGGTTGCTTACGACCTGGGTCTGCGCAAGGTTAAGGCTTATGTGAAGGGTCCCGGTAATGGTCGTGAGAGTGCTATCCGTGCCTGCCACGGTGCTGGTATTGAGGTTGTCGAGATTATCGACGTTACGCCACTGCCACACAATGGCTGCCGTCCTCCCAAGCGTCGTCGCGTATAACGAATAGACAATGATAATTGGTAATTGAAAAATTATTTTATTTAGATTATGGCAAGATATATTGGACCGAAATCAAAAATTGCCCGCCGTTTTGGCGAAGCCATCTACGGACCGGACAAAGTTTTGTCTAGGAGAAACTTCCCTCCTGGACAGCATGGCCAGAACCGTCGCCGCAAGCAGTCGGAGTATGCAGTCATGTTGGCAGAGAAGCAGAAGGCAAAGTACACTTATGGTGTGCTTGAGCGCCAGTTCCGTAACCTTTTCGAGAAGGCTGCTAAGGCTGAAGGTATCACCGGTGAGGTGCTGCTCCAGTTGCTTGAGAGCCGCCTTGACAACGTTGTGTTCCGTTTGGGCATTGCTCCTACTCGTGCAGCTGCACGTCAGATGGTCAGCCACAAGCACATCACTGTTGACGGAAAGGTAGTAAACATTCCTTCATTCCAGGTAAAGCCCGGTATGATTGTTGCTGTTCGTGAGAAGGCAAAGTCACTCGAGGTTGTTGAAGCCGCTCTCGCTGGTTTCAATCACAGCAAGTATCCCTGGATCGAGTGGGATGAGGCTCAGAAGGGTGGTAAGTTCCTGCACATGCCCGATCGTGCAGACATTCCCGAGAGCATTAAGGAGCAGTTAATCGTTGAGTTGTACTCTAAGAACTAAAATCATTTAAATCAATGGCGATATTAGCATTTCAAAAACCTGATAAAGTCGTAATGTTGGAGGCTTCAGACAAGTTCGGCAAGTTCGAATTCCGTCCTTTGGAGCCTGGTTTCGGCGTTACCATTGGTAATGCCCTGCGCCGCATTCTTCTTTCATCGCTCGAGGGCTATGCCATCAACACCATCCGTATTAGTGGTGTTGAGCACGAGTTCTCATCAGTACCTGGTGTAAAGGAAGATGTAACCAACATTATCTTGAACCTGAAGCAAGTAAGGTTCAAGCAAGTTGTGGAAGAATTCGAGAACGAGAAAGTCTCCATCACTGTCGAGAATTCTACCGAGTTTAAAGCCGGTGATATAGGCAAGTATCTGACTGGATTTGAAGTGTTAAATCCCGATTTGGTGATTTGTCATTTAGATTCCAAGGCTTCGATGCAGATTGACCTTACTATCAACAAGGGCCGTGGCTATGTTCCCGCTGATGAGAATCGCGAGTTCTGCACCGATGTCAATGTGATAGCTATTGACTCAATCTACACTCCAATCCGTAACGTTAAGTACAGCGTTGAGCCCTATCGTGTCGAGCAGAAGACCGACTACGACAAGCTCGTGCTTGAGGTAACGACGGATGGTTCCATACACCCGAAGGATGCCCTGAAAGAGGCTGCAAAAATCCTTATCTATCACTTCATGCTCTTCTCCGACGAGAAGATTACCCTCGAGAACAATGACATCGAGGGCAATCAGGAGTTCGATGAGGAGGTACTGCACATGCGTCAGCTGCTGAAGACCAAGCTTGTGGATATGAACCTCTCGGTTCGTGCCCTCAACTGTCTGAAGGCTGCCGATGTCGAGACCCTTGGCGATCTCGTACAGTACAACAAGACCGACCTCTTGAAGTTCCGTAACTTCGGTAAGAAATCGCTCACTGAGCTTGATGATTTGCTCGAGAGTCTGAATCTGTCGTTTGGAACCGATATTTCAAAGTATAAACTGGACAAGGAGTAATTTCGAATTACCGAGTAGTCCAATTAAAGAAACAAGTTAAAAATGAGACACGGAAAGAAATTCAATCATCTGGGCCGTACTGCTGATCACCGCCGTGCCATGCTTGCCAACATGGCCATCTCGCTGATCATGCACAAAAGAATCACTACGA
>CAMHTW010000092.1 GCA_946188165.1 uncultured Prevotella sp.
TTCTTCCGTGCCAATTTCGGCAATCCCTATGACCTTGACATGTACTCCACCCTGCCCTCTCACGACTGGCAGGACGAGGTAATGGGTGAAACACCTGTCAACTACTCTGCCAATGTAACCATCGGTGGTGGTTCTGACAAGGTGAAATTCAATCTCTCACTGACACAAAGTGAGGACAAGGGTATCATCCTTGGTTCTGGCGTTCGTCGTACCAATATCAACTTCAAGACCAATGTACAGGTAACGAAGAACTTCTCGATACAGTTCAATCCCAAGTTCACTTTCCGTCGTGACGAAGGTGCTGGCGGTGAGCATGTGGGTACAGGTGGTATCATCGATGTGCTGAAGTATCGTCCCACTAATGGTTTACGCGAATTTGGCTATGTAGATCCTGCTTATGCCGACCCTGCTGAAGAGGAACTCTTCCATTATACCAATCCAAAGAGCGACATTGCCATTAACCAGCTCGTCAAGCATTCATACACATACACTAATGCCGTTGCACTGGAATGGAAGCCCATCAAAGGATTAAACCTGCGAACCGAAGCCACTATCGGCCTACAATGGACTGACCAAAGTCGTTTTTATGGCGGTTACACTAGCGAGGGTTCGAAGGCAGTACACAAAAACCTGCCTTTGGCTACGCTTTATAATACCAAGCGTTTCAACTACGTTTGGACGAACACAGCTTCCTATAACTTCAGCATCAAGGACGAGCATAACCTATCATTCCTGCTGGGTACGGAAATATACGAAAATCAAGTACGTAAGCAGCAATTGACTAGTCACCTTTTCCCCGCAACATTTACCGCACAAGAAGCCTGGAACAACATAGGAAAAGGCACTCCTTATCCTTATGACACCTATTCTTCGCTGTCTACCCCCGACCGTACAGCATCTTTCTTCGGTCAAGCCAGCTACAATTATAAGCACAAATACTTGATTTCTGCCACGATGCGTGCTGACGCTTCTACGCGTTTTGCCCCTGGCTACCAGTGGGGTTACTTCCCCTCTATATCTGGAGCATGGGTCATCAGCGAGGAGCCGTTCATGAAAGATATTTCTTGGATAAGCCAGTTGAAGTTGCGTGCTGCCATCGGTCTGGCAGGTAATAACCGCATTGACCAAGATCTCTACCTCGAGCTTTACGAAAACAACTCATCTGCCGGTCCTGGTTTTGGTGAAATAACCCCATCTGGTGAGCAATACTATGGCAACAAGAACGGCGACCAGTTCTTCAACAAGAAGATTAAGTGGGAGACCACCATCACCCGCAACTTGGCAGCAGACATCTCGCTGTTCAATGGCCGTCTGACCATCACACCAGAATTCTATTGGAATACCACCCGTGACTTGCTTTACAAGTCAAACCTGCTCCAGTTAGGCTACACCAGCCAGATGCAGAACATCGGACAGGTAACCAACAAGGGTATCGAGTTGTCTATCAGCGGCGACATTCTGCAGGGTAAAGACTATGTGCTGAGTGCCAATATAACTTTTGGCCACAACAAGATGAAGATTGACAAGCTAAACGGCACAGAAGATGTACGTTTCGAGGAAGGCAAACGTTGGAAGTCGAGCTACAATGACTACATGCTACGTGTCGGCGATGAGGTGGGTCTAATTTATGGTTTTGTCTATGACGGTCTCTACCAGTTCGACGAATTCTACTTCGACCCACAGAACAACTACATCGCCCTGCCTTGGGGCAGCAGTGCTGCTGACAATGGCACCAGCAACAACTGTGGACCTCGTGAAGATGGTTATGTTACGGTTATTAACGATGTCTCAGACAAGTCGAATAGTGGTATCGCCACTCTTCCTGGTAAGATTAAGTTCAAAGATTTGGATGGTGACGGACGAATCACTGAGAAAGACCGTACTGTCATCGGTAATACCAACCCGAAATTCCAAGGTGGTTTCGGTCTGAATGGCTCTTATAAGAATTTCGACTTCACGGCCAACTTTACCTATATGCTGGACTTCGACATCAACAATGCCACAGCATATGCCCTGTCTTCATCAAATGGTAACAGCAAGAAATTCTATAATGTGCTTGCTAAGTTTGCCGATGGGTGGCAGTATAACGACATAGACGGCAGCATCACTGGCACCAAGGGTGACATTCTCTACAGGGCCTACTATTTGACTGACCCTGTAAACATTTACAAGCAAGGTAACCAAAACCGTGGCCTGTGGAATCCTACCGACGTGACCAAAAACATCTGCCACTCATACTTCATTGAAGACGGTTCGTTCCTGCGCTGCTCTGACGTGACTTTAGGCTACACACTGCCCAAGCAACTCACTCAGAAAATCGGTATCTCGAAGGCACGCTTCTATGTGTCAGCCTCTAACTTGTTCATTATCACCAGCTATTCTGGTTACGACCCTGAAGTCGACATTCAGACAGGTCTGACACCTGGTATGGACTACAACCGTTATCCACGCAGCCGCACTTTCACCTTCGGTACCAACATCACGTTCTAATTAATAAGATACAGATATGAAAATCAAGAATATTTTACTGACAGGACTTGCATCATTGGCATTGGTGTCCTGTAACGACTATTTGACTGTCGAAGCCCCGTCAGCATACACCGAGGAGTTTGTCTTCACACAGAAGACGGAGATTGAGCGTGCCCTTAACGGCGTATATGCCCAGGCACTTGTAGGAGACTTGTATGGCAATGCTTATCAGCTGACGTTCAACTACAATAGTGATGTAGACATCCAAATCAGTTCTGATGGTAGCCACAAAAACTCGACTTACGCGCGTTACGACTGTGACGACGAAGGTAGTGACATCTTAAAGTTTTGGACAGCTGCCTACAGACTAGTTGAGTATTGCAACAAGTTCATCTCCTCGGCAGAGAACAGCAAGTTCTATGTAAAACAATACGACGATCCTGAGTGGAAGCAAGACGCCCAGGTTCTACAATGGATTGGTGAAGCAAAATGCCTACGTGCCATGATTTATCATGACCTTGTGGTGATGTTTGGTGATGTTCCCTTCACCTTTACTCCAGCTTCAAAGCGAGGAGAGTATGTCTTCCAAATTGCAGACCGAGAGGACATTCAGGACTCACTAATTGCTGATTTAAAGAAAATTTCTCCTTTTATGTCACCTGCCAGTAGCGTCACCGTAGAGCGTTGCTCTAAGGAGTTTGCCCAGGCAATGATAGCACGTATCGCCCTGACAGCTGGTGGTTATTCCTTGCGCCCCAACAAGACCGATGCTACTAATTATGGCACTATGCAGCGCCCTGACAATTGGAAAGAGTACTACAAGATAGCCCGTGACTATGCAGACTCCGTCATCACGGCTAATGGTCACGATCTTAGGGCTGAATACCAGACGGTATTTGTCAACGAGTGCAACTATCAAGTTGTTAACAATGACGACCCCATCTTTGAGATTCCGTTTGCCAAGGAGTCAACGGGTAATACCGGTTACATTCAGGGACCAACCTATTCGCCATACGAAAACAAGACTACTGGAGTATGGGGTGAGACAAAGGGCAATGGTCGTCTGCATGCTTTCTACCGTTTCCTGTTCCGCGACAATGACAAGCGTCGCGAGTTTGTCAATGGCATGTGGTACTACACCTACCGCATGGATAACCAGAACAATCAAGTAGACTCTATTGTGATACGTAATGACTATAGCGTACATAACAATAAGTGGTCAAAGCTGTGGACAGCTGACGGATCAGCCTTAGGTAATGCCTCCACAGGTTCTACTGGTATCAATTTCCCCTACATGCGCTATGCTGACGTACTGCTGATGTACGCAGAGACAGCCAACGAACTGGATGGCGGTCCTTCTGACCCCAAGGCTGTCGCATGTCTAACCAAAGTACATGCCCGTGCATTCACTGATGGCGATGCTGACTTCATTACGGCTGCAGTAGCCAATAAAGAGGCATTCCAGAAGGCTGTCATGGACGAACGTAAATGGGAGTTTGCCGGCGAGAACATCCGCTGGCGCGACCTGGTGCGCACCAACACTATTTCAGAAGAGCTGATGTACAGCTTCCTGCGCTACCATGCCGCCGGTATGGCTGGTGATTCTGGCTTCGAGGAGGACATCAACACACACGACGGCACCAACTTCAACTACCGTCCGCTGACCATTTACTATCACAAGTACTACGCTACCGAAGGTACTGACCAACAGAAGATGATGGCTCACCGTATGCTTAAGAACCAGCTGTACGGCTATATTGTCAATGCAGCATACAGTTTTGACCTGATGTATCCCAACCAGTCACTGCCCAGTCTGCGTCTCTACAATGCCTATAAAGGCATCAGTCAGCCCACGACCAGTCAGATTAAGACTTTCGGATTCTCTGCTGAGGGTTGGAGCAATGCCAAGTTCTACAATTGGTTCAACGATGCCACAGCTCAGCCTAACAACCAGTGCAAGTACAGTTTCTTCGGTTACATGCGCACTGATGATAACGGAAATATTTGGGTTATTCGCAATGGTGTCCAAGAGCAATTCAATGCTATTCCAAGCGATATTACCACACTGCCTCCTGTTCGATATATCCTGCCTATCCCCAGACAGGTTATTCAACGCTCAGAAGGTGCCTTTAAGAACTACTATGGCTATTAATTACAACTATAAAGAATCAAGAATATGAAAAAGATATTGAATAGTATCATGCTACTTCTGTTGGCAGGCACCACTCTGACAATGGTGTCCTGTAAGGACGACGACAACAGTTCGTCGACCAATACCGACAG
>CAMHTW010000093.1 GCA_946188165.1 uncultured Prevotella sp.
TCAACGAGTTTATAGACATACTGACGGGTACAGCCTAAAAGTAAACTCTCGACACTCAACTGCCCTTCCCTGCCTATATTGTAATCACCGAACTTTATAATCTGTTTGACATGATACTTCTCCGGGTGGTTCAAAACAGTTCTGTCAGCTGGGAGAGAAGAAGCACCGTGATAAGGTCTTGCTTTTCTATGCTGTCCGTCGTCTCAGATGATGGTTTGACACTTCATGAAATTGCAAAATCACTTGGCGTGACGTCCCGCAAAGTGTACAACACTCTTTCGGGCGGCGTCCTGTCCGTACTCGACACAGATCAGAAGAAAGCTGTGAAAGACGCAAGGGAAATGGCCCAGATCATAAGTGCTGGCTGTATTACGCCAGAATCTGTGGCGAAGAAACTTGGCAGAACCAAATAATTTTATCATTTTTGGGATTTAATATCATTATCTCTGTAATCTACTGATGTACCTTTAGTTACACGAATGATATTGAAACATTTACTATCATTCAATATCATAACAGTAAAACAACTTGTTTTACTATCGAAAATGCCATACTTTACGATAATAAAAGGCTTTTCTACGCATGTAAAACAACTTGTTTTACTTTAAGCCGTGACTTCTCTTATGTAAACAATGTCATTCCCTATGTCATTTGCCGCTTATCAGAACCACGTTCAGTCAACATGGTTGCCGGTTGTCAGTTTACGGACCTGCCGTTGACACACATTTTTGCGAGAAAAGCAAGAGTTTTACATAAAATCGCTAAAAAAACGGCGATTTTATGATAGTAAAACTTTCAACATCATTGCTGTAAACAGGTGAAGCATATCAAATTATAAAGAAAATGATATTAAACCGCTATTTTTAAAACTTTTAAATCAGAGATATCTTGGAGTACCCGCCCTTTTATATTGGAGCGGTCTGTCGGGACCGATTTTATTCCTTTGAAGTATCTTTTAAAACTCTGGAATGGTTGCGTAGCCCAGTTTCATACAACGTCTCAGCGCTTCGTCCGTTATCGTTTTACGATTGTAAAGATACAAATTTTCTGTGACATGGTGTACTATTCGTCACAAAACCATGCAAAATGTCCCAGAAATTTGGCCGAGTCTGCAACTATATGTAACTTTGCATCGTCAAATATAAAAACAGGTAACAATGAATATCCGTTTAGAACAAGCCAAAGATTACCGTGAGGTGGAGAACCTCACACGTGAGGCATTCTGGAACGTCTATCGTCCTGGATGCACAGAGCATTACGTGCTCAATCAGTATCGCACCAATCCCGACTTTATCCCAGAACTTGACCTGGTGATGGAGGAAGGCGATATGATTATAGGCCATGTCATGTTCTCGAAGGCCGAAATTATTCTTGATGATGGTTCCCATTTCCCTTCCTGGACTTTCGGCCCCATCAGCATCCACCCCGACTACAAGCGCAAAGGCTACGGCCTGAAGCTACTGAATTATGCCTTAGAGAAGGCCAAGGAAATGGGCATCGGCATGCTACAGATGGAAGGCAATATCGACTTCTACAAACATGCAGGCTTCGACCTGGCCAGCAAGCTGAACATCCACTATCATGCCGAGCCGCGAGAGTCTGAAGTGCCCTACTTCCTTGCCCAAGAGCTGATTCCCGGCTATTGGGGCAATCGCGAGGGAACTTACTGTCCTCCCAAGGGCTACTTCGTGGCCGACGAGATTCCTGAGGCTTTCGAGGCTTACGAAGCGACCTTCCCACAAAAGGAGAAACTCCGCCTGCCAGGACAATTAGGATACGAGGAATAAAGAGTTACTATGGCAATAACGAGCGAGAGACTGAGGCAGACGTTCAGCGAGGGCGGTGCACAGGAGATATACCGGGAAGTCAAGGCTACAGGCGATTTCCTCGGCTTTGCACGACGATATGTCTTCGATAAGGACTATCGCGTGGCGAGGAGTGCCTTGTGGGGACTGACCAAGGCCACCGACGAGGAACTGTCAGAATTGCAGGTGATACTCAATGAACTGATGGACGAACTGAAACGAACCCTCGAAGCGATGGAGATAGCGTATTACAAGCCCGCCATAAAGAGTCTGCGCAAAAGGATTCTCAGCGGGAAATTCAAATAAAGCCAATATGGAAGCTGATCGTATTATACTACGCCCTTGGCGAGACAGTGACGCAGAGACGCTGTATAAGTGGGCTTCCGATCCGGATGTCGGGCCTCGTGCAGGCTGGCCACCGCATAAGAGTGTGGAGGAAAGTCTAAAGATTATCCGTACAGTATTTAAAGATGCAACCAATACTTGGGCTATTGAGTTGAAAGAAAATGGTGAGGCTATTGGTGCTATGGGTTACGGCCCATCGTGCGAATGCAATCTGCCGGCTCGCGAGGGTGAACCGCTCATCGGCTATTGGGTGGCGAAACCCTATTGGAATCAAGGTATCTGTACGGAGGCGCTACAGTTGATGTTAGACCATATCCGACAAACGACTGATATCAAATCGCTCATTAGCGGCCACTTCGTTGACAATCCTGCCTCAGGCCGGGTGATGGAGAAGTGCGGCTTTGTCCCCACAGGCGAAACCTGCATCGATGAAAAGCAGTACCAAGGTAAGAACAGACCAATCAGAGTATTAAGATTAGAACTTAACAAATAAAGATATTATGGAACAGAGATTTTGTCAGAGTTGCGGCATGCCGCTCACAGAGGAAGTCCTCGGCACGAATGTCGATGGCAGTAAGAACGAAGATTACTGCATGTACTGCTACAAGGATGGGAATTTCCTGCAGGACTGCACGATGGAAGAGATGATAGAGCATTGTGCGCAGTTTGTTGGCGCTGTCAACGAGGGATTGGAGAAACCCATCACCAAAGAGGAGTATATCGGCATGATGAAAACATATTTTCCCCAGTTGAAGCGTTGGCGCCAAACGTTGGATATTAGTAATGATGAAGTCATGAATGTCAACCCCGCTTTGGCAGGTGTTAAGGAACTCATTGCGCAAATGGTCGACAAACTGCCCATCGCTTACATCTCATCGGTCGATCAAGACGGATTCCCCTGGACCAAGGCCATGTTGAAACCACGCAAGCGTGAGGGTATCAAAACCTTCTACTTTACAACCAACACATTCTCAATACGTGTGGCTCAATACAAGGCCAATCCCAAGGCAAGCATCTATTTCTGCGATGCCAAAGGCTTCAAGGGCATGATGCTGCGCGGCACGATGGAGGTACTGACGGATGCTACCTCGAAAGAGATGATCTGGCGCGATGGCGACGAGCAGTACTATCCAGGTGGTGTGACCGATCCCAACTACTGCGTGCTGAAGTTCACCGCCACTGACGGTCGTTTCTACAGCGATTTCTATCCACGTAGTTTCGTTATTGAATAAAAAGATGAAACAGGAAATCAATCCCAAGGACACCAATCGTGCCATCACTTTCGAGCTGTGGATGAAGTCGCCCATGCCGATGGTGACGCTTACCAAGACCTTCGACGTGACGCGGCTCTGCAAGGTGAGCCGTCGGCGCGGAATGAAATTCAACATGCTGCTCTGCTGGTGCATCGGAAAGGCAGCATCAAGAATAGAGGAGTTTTACATGTTGCCGCATAACGGGAAACTGTACAAATACGACCGTATGGCCATCAACGTGATAGTGGATAACATAAAGGGCGGACTCAGTTCCTGCGACGTTGCCGTCAGCGACGATCTGGAGGCGTTTAATACCAATTACATGCATCTGACAGAAACCGTCAGCCAGACCTGTCAGGACATTTTAGACGAAGAGGCTGTGATAGTCGGCACGTCGGCAGTGACTGGTACGGAACTCGACAGCATCGTCAACCAGTATAGCGGTATTTACACCAATCCATTTCTGGCATGGGGCAGATATCGCAAGCATTGGTTCAAAGTGACTTTGCCCATCTCCTTCCAGTTCCATCACGCCCAGATGGACGGTTCGCACGCCGCCCGATTCCTGGAAGACCTGCAAAAGACAATTTACACGATATGATGTTAGATCAAGAGACTGGCTGAATACCAAGAGTGAAACGCTGACCTGTCCCTAGTGTTCCCGATACCCTCAAAGCCGCTCGCCGACAGTTCGGCCATACGCTGCCTAATCACCAGCTCCACACTGTTGCTGCTGCCTGTGGCTACGACTTGAAGAACCATCACCATGCCCTGGCCGATGCCGAAGCCTGTGCAGCGATAGCCCTGTATATATTATGAGATGTTTATGCGCTCTTCACATGTGACGAGACTCAACATTTGTTAAAACATTCCGTACAAATAGCGAAAATTCAGCATTTATTGGTAACTTTGCACCATCTTTGTGCACGTATTTTTTTAATTGTTTTTATGAGAAAGGTAAGCTTTATTTTGGCAGCAGCCATGTTGATGGCGTCAGCTGCGGTGATGGCTCAGCAGGCATCAAAGGTGTATCTCACAAGGGAGATTTCACCAGAGTCTTTGGTAAAAATCTACAAGGCTCTTGGCGTTAAAGCCAAGGGCCGTGTGGCAGTGAAAATGTCAACAGGCGAAGGCAGTAATCCCAACTCCTGAAACCTGAACTGGTGAAAAACCTGATATGTGAGGTGGACGGCACCATCGTAGAATGTAACACCGCCTACGGCAACGGACCTGCCGACAAGAAGGACGAGCGCAACACGTCAGAGAACCACT
>CAMHTW010000094.1 GCA_946188165.1 uncultured Prevotella sp.
GAATCGGGCACCAGCAGCAACTGGCCCCTCATCGGCGTTATCGTCTTCTCGTGGGGCATCGCCTTCTTTGAATACTGCTGTCAGGTACCTGCCAACCGCCTTGGCTTTGTCGAGAACGGTGGTCCTTTTAACCTCATCCAACTGAAGGTCATTCAGGAGTGCATCTCGTTGGCTGTATTCTGTATTATTGCCAACATCATGTTCCAAGGCACTCATCTGCATTGGAACCATATTCTGGCCTTCTTCCTCATCATTTGTGCCGTCTATCTGGTGTTTATGGATAAATAATGACGCTCAACGAACGACTTTGGAAGACTTTTAACAAGGCGCTGGGGCAGTTCCAGCTCATCGACGAGGACGATAAAATCCTCGTCGGCTTGTCTGGTGGCAAGGATTCCCTCTGTCTGCTTGAGTTCCTCGCCCGTCGCTCCAAGATCCATGTTCCTCACTTCACTGTCGAGGCCCTACACGTCCGCATGGAAAATATTCATTACGAGACGGATACCACCTACCTACAGTCCTTCTGCAACAGCCTTGGCGTTCCCCTCCATGTCATTACCACCAGCTTTGACCCTTCACCCAGAAAAACAGATTCGTCGAAAGATAATCGAAGCGTGGAGTTGCATTCTTCACTCATCACTCATCACTCTTCACTTAAAGAAAAGCCCGCCTGCTTCCTCTGTTCCTGGCAACGTCGCAAGCAGCTCTTCAATCTCGCTCAAGAGTTAGGTTGCACGAAGATTGCTTTAGGCCACCATCAGGACGACATCATCCATACCGCCTTGATGAATCTAACCTTCCAAGGACATTTCTCCACGATGCCAGTGAAGTTCCGCATGCGCAAGATGCCACTGACCATTATCCGTCCTCTCTGCCTTTGTCAGGAAGCCGACATCCGCGCCTATGCTGAGCTGCAAGGCTATGAAAAACAGTTGAAACAATGCCCCTACGAACACGATACCAATCGCACCACCGCTGCTGACCTTTTTGCCCGCATGCAGCAATTGAATTCTGAGGCCCGTTACTGCATTTGGCGCGCTTTGGAAGCCGACAAAAAACTCGTAGAGTATTAAATAACATTAATTGTCAATTGTCATTTGTCAATTTTCAAGTAAAGTTTCGTATATTTGCACTAAAACAGCACTAATTGACGTATATATGAGAATACGCATCATGCTTTTCATTACTCTGCTTATGCTGACCTCTTCTGCCAATGCCCAGCGGAAGAAAAAGAATGTACGTCAGCCGGTACCTACTGCTGAAGAGTTGAAGCAGAAGGAAAAGATGGACCGCATGACAGCCAATACGGCACAAGTGATGTTTATCGACAGTTTTGTTGTCAACAAGTCCGACTTCCTCAGCCGTTACATCCTCAATCCTGAAGCAGGAAAACTGGATACTTATCAGAAGATTTACAACACCCAGCGACAGCCCAATGCCTACGTTTATATCAACGAGTTGGGCAATCGTTGTTTCCTCTCACAGGAGAATAATGATGGCGCCATCAACCTCTACTCCAGCGAGCGCGTGGATAACAAATGGACCCGTCAGACAAAGCTCAGGGGTATCAACGACAAGCAAGAGTTCAAGCGCGTCAACTACCCCTTTATGTTAGGCGACGGCGAGACGCTGTATTTTGCCGCTGAGGGTGAAGAAGGTTTGGGCGGTTACGACATCTACACCAGCACGTACGACAAGGATACGCAGCGATTCCTGCAACCCGTCAATTTAGGCATGCCGTTCAACAGCGAGGCTAACGACTACATGTTTGTCATCGACGAATATAGCAATATCGGTTGGTTTGCCAGTGACCGCAATCAGCCTGCCGACACCGTTTGCATCTATGTTTTCGTACCTGAATCGCGCAAGACCTACGATACTGAGGTGTATACCACAGAGCAGATTACCAACTTTGCACGCATTACCTCCATTGCCGACACATGGACTGACAAGCAGAAGTTGGATCAGGCGCTGGCACGCCTGCAAATGACGCGCGACAGAAGCCGACAGACCATCCAAGGACGCGACTTCATTTTTGTCATCAACGATGATATCACTTACTACCAGCTCTCTGACTTCAAAGAACCTGAGAATGTCAGACGCTATCACGAACTCAGCTCGCTCAGAGCCACTTACAACAAGATTACAAAGGCTTTACAGCAGGCACGCGACTATTGGCCAACAGCTCCAAAGGATGAAGTCGACGAGTTGTACTCAGAGGTTGTGGCTACCGAAGAACGCCAGATAGAACTCTACCAGAGCATTCGTGACAAAGAGAAAGAAATCCGCAACAAGGAAATATTATTTTTAACTAAAAACAAGTAATACTATGGCAAAAAGAACATTTCCAGAATCAGAACTGATTATCAATGGCGACGGCTCATGCTTCCATCTGCATCTGAAGCCCGAATTCCTGGCAGACCATGTTGTCCTCGTTGGTGATCCAGCCCGTGTTAACACTGTCGCTGCCCACTTCGACTCTATTGAACACGAGGTCAGCAGTCGCGAGTTCCACACCATTACTGGTACCTACAAAGGCAAGCGCATTACCTGCCAGAGTCACGGTATTGGCTGCGACAACATCGATATTGTAGTTAACGAGCTCGACACACTGGCAAACATCGACTACAAGACGCGCGAGGAGAATGAAGAGCATCGCACACTGACGATGGTACGTATCGGCACCTGCGGTGGTTTGCAGCCCTTCACGCCTACAGGTGCTTTCATTGCCTCTGTCAAGAGTATTGGTTTCGATGGTCTGCTCAACTACTATGCCGGACGTAATGTTGTTTGCGACATCCCCATGGAGAAAGCTTTCCGTGAGCACATGCAATGGGATCCCATCAAGGGTGCGCCATACGTGGCTGTGGCCGATGCCGACTTGATTAACCAGATTGCTGCCGACGATATGGTCAAGGGCTATACCGTTGCCTGTGGTGGTTTCTATGGTCCTCAGGGTCGTCAGCTCCGTGCCGACATTGCCGACCCCGAACAAAATAAGAAGATAGAGTCGTTTGAATACGAAGGTATGAAGATTTGTAACTTCGAGATGGAGTCCAGCGCCCTTGCTGGTCTTGCTTCTCTCCTTGGCCATCGCGCTATGACGTGCTGCATGGTTATCGCCAACCGCTATGCCCAGAAGATGAATACCGACTACAAGAGTTCTATCGACACTCTCATCGAAAAAGTCCTCGACCGCATCTAAAAATTACTGTTTAACGTTTAATCTTTAATGTCTGTCGATACAATCTGCGCATTAGCTACTGCTCCTGGTGGAGCGTTAGGCATCATAAGAATCTCAGGCCCTCAGGCGCTTGAGATTCTTTCTCATGTATTCTCCAAGAATCTTACTGACGCCAAGCCTAACACCGTCCATTTTGGCCATATCAAGGATGGAACAGAAGTCATTGACGAGGTGCTGGTCTCCGTTTTCCGTGCCCCCCACTCCTACACAGGCGAGGATAGCGCAGAAATCTCCTGTCACGGCTCGCGCTATATATTAAATAAGGTATTAGAGTTATTGATTCAGCAGGGTTGTCGTATGGCAAACCCTGGCGAATACACGATGCGTGCCTACCTCAATGGTAAGATGGACCTCTCACAAGCTGAAGCCGTGGCCGACCTTATCGCCGCCAGTAATGAGGCTAACCACCAGATGGCTATGAGTCAGCTACGAGGAGGCATCTCCACTAAACTATCCCAACTGCGCGACCAACTACTGAAGCTTACCTCGCTGCTCGAACTCGAACTCGACTTCTCCGACCACGAAGACTTGGAATTTGCTGACCGTAGCGAGCTACTTTCGTTAGCAAAAAATATCAACAATCATATCACACACCTTGCCGAGAGTTTCGAGACAGGACAAGCCATCAAACAAGGCATCCCTGTAGCCATTGTAGGCAAGACCAACGTGGGCAAATCAACCCTCCTCAATGCGCTGTTGAAAGATGACCGTGCCATCGTATCAGACATACATGGCACCACGCGCGACACCATCGAAGACACTATCGACATCAACGGCATTACCTTCCGTTTCATCGACACTGCAGGCATCCGACAGACGTCCGATCAGGTCGAACAGATAGGTATTGAACGCACTTACGCAGCCATCGACAAAGCCCGTATCGTGATATGGATGGTCGATACAGAGCCCGCGCAAGAAGAATTAATAAATATGAACAAACTTTCTAAAAACAAGAAACTTATCCTAGTTAGAAACAAGATTGATAAAGCTCAAAGCACGCCTTTTACAATAGTTAAAATTCCTTTAATAGAGATTTCAGCCAAGCATGGCACCCATCTATCCAATTTAGAGCAGGCCATCTACGAGGCAGCCGATATTCCCACCCCACAACAAAGCGATATCATCGTTACCAATGCCCGCCATTACGACGCTCTGATTCGTGCTCACGCGCATCTTCAGCGCGTGCTTGACGGTATGGCACAAAACATCAGTGGCGACCTCCTTTCCGAAGACCTACGCCTCACCCTCGACACCCTCTCCGAGATTACAGGAGGCCAGATCACCCCCAACGAAGTATTAGGAAATATCTTTAAGAATTTCTGCGTGGGAAA
>CAMHTW010000095.1 GCA_946188165.1 uncultured Prevotella sp.
TGATGCGTATGGCTGAGGCCGACGAGCATTTCCTCTATACGAAGATGAACGAGATAGATCAGTTTGATGCCCTTCGCGGTTCGGCTCGTGGTTCGCAGCAGTTTCAGATTATGTGCCTGGCTTTCGACCCAGATAACCGTTATGGTCAGACGCGTGTAGGTACGCAAAGCGTCACTGAAAAGGTTTGCATCCGATTCAATTGGAATGCTGCAACAACTATCCAAAAGGGACAGAAATATTTCGCACGAGTTTTGACAGACGGCCCAATCAGTCGTATCAACTTCTGCACTATCCCAGAACGGGAAATCGGAGCCGACATGCCCGTCTATGGCACGTATGATTCTCAGTTCGACGAAGAGTTGAGACCCTTCATTGACCGACTCTGTCGTGCTACAGGCGTGATAGATTGCCCGCAGGCATTCCGTCTGGCTAAGCGATTGAAGGATGAATGTGCCGAGTTTGCCCGCCTCTCGCAGTCGAGGGTTTATGAGAACCTGTCGTTCCGTGCCAACGTGATAGCCTACTTGAAGGCGTGTGTACTCTACATCTGCAACGACTACAAATGGTCGAAGGAGATTGAAGATTTTGTCCGTTGGAGCCTGCAATATGACATGCATTGCAAAATGACATTTTTTGGTGAGGCTATAGAAAACGCCAACCGTAGTGCTGACGAACAGACAGGCCGTCGCGGTCCTCGCAACCTGCTGAAACTGCTGCCTGACGAGTTCACCGTTCATGATGCAGACCTTATTCGACAGGCCAACGGCATGGATACTCGCGGAACCCGCAACATGCTCTCGCAATGGGTGCATCGCGGTTACCTCTTACAGATGACAGATGACAGTTTTTCAAAAATCAAAAAGCAGAAATGACATGGAACTGATATTAGAACGTATAGCAAAACGCAAGACCTACACGATAGGTAGGCTCTACATCCAGAGACGAATTGACGATGAGTATTTGGCAGGAACGGAGAACCAGTATTTCTGCGACACGCTGGAACCCACTTGGCGCGACTATGCCAACGGAGCCTATAAGGTGAAAGGCCGCTCGGCCATTCCCGAAGGCCGCTATGCAGTAGTTATCTCGTATTCACCGAAGTTCAAGCAGTGGCTTCCCATCCTTCTCGGTGTTCCGAAGTTCGAGGGCATCCGCATCCATGCGGGCAACACCTCGGAAGACACCGAAGGTTGCATCCTCGTTGGCAAGAATCGCGAGGTCGGCAAAGTCCTTGATAGTCGCATCTGGGTTCACCGCCTGAAACAGAAAATCGTCGAGGCGAAGAGTAGGGGTGAGGCCGTCTGGATCACCATCCGCTAAACATTAACCGCGAGACATTTGGTTGTTTCGCGGTTTTTTATTAATTTTGACTACGTCGAACTTAGGCTGCACCTCAGAAAAACTCAAATAAATTTGGTTTTTCGTTCGGTTTGCACTAACTTTGCACCCAAAATTCGGAAATATGGTAAAAAGAAGATGGCGATGCAAGTCTGGGCAACAGCCTACGGAGCTGGATAAGCGCATCATGTACTTGGAGAATAAAGGGGTGCTGGTGCCTACACCGGAACTGATAAAGACCCCTGAACAGATAGAGGGCATCCGTCGTGCGGGTGTTGTTAACACGGGTGTGCTGGATGCTGTTGGCGAGGCTATCCATGCTGGTATGTCAACGCTGGAGATTGACCAGATTTGCCGCGATTACTGTGCTCAGCATCATGCCACGCCAGCCTGTCTGAACTATGGTGGTGACGAGGAGACGCCTCCGTTCCCCATGAGTGTGTGTACGAGTATTAACGAGGTGGTGTGTCACGGCGTACCCAAAGCTGATGACATCTTGGAAGAGGGCGACATTATCAATGTCGATTTCACGACGATTCTCGATGGTTACTATGCGGACGCCTCGCGTATGTATATAATAGGTAAGACGTCGCCCGAGAAGGAACAGCTGGTGCGTGTGACTAAGGAATGCCTGGAAATCGGTATGGAGGCTGCCAAGCCGTGGGGCTTCGTAAACGAGATAGGCAAGGCTATCGAGAAGCACGCCAAGAAGTATCATTACGGCGTGGTGCGCGACTTGTGCGGTCATGGAGTAGGGAATGCCTTCCATGAAGAACCCGAAGTGTGCCACTTTGCCCAGAAAGGAAACGGTATGCTGTTGGTGCCAGGCATGGTGTTCACGATTGAGCCGATGATTAACATGGGCACATGGAAGGTGTTTATCGATGCCGACGATCCTTGGGGTTGGGAGGTCATCTCGGAGGACGAGAAACCCAGTGCACAATGGGAGCACACACTGCTGATGACGGAACACGGCGTGGAAGTGCTGTCGTATTAAAAGCCTCCCCCCAGCCCCTCCAAAGGGAGGGGGGATTAATTCCCTAAGAATTAGAAAATATGGAAGAAAAGAGTAAACAACAGACGAATGTGGCTCCCCTCCCTTTGGAGGGGTTGGGGGAGGCTCCTATATATATATTAGGTATAGAGTCGAGTTGCGACGATACGAGTGCTGCCGTCTTGAGAAACGGCGTGCTGTTGTCGAACGTGACGGCGTCACAGGCGGTGCACGAATCGTATGGTGGCGTGGTGCCTGAACTGGCCTCGCGTGCCCATCAGCAGAACGTAGTGCCTGTGGTGCATGAAGCCATCAAGCGTGCAGGCATCGTGAAAGAACAACTCTCGGCAGTCGCCTTTACGCGTGGCCCGGGGTTGATGGGTTCGCTGCTGGTAGGTGTCAATTTTGCCAAGGGTTTTGCCCGTTCGTTAGGTATTCCTCTAATCGATGTCAACCACTTGCAAGGACACGTGATGGCACACTTCATCAAAGAAAGCGATGATGACCAGAATCAACCTCCATTGCCTTTCCTTTGTCTGTTGGTCAGCGGTGGTAACTCGCAGATTGTCAAGGTAAATGCCTACAACGATATGGAGGTGCTGGGTCAGACCATTGACGATGCTGCCGGCGAGGCTATCGACAAGTGTTCGAAAGTAATGGGGCTGGGCTATCCTGGTGGTCCTATCATCGACAAACTGGCACGTCAGGGCAATCCGAAGGCCTATCAGTTTGCAGAGCCTCATATTCCAGGACTCGACTATAGTTTCTCAGGTTTGAAGACGTCGTTCCTCTATAACCTGCGCAAGTGGGTGGAGGACGATCCGGATTTCATTGAGCACCATCAGGAAGACATCGCAGCCTCATTGGAATGGACGATTGTCGATATTCTGATGAAGAAGCTGAAACTGGCTGTAAAACAGACGGGTATCAAGCACGTGGCTGTAGCTGGTGGCGTGAGTGCTAACAACGGTCTGCGCAATGCCTTCCACGATTATGCCAGGCGTTTTGGGTGGACTATCTACATTCCTAAGTTCAGTTATACCACTGACAATGCAGCCATGATTGGTATCGTGGGCTACTACAAATATTTGGATGGTGAGTTCTGTGGCATTGATGCTCCAGCGTTCTCGAAGGTTACCTTTAAATAGTGAATAGTGAAGAGTTAAGCATTATAAAATATGGATTTCGAAAGTAAGATTATCAGTAGGGAAGTAAGCCAGATGCTGTGGGAAATGGAAAAGACCGTCTCGACAGCAGAGAGTTGCACGGGCGGACGCATTGCTGAAGCCATCATTGCCGTACCTGGTGCTTCGAAATATTTCAAGGGTGGTATCATCTCGTATGTCAATGAAATCAAAGAGTCGTTGCTGGGTGTCAGTGCTGAGGTGCTGGCAGAGAAAACGGCTGTTTGTGAGGAAGTTGCCATTCAGATGGTAAAAGGTGCCTGCAAGGCATTGAACACCGACTTTGCCATTTCTGCAACAGGATTCGCTGGTCCTACGGGTGGCACAAAAGACATTCCCGTTGGTACTATTTGGCTGGCTTGTGGCTCGCCTGAGAGGCAGGTGACCATGAAGGTTGAAGAGGACCACGGACGCGACATTAATCTGGCTATTGCAACCAATAAAGCCATGCAAATGTTCCTTGAATTCCTTAAAAGTGAGGATAAAACAGAGATAGATGGTTAAAAAATATTAAGAATGAGATAATTATCAAATCTTATTTCTTAATTCTTAATTAAAATTCGTACCTTTGCACCCTGTTTGGAGTAAGTTACAATTAAGGAACAAGAAAAAGTAGATAGAAATGTCGAAAATTTGTCAGATTACGGGAAAGAAGGCACAGATTGGTAATAATGTGTCTCACTCAAAGCATCGCACAAAGCGCAGCTTTGATGTAAACCTGTTCAGCAAGAAGTTCTACTATGTAGAGGAGGCTTGCTGGATTCAGTTGAAGATCAGCGCCGCTGGTCTGCGTATGATTAATAAGGTAGGTCTGGACGCTGCCCTGAAGCAGGCTGTTGCTAAAGGTTTTGTAGATTGGAAAGACATTAAAGTAATAGGAGACTAATAGCATGGCAGGAAAGAAAGCAAAGGGTAACCGCGTTCAGGTGATTCTGGAGTGCACTGAGATGAAAGAGAGTGGACTGCCCGGAACAAGCCGCTATATTACGACCAAGAATCGTAAGAACA
>CAMHTW010000096.1 GCA_946188165.1 uncultured Prevotella sp.
TCGCGCTTACACAAAGGTTATCAAGATGGTAAAGAGCCCCAAGACTGGTGCTTACGTCTTCGATGAGCAGATGGTTCCTAACGAGGACGTTAAGGACTTCTTCAAGAACTAATATTCATTCTATACATAAAAAAGAGGCTGCAACAGAAATTGCAGCTTCTTTTTTTTGCTATGTCATCATTTTTTTGTACTTTTGCACAGAATTATAATGCATTATGGGTATTTTTGGATTTTTCAATAAGGAAAAAAAAGAGACGCTGGATAAAGGTTTGGAGAAAACTAAGACCAGCGTATTCGACAAACTGGCACGTGCTGTAGCCGGCAAGTCGAAGGTGGATGACGATGTGCTGGACAATCTGGAAGAGGTGCTGATAACCTCGGATGTCGGTGTGGATACAACGCTCAAGATTATTGAGAGAATCGAAGAGCGTGTGGCTCGCGACAAATACGTATCAACATCAGAACTGAATGCCATCCTGCGTGAGGAGATTGCAGCCCTGTTGGCTGAAAACAATAGCGAAGATAATGAGAATTGGGACCTGCCCAGTGACCACACGCCATACGTCATCTTAGTCGTTGGCGTCAATGGCGTAGGCAAGACGACTACTATTGGTAAGTTAGCCTACCAGTTTAAGCAGGCAGGCAAGAAGGTCTATTTAGGTGCTGCCGATACCTTCCGTGCTGCTGCCGTCGAGCAGTTGTGCATCTGGGGTGAGCGCGTCGGCGTGCCTGTCGTGAAGCAGCAAATGGGTTCCGACCCTGCTTCAGTTGCTTTCGACACCTTGCAGAGCGCCAAAGCCAACGGTGCCGATGTGGTGCTGATAGATACGGCTGGTCGTCTGCACAACAAGGTAGGCCTGATGAACGAGTTGAAGAAAGTGAAGGAGGTCATGAAGAAAGTCATGCCTGAGGCTCCTGACGAGGTGATGCTCGTGCTTGATGGCTCTACAGGACAGAATGCCTTCGAGCAGGCCAAGCAGTTCTCGGCTGTCACGCAGATTACGTCGTTGGCTATCACCAAACTCGATGGTACTGCCAAGGGTGGTGTGGTGATTGGTATCTCTGACCAGCTGAAGGTGCCTGTGAAGTATATCGGACTTGGCGAAGGCATGTACGACCTGCAGTTGTTTAACAAAAAGCAGTTCGTTGACTCGCTGTTTAAGAATTGAAGAATTGAAGAATTGAAGACGATAGATTTCATATCACTCGGATGCTCGAAGAATCTCGTGGATAGCGAGACGCTGATGGGACTCATGGAGGCTCACGGCTATCAGTGTACGCACGATAGCGATGATCCCCAGGGTGACATTGTAGTAATCAATACCTGTGGCTTCATTGCTGATGCTAAGGAGGAAAGCATCAATACCATTTTGGAATTTGCACAAGCCAAGACGGAGGGCAGAATAGAAAAGCTGTTTGTGATGGGCTGTCTGTCTGAGCGCTATTTGGCAGACTTGGAAGAGGAAATTCCTGAAGTGGATGGGTGGTATGGGAAATTCAATTATAAGCAGTTACTGAAAGACTTAGATCATCTGGATAGAATAGAGAATGCTCCGCGTCATATTACGACACCTTCGCATTATGCTTACCTGAAGATATCGGAAGGTTGCGACCGCCATTGCGCCTATTGTGCCATTCCGCTGATTACTGGTAAGCATCAGAGCCGTCCGATGCAGGAGATTCTGGACGAGGTGCGCTATCTGGTTGGACAGGGCGTCAAGGAGTTCAATGTCATAGCTCAGGAACTGACCTACTACGGTATTGATATTGACGGCCAACAGCATATTGCAGAGTTGATAGAGCAGATGGCAGATATCGAGGGCGTTGAATGGATTCGTCTGCATTATGCCTATCCCACACATTTCCCATGGGACCTGTTACGAGTGATGCGCGAGAAACCAAACGTCTGCAAATATCTTGACATAGCCCTCCAGCATATTTCCGACAATATGCTGTCGCGCATGAAGCGCAATGTCAGCAAACAAGAGACATACGAGTTGGTAGAGAAGTTGCGCAAAGAGGTTCCAGGCATCTGCCTGCGTACGACGCTGATGGTGGGATTCCCAGGTGAAACAGACGAAGACTTTGCTGAACTGATAGCATTTACCAAGTGGGCTCGCTTCGAACGCATGGGTGCTTTTGCCTATTCGGAAGAGGAAGGTACCTATTCAGAGCAGCATTACGAAGACGATGTGCCTGAGGATGTAAAACAGGCCAGACTTGACAAACTGATGCGTATTCAGCAGAATATCAGTGCTGAGATAGAAGCCCAAAAGGTTGGTAAGACATTACGAGTGATAATCGACAGACAGGAGGGCGATTGGTTTATTGGACGTACAGAATACTGTTCGCCAGAGGTAGATCCCGAAGTGCTGATTCCTGCCACTGAACAACTGACAATCGGTAATTTCTATATGGCCCGCATCACGGATTCAGAAGAATTCGATTTATATGCAACGACAAAGTTTTGACATACAAAAAATCCAAACACGACGATATGAATAACAAAGAGTTTATCGCAGAACTGGCATCACGGACAGGGTTTAGTGCCAAAGACACACAAACCTTGGTAAACAACATTGTCAATGCTATGGGCGACGCCTTTCAAGAGGACAATGCTGTACTTGTGCCTAACTTTGGAGTCTTCGAAACGAAGAAAAAGATGGAACGCATCATGGTAAATCCTGCTTCTGGACAACGTATGTTGGTACCACCCAAATTGGTGCTGAACTTCAAGCCCAACCAGACGTTAAAGGAAAAACTAAAAGGAGGAGAGTAAGGTATGGGAAGATTGACAATACAAGAGATAGCTAAAGTCTTAGTAGCTAAGAACGGACTGGAACCGAGCCAGGCCAATCGCTTTGCTACAGAGTTGTTTGCGATTATCCAAGAACGACTGGAGAAGAACGATTTGGTCAAGGTAAAGGGCTTGGGCACGTTTAAAGTGATTACTGTCGATGCTCGTGAAAGTGTTAGCGTACGTACGGGTGGCAGGGTGATGATTGAAGAGCATTCGAAAATCACTTTTACACCTGATGCGACGATGAAGGAATTGGTTAACAAGCCTTTCTCGCAGTTCGAGACGGTTGTCCTTAACGATAATGTAGAGTTTGATGACCTGAAAGAACAGCCTGCAGATGGTGAATTTGAAGATATCAAAGATGACTTGACAGAGGCAGAATTAGTACAACTTGAAAAGGATGAAGAAGAGCCTGTTGTCAAAGAGGAAGAGTCTCTTGTTCAGCAAGAAGAGCCTGTTATTCAGCAGCAAGAGCCAGTTGTTGAAGAGCCTTTGGTTGAGGGTGAACAACCCAAGGAGACACCAGCTGTTGCACCTTTAATTGAGGTTACTGAAGCCACTCATGAGGAAAAACCTGAAGAAACCCCTGAGGAGACGACTGGTACACTCGATAATGATGTTGAAGAAGAGAAAACCAATCTTTTGTTCAAGTGGGTATGGATGGCGCTTGGTGCCATTTGCCTTGTCGGTATTTCAGCTGCAGGAGGTTACTATTATGGCTGTCAGCAAACGGCTTTAGCAGCATTGAGTGATACGGTGGTTATAAGAGATACTGTTTATGTTCCTGAGAGTCAGGACACGACGTCTGTTATAGCTTTGGAAGTACCTGATCAAATAGCAGAAGCTGCTAACGTGGAAACACCCAAGGCAGAAGAAGTGAAGGCGGAGAAGCCCAAGCCAGAAGTGCCAAAAGTGGAGAAACCAAAGGCCGAGCCCGCCCCAGAGGTGGACAAGTATGCTGAAAAAGACGAACGTGTACGCTTGGGCGCTTATCGTATCGTGGGACTTGACCACGAAGTGAAAGTATTGCAAGGACAGACGTTCTACAGCATTTGCCGTGCTCACTTAGGTCCGGATATGGAGTGCTATATTGAGGTTTACAACAACCTGCCGCGTAATCCGCAGATAAA
Organism: uncultured Prevotella sp.; assembly: GCA_946188165.1. GTDB lineage: Bacteria > Bacteroidota > Bacteroidia > Bacteroidales > Bacteroidaceae > Prevotella. The sequence continues at coordinate 3,931 of CAMHTW010000096.1, forward strand.
AGCAGGACAAGTGATTAAAATACCCAAGTTACAGCTGAAAAAACGTAAGAAGCAATAACAATTTAGTGGCATAATATGAAAAGTTTCTTAAAATGTAAGTTTTAGGAAACTTTTTTAATATAATTTAGGTA
>CAMHTW010000097.1 GCA_946188165.1 uncultured Prevotella sp.
TGACTAAAGTAGAAATGAACAAGGACATGAAACTCTCCGAGCACTTTACGCTCGGAGAGTTGACGAAGACGAGTTATGACACGCTGGATAAGAATATCCCTTCGCGTGTCGCCATTGAGAATCTCCGCAATATCTGCGAGAATTGGCTGGAGGACCTCCGCTATAGTTATGGAAAGCTGTATGGGGATGGGGAGACTCCAGTTATTATTAATAGCGGGTATCGGAGTGAAGAGGTGAACAGATTGTGTGGTGGCGCCAAGGGCTCGAATCACCTGACGGGATGCGCGGTGGATATCCGCTGCTATGGCCCGGAACACATGATCAGGATGGCGGGCATCTTGCTCGACATCGCCGATGGTACGAAGCGGGAATTTGATGAACTGATTTTGGAGAAGTGCGGCACGACGTATTGGATTCACTTCGCCGTGCGGCCGAAGGATAATCGCCGCAAGATTCTCTTCGACTGCCGATAATCAAACACCCGGGGACGGTTCTTTTTTGTTTGACTGATTCCGCTGACGGCGCAGCGGGTCAAACAGGAAGAACCGTCCCCTCTATGTTCACTTTGCTGCGTTTTTTTATTTTTTCTTTCATTATTCGGATGAATTTTTGTACTTTTGCAAAGTCGTAAGAAATAAAATAAATAGGCAAGTGAAAATGACTCACAAAAACATTCTTCTCGTGGTCGGTTTTGCATTCTTTGCAACAGCCCAGGCTCAAGTGACAATCAATATCGACGCCCTGCAACGGGGACCGAAGGTGAGCCCGATGCTTTATGGCATCTTCTATGAAGACATTAACCATGCTGCCGATGGCGGTATCTATGCAGAGCTGATACGCAACCGATCGTTTGAGGACGGACCTCGCTATGGCGCACCTGCTGATATGCAGGGATGGTCAACCTATGCAGCAGCTCCGTCGCAACTCGAGGCAAGACTCATACAACCCACGAAAAAGACGCCGTTGCTTAACAGTGTGCAGCACAACGCTCTGGCACTCGACATCAAGGCTTCGCCCACGATTCCCGTCTGTCTGGTAAACGAGGGCTACTGGGGCATCAATGCCGTGCAGGGGCGCAGTTATCGTCTGTCGTTCTGGGCAAAGACACTGAAATACCAAGGCACCGTGAAGGCCACGCTCTGTTCGAAGGACGGCTCACTGCTATATGCTGAGACGGCAGTAAGCCAATTTCCTGCCGTTAAGGCCAAGGGCTGGACGAAGTACGAAGCCACCCTTACCGCCAACGGCAATGATTCGCAGGCGCAGTTCGCACTGGTGTTCGACGGCGTGGGGCAAGTTCAAATAGACATGGTGAGCCTTTTCCCACCCACATTCAAGAACCGTGAGAACGGCATGCGACCAGATCTGGCTAACATGCTGTGGCAGTTGCACCCCAAGTTCATGCGCTTCCCGGGAGGCTGCTTCGTGGAGGGGCAGGAGAGTCCCGACAATGCTTTTCGTTGGGAACGTACCATCGGCCCGATTGAGGAGCGTGAGGGGCACTGGAACGTGAACTGGGGCTATCGCACTTCCGACGGACTGGGTTACCATGAATACCTGCAGTTGGCAGAGGACTTAGGAGCCAAGCCACTTTATGTAGTGAATGTAGGAATATGGCATGGGGGCATGACTCCTTATGATAGCATCCAGTCGTGGATCGACGAGTGTATGAATGCCTTGGAGTATGCCAACGGCCCCGTTACATCGAAATACGGGGCTATGCGTGCCAGGAACGGACATCCGGAGCCTTTCGGAATAGAATATCTGGAGATAGGTAACGAAAACAACCAGCCGGATCCTCGTCAGCAGAGCGACCACTACTACGAACGCTACGAACAGTTCTACAAAATCATCCGGGCGAAGTATCCCGAGATGAAGATCATCGGCAACGTGGTGGCATGGGGTGACGACAATCCCAAGTGGAACAGCAAACTGCCCGTCGACCTGCTTGACGAGCACTACTACCGCTCACCAGACTGGTTTGCCGCCGCTTTCCACAAGTACGACAGCTACGACAGAAAAAGCCCCAAGGTCTATGTGGGCGAATATGCTGTGACCAACGGCTACGGCAAATTAGGCAACATGAATGCTGCCCTTGGCGAGGCTGTCTATATGATGGGCATGGAGAACAACGGCGACGTGGTGGAACTGGCCTCGTATGCCCCAATTTTTGTCAACGAGAACGATGCCCGTTGGCGTCCCGATATGATTCGTTTCAGCAGCAGCCGAGTTATGGGCACTCCAAGTTACTATGTGCAGCAACTCATGCCGCAGCATCTGGGCACACAGGTGGTGAAGGTGGAGCAGAACGATCCCTACAAGGGTACAGTCCGCAAACCGCTGACACCGAAGCGGAGCCGTGTGGGATTCGGGACATGGAACACACGCGCCACGTTTGAGACCGATAAGGATGTGGATTTTGTCTATGGTGACTGGCAGAAGGAAGGCAATACCGTGCGGCAGACTGGCCATAAGGATGCCACGCTCTGCATTGAGAAGAATATCATCGACAGCGACCACTACACCTGTAAGTTCCGTGCCCGCAAGGACGAGGGGGCTGAAGGCTTCATCATTATCTTCAACTATGTGGATGAAAAGAACTACTGTTGGGTGAACTTCGGTGGATGGACCAACTCCCAGCACGCCATCGAGCAAATCAGCAATGGCGGAAAGTTGCTGGCTGACAGTAAGCGTGGACGTATAGAGGCTGGCCGTTGGTACGATATAACCCTACAGGTAAATGGCGACAGCGTGAAGGCGTGGCTTGACAACGAACTTGTCTTCGACACAATTCTGAAGCATGATGATACGAAGGGCATCTTCTCCTCAGCCACTATCGACGATGCCAGCGGGGAACTCATCGTGAAAGTAGCCAATACCAGCGATGCAGCAACCACCGCCCGACTTAATCTGAAGAACTTTAAGCCGGCAAGTGCCCAGGTAGTCCGGTTGGCAGCCAACGACGGTATGGAAGAGAATACGCTCGATACGCCTACAGTCATCCATCCTGTGGAACAACTGCTCTCGCCCGATAATGACAGTGTTCTGCTCGAAATACCTCCTTACTCGCTGAATATCGTCAGGATAAAGTGAGCCATATTTTTTTACTTTTTTCCCGTGGTACTAAATACAACAGACTTTGATTTATCGAAATAATCCAAAAACTGAATAAAGATGAAAAAAAATTTTGTAGCGATTATTGCAGCCATGCTACTTAGCCTGATGCCGTATGCGGCTGGAGCTCAGGGAACAGAGATTAACAGTCGTGACCTGCGCGGCAAAGTGGTTTATCAAGATGATAATGTGGTGTTCCGCCAACTTGACGAGCATACATGGATAGGCAACGGACATCTGGTATATAATGAGTCGCTCTACCTCGTTGAAGGTAATGACCGTGCACTTCTGATTGATGCTGGGACACGCATACCTGGGCTGGACAAGATTGTGGCAAAGATTACTTCCAAGCCTGTAACGATGATGTTGACCCATGCCCATGGTGACCATGCGGGTGGCGTAGGACCTTTCCCTGAGGTTTATCTGAATGCTGGGGATATGACTATCGTTCCGAATAATATGCGCAACTATCAGGGACAGATCAAGTATCTCAAC
>CAMHTW010000098.1 GCA_946188165.1 uncultured Prevotella sp.
CGCACTATTCCCGCCTTACGGAACAGAGCCTCTACAGCCGAGTCGCTCGATGCTATCGCACCAGTGTGGCTCGATGCAGCACGACTTCCGCTCTCGCTCGATCCTGCCTTGATGGCTGCTATGCGGCATCCCTTGCGTATCAGGTTACTTGCGTGATACAGCAGCTTGTCGGGGTTGCCGATGTTTTCGATATACAGCAGTTTCACCTTCGAGTCGGTCTGGGCGTCAAAGTGCTCGTCCATATACTGCAGCACGTCCTCAATGCCTATCTGCTTACCGTTTCCTATGCTCCACACGCTGTTAAACTGCAAGCCCTTTATCACCGCACTCTCAAGTATGAACACTGCCGTTGCGCCCGATCCCGATACAAAGTCAACGCCCTGTGGGTTCAGGTTTGGTATTGGCAGAGTAAACACGCTGTGGTGGTTGCGGTTCAGCAGTCCTATGCAGTTTGGTCCGATGAGTGCCGCCACGTATTTCTTACAGGTGTCGAGTATGCGCTGCTCCAGTTCTGCACCCGCCTTTGTCTCCTCGCCGAATCCGGCCGAGATAATCACAAAGGCCTTTGTGCCCTTCTCGGCGCAGAGATAGTCCACATAGTCAGGACAGAACTTGGCTGCCACTACCAGCACCGCCAGTTCCGTCGGTGGTATATCCTTCACGTCGTGATAGGCTTTTATTCCCTGCACCTCGTCCTCTTTGGGGTTCACGATGTGCAGGTCGCCACCGAAACCACCATTCTTAATATTACGTACGATAGAGCCTCCGGGCTTATGCACGTTGTTAGAGCCGCCGATGACGACGATGCTCTTCGGATTCAATAATTGCTGGTTAATCATAGTTGCCCGCCTCCGCCGCACTCTGGGTTGCTTTTGAGCGATTGTTCGTTGGTGTTGAGCCAGTTGCCCCAGCCCGTCAGCTTGTGGAAGTCGCACTTCTCGTAGCCCTCGTTGAAGTTGTTCAGTGGAACAGGGTCCATTACCGCCTTATAGTCGGCTGTGTAGTATCCACGGTGCATCAGACATACGCTCAGCGTGTAGTGATCCAGATGCTGCACGCTGTTGTTCACGTCGCGATAGTGAACAAATGCCTCCTTGAAGGCTTTGTCCATCGCGGCCGAAATGTCCTTCAGCTGGGCATCGTCGGTCTCCTTGGCCAGCAGCTGGGCATAGTTAGCTATGTCGAAGAAAGGATATACCCATTGTGGTATCGCCGTTTCGCCATCGTTGATAGCAAAGTAGCGGTACACGCTCTTTGAGGCACGGTCGATGGCCTCCTTCTGCGTAGGATAGAGCGCCAGGATGCGGTCGCACAGTTGCTTTGAGGCATCGATGATGGGCTGGAACTTATCAGTGCGAATCATCTTGTAGTCGCCGTTAGGGAATTTTCCTGGTTTCTCATTCAGATAACCATCCTGCCAGTCTGGTGTAGAGCGTTCGAACATCAGTCCGCCAGCCTTCTCGGGGTCGCCTGTTTCTATCAGTCCGCGCACAAACTCCGTCATCAGTAAGCCGTCGCTGTTCAGTATGTGGCCCGATGCAATGATGTAATCGGCCAGTGAGCGTGCCTGCGTGAGCGACTCGATATTACCCATGAAGCAGTTGTGGAACATCAGCGTGTTGAAGTGGTCGATGCCCGCAGCCTTCATGGCATCGTACATCTCGTACATATCCATCCATTCGTCATTTACCCATTCGTCGGTCATCACGCCGCGTGTCAGGGCTTTCACTTCATACTTTCCGGGCACGTCGTTCATGGGGTCGAAACCCGAGCCGTGGCCCCAGATGGCCAGAACATAGTCCTTGGCGGGGCATTGCAGACTGCTGAACTCCAGGAACATGCGCATGGTGTTAGGGTCGCATATCTTCAGCTGTTTGGCTTGCTCGCCCATGCCGATGGCCTGCAAGCCATTTTCTTTGATTTTGTCGAGGTCGGTCTTGTCGTTCAGATCAAACCACACGATGTCGCCTGGCTCGGCATATTTGCCACTAAACGGTTTGCCTTCTTCGGGCAGATGCTTACCATATTTATACATGCATACCACGCGCACGTTGGTTGAGTCGGTCAGATACTGCTGTATTCTCTCCCAGAATCCGTACTCGATGATTTCGTCCATCCAACCGCCTGCGTTGCCATATACAAATACGGTGTACTTGGCGGGCTGAGGCACATCGAACACTTTTTCGGCCTTGCTCCATTTGTCGAACTTAGCGGCCATGTCGGCAGGTGTTGGCTTGAAGTACAAATACGTCTCGTCGGCGGCTTCGTCGCCTAATCGCAGTTCATTGCCTACCAGCTTCCACTTGGTGTCCTTGGCGCCCCTTTGGGTTGATGTCATCACCAGCGTACCGTCGTCGGCTGCTTTGTAGGTAAAGTCTATCTTCTCGCATCCTACTACTTTGTCCTGTAGTGTGTAGTAAATGCGGGTAAACCCTGTTCCGTCATCGTTAAACACGGTGTTCCGCCACGTGTCGCCATAGTTCCACTTGGCATAGGTCTTGCCCGAAACGTTCGAGCACCAGTTGCCCACAATCGAGCCTTCATCAACAGTTGCCGGGTCGTCGGCATTGTCGCTTGTACATGCAGTCATCACTGCCATCATCATCGCGCAGCCCAGTATCGCTGCCAGTCTCATGAAAGTTTTTTTCGTCATCATGTTAATATATTAAAGCTTGTTTTGGTTGCAAATATAACCATTTTTTTCAATATAACCCCCATTTTGCACGAAAAAATATTGCTCAATAAAAAAAGCCACCCGAAGGTGACTTTTTCCTTAGTTTTTTCTACATACCCATGCAACTTGTAGCTCCGAGGGCTGTAACAATCGCGGTTGCGATTGACGCAATCATCTGTACGATGAACTTAATGGTTTCTCTCTTTGTCATGGTATTAATTTTTTTAATTATTACATTTTTACATTAAGCGTATTGGGGCTTTTGCCCCAATCGCTTAATCTCCCTCTCCAGGTACGTCGCCTGATGGCTGGGTGTTCTGGTTACCGCCATTGCTTGGCTGGGTGTTCTCAGGATCTTCGATGTCACCGCTGTCGCCACTGGTCACGCGCTTCAGCACGTTTCCGTCCTCATCCAGACAGGTAATCTGAATAGAGGTGTTCTTCGACTCATCCTTCACCTCCACGTTTGGAGTAAAGATGATGCGGCGCACAGTAATCAACCCCGTCTTCACGTCCTCCAGATTCTCTACTGCCTTACTACGAACTCCGAATCGCATAGTTCCCAGTCCTGGCAGAGGGATAGAGTGACCCTCAGTGGCCCACGTACGGATTACCTCGCCTGCGGCATCCCAAGCCGCTTTGATTACACCTGCAGAGATTCCGCTGTGAGTTGCAGCTTCTGCGAATACCTTCTTCTCCTGAATTGGTGAATACAAATCTGGACGAATCACGAACTTCTTTCCAGGATTCTTACCAAGTTTTACTTCACGTCGCTGTGCAA